>CAWADQ010000079.1:0-16107 GCA_963780835.1 uncultured Actinomycetota bacterium | reverse complement strand
GACGACGACTCGCCGACGCCCGAGACCTGAGCAGGGATGCCCAGCGGCTCGGCGGAGCGTGGCGTGGAGCTTCTCGTGGGGCTGACGAGCCGGCACCGCTATCGGCTGTCGTCGCCATCGAGAAATCCTGTGGTCCGCTGGAACCACGGCAACGTGGCGTCCGTCCAGTGCGGCATGACGATTCTCGAAGCCCTTCCTGCCATGCACGACCGCGGCACCTTCGCACTGAGCCGGGCGCCCTTCGACGACGCGGCGAGCTACGGCCGGCTGCTGGCCGCTCGCGCCCACCGCCCGCCGCTGTCCGGTGCTCCTCGCCGGTCATGCGCTCGGTTCGGTGGAGCCCGGCTGGGATCCGGAGCCCGCACTCGCGCGGGTGCCTCGATGCGACGTCGCCGCGGTGCTCGCCGAGCGGTACCCGGCCGGCTGCGTGTTCCATCCCGACTGCCTCGCACCCTTCGGCGCGACCTTCCCCGGCCTCGCGCCACCCACGGCCGCTGCCGCGCTCCTGCGGCCGGATGAGGTCGTCGCGGCGGCCGTCGAGGAGGCCGAACTGCTCGGCGAGTACCTGCTCGGGCTCGTTCCCGTCTCCCGGGCGGCCGACGTCCCGGCCGCCGTCGGGTGGGCGGGAGCGGGAGAGGAGTGGGATGCCGCGACGGTGTCGGCGGTGCTGCGTACCTGGGAGGACCGGTTCGGGGCCGTACTGGTGCGCATGGGCCGGGCGACGCTGGAGCTGGCCGTGGCGGCACCACCGTGGGAGCGGTCGGAGTGCCTGGCGATCGCCGCCGAGCACTACGCGTTCTGCGACGACACGTATCGGGGCAACCCCGGCACGCTCCGGGACTACGCGAACCTGCTGCGCGGATCCACGCGCTGGAGCTTCTGGTGGGACTGACGGCCCGGTGCGCGCGGGTCTTGTCGGTGCCCCCCGTTAGTGTCGCCGCGTGCCCGACCCCACAGCCCCTGACGAGCGCGAGTACCTCGCGCACGGTGGGCGTGTCCGGCTCGAGGCGCTGCGCTACGCCGTCAACGAGGAGGCGTCGTCCTACCTCGCCATCATGCGCACGTTCACCGGCGAGGTGTCGGGGTTGCTGTCGGACCAGTCGGCGGCCGAGGTGGCGCAGCGGCTGGCCGGGCAGGGGTTCGCCCTGGACGTCGACACGGTCGACGCGCGCCTGTCGTACCTCGTCGAGCACGGCAACCTGGCGCGCAGCCCGCGCGAGACCGAGGCGCGCAGCCTGCGCGAGTACCTGCAGAACCGTGCCCGGTACCAGCTCACCCAGCGCGGTGAGCTGGTGCAGCGGCACGTCGAGGAGCTGCTCGGGCACACGGAGGCGGCGCGCGAGGTGTCCACCGAGATGCTCGGCGGGATCCTGGACGGGCTGGTCGGCCTGGGCCGCCTCGACGACGCGGCGATCGCCCGGGCGGATCCGGACGCGTTGGCCCGCGACATCGCGACGCTTTTCGCCCAGTTCGAGCGGCTGGTGTCGTCGACCCGCGACTTCTACACCTACCTCGCCCAGGTCCTGGTGCGCTACGACCTGGACCGCGCCGAGTTCCAGGCATTCAAGACCGCGCTGCTGGACTACCTGCAGCGGTTCGTCGACGAGGTCGCCCGGCACATGCCGCAGCTCGCGCAGGCACTGCAGCACGTGGAGCCACGGGTGCCGGCGCTGTGTGCGCGGGCGAACGTCGGGCAGCGGCTGCTCGGCGTCGAGGGGGAGGCCGCGCGGCGCGCGCCGGGGCTGGACCCGGCGGACTGGGACGGGCTGCACGCGTGGTTCGTCGGCGCGCCGGGGCGGGACTCCGACGCCGCCGGCGTGCGGCGGCTGGCGACAGAGGCGATGCGGGCGCTGCTGGTCAACCTGCGTCGCATCGCCGCAGGGGGTCGTCAGGAACAGAGCCGCTACGGGGACCTGCTGAAGCTCGCCCGGTGGTTCGCGGAAGCGGACGACGACACCGCGCACGCGCTGTGGGCTTCGGCGTTCGGCCTGTACTCGTGCCGCCACCTCGCATTCGCCGCCGACGACGACGGCGACCCGGTCCCCCCGACCGCGTCCTGGTGGCGGACGCCCTCGGCGGAGGTGCCGGTGGCGCTGCGCGAGCTGGGCGTGCGGGCGGTCCGCGGCCGCACGGGGCAGCGGGAGGACTACGCGGCGGCCAAGGCCGCCCGGCTCGCCGAACGCGAGGCGGCCGAGCGGCGCAGGAGCGCCGCGCTCGCCGAGGTCGGCCGGCACGCGGGGCGGCTCGCGGCGGTTCGTCTCTCGGACGAGGCGCGGGGTGCCCTGCTCGACCTCTACGCCCGCGCGCTGGTCGGCCGAGGTCGCCCGCTCGGGCCGCACGACGCCGCGGAGGCGCGGGTCGACGAGGTCCGGCTGGTGGTGACGCGGACGCCTGGGGTCAGCACGACCGTGACGGGGCCCGCGGGCCGGCTCGAGCTGGTCGACCTCACGCTGACAGTGCACGTCGAGGCCGGGGAGCGGAGGGCAACGGGATGAACGGCACCGAACGCAGCACGAGACGCGGTGGAGCGCCCCGCGGCGGCCGAAGACGTCCAGGTCACCGCCGAGCGGAGGCACGCCGCCCGCGCCCTGCTGCGCTCGCCGCTGCTGCACGCCGACGGGCCGGGTGCGGACGACCTGCGGCTGGTCCGCAGGCACCGCGTCGAGCTGGCGCGGATGTTCGCGGACGGTCTGGGCTACCGGCTCGTCGTCGAGCCCGGTGCGGCGCGGCTGTTCAAGGCGGGGCTGGGGCGCGACGCGACCCGGCCGCTGGTCCGGAAGTCGGGCAAGCCGTTCACCCCCCGCGGCTACGCGCTGCTGTGCCTGACCCTGGCCGCGCTCACCCGCGGTAAGGGCCAGCTCCTCGTCGACGAGCTGGTGGCGCAGGTTCGCTCGGCGGCGGTGGACGCCGGGCTGGACGTCGACCTGGACGCGATCGCCGACCGGCGGGCGCTGCACGCGGCGTTGGCGGCGCTGGTGGAGCTGGGGGTGCTGCACGAGCGCGACGGCGACCTGGAGCACTGGGCCGAGCAGCGCACCGCGTCCCTGCTCGACGTGCGGCGCGACCGGCTGGCGTTGCTGGTCGCCGCGCCGCTCGCCGGCGTCGAGGATCCGGACGAACTGCTCGACGTCGCCGCGCTGCCCTCGGCAGCGGGTGGCGCTCGGGTCGCCGTCCGGCGCCGTCTCGTCGAGTCGCCGGTGCTGTCGACGGACGAGCTGACGGACGAGCAGGCCGAGTGGTGGCGGCGCGGGCGCAACCGCGAACGCGAGTGGTTCCGGGACCGGCTCGGTCTCGATGTGGAGCTGCGCGCCGAGGGTGCGGTGGCCGTCGACCCGGAGGGCGAGCTGACGGACGTCGAGTTCCCCGGTGCGGGCTCGGCACGGCGGCTCGCCCTGCTCGTCCTCGAAGGCCTGGCCGACCGTCTGCGGGCCGGCGCCCGCGAGGCCGCGGCGGAGGAGCGGGTGTGGCGGCGGGCCGGCCCGGAGCTGGTCGCCGCGGTCTCGTCGGAGGTGCTCGCCACGTGGGGCGCGGGGTTCAAGCAGGAGTACCGCGACGACGCCGCCGCGGCGCTCGCCGCCGCCCGGTCCGTGCTCGTCGCCGCCGGGCTCGTCCGGCTCGACCCGGACGGAGCGTGGCTCGTGCACGCCGCCGGGGCGCGGTACGCGGTGCGTGCGTCGATCACCGAAGGCTCGCCGGGCGGCCAGCCGTCGCTGTTCGAGGAGGAGGCACCGTGACGGACCGGTTCCGGTTCTCCCGCGCGGGCGTGCTCAACGTCTGGCAGTACGACGACCAGGTGTTCGAGTTCGCGGACGGCCGGCTGCTGCTGCGCGGGGCGAACGGCGCCGGCAAGTCGAAGACGTTGGAGATGCTGCTGCCGTTCGTGCTGGACGGCGACAAGCAGCGGATGACGGCGTCCGCGCGCCACCACACCAGCCTGCTCTGGCTGATGCTCGACGGGTACGGCAAGCAGAACCGCGCCGGCTACCTGTGGGTGGAGTTCGCCCGGCCGGGCGAGGTCGTGACGTGCGGCGTCGGGATCCGGGCGTCGCAGTCCGCGCGCACGGCGACGTCGTGGTACTTCACGGTGCCCGGGCGGGTCGGCGAGGAGCTGATGCTGGAGGACGACGCGGGCCCGCTCGCCCGGGAACGGCTGCGGACCGCGGTGGAGGCCGCAGGCGGGCACTTCTTCGACTCGCCGCGCGGGTACAAGCAGCACGTGGGCCGGCTGCTGTTCGGCCTCGCGCCCACGCAGTACGACGAGCTGCTGCGGCTGCTGTACTGGCTGCGGCAGCCGCAGGTCGGAGAGGACATCGAGCCGGCGCGGCTGGCCGAGCAGCTCGTCCAGGCGCTCCCGCAGCTCGACGACGACGCCGTGCGGGCCGCGGGCGACACCTTCGACGAGCTCGCCGCCTTCGGCGAGCAGCTCGACCGCCAGCGGCGCAGCGCCGAGGGCGTCGCAGCCCTGGCGACCACCTACGGGCACTACGCCCGGGAGGTGCTGCGCGGGCGCGGTACGGAGGCCGTCGAGCAGCACCGCGAGCGCTCTCGCCGGGCGCGCGACGCCGAGCGGTGCGCCGCCGACGTGGCCGGCCTCGCCACCGAGCGGGCGGCTGCGGAGGCGGAGCAGGGCACGGTGGCGACGCAGCGCCGGGAGTGCGAGGCGCGGCTCGTCGAGCTGCGCGGCGACCCCGCGTGGAAGGACGCGCGGGAGCTGCGCGCCCGCCAGGAGATGGCGCGGGAACGGGCCACCGCAGCCGAGGCCGCCCGGAAGGCAGCGGACGGCGCGCGGCGGCGCGCCGAGACCTCGGGAGAGCGGGTCCGGCGCGACGCGGGTGGACTGGAGACCACGGTGTCCGCGCACGTCGTCCGGGTGGGCGAGCTGGCGACCGAGCTCGCGGGAGCCGGTGCGCGGGTGGCCCTGGCGGTGCCGGCGGCGCTGCACGATGTCCACCTGCTTGCTGTCGACGCGGCCCAGGCCGCGGCCGAGGGGTTGGCAGGCCACGCCGATGCCACCCGCGGCGCCCGCCCGGTCCTCGGCGGGCTGCTCGCCGCCGTTGCGGTCGTCGACACCGCCCGCACGGCGCTCGACGGCGCCGTCGCGACCCGGGAGCGCGCCGAGCAGGACGCCGCCGTCGCCGAGCAGCGGGCCGAGGAGGAGCGCGGCCGCCTGGCGGACGCGCGTCGCGCGGCCACCGCCGCCGGCGACGAGTACGCGGCGGCGCTCGGGTCGTGGCGGGACGACCCGCAGGCCGTGCCCTTCGACCCGCCCGACGAGCTGACGGCCGAGACGGTCGGCGCGGTGGCCACGCTCGCCCGCGCCGCTGCGACCGGCCCGCTGGACGCTCGCCGGGCGGAGGAGGCGGCCGCCGGCGCCGAGCGGCGCGCCGCCGAGCGGGAGCACACCGAGACGGTCCGCCGCCGGGAGGAGGTGGCCGCCGAGCGCGATCCGGCCCCGCCGGCGCCGCCGTGGCGGCGGGGCGAGCGCGATCCCGCGGACGGCGCGCCGCTGTGGCGGCTCGTCGACTTCGCGGACGCGCTGGACGCGCAATCCCGGGCCGGGGTCGAGGCCGCGCTGGAGGCGTCGGGGCTGCTCGACGCCTGGGTCCGCGCCGACGGCGCAGTCCTCGACGCCGACGGGTGCGACGTCGTCCTGCCGGTCGGCCCGCCGACGCCGGCCGGCTCGCGGCTGGACGCCGTCCTGCGGCCCGACCCGCCGGACGGTGGGCCCGTCGACGCCGCGGTGATCCGGAGCGTGCTCGCGCGCGTCGCCCTGGCGGGTCCCGACGAGGTGGGCGCTGACGAGGTGGGCGCTGACATCCCGGCGGTTGTCGGCACCGATGGCTCCTGGCGTCTCGGACCCCTCACGGGCCGCTCCACGAAGCCGGTCGCCCAGTACGTCGGCGCCACCGCCCGAGCCGCCGAACGCGCACGGCGCCTGGCCGAGCTGGACGCCCGCATCGCCGCGCTCGCCGCGACCCGGGACGCCGCGCGGGATGCCGAGACCGCGGCGCGGGAGGCGCGTGCGGCGATCGAGGCGTGGCTCACCGGCGTCCCCTCGACGAGCGCGCTGTTGACGGCGTGGACGCGGCTGGACGAACGGGAGCGGGTCACCGCGCAGGCGGACCGGCGCGCGGCCGAGGCCGAGGAGGTCGCCGTGCACGCCCGGGTCGCGGAGGCAGGGCGGCGCCGCGACCTGGCCGAGCTGGCCGCGGCCCACGACCTCCCGATGGACGCCGTCGGCCTCGCCGCCCGCCGCGAGCGCCTGCGCAGCCTCGACGACGCGCTGTCCCGGCACGCCGACGCCGCCGCGCCGCTGCGCGCGGCGCTGCTGCGGTGGGCCGACGACGCCGAGCGGGCGTCGGCCGAGGCGGACGAGGCGCAGGAGGCGGCGGGGACGGCGATCGCCGCCCAGGAGCGGGCGGACACGGCCCGGGCCGCGGCGGACGAGCTCGAGGCCACGGTCGGGGCGTCGCTGCGGGAGATCCAGCAGCGCATCGCCGCCGCCGAGCAGCGAGCCGGCGAACTGGAACGGCGGGAGCGCGAGCTCACCGGGCGGATCGGCTCGCTGCTGACCGCGACCGGCGCGGCCGAGGAGGCCGCGCGCAACGCCGCGCTGCGGCTGGCCGAGCAGGAGCCGGCGCTGGCGGCGGCGGTCGCGGCGCTCGCCGCGGTGGACACCGTTCCGGGCCTGCTGCCGTCCGGCCTCGGTGAGCCGTCGTCGGGGGAGGCGGGCCCCACGACGGCGGACAACGCCGCCACCTTCGACCTCGCGCGCGGATTCTCCACCGGCTCGCCGGTGCCCGCATCGGTCCTGGCACTCGCCCGCAGCCTCGCCGAGCTGTCCCCGCCGCCGCGCCAGGGCACGGAGGCCGCACTCTTCGCGGCCTGGCAGGACGCCGTCAGCGGCCCCGCGGGCGACCGCGAGCCGCGCGTCGTCGAGATCGGCGGGGCACTCGCCGTCGTCGGGCGGGACGACACGGGTGAGCACCCGATCGGGACGCTCGCCACCCGGCTCGCCGCCGCCGTCACTCGCGACGCCGAGCTGCTCACCGAGCGGGAGCGCCGGCTGTTCGAGGAGCACGTCCTCGGCGACCTCGGGGAGTCCCTGCGCGCACGCCGGCAGGAGGCCGAGGAGCTGGTCGCGGAGATGAACCAGCTCCTGCGCGGCGTGACCACGAGCCAGGGCATCGCCGTACAGCTGCGCTGGACGCTGCGCGACGACGTCGCGGCGGACGCCCGCCGCGCGGTCGAGCTGCTCGGGCAGCCGAGCGGCGCCCTGCTACCGGGCGAGCGGCGCGAGCTGCGCGACGCGCTGCACCGGTTGATCGAGGCGTCGCGCGCGGACGCGCCGGAGGACTCGTACTCGGAGCACCTCACCCGTGCCCTGGACTACCGGCGCTGGTTCGCCTTCCGGATCCGCTACACCCGGCCGGAGACCCCGGGCACGTGGCACGACCTGCACCGCCGGTCCCCGCTCTCGCAGGGGGAGCAGAAGGTGGTGTGCTACCTGCCGCTGTTCGCCGCGGCCGCGGCGCACTTCGGCTCGCTCGCCGGGGCCGCGCCGCATTCGCCGCGGTTCGTGCTGCTCGACGACGCCTTCCCGAAGATCGACGTCCGGACCCACCCACTGCTGTTCGGCCTGCTGGTGGAGCTCGACCTGGACTTCGTGATCACCAGCGAGCGGCTGTGGGGCGACCATGCCACCGTGCCGTCGCTCGCGATCTACGAGGCCTTGCGCGACCCGAACGAGCGCGGCATCGCCCAGTACCGCCATCACTGGGACGGCCAGCGGCTGCAGGTCGTCGACGGGTGAGCATCCGGCCGACCAGCTGGCTCGCCGATCCCGCCCTGACCCGGATCTGGCAGGTGCTCCGCGAGCGCCTGGAGGGCCGGGGGTTGCGCGCCGAGGGCCGGGTCGTGCTCAGCGGGCTGTCGCGGGAGGAACGCCACGCCGTGTCCGCGCTCGTCGGGCGCCCGGTGACGAGGGCGACGCTCGTCCTGAGCCTGGCCGACGTCGACGCCACCCTTGCCGAGCGGTCCGGCATCGGAGGGCTGCAGGCGGTGCTCGAGCACGTCACCGGCCACGCGCTCGACGACCGCGCTGCCCGGCGCGCGCAGCGGGCGGCCGGGCGGGAGGCGCCGTTCACGCTGGCGCGAGAGCTGGTGGGCGACGCGCCGTGGGTGGAGGCATGGCTGGACGGTGTGCGCCGCTCCGGTGTCCTCGCCCGGACCGCCGACCCGGCCGCGGCGGTCCGCCGCGCGGTGGAGACCCTGGCCCGGTTGCCGACGTCGATCGCCCGCACCGAGCTCGCCGTCGCTGTGGGCGGAGGAGCACATGCGCTGGACGACGGCAGCACCGTCGCGGCGCTCGTGCTGCGCGCGCTCGCCGCGCGGCTCGGGGAACCGCCGCCGGTGACGACGGCCGAGCGCCGGGGCCTGTGGGAGCGGTTCGGGGTGCGGGTGGACCTGGTGTCCACGACCTGCCTCACACTCGGCCTCCGCGGCCGGGGCGACTCCTCGGTCGCGGTCCGGATGGCGCTCGCCGCGGACGCCGGCGACCCCGTGCACCTCACCGCCTGGGATCTGCGGCGGGTCGAGCTGCAGGCGCCGGACGTCGTGCTGGTGTGCGAGAACCCGCGCGTGCTGGAGGCCGTGGCGGAACGGCGCGGCGGCGGCGTCGCTGCGGTGTGCACGAGCGGGCAGCCGGCGCTCGTCGTGCTGGACGTCCTGCACGCTCTGGCCGGCGCGCGGCTGCGCTACCACGGCGACTTCGACTGGCCCGGCATCGCGATCGCGAACCGGCTCGTCGCGGAGGTCGGGGTGGTTCCGTGGCGGATGGGGGCCGACCAGTACCTCGCCGCACTGCACGGCCCGCGAGTGCCCCTTCTCGGGACGCCGATCGAGCCGGTGTGGGACCGCGAGCTCGGCGCGGCGATGCGCCACCACGGGGTGGCGGTGCACGAGGAGGCCGTGCTGGACGACCTGCTGGCCGCCGTCACGACGGGATGATCCCGGGCTGTCCGAGGAGGTCAGGCGGCCAGCGGGGGCGGCCGAGGCGGGCGCGGATCCGGTCGACCGGGATGCGGCCGCTGGCCAGGCCGCCGAGCACCGGGCGACACCCTTGAGGTCGGCGACCGCCGTGCGACGATGTCGACGCGGCTGTCCGGGTCGTCCACCCAGTCGACGGCACCTCGTGGATGCGCAGACCGGCGCTCGGCCAGCACCAGCAGCTCGGTGTCGAAGAACCACCGGTGTCCTCGACCAGGGGCAGGAGCTGCTCGGCGGCGTCGCGGCGCACGGCCTTGAAGCCGCACTGGGCGTCGCTGAACCGCACGTGCAGCAGGTGCGGAGGATGAGGTTGTAGCAGCGGGAGATGAACTCGCGCTTCGGCCCGCGGACCACCCGGGCCCCGCGGGCGAGCCGGCTTCCGATGGCGACGTCGGAGTGTCCGGAGATCAGCGGGGCGACCAGCGGCAGCAGGCCACCCAGGTCCGTCGACAGGTCGACGTCCATGTAGGCGAGCACCGGAGCGTCCGAGGTCGACCAGACGGCGGCCAGCGCACGGCCGCGGCCCTTCTGCGGCAGGTGCGCGACGCGCGCGCAGGGCAGGTCGCGGGCCAGCTCGTGCGCCACCTCGAGCGTGCGGTCGGTGCTGGCGTTGTCCGCGATCGTGATCCGGAAGGTGTACGGGAAGGCCCGCGTCAGATGGGCGTGCAGCCGCCGGACGCAGCCGGGCAGGTCGGCCTCCTCGTTGTAGACGGGGATCACGACGTCGAGGACGGCCTCGTGCGCGCGGATGTCGACGGGTGCCCGCGCCGGCAGCGACATCGGAGCGGCGGGGGCCTGGAGGGTGAGGGTCAGCGCGGTCATGCCATCGAAGATCGGCCCGTCGGTCTGTTGCGGCGTTGTGGTCGCGCTGTGCCGTTCCTGTGAGCCGCTACGATCTTGTCTGCGCAGGCGACGGGTGCTCACACACAGGAAAGGCGGCCGTCGCACGTGTTGCAGCAGGTGCGCCGACCCCCTTACCTGTGTGCGAGCGAGATCGGGCCGGCGCACTAGGGTCCGCCGTCGTGATCGACGAGTTCGACGCCCGTCTCCGGCGGGAGGCGCAGGCGTGGCTCACGGTCCGTACCCACGACGGAGAGCAGCCGATGTCGTCGCAGGACCTCGGCGACTTCGAGATCGACGGCCGGCCGTTCCGCCTCATGGATGCCCAACGCGGCATCCGGAAGCCGCGTGAGCTGGCTGCGGCGCTGTCGATCCGGACCGTCTACACGGTCGACGGGGGTGCCCGGCCAGTACGAGGACGCGGTGGGCCCCGACGGGCTGCTCCGCTACAAGTGGCGCGGCGACGACCCGACCCACGCGGAGAACCGCGCGCTGCGCGAGGCGATGCATCAGCAGGTGCCGCTCATCTGGTTCTGCGGGGTGGGGCAGGGCGTCTACAGGCCGGTCTTCCCGGTCTACCTGCTCTGGGAGGAGCCCGACCAGCAGCAGTTCGTCATCGATCCGGACATCGCGCGAGGTCTGGTGGACCGCGACACACCGGTCACCGAGCACCTCCGTCGCTACGTCCTGCGCGAGACCCGACAGCGCCTCCACCAGCCGGTATTCCGCGCCACCGTGCTGCGCGCCTACGACACGCGGTGCGCGGTGTGCGCTCTGCGACACGGTGTATTGCTTGACGCTGCCCATATCGTCCCGGATCGTGAGAAGGCGGGAGTCGCCGCCGTACGCAACGGCCTGGCTCTCTGCAAGATCCATCACGCCGCCTACGACTGCCATGTCCTCGGGGTCCGACCCGACCTCGTCGTCGAGATCCGGGCAGACCTGCTCGAGGAGGTCGACGGGCCGATGCTGGAACACGGATTGAAGGGCCGCCACGGCGAGCGGCTGATGGCCCTACCCGCGATGCGCGCCGAGCGCCCCGACCCCGAACTGCTCGGCCGCCGGTACCGCGAGTTCCGGGCCGCGACAGCCTGATTTTGCGCCCGGTGGCCGTCACCTCTGTCCCAGTCGACAGGTGCGCCCTTCCCGCCGACCCGACGGCGCAGGGCGCTGGCCGCCCGCCGACGGGACGCCCCGGCGGCGCCGTGGTGGCCCGGGGTCACCCTTTCGTGGCCCTACAGTGACGGCCACCCCGAAGACCCACCCGCGCTCCGATGATGCAGACGGGTGACGAGATGAGACGGCGACGACGCCGTCAGCGATGGACACGGTGTCGGGGTCGCACCAGTTGGTGTCAAGAGGAGGATTCGGTACGTGGCCAGAGATGTGGTCAGTGCGTACACCTTGATCTTGGGTGACGAGTACGGGCCGACGGAGGTCGGCGTGTACCCCACCGCGGAGGAGGCATGGAAGGCCCTGGACCGCGAGGTCCGGGGGAGATGCAAGCTGCGGCTGCGGCCGCGACGGTCCGTCGACCCCGAAGCGACGGGCCGGTTGGCCGACGCCTGGCGCGCGGGCAACCCCGAGGAGCGGTTCTGGCAGATCCTGTCGCACCAGCTCGCGGTGCGGATCCCGGAGATCGGCCGCCAGCGCGTCGCGGCACAGCCGGCCCTGGCCCGGCGCTGACGGGCCCGCACCAGACTGTCGGTACCCCTGGATAGTGTCGGGCCCGGCCACCCGAGAGAGGGTGGCCGGGCCCGACCCCGAGGAGAGCAGTGCCGGACACATCTGGGCCGGAGAAGTCGGCAGCGAGCGGCCCGCCGGTCGGGCGGGTCGTCGGCACGGAAGACTCCACGCCGCTGCAGTTCAGCGTGGCCCTCGACCAGGACGCCTACCTGCAGCTCGACGACGTCGTGGTCACCGTTCGCCCGGTCCCCGGCCGGGAGCCGGTGGCCACCGCGGGCGTGGTCACCGAGGTCCGCGCCCGGCACGAGGGCGCCACGTACGGCTCCGACGTCTTCCTGATCGCGGAGGGCGTGCTCCCCGCGCAGGTGCAGGAGATCGCCGAGGTCACCACGACGCGGGTCGACCCCGAGGTCTACGTGCCGCCGTGGCCCGGCGCGTTCGCCTACCGGGCCACCGGCGAGGAGCGCGCCAAGGCGCTGTACTTCGACCAGATGGAGCGCAAGGTCGCGGCCGGGCTCGGCCGCGACGGCGACCCGATCTACCTGAACCTGGAGTTCCTCGACGGCACCCGCGGCGGGCACGTCTCCATCAGCGGGATCTCGGGGGTCGCCACCAAGACCAGCTTCGCGCTCTTCCTGCTGTACTCGATCTTCACCGGTGGCGCGCTCAAGAACGCGCTGAACGCGAAGGCGCTGGTGTTCAGCGTCAAGGGCGAGGATCTGCTGTTCCTCGACCACGCCAACCGCAGGCTGGACGACGATCTGCGGGCCGCCTACGCGACGCTGGGCCTCGAGGCCGCGCCGTTCGCCTCGGTCGGGTTCTTCGCCCCGCCGACGCCGGACGACCTCACGGGCCGCCCGCACGTCGTCGGCCGCACCAGCGGGGTGAGCGCGTTCTGGTGGACGCTCGCCGAGTTCTGCTCCGGCGAGCTGCTGCCGTACGTCTTCGCGGACGCGGAGGACGAGCGCAACCAGTACACGATGGTCATCCACCAGGTGGCGGCCCGGCTGCGCCGGGAGGCCGTCGCCACCGGCCAGGACGGGGCGGTGACGGTCGAGGGCCGCCTCCTGCGGACCTACGACGACCTGATCGAGTTCCTCTCGGAGCGGCTGACGGACGAGGACGCCCGCCGCGACTGGGCGGGCCCGGTCACCGGCACGGGCACCGTCAACGCCTTCCTGCGCCGGCTGCGGTCGAGCCTCAAGCCGCTGCGCTCGATCGTCCGCGGCGACCTGCCGTCCGCGGGCCGTCGGGTGGTGACGACCGAGGGCCAGCAGGTCACGGTGATCGATCTGCACAACCTGCCCGAGCGCGCGCAGCGGTTCGTCGTCGGCGTCGTGCTGGCGGCCGAGACGGCCCGCAAGGAGGCCGCGGGCGCGGGCGGCCTGCTGTTCACGATGCTGGACGAGCTGAACAAGTACGCCCCGCGGGAGGGCGGCAGCCCGATCAAGGAGGTGCTGCTCGACATCGCCGAGCGCGGCCGGTCGCTGGGCATCATCCTCATCGGCGCGCAGCAGACGGCGAGCGAGGTGGAGCGGCGGATCGTGTCGAACTCGTCGATCAAGGTGGTCGGCCGGCTGGATCCGGCGGAGGCGGGGCGGCCCGAGTACGGGTTCCTGCCGCCGTCGCAGCGGGCGCGGGCGGTGCTGGCGAAGCCGGGCACGATGTTCGTGTCCCAGCCCGAGATCCCGGTGCCCCTGGCCGTCGAGTTCCCGTTCCCGGCGTGGGCGACCCGCGAGTCCGAGATGGGCGCCGCGCCCGTCGTCGCGGGGGCGCGCAACGGGGTGGCGCGGGACCCGTTCGCCCGCCTGCCGGCCGTGGACGACGAGATCCCGTTCTAGTCGCAGGGCACGCATCGGTGATTCCACCTGTGGATCTCCGCCTTGCTCCGCTGCGGCGTTGATCCGCAGGACACGCGTCGGCATTCCGGGCATCCCGTGCGGTCGCGGTGCGAGCCGCAGGCCCGCGTGATTGGCTCGGATCACCAGCGGCTCGGCGCCGAGCCGCGTTCCGCTTCCCGAACCGAGGTGTTCATGGACATCGGCCTGCACGTCGCGAACTTCACCTGGCCCGGCGGCCCGGGGGCGATCGCGGAGCAGCTCACCCGCGTCGTCACCACCGCCGAGGACGTCGGGATGGGCCGCGTCAGCGTGATGGACCACGTCTGGCAGATCGGCCCGCTCGGCCCGCCCGAGGAGCCGATGCTCGAGGCCTACACGACGCTGGGGTACCTCGCCGCCCGGACGTCCCGGGTGGAGCTGCTGGCCTGGGTGACGGCGGTGAGCTACCGGGACCCCGGCCTGCTCGCCAAGATCATCAGCACGCTGGACGTGCTGTCGAACGGCCGGGCGTGGCTCGGCATCGGTGCCGCGTGGAACGGCGAGGAGTCCGAGGGGCTCGGCCTGTTCTTCCCGCCCACCGCCGAGCGCTTCGAGCGGCTGGAGGAGACGCTGCGCATCTGCCTGCAGATGTGGAGCGACGACGACGGCCCGTTCGAGGGCAAGCACTACCGGCTCGGCCGGACGCTGAACTCGCCCCAGCCGCTGCGTCGGCCCCACCCGCCGATCCTCATCGGCGGCGGGGGCGAGAAGAAGACGCTGCGGCTGGTGGCGCAGTACGCCCAGGCGTGCAACCTGTTCGCCTTCGACGACGTCGAGCGCAAGCTGGACATCCTGCGCCGCCACTGCGCGGACGTCGGCCGCGACTACGACGAGATCGAGAAGACGGTCATGGTCCCGCTCGACCCGGGCGTGGACGGCGAGAAGGTCGACGCCCTGCTGACGAACCTGCAACGGCTCGCCGGTCTCGGGGTCAGCGAGGCGCACGGGTGGGTGCCGGCGGTGGAGACGATCACCCCGCTGGAGATCCTCGGCGAGAAGGTGATCCCGGAGGCCGCGAAGCTCTGAGGCGCCGAGCGCTCGTGCACACCGCAACGCCCCCGGGCACATGCTGCACGGGGTGCACGGCTCAGTTCCGGTGTGCACGCGCCGTTCCGGTATGCACGGCGCGACCGCGCGTCCCCGGCCCCCTCGCGCCGGGGACGCGCCATCGGCGGCTCAGCCCATCGTCTTCTGGCCGTCGATCGTCTCCCGGATGATGTCGGCGTGCCCGGCGTGCTGGGCGGTCTCGGCCACGATGTGCAGGAACACCCGCCGCACCGAGCGCGTCGCACCCGGCGCGAACCACGGGGCCGTCGGCAGCGCGTACGCCGTGTCCAGGTCGAGCGACTCGACGAGGGCGTCGGTGCGCGCGGCGACCTTCTCGTAGCCGGCCAGCACGTCGGCCAGGGTCTCGCCGGGCAGCAGCCGGAACTCGTTCTGGAACTTCTCGATCACCTCCGGGCTGGGCTCACCGTCGATCGACGGCATCGCCTCGGTGCCGCGCTCCGCGAAGTCGGCCCACCCGGCCTCGATCGAGGAGACGTGCTTGATCAGCCCGCCGAGGGTGAGCTCACTGGCCGTCGGGGACAGCCGGGCCTGCTCGTCGCTCAGGCCCTCGACGGTGTGACGCAGGAAGTACCGGTGCGTCCGCAGGGTCTCCAGGATGTCGGCCCGCTCCCCGGATGCGGATCCGGCGGAGAAGGAGGCGGAGGCGCGGCGGTCTCGGAGGTCGTCATGGGAGAAGACTATGACCCACTGGTGTCACTTTCTGACCTCAATACGGCCAGAATCGACGGCATGGCCAACACGAGCTCACGCACGCTGCGCCTGCTGTCGCTGCTGCAGACCCACCGGTACTGGCCGGGTGCGGAGCTGGCGGACCGGCTGGAGGTGTCGGTGCGGACGCTGCGCCGTGACGTCGACCGGCTGCGCGAGCTCGGCTACCCGGTCGAGGCGAACCGCGGCGTGGACGGCGGGTACCAGCTCGCCGCCGGTGCGGCGATGCCGCCGCTCGTCCTCGACGACGAGGAGGCCGTCGCGCTCGCGGTCGGCCTGCAGGCCGCGGCCCAGGGTGGGGTGGCCGGGGTCGCGGAGGCGTCGGTCCGCGCGCTGGCCAAGGTGGTGCCGGTGATGCCGCCGCGGTTGCGGCGGCGGGTCGAGGCGCTGCGGATGGCGACGGTCCCGGCGACGTTCGCCGACGGCGGGCCGGCCGTCGACCCGGGGATACTCACCGCCGTCGCGCAGGCCTGCCGCGACGCCGAGCGGCTGGAGTTCGGCTACGCCGCCGCCGACGGGACCCGGACGAACCGGCTCGTGGAGCCCTTCCGGCTCGTCCCGCTCGGCCGCCGCTGGTACCTCGTCGCCTACGACCTGCACCGGCACGACTGGCGGAGCTTCCGCCTCGACCGGCTCGACGCCCCGCGACGGACGGGCGCCCGCTTCCGCCCCCGCGACCTGCCCGCCGACGACGCGGCGGCGTTCGTCCGGGCCGGCCTCCGCAACCTCCCGACCTCCTACGACGTGGAGGTGCTGGTCGACGCGCCTGCCGACGCCGTCCGCGCCCGGGTCGGTCGGTGGGTGAGCGTCGAGGAGGCCGGCGCGGGCTGCCGCATACGGATGAGCACGGACTCGCTCGACTGGGCCGCGCTGGCGG
>CAWADQ010000078.1:0-49743 GCA_963780835.1 uncultured Actinomycetota bacterium | reverse complement strand
CGTTTCGAGCTGGAGGGGTACCACTCCGCGCGACGCGGGCAGTACCGGGTCATCTACCGCATCGACGAGCACGAGGTGATCGTCGACGTGATCAAGATTTCGCATCGCGGCGATGCCTACGGGTAGCGCATAGCGCACAAGCCGGCGGGACGCCGACATCACCCGGCGCGCCGTGCCGGGATGGGCATGCTCTCGGCGCGCCACGAGTTGACCGATCACGTGGTCCGCACTTGGCTCGGCGGATGGTCTTCGACACCCGTCCCGTCACGCCGGACCGGGTCGACGACTTCGTCGCGGTGGTGAACCCCCATCGGCGGGCGAGCCACTGCTGGTGCCTGTCGCACCGGCTGACCGCGGCAGAGGTCGCGGAGCTCGGCGGCGGGAGCCGCGAGGCGGCGTTCCGGGCGCTGTGCGGCCGGGCGAACCCGCCCGGCGTGATCGGGTACGCCGACGGCGAGCCGGTGGGCTGGTGCAGCATCGGGCCGCGGGCGGAGAACACGCGGCTCAGCCGGTCCCGCTTGATCCGGCCGCTCGACGACCTGCCGGTGTGGAGCATCATCTGCGTCGTCATCCGGGGCGGCCACCGCAAGCGCGGCCACACGACCCCGTTGCTCGACGGTGCGGTGGGGTACGCCGCGTCGCGCGGCGCGCCCGCCGTCGAGAGCTATCCGGTCGACCCGGGGTCCGGGCGGATCGACCTGACGATGGCGTTCGTCGGCACGCGGGCGATGTTCGAGAAGGCCGGCTTCGCGGTCGTCGGGACCACCGATGCGGTGGCCAGCAAGCTGCCGCGCCTGGTGATGCGCCGGATCGATCTGTCGCGGCCTCACCCGTGCAGGTGCGCCCACAGGAAGCCGGTAGCGTCCAACGGCCCGTCGGTCCGGCCCGCGTCGGGCCCCGCACCAGGCCAGACGTGCGGCAGGTCGTCGACGACGTCGCTCACCACGGCGTGCCCGTCGCACGCCCGCTCGTCGACCCGGGCGGGGGCGGCGTCGACCACGGCGCCGGTCGCCGGGCATGCGGCGGCGGTCCGGAACGGAGCGAGCGAGGCGTCGAGCGCGGGGAAGTCGACACCGGACGGTCCGCGGCCGCCCCCGATCGGCACCCGCTCGTCGCGCGTCCCGTGCACGGCCACGACGGTCAGCGGCGCGGGCGCGGGGCAGTCGACGGTCAGCGCGCCCGCCACCGGTCCGATACCGGCGAGCGTCCCCGGGCCGGGCGCAGGCCCACGCGTAGCTCATCATCGCGCCGTTGGAGAACCCGACGGCGTAGACCGGGCCGACGGCGTCGTCCCGGCGCAGCGTCGCGACCAGCGTGTCGAGGAAGCCGACGTCGTCGACCCCCCGGTCCCGCGCCGGCCCGCAGCACCTGCCCGCGTTCCACGTGCGGTCGAGCCCGTCGGGGTAGGCGACGACGAGGCCCTCCCGGTCGGCGAGCGCGTCCCAGCCCAGGTTCGCCCGCATGTCGGCGGCGGTGCCCCGGGCGCCGTGCAGCACGACCACGAGCGGCGCGCCGGCCGCGGCCGACGCCGCGTGGTGCACGATCGCGGTGCGGTCGCCGTCCGCGTGCACCGTGACGGTCCGCGTGCCGGACGGGCCGGCGGGGACCCGCGCCGCCGCCGGGGCGCAGCCCGCGAGGCAGGCCAGCGCCACCAGGCAGAACGCGGCCGCTCGACCCCGCAGCGGGGCGGGCCGGCCGGACGCGGACGGGCGCACGGCGTCATGCTGGCCCGCCCGGCGCCCTTCTGCCCATCCGGCAACCGGGGCGGGTGAACCGCTCGGCGACGGCCCGGGATCGAGCGCGCGACCGGTCGGACGGCGTCCGGCCCCGCGCCGATGCGCGCGAAGGCGCGTCATTGCTGCGCAGACATGATCGAAGAGCGATGGTGCGCCTCTGACGTGCGAGCGTCGTGGTACCGGCACAGGCCGGCGGTCCGCGGCGTGATCGGCGGCCGATGCAGACTGTCGGTGCCGCGACCTACTGTGCACTCATGGCCGATACGCCGATCGCCCCGTCCACGCCGTTCGGGGCGGCCCCGACCGGAGCAGCCCCCGCGCGGCCCCCTCCACGTCGGCGCTGCGCCGGGCGCTCCGCCGGGTGCGCGACGGCGTGGCGCTCGACGTGACGGAGGCCTCCGTCCTGCTGGCCGCCCGGGGCGAGCAACTGGACGAGCTGCTGGCCGCGGCCGCCCGCGTGCGCGACGCCGGTCTGGTCGACGCCGGCCGTCCGGGCGTGGTCACCTACTCCCGCAAGGTGTTCGTGCCGCTCACGAGGTTGTGCCGAGACCGCTGCCACTACTGCACCTTCGCCACCGTGCCGCACCGCCTGCCTGCGGCGTTCCTCGAGCGCGACGAGGTGCTGGAGATCGCCCGCGCCGGGGCTGCCGCCGGGTGCAAGGAGGCGCTGTTCACCCTCGGCGACCGGCCCGAGGAGCGCTGGCCCGCCGCGCGCGAGTGGTTGGCGGCCCGCGGCTACCACTCCACGCTGGAGTACGTGCGCGCGTGCGCGATCGCCGTGCTGGAGGAGACCGGCCTGCTGCCGCACCTCAACCCCGGTGTCCTGAGCTGGGAGGAGCTCACGCGGCTCAAGCCCGTGGCGCCGAGCATGGGGATGATGCTGGAGACCACGGCGACGCGGCTGTGGAGCGAGCCGGGGGGCCCGCACTTCGGCAGCCCGGACAAGGAGCCCGCCGTCCGGCTGCGGACGCTGACCGACGCCGGCCGCGTGGGCGTCCCGTTCACCACCGGCATCCTCATCGGGATCGGGGAGACGCGGGTCGAGCGCGCCGAGTCGCTGTTCGCGATCCGTGCGGCTGCCCGCGCGCAGGGGCACGTCCAGGAGACGATCGTCCAGAACTTCCGGGCGAAGCCGGACACCGCGATGGCGAACGATCCGGACGCCGACCTGGACGACCTCGCCGCCACGATCGCCACAGCGAGGCTGGTGCTCGGGCCGAAGATGCGGCTGCAGGCGCCGCCGAACCTCGTCGGCGACGAGTTCGCGCTCATGCTCCGCGCCGGCATCGACGACTGGGGCGGCGTGTCGCCGGTGACGGCGGACCACGTCAACCCGGAGCGCCCCTGGCCGGCGATCGACGAGCTGGCCGCGCGGTCGGCCGAGGCCGGGTTCACCCTGCGGGAGCGGCTCACGGCCTACCCGCGGTACGTGCTGGCCGGCTCGCCGTGGATCGACACCCGGCTGCACGGGCACGTGGCCGCGCTGGCGGACCGCGAGTACCGGGCTCGCCCGGGAGGGCGCGGTCCCGGTGGGCCGCCCGTGGCAGGAGCCGGACGGCGGGTTCGCCTCCACCGGCCGCGTCGACCTCAACGCGACCATCGACAGCACGGGCCGCACCGTCGACCGTCGCGGCGACTTCGCGTCCGTCTACGGCGACTGGGACTCGCTGCGCGAGCAGCTCGACGCGACGCGGCGGGGAGCACCCGAGCGGCTGGACGCCGACGTCCGCGCCGGGCTCGCGCTCGCGTCGTCCGATCCCGCGGCCCTGCTCGACCCGGCCCACACCGACGCCGCGATGGCCCTGCTCCTCGCCGAGGGCCCCGCGCTCGAGGAGCTGGCCGGGGCGGCGGACGAGCTGCGCCGCGACGTCGTCGGCGACGCGGTCACCTACGTCGTCAACCGGAACATCAACTTCTCGAACGTCTGCTACGTGGGCTGCCGGTTCTGTGCCTTCGCCCAGCGCGAGCGCGACGCCGACGCGTTCCGGCTGTCGCTGGACGAGGTCGCGGCGCGGGCCGTGGAGGCGGCCGAGGCGGGCGCCACGGAGGTGTGCATGCAGGGCGGGATCGACCCGCAGCTGCCCGTCACCTTCTACGCAGACCTCGTCCGCGCCGTGCGGGCCGCCGTCCCCGGCATGCACGTGCACGCGTTCTCGCCGATGGAGATCGTGTCCGCGGCGGCCAAGGCCGGCGTGTCGATCGAGGAGTGGCTCACCGAGCTGCGCGACGCCGGGCTCGGCTCCATCCCCGGCACGGCGGCCGAGATCCTGGACGACGAGGTCCGCTGGGTGCTCACCAAGGGCAAGCTGCCGGCGGCGCAGTGGGTCGAGGTCGTGTCCACGGCGCACCGGCTGGGCATCCCGTCGAGCTCGACGATGATGTACGGCCACGTCGACGAGCCGCGGCACTGGCTCGGGCACCTGCGCACGCTCGCCGGGTGTCCAGGACGAGACAGGCGGCTTCACGGAGTTCGTGCCGCTGCCGTTCGTGCACCACAACGCGCCGATCTACCTGGCGGGGCTGGCCCGCCCGGGCCCCACCGAGCGCGACAACCGCGCCGTGCACGCGTTCGCCCGGCTGGCCCTGCACGGCCGGATCGACCACGTGCAGGTGTCGTGGGTCAAGCTCGGCGACGCGCTCGCGGCGGACGTCCTGCGCGGTGGGGCGGACGACATGGGCGGCACGCTCATGGAGGAGACGATCAGCCGCATGGCGGGCTCGGAGAACGGGTCGGCACGCACGGTGACCGAGCTGACGGCGATCGCCGCCGCGGCAGGCCGGCCGGTGCGCCAGCGCAGCACCACCTACCGCGAGCCGGTGGAGCGGCTGGAGCCGGCCGTGGCACCGCGCCCGCGCCTGCTGCCGCTCACCTCGGCCTGACGCTACCCGAGGCGGCGCTGGGCGCGTCGGCCCGGCGTAGCGTGGCGGCATGGGCGTTCTCGGCGAGATGTTCCCGAGCCGGAAGCTGCGCAACGAGGCGGGCGAGGCCGGCAACGGGCAGGGATGGCGGCTCGGGCCGATCGACCTGGACGCCGGCGTCGTCGAGGTCCACCGGGACGAGCCGGACGAGGACGACGACCCCACGCCCGACGGCCCGCCGCGGCCTTCCCGCCCGCGGAGTAGACCCGGGAGAACCGGCTGGCTGTTACCGATCCGGCCACGACGCGTCCGCCCCCACTTCGTGGGGCCGGCCGCCCCGCGCATCAGTTACCGATCCGGCCACGACGCGTCCGCCCCCACTTCGTGGGGCCGGCCGCCCCGCGCCGGATCACATAGCAGGACAATGGGGGCATGAGCGCGCCCACCGACCGGCGACCGCGGGTCCTGTCCGGTATCCAGCCGACCGCCGACTCGTTCCACCTCGGCAACTACCTCGGCGCGGTCCGGCAGTGGGTGGCCCTGCAGGACGACCACGACGCGTTCTACTTCGTCCCCGACCTGCACGCGATCACGGTCGAGCACGACCCGAAGACCCTCGCCGCCCGCACCCGCAACGCCGCGGCGCAGCTCCTCGCGCTCGGGCTCGATCCCGACCGGTGCACGGTCTTCGTCCAGTCGCACGTGCCCGAGCACGCGCAGCTGGAATGGGTGCTCGGCTGCATCACGGGGTTCGGCGAGGCGAGCCGGATGACCCAGTTCAAGGACAAGACCGTCAAGCAGGGGACGGAACGGGCCACCGTTGGCCTGTTCACCTACCCGATCCTGATGGCCGCGGACGTCCTGCTCTACCAGGCCGACCGGGTGCCGGTCGGCGAGGACCAGCGCCAGCACCTGGAGCTCACCCGGGATCTTGCGCAGCGGTTCAACAGCCGCTACGGACGGGCGTTCGTCGTGCCCGAGCCCTACATCCCGGCCGGGGCCGCGAAGATCCAGGATCTCCAGGATCCCACGGCGAAGATGAGCAAGTCGGCGTCGAGCCCGGGCGGGATCGTCGAGTTGCTGGACGACCCGAAGGTCTCGGCCAAGAAGATCCGGTCGGCGGTCACCGACGCCGAGCGGGAGATCCGCTACGACCCGCAGGCCAAGCCGGGGATCTCGAACCTCCTGGTGATCTACTCTGCGCTGTCCGGGCGCAAGATCGCCGAGATCGAGGGCGAGTACGCCGGCCGTGGTTACGGTGATCTGAAGAAGGACCTCGCCGAGGTCGTCGTGCAGTTCGTGTCGCCGCTGCGGGAGCGGGTACGGGCGTACCTGGACGATCCGGCGGAGCTCGACCGCGTTCTCGCCCGGGGTGCCGAGCGGGCGCGCGGCGTGGCCGCCTCGACGCTCGCCACCGTTCACGAGAAGATCGGCTTCCTGCCACCCGCGAACTCTCAGGCCTGAGGAGCATCCCGTGACCGCTGTATCGGACCGGGCCGAGTCGAGCCGGGCTGCATCCGACCGGGCCGCATCCGATCGGGCGGCGTCCGAGCGGGTCGCCGCCGAGGTCGCGGCGAACGAGCGCTCGGACGGCGACGCCAAGCCGTCCAAGCTCGAGCAGCTCCGAGCCCGCTACGCGTGGCTGGACCACCTGGTCCGCGCCGGGGCCCGCTACACCGATCACCACGGCGACCACTACGCGGCGGCAGTCACGTTCTTCTCGATCCTCTCGCTGGTGCCGCTGTTGATGATCGCATTCGCGGTCGCCGGTTACGTGCTGTTCTTCAACCCGAATCTCCTGAACGAGATCCGCGATGCGATCAACGCGGCCCTGCCGCCCAACATGGCCGACACGATCAACCCGATCATCGACCAGGCCATCGCCCAGCGAAACACAGTGGCTGCGTTCGGCCTGCTCGTCGCGCTGTACTCCGGCATCGGGTGGATGACGAACCTGCGCGAGGCGCTGTCGGAACAGTGGGCGCAGACCCCGGAGCCGCCTGCCCTGCCGAAGCGGGTGCTGTTCGACCTCCTCGCGCTGTTCGGCCTGGGGATCGCACTGGTCGGGTCCTTCGCGATCACCGGTGCGGCGGGTGGCTTCGCCGCAGACCTGCTGGCGCTGGTCGGGCTGGCGGACCAGGGATGGGCGCAGTTCCTGCTGCAGCTGCTCAGCCTCGTGCTCGGCCTGCTCGCGAACTTCCTGGTGTTCCTCTGGGTGATCGCCCGCCTGCCCCGCCAGCACACGCCGATCCGCAGCGCCGTGAAGGCGGCCGTGCTGGGAGCGGTCGGCTTCGAGATCCTCAAGCGGGTCATGACCATCTACCTGGCCGGCATCACCAACACGCCGAGCGGCGCGGTGTTCGGGTCGCTGCTCGGTCTGCTGGTGTTCATCAACTTCGTGTCGCGGTTCATCCTGTTCGTGACCGCGTGGGCCGCGACCACGAAGGGCGTCGAGAAGGAGGCTCCGGCACCGATCCCGGCGCCGGCGGTGATCCGGCCCGAGGTCGTGGTCCGGTCCGGCCCGAACAACGCGACGACCGCCGGCCTGCTCGGGATGGGTGCCGTCACGGCCCTCCTCGGCCTGCGGGCGTTCAGCCGTCGCCGCTGACCGTCACCGGTGGCGGTGCCGGGCATTCGGTCCGGCGGGCTGTCGACGGCGGGTGCGGAGCAGCGCCACGGCCAGCAGCAGGACGGCGACCGCCGCGCCCGCGGCGCCGGCGATCGTCGCGGTGCCGCCGGGCAGCGTCAGACCACCGGGCAGGCGCAGGCCCGTCGTCACCGGGCCCGTGAAGGTGCCGGCCGGACCCGCCGTGCCGGCGGAGGCCGTCGGCGCGTGCCGGCGCGGCGTCCACCAGCGTTCCCACCGCAGGAGCGGTTGCCGGCAGCGCGAACCCGTAGTCGAGCAGCGCGGCCGCCTGGCGCCAGTTGACGACCGGCGTGTTCTCGGCGCGCACCAGCGACACCACCAGCCGCCGCCCGTTGCGCTGTGCGGCGGCGACGATCGTGTGCCGCGCGGCGTCGGTGAAGCCGGTCTTGCTGCCCAGCGTCCCGGGATAGCGGGCGAGCAGGGGGTTGGCGTTCGAGAGAATGAACCCGGGCCGGTCGCCGTACCCGGGGAACGGGATCTCGCGCGTCGCGATCGTCTCCGCGAACAGCGGCTCGCCCATCGCGTGGCGGAACAGCACGGCCAGGTCGTAGGCCGACGTCGCCATGCCCGGCCCGTCGAGCCCGGACGGTGTCGCCGGCCGCGTGTCGAGCGCTCCGAGCTGCCGGGCCTTGTCGGTCATCGCGGCGACGGTCGCGGCGTCGCCGCCCATCGCCCGCGCCAGGGCCTGCGCCGTGTCGTTGCCCGAGTTGAGCAGCAGGCCCGTGAGCAGCTGCCGCACGGTGTAGGTGCCACCGGGGCCGATCCCGGCCCGGCTGCCGTCGATCGAGAGGTCCTCGGGGGCGCCCGCGACCTGCGCGTCCGGGTCGAGGCGGTCGATCACCACCATCGCGGTGAGGACCTTGAGCGTCGACGCCGGGCGCTGGCGCGCGTGCGGGGCGCGGGCGGCGAGCACCGCGCCGGTGTCCAGGTCGGCGAGCACGAAGCCCGCGGCGGTCACGTCGGCGGGCAGCGCGGGGTCGCCGGTCCCGACGACGTCCCCGCAGGCACCCAGCGCGGCCCCGCCGACCGGCGGCAGCGGCCAGGGCAGGGGCGCGGGCGTGACGGCCCCGGGTGCGGTCTCCTCGACGGCCGCAGGCGGGGGTGGCACGTCCGCGCCCGGGCACCCGGTGGCAGCGGCGGCCGGTGACTCGCCGATCAGCAGCGGCAGCACCGCGAGGAGGACGGCGGCCACGACCCTCCTGATCCGCGCCACTGCCACGCCCGCAGTCTCGCGGGGCGACGCGCCGGGCACAACGCGGGGGGACGGGCGGCGGGTCCCACGGACGGGTGACCCGGCGACACGCCGGCCGGCCAGCCGACGATTCGGTCACGGCTCCGCCGCCGAGCCTGTGATTGTCGGTGGTCTCGGCTACGTTCCCGTCGTCTGCCGGACCCGAGCGGCGGGTCGGCCGGAGCGGAAGGCGCGTGACGTGCGGACAAGACGAGGCTTCGCGCTGGCGGCAGCGGTGCTGTCCAGTGCCCTGGTGGTGGCGGGCTGTGCCCGCGACACCGGCACACCCTCGACCGGCGGGGGCGCGACGGCCGGTGGGACGCAGTGCACGCGCAACGCCGCCCCGGCCACCGCGGGCGGTGCGGCCAGCTCGGCCCCGGCGCTCGCCAAGTCGGACGCGTCGGGTCTCAAGGTCGGGATCGCCTACGACATCGGCGGCCGGGGGGACCAGTCGTTCAACGACGCCGCCGCAGCGGGCCTCGAGCGCGCGATCAGCGAGCTCGGCCTGGTCAAGGACAACACCCGCGAGCTGTCGGCGTCCCCGAACGAGAGCGAGGACGCCGCCGCCACCCGCCTGCGCCAGCTCGTCTCGGACGGGTTCAACCCGATCGTCGCAGTCGGCTTCAAGTACGCCACGGCCACGCAGACGGTCGCCGCGGAGAACCCGCAGGTGAACTTCGCGATCGTCGACGACAACACCGTGAACCTGCCGAACGTCACCCCGCTGGTGTTCGCCGAGGAGCAGGGCTCGTTCCTGGTCGGTGCCGCGGCCGCGCTGAAGACCACCGCGTGCAAGATCGGGTTCGTGGGCGGGGTCGAGACACCGCTGATCCAGAAGTTCGAGGCGGGCTACGAGGCCGGCGCCAAGGCCGTCGCGCCGAACATCCAGATCGACTCCAAGTACCTCACCCCGGCCGGCGACTTCACCGGGTTCAACGACCCCGCGAAGGCCACGGAGGTGGCGCGCGGCCAGCTCGACGGCGGCGCGGACATCGTCTACCACGCCTCCGGCGCGTCCGGGAAGGGCGTGTTCGAGGCCGTCTCCGCGGCGAACACGGCCCAGGCTCCGAAGTGGGCGATCGGCGTCGACTCGGACCAGGCGAAGACGGCCGACGCCGCCGACCAACGAGCGGATCCTCACCTCGATGCTCAAGCGGGTGGACGTGGCGGTGTACGACTACATCAACGCCTCCGCGGCGGGTGACCTGACGACGTTGCCGAAGGTCTTCGACCTGAAGGTGGACGGCGTGGGCTACGCCACCACGGGCGACCACCTGGCGGACATCGCGCCGCAGCTGGACGCGTACAAGGCGGCGATCATCAGCGGCCAGATCACGGTGCCCAGCACGCCGTAGGCGGCCGGATCCGACGAGGGCGCCGGGGGAGGCATGGCGGAGTCGACAGCGGTGCACGACGGTGAGGTGCACGACGGCGGCGGGTACGCCGTCGAGCTGGTCGGGATCACCAAGCGGTTCCCCGGCGTCGTCGCGAACGACGACATCCACCTGCGCGTGCGCCGCGGCGAGGTGCATGCGCTGTGCGGGGAGAACGGGGCCGGCAAGTCGACCCTGATGAAGATCCTCTACGGCATGCAGCAGCCGGACGAGGGTGTGATCCGGGTCGACGGCGCCGAGGTGGTGTTCCGCTCGCCCGCCGACGCGATCCGCGCCGGGATCGGCATGGTGCACCAGCACTTCATGCTCGCGGACAACCTCACGGTCGCGGAGAACGTGCTGCTCGGCGCCGAGGCGTCGCACGGCATCGGCGCCCGGGCCCGCGCCCGGATCGCCGAGCTGGCCCAGGTCGTGGGCCTGCGCGCCGAGCCGGAGATGCTGCTGGAGCGCCTCGGCGTGGCGGACCGGCAGCGCGTGGAGATCCTCAAGGTGCTCTACCGGGGCGCCCGCACGGTGATCCTGGACGAGCCCACGGCCGTCCTGGTTCCGCAGGAGGTGGACGAGCTGTTCGCCACCCTGCGGGGCATGCAGGCCGAGGGCTACACGTTCCTGTTCATCTCCCACAAGCTGGACGAGGTGCGCGCGATCGCGGACAGCATCACGGTGATCCGCCGCGGCACGAGCGTCGGCACCGCGGACCCGCGCACCGTCACCAGCCGCGAGCTGGCCGAGATGATGGTGGGCAGCGAGCTGCCGGACCCGGGCACGCGGGAGTCCACGGTCACGGACCGGGAGGTGCTCTGCGTCGAGGGCCTCACGCTCGTCGGGCGAGGCCGGCCGCCCGCTGCTGGCGGAGGTGGACCTCGTCGTGCACGCGGGTGAGGTGCTGGGCATCGCCGGGGTCGAGGGCAACGGCCAGACGGAGCTGGTCGAGACGATCATGGGGATGCGGCACGCCACCGCGGGCCGGATCGTGCTCGACGGCCGCGACATCACCCGCGTCGCGACGCTCGGCCGCCGGGAGGCGGGGATCGGGTACATCCCCGAAGACCGCACGCGCCACGGGCTGCTGGCCACGCAGCCGCTGTGGGCGAACCGCATCCTCGGCCACCAGACCCGGCCGCCGGTCGCGCGGCCCGGCCCGCTCGGTCTGCTGGACCTCGCGGCGGCCCGGCGCGACACCGAGCGCATCGTCGCCGAGTTCGACGTCCGCACCCCGGGGGTGGACGTGCCGGCCGCCGCGCTGTCGGGCGGGAACCAGCAGAAGCTCGTGGTCGGCCGCGAGCTCTCGGGCGACCCCGTGCTGCTGATCGCGTCGCACCCGACGCGCGGCGTGGACGTCGGCGCCCAGGCCGGGATCTGGGAGGAGCTGCGCAAGGCACGCGCCGCCGGGCTCGCGGTCCTCCTGATCAGCGCGGACCTGGACGAGCTCATCGGGCTGTCCGACTCCATCGCGGTGATCCTGCGCGGACGCCTGGTGGCGACGGCGGACCCGGCGACCGTCACGCCCGAGGAGCTGGGCGCGGCGATGACCGGGGCGGACGGGGAGGGCGCCGCGTGACCGCCCGTGGACGCGCCGTGAACCGCATCCGCACGGTCCTGCTGCCGCCCGCCCTCGCGGTCCTCTTCGCGGCGCTGCTGTGCGCGGTCGCGCTGGTGATCAGCGGCGACAACCCGCTCACGGCGCTCACGGTGATGATCACCCAGGTCGGCGAGGGCACCACGGCCGTCGACATCGTCAACAGCGCGGCCGTCTACTACCTCGCCGCGCTCGCCGTGGCGATCGGCTTCCAGATGAAGCTGTTCAACATCGGCATCGAGGGCCAGTACCGGTTGGCCGCGTGCGTCGCCGCGATCGTCGGTGGGGCGGTCGCGCTGCCGCCGGTGCGTGCACACCCTCGTGATCCTGCTCGTGGGCGCGCTGACAGGTGCGGCGTGGGCCGGCATCGCGGCGCTGCTCAAGGCCTACCGCGGGGTCAGCGAGGTCATCTCGACGATCATGCTGAACTTCGTCGCGACGGGCCTGATCGCCTTCCTGATCAGTACGGACGCTTTCGGAGTGCTGCGTGGCAACAACATCTCGACCCAGCCGATCGCCCCGAGCGGCCGGGTGCCCGGCATCCCGTTCGGCGGCTCCGGCACGCTCTTCGGGCTGATCTTCCTCTCGGCGGCTCTCGGCGTGGGCTACTGGTTCCTGCTCGAGCGCACCCGCTTCGGCTTCGACCTCAAGGCCTCCGGGGAGTCGCCCACCGCCGCGGCGGCGGGCGGGGTGAACGCCCGGCGGATGGTGATCATCGCGTTGCTCCTGTCCGGCGCGGTCGCCGGCCTGGTGGGGCTGCCCGAGCTGCTCGGCCGAGACCTCGCCTACACGCTGAACTCCCCGACGGGCTACGGGTTCACCGGCATCGCCATCGCGCTGCTGGGCCGCAACCACCCCGTCGGGATGGCGATCGGGGCGCTGCTCTGGGCGTTCCTCGACAAGTCCGCGCTGGCCCTGGACAACGTGGGTGTGGCGCGGGAGATCGTGCTGATCATGCAGGGGTCGATCGTGCTGTCGGTGGTCGTGGCCTACGAGATCGTCCGGCGCTACGAGCTGGCCGCCGAGCAGCGCCGGGTCGCCGCTCAGCTGCGCGCCCGGTCCGGCGAGCCCGCCGCCGTCGGGTCGACGGGAGGGACGCCGTGACGACCCTGGCCGAGCGTGGCTCCGACGCCGGTCCGCAGCCGAGGTGGCGCCTCCCCGGCTGGGCGCGCTCGGCGCTCGTCGTGGCGATCGGGATCGTGATCCTGTCGATCACGGTGACCCTCACCGGGCAGGTGCAGCTCACGTCGAGCGGCACCGCGCAGGCCGCCGTCCGGCTGCTGCTGCCGATCCTGCTCGCCGGCCTCGGCGGGCTGTGGTCCGAGCGCGCCGGGGTGGTCAACATCGGCCTCGAGGGCATGATGATCCTCGGCACCTGGGGTGCGGCGTGGGCCGGCTACCAGTGGGGGCCGTGGGCGGCGCTGCTGGGCGGGATCGTCTTCGGCGCGCTGGGCGGGCTGCTGCACGCCGTCGCCACGGTGACCTTCGCGGTGAACCACATCGTGTCCGGCGTCGCGATCACCCTGCTCGGCCTGGGCGTCACGAAGTACCTGGCGTCCCTGGTGTTCCTGCCGATCACCCGGAACCCGCGCGAGTCACCGCGGGTGGAGGGCTTCGCCGAGTTCTCGATCCCCGGGCTGTCCCAGGGCGCGGCCGCGCTGGAGGCCCAGCAGCGGGTGGTCGTCTCGGACGTCGCCGGCCTGCTCGGTGGCCTCGTCACGAACTTGACACCGCTGGTCGTGATCGGGTTCGCGCTCGTCCCGCTCAGCTACTACCTGTTGTGGCACACGCGGTTCGGGCTGCGGCTGCGCTCCTGCGGCGAGAACCCGGTCGCCGCCGAGTCGCTGGGCGTGAACGTCTACCGGTACAAGTACTTCGGCGTGCTGATCTCCGGGGGCCTGGCCGGGCTCGGCGGGGCCGCGCTGGTGCTCAACCCGGGGCAGCTGGGCTACCTCGAGGGACAGACCGGCGGCCGCGGCTACATCGGCCTCGCCGCGATGATCTTCGGGAACTGGGCGCCGGTGGGGTTGCTCGCCGGCTCCGCGCTGTTCGGCTACGTGGACGGGTTGCAGCTGCGCGCCGGCGGGGAGGCCGTGCACGCGCTGCTGTACGCGGCCACGCTGATCGCCGTGGTCGTGGCGGTGTACAGCGCGGCCCGGCGCAGCTGGGTGTCCGCGGCGGTCGCGCTGGGCGCCGGTGCGGTCGTGTACGCGATCTACTGGTCGATCGACACGGTCCCGCGCGAGTTCGCGACGTACGCCCCGCAGCTCGTGACGCTGATCGTGCTGGCCGTCGCCGCGCAGCACCTGCGTCCCCCCGCGACCGCGGGCGAGGAGTACCGCAGGGGCGAAGGTGACTGAGCCGTTCGTCGACTGGGGCACGCTGCGGGCGACGGCGCAGTGGGCGGCGTCGGCGGCGTACTGCCCGTACTCCGGCCTGCAGGTCGGCGCGGCGGCGATGTGCGACGACGGCCGGGTCGTGAGCGGGTGCAACGTGGAGAACGCCTCGTACGGGCTCGGGCTGTGCGCCGAGTGCACGCTCGTGGGACAGCTGCGGCTCACCGGCGGCGGCCGGCTCGTCGCCGTCGCCTGCCGGTCCGGCACGGGCGACCTGCTCATGCCGTGCGGGCGGTGCCGGCAGGTGCTCTACGAGTTCGGCGGCCCGGAGTGCCTGCTCGACACCCCGCGCGGCAGGCTGCCGCTCTCGGCGGTGCTGCCCGACGCGTTCGGGCCGGACGACCTGCCACTGCGCCCGGGAGGCCCGGCATGACCGGTGCAGCCGGGTTCGGGGCGGTCGACGTGATCCGGGCCAAGCGGGACCGCGAGCGCCTGACGGACGACCAGATCGACTGGGTCGTCGCCGCCTACACCCGCGGGGACGTCGCGGACGAGCAGATGGCCGCGCTCGCCATGGCCATCCTGCTCAACGGCATGGACGCCGGGGAGATCGCGCGCTGGACGGCGGCGATGATCGCGTCGGGGGAGCGGTTGGCCTTCCCGGACGTCGGGCGCCCGCTGGTCGACAAGCACTCCACCGGAGGTGTCGGAGACAAGATCACCCTGCCGCTCGCGCCGCTGGTCGCCGCGTGTGGAGCGGCAGTGCCGCAGCTGTCCGGGCGCGGGCTGGGGCACACCGGCGGCACGCTGGACAAGCTGGAGTCGATCCCGGGCTGGCGCGCCGAGCTGTCCCTCGACGAGATCGCGGCCCAGCTCGCGGACGTCGGAGCGGTGATCTGCGCGACCACCCCGACGCTGGCCCCGGCGGACCGCAAGCTCTACGCCCTGCGCGACGTCACCGGCACCGTCGAGTCGATCCCGCTGATCGCCAGCTCGATCATGAGCAAGAAGATCGCGGAGGGCACGGACGGCCTGGTGCTGGACGTGAAGTCGGGCTCCGGGGCGTTCATGAAGACCGCGGAGCGCGCGCGGGAGCTGGCGGCGACGATGGTCGACATCGGCGCGGAGCACGGCCTTCGGACCACGGCGGTGCTCACCGACATGTCCGTGCCGCTGGGCCGGGCCGTCGGCAACGCGCTGGAGGTCGCCGAGTCGGTCGAGGTGGTGCGCGGCGGCGGCCCCGCGGACGTCGTGGCACTGACGGTCGCCCTGGCCGAGGAGATGCTGGCACTGGCCGGCATCGACGCCGATCCGGCGGCAGTGCTCGCCTCGGGGGCGGCGTACCCGGTGTGGGAGGCGATGATCGCGGCCCAGGGCGGCGACCCGACGGCCCCGCTGCCGGTGGCGCAGCACGTCGAGGAGCTGCGCGCCGACCGGTCCGGCGTGCTCGAGCGCTGCGATGCGCTCGCCGTCGGCGTCGCCGCCTGGCGGCTGGGCGCAGGCCGGGCCCGCAAGGAGCACGCCGTGCAGGCCGCCGCCGGAATCCGGCTGCTGGTCGATGTCGGCGACGAGGTGGCCGCCGGGCAGCCGCTGCTGGAGCTGCACACCGACACCCCGGACGCCGTGCCCGGTGCGCTCGCCGCCCTGCGTGACGGCGTGGTCGTCGGCGACGGCCCGGCGCCGCCACGCCCCCCGCTGATCGCAGACGTCCTGCGCGCCTGACGGTCGGCCGATCAGGGCTTGGCGCCGGCCGCGTCGAGCAGCAGTTGCCGGATCTCGTCGTTGCGGCCGTCCGAGATGCCTCCCCGCTTGCTCTCCGCCGCGGCGGACGCCCACTCCTTCTTCGTCACGTGGCCGACGAACTTCGGGAACTTGTTCTTCAAACCCGTGAGCCCGAGGTTGAACGCCATGTCGATGAGCGCCTCGCGGGCCGTCTCCGGGTACGCGTCGTACGCGGGGAACAGGCCCTTCAGGCCCTTCTCGACCTCGTCGAGGTTCTCGGTGAGCAGCGCGTCGATCGAGGCGTCGGTCAGGTGCAGGGCGGTGAACTGCTTGTACCAGCTCGCCGACTTCGCCTTCTCCTTGCTCTTGACGAGGGCGAACTCGTCCTTGATCTCTTGCGCTGAGGCCGACTTGCCGTCGGAGTTGCGCACGAAGGCGAGCTTCGCGGCGGCGTCGGCGTCGGGCAGCATCCGGCCGACGCCGACGGTCACGTTGCCCCTGGTGTCGAGGTACATGTGCGCGATGGAGCCCTCGAGGCGCTTGGTCCGCGCGATCGTGCCGGCGGGCAGCGACGCGCTGCGCGCGAACGTCCACCTGCCGAAGGACGAGGAGAGGGTGAGCGGGCGGGCCGCCGCGCGCTTGGCGACGAGCGTCTTCTCCAGCTCCAGGAATCGGTTCGGCATGAGTTCCTCCGGTCAGGCGACGTCGGTGATGTCGAGCATCTGCAACGGCGCTGCGGTCTTCGAGTAGGAGTACGTCGTCCGGCGGTGCCCTCCGGGGTCCTCCACGATCTGCCGGGCCATCTGGTAGGCGTTCTCGGGCGTCATCGCCTTGTGCAGGCGCAGCCAGCAGTAGAGCGTCGGGAACGCGCCGTCGTCGTGGCCGATGAGCGCCGAGTGCGACGCGGTCCACGATGTCGTTCGTGCCGACGTCAGGTACTCGTGCCCGGCGGTCCGGACCAGGAAGTAGGTACGGCCGGACCGGTCGCCCGCCGCGCGTGCCGGATCGGGATGCGGCATCACCTGCGGCCACGCGTCGGGGATCCCGAGATGCGTGCGCAACGCCCGAACGGTCTGGGCGAGCGTCTCCATCTGCCCGGCGGGCGGCAGGACGTAATGGGTGCCGAACGGGGCGCCCCACGCGATCGGAACCCGGTCGCCGTGCGGCATGGCCTCGTCCTTGTCGGGCGTGGCGTCGGTGTCGTAGACGAGGTTGACGACCTCGATGCCCACGCTGTGGCCGTTGAAGACCTCGGCGTGCGCCAGCTTGTCGAGGAGGTTGCCGTGCTGGACCAGGGTCCCGTCGCGGTCGAGGTGGAAGTGCACTCCGAGCCCCTTGCGGAGCCCGTTCCAGCGGTCGGACACCGTCTCGTGGATCACGATCTGGCGGACGTCGGTCTGGGCGCGGGGGGTCGGCGCGGTGTACTGCGTCACGCCGGGCGACGTCCAGTTCCGCAGCGTCACACCGGCCGGGGCCGGCAGCTCCTTCCGGCCTATCACGAGGGTGTCGGGCGAGCTGGGGACGAACGGGGCGGGCGCCGGGGCGGCCAGGGCGGCCGGCATCAGCGCGAAGTCCTCGACAAGGTCGACCCGGTCGAGGGCCGGCGGGTCGGGCTCGGCCGGAACGGGGCGGGGCCGCTCGGCACGGTCCATGGCCCGCTCGATCGCGTCGAAGGCCGCATCGACCGGGACCGAACCCAGGTCGAACGTCCGCGGCGCGGCCAGCGCGTCGCCGATCCGGTCGAAGACCCCGTAGCGGTTCTCCGGCTCGGCGTCCGGTGTGCTGCCGGGCTCCGGGGGTGCCGGCGATGGCGGACCGGCCGGCGGGGCGGCCACGGGCCCGGGCGCCGGGTCGGGGGACGTCACAGGCGCCGGAGCGGACGGGGATCCCGCGTGGTCGACGAGCTCCCGCAGCCGCTGGGCGAAGGCGTCGTCGTCGTCGATGGCCGCGAGCTCGTCGACGCTCGGGGTCGCGGGCGAGGGCGCGGGTTCCGGCGGCGGCTCCGAGCGCTGCCGCGACAGCGCGGCCGGCGGTGGGGCCGTCTCCGCCGTTTCCGGGGCGGCGCGCGGCGACGGAGCCGGTGGGTAGGGGTCGTCCGGCGCCGGTGTGCGCACATCCGCGCCGGCGTCCGCACGCGGTGGGCACACGTGCCGGTCGTCGACGTACAGCTCGATCGGGCCGCCGTCGTCGAAGGCCCGGGCGACGTACGGCACCGACGACGACCGGACGGCGGGGCCCGTGTCAGGACCGGGCAGTCGCTCGGCCGTGCCGGTCCAGCCGTCCGGATCGGCACCGGGGTCGGTCCCGGTGGGCCGCAGGCAGCCGGGGGCGGGCCGGCCCGCGCTCGCCCGGATGCGGCGCTCCAGCAGGAGGTATCGGCTGGTCTCAGACATGGAGCTCCTCCGCGGCGGGACGGGATCCGGCCGGATCGGGTCCGGCCGGCATCCGCAGCTGCGTGGTGATCGCCGCCCGTGGGTCGAGGGCGACCGTGAGCGCCCGGCCGTGCAGCGGCTCACCGGGGTCGTGCGGGACGGCGACGTAGAGGCGCCGGCCGTCGTCCGCCGCCCGCACGGGGACGCGACGCCGGCCCAGAGCCGCGATCGGATAGCCGGGAATCGGCGCCCCGCCGTCGGGTCCGAGGTTCTCCCCCGACACCTGCAGCACGCTCAGCCCGGGTACGCCCGTGGGCTCCAGCCGCGCGCCCGCCACGCGCGGCGCGCCCGGGCCGGTGCGGCGCGCCCGGCGCAGCACGTCGGCGAGCTTGCCGTAGTCGACGGTCCGCCCGGTCAGCCGCTCGACGTCGAGTCGGCTCTCGGCCACCGTCCGGGCCAGGTCGCCGCCGGAGCGGATTCCCAGCTTCTCCAGCTCCCGCCGCTCCTCGCGAGGGATCGCGATCTGGGAGAGCGGGACGTCGTCGGCAGCCGCGGGACGCCGCGCGATCTCCCGGATCTGCGTGTCGCGGATCGACCCGAGCTGCATCTTCACGGTCGACGCGCCCTGCTGGTCGGGCTGCGCGGTCACGAACCGCACGGTCTCGCCGTCGTACACGGGGAACACCTGGAGCGACAGCGACAGGTCCTGCACGGTGTAGGTGAGGCGGACGTTCTCCTTCTTGACGGTGAGCGCGTCCACCGCGCGGTCGAGGTCGAGGATCACCGAGTCCAGGAACGTCTCGAGGTCCCACGCCCGGTTGTCCGCGCCCGAGCTGTCTTCAGCCATCGGGAGGTCTCTCCTCCCGCTCGATGCGCACGCTCATGCGGTGGAACACCGGCAGGAAGCTCGTCGCGACCCGTTGGGACGGCGGGGAGCCCAGCACGACCAGCGTGCCGTCGCCGTCGCGCTCCACGGACAGCTCGATCGGCAGGTCCAGGGCCAGCGAGACGACCGCGGGGTGCCCGAGCAGCTCGGGTTCGTCGACGGCCGCGGCCGCGCAGAACCGGCCGATCAGCTCGTGCAGCGGCTGCCGCAGGGACGCGTCGGTCATCGTCCCCCGCTCCCGTCCGGGCCGGGGCGGTCGTCCGCGGGCACGTGCTCGAGGTCGACCGGGTAGAGCGCGACGCGCTCGGAGAACTCCACGCGCATGCCGTTGAGCAGCACCGGGGCGTCGGTCGCCGAGAGGGCTGCGGAGACTGGGCCGCCCTCGGCGCGGTGCGGGTACCGGGTGTGCCGGATCATCGCCGGTCCTCCTCAACCCGAGTCGGATGTGACGCCGACGAACGTCGCCGCCGCCGGTACCGGGAACGAGACGGTCCGGTCGGTCACCGCCGTGACCCGCCCCGAGGCGTCGACGTCGGAGCAGCGCCGCAGGAGGACGGAGGCGAGCTTCAGCTCGGGGAACACCCAGAGCGCGACGCTGGTCCCGCGCCTGCCACCGAGGTGCGCCTCGAAGCGCGCCGCAGTGTCGAACCGCGCGGCGAACGACCGCGTCCGCAGCGCGGCGAGCTCGGCCTCGGCCAGCGGCCGCAGGTCGGGAGCCAACCGGGGGAGCAGTGCGTTGAGCCCGCGCAGGCCCAGCCGCATCGACGACTCCAGGCGCCCGAGCTGGGTGTGCAGCTCGCGCGGCTCGTCCTGCACCCGGGTGACCGCGCGCACGGGGACGTCGGCGTCGGGGTCGAGGCCGTAGTAGTACTTGCACTCGTACCGGTACCGGAAGACCTCGTCGGTGAGCGTCGCCTGCCAGACCTTGTGCCAGAAGTCGCGGTGCGCGTCGACGTCGTTCAGCGCGAACGTGCGGTCCCGCTCGGTTCCGGTCACGCCGTCGTAGCAGTACTCGCCGACCGGGGTGAACGGCACCATGGCGGTGAGCCCGAGGGTGCGCCCCGATCCGGTCGTGAACAGCAGGTAGGCACACAGCACGTGCTCCTCGCCCGGAGCGAGCCGGGCCATGTCGGCCGCGCTCACGACGGCCGCGGCGGGCAGCGGCCCCGACGTGCCGACGGTGTCGAGCTCGCGCTCCTCGTCGACGAGCACGTCGGCGCTGGTGGCCCGCTTGACCTGCCAGCGGAGCCGGGGCCGCGGGATCGCCCGCGGGGTGGAGACGGTGAGCGGGAACGTGCACGCGCGGTCGTTGCGGTACAGCCGCCGCGCCCGGGTGCCGAGCACGATCCCGGCGTCGGCCGCGGCGTCGAGATGCAGCGCGGCGTCCGGCGCGGGCGAGAACGGGGGCATCGCACCGTGCAGCGACCGGGTCGACTCCTGCATCGCCAGCAGCGCGAGCAGCTGGTAGATCTGCGCGGTGTCCGACGAGGGCAGGATCTTCTCCAGGTGCTGGCGGACCTGCTCGTTCGCCGCGTTGGCCTGTCCGGTCGGGGTGATCTGGCCGATGGCCTTGAGCGTCTCGGGGTTCAGCGCCTTCTCGACCAGCGGGGCGAGCGCGGGCAGCGCGGCGAGCAGGGCGGGCGCGATCGCGGCTTCCGTGTAGCCGCTGCCGCCCCACGTCGCGCTCTGCGCTGCCGGTGCCTCGGCGGCCGGCGTCTGCGCCTTGCCGAACAACGCCAGGATCTGCTGGACCGCGCCGACCAGGTCCTTGATCGTCTGAGGGTTCGCCGTTCCGCCCGCCGCCGTGCCAGCACCACCGCCGGTCCCACCGCCGGTCCCACCGCCCCCGCCGACGAGCGAGCCGACGAGGGGCGCGAGCTGCCCGATGATCGGCAGGGCGTTGTTCAGGATCGGCAGCAGCGCCTGGAGGAACATCGCCTCGGAGAAGGGGCGCTCCTGCAGGGCGAAGGCCTCGACGGGGAGCCGCGTCGGGCGCTGGTGAGTCGGGCTGACGGTCATCACGGGACCTCCGGGCTCACGCCGCGGGCGCGCGCCGGCCGCCGGGCCGGCGTGCACCATCTCGGACACCGCCGGTCCGATGTCCGGCGCCTCGCGGTAGCTGACGAGCTGGATGTAGGGGTTGTCGCGATCGAACAAGCCGGCCGGCACGTCGATCACGGTGCGTCCGAGGCGCTCCGGCGGGAGCGGACCGGCCAAGGGGGCGACGTGGACCGGATCGGCCATCAGCTCGAACCCGTCCTCCTCGACGGTCGCGGCCGGCCCGATCCGGTAGGACCAGAAGCGGCTCGAGCCGAGATCGGCGCGGAAGCGCACGGTCGCCGGCCCGCCCGAGCCCTCGCGTTCCAGGAAGGCCATCGCCATCGGAGCACCTCGACGTCCGCATGGCTAGCGTGCGGCCGGTGGGATCGCCGCCGGCCCGGCCGGCGCCGTGCCGGGGGGCGCCGGAGCGGCGATCTGCTTGTACATCTCGGCGAAGTTGTCGAGCTTGAAGAAGTCCGACTCGATCTCCAGCGACACCGACCCGGTGATCTTGGCGCTCAGGTCGGTGCTCGTCCGACCGGTCGCCGACGACACCGAGATCTCGGTCTCCCGGCTGGTGCTCGACCGGCCGCCGCCGAAGGAGAAGAGGCCGAGGTTGAGCCCGCCGCCGAGGTTCCCGCCGCTGGTCCGGACGTTCTCGGACTGCTGGATACCCGTCCGGTTCATCTTCTCCTTGGCCTTGATGTCGAACACGCAGGCCGCGTCGATCTTGCCCTTCCGGATGATCATCCGCGTGATGCCCATGAGGAGGACCTCGCGCAGCAACGCACGGTTCTCCTGCGCCATCGCCACCTTGGTGTCGAGGATCTTCGCCCGGAGCTGGTTGTCGCCCAGGTCGACCGCGTTGCCCTGGCCGTCGAGGAGGGTGGGCGTCGGCGCGGGAGCGTCCTCGTCCTCGTCCTCGTCGTCGTCCATCGGCGGGAGCGCGATCTGGAAGCGGTCCGGCTCGTTCTGGGCGAGCCGCGCGTAGGCGCTGAAGTCGTCGATCTCCTTCACGAAGTTGCTCAGCGAGGCGGTCGCGGCCTTGAGCAGGTTGATGAAGTCCTGCGTCTGGGCGTGCTGGACCTCCAGGTTGCCCCGGAACACCGCCAGCGTGAGGTCGCGGACGAAGCCGGGGAAGTCGATCGACTCGATGAACTCGCCCGCGAGCTGCCCGGCCTGCTCGATGCGCCGGTTCTCGAAGTTGCGCGGGTCGGTCGGATCGTCGACCGCGGTCTGGCGGGCGAGGCCGTTCGACCGCGGCGAGGTCTCCCGACGGGACAGGCGCCGGTAGTTCGCGTCGTACACCTGTGCGTACAGCAGCTGCTGATCCGAGAACGGCATCGCCAGGAAGGCGCTGCTCTGGGCGAGCACCGCCCGGGTCTGACTGCGCGCCTTCTCCTTGAGCTGGTCGGGGCCCATCTCCCGGTCACCGGTCCCAGTCGTCGATCACGGTGCCGGCCGGCGCGGTCGCCTCGGCGTCCCGGTCGCCGTACCCGTGGCCGCTGCCGTTGCGCGCGTACCGGTCGACGGCCCGTGGTCGGCGTCCCCGGCGGACATCGCGGTCGCGCGGAGTCCAGGCCTGCTCGTCGACGGCCGCGCGGGCGATGATCGTCTGCTGGGCGGCGTCGAGGAAGTTCTGGAACGGCTCCTCGCGGAGGCTGCCCCGGTTGAACTCGGCGATGAAGGTGAACACGTCGTTGCCGCGCTCGGCGAGCTCGAACAGGTCCTCCACCGGCAGGCTGACGTCGAGGAAGTACAGGCCCATGTTCTTGATCGTCGAAGTGATCGACTGCTCCACCCCGCCGTAGCGGGCGACGATCGGCGCGCTCGTGAGCAGGTCCTGGCACTCGTTGAGGTGGCTGAGCAGCTCCTCGATCTTGGTAAGGGCCGACCCGGTGACGAACTGGCTCAGGTTCTGCTGCAGCGACACGATGGCCGAGAAGATTCCCGCCCGGGAGATCTGCCGCGGGTCGCTGAACGCGCGGTCCTGCAGGTCGACGAACCGCGTGACCTCGTACATGAGCCGGTCGAACGCCTCGCCGAACCGCTCGTTGACCAGGGTCCCCGAGAGCATCTCCGCCTGGCCGTAGTTGAACAGCCGCCGGTAGAGCATCCCGCGCTCGCTCTCGTCGAGGCGGTCGTCGCGCAGGTGCTCGATCCGGTTGAGCAACGCGGCGACGTCGCCCTCGGAGATGTCGAGCCCGCCGCGGTGCCAGTCCAGGCTCACGGCGTCGGTGATGTCGAACAGGCGCATGAGCTCGCCCTCGACGAAGATCGAGAACAGCGCACCGGCGGCGCGGATGGCCTGCGGGCGGATGAGCGTGGTCTCCCGCTCGCTGATCCTGCGGATCGAGAACGAGGCGGGGGCCAGCGGCCGGCGCCCGGTCCGGGCGATGTCGATGGGGTCGTCGCTCTGCGACCGGCGGCGGCGCGCCTCGTCGTACGCGACGGCGAAGTACTCGTCGAACTCGCCCGCGACCACCCGGGGGAAGGTCATCCGCAGCTGCAGCTCCACCAGGTACTCGATCATCGCCTGGCGGATGGCCTCGTCGACGGCCTCCGGGTCGATCTCCGCCTTGGCCAGGTACACGTCCACCAGCCGGGGCACGATCCCCTGGCGCCGCCGGATGTCCACCAGCGCCTTGACCGAGGCGACGAGCTGACCGGCGCGCAGCTTGACGCCGCGGGTGACCGCGAGCCGGGCGACGTCCTCCTGGTCGGGCTCCGCGAGCTGGATCAGCTCCGCCGCGAGGACGCCTTTGACCACGCCCAGCAGGAACACCAGCAGCGCGTCGTCGTCGAGGTGGCCGATGATGTGGTCGAGGATCCCGGCGTCGTCGTCGTTCTGGACCTGCCCGGTGTCGAGCGCCTCGAGGAACAGGAACTCGTACACCGACGGCTGCGCGAGGACGAGCCGGCGCGCGTCGTCGAGCTCCAGCGCGTCGAGCCGCCCCGTGACCTTCTCGACGGTCCCGGTGATGCCCCGCTGGGCCAGACGCGGCCTCGTGGACGCCGCGAGCCGGGCCTCGAAGGACTTGCGGGTGTCGGTAGCCGCCCTGGCCGCGATCGGGTCGAGCGGCCCGGCGGGCGGGCGGACCTTGAGCAGGCGGCTCACGGCCGCGTCGGCCGCGAGGTCGAGCCCGTCCTCGATCACGGCCGACGACACCCCGGCCGCGGTGGCCAGCAGCTGCTTGTCGGCCGCCGACAGCGAACGCGGGACCTCCCGGCGCTCGAGCAGGTCGAACACGACGGCGCGCTGGTCGGCGACCCCGAGCCGGGTGACGATGTTGATCAGCGTTGTACCGCGGACCGGATCGGCGAGCTTCCGGAGCGCGCGGATGTCGTCGACGATGCCGTTGGCAGCCACCCTGGTCTCCTTACACCGTCGCGCCGGAGCGCAGCTCGAGGTAGCGCTGCAGCTCGCCCGGCGTCAGCTGCGAGATCTTCTGGGCGCGCAGCGCCGGGTCCGGCTCGTCCCGGATGGCCTGGAGCCGGTCCTCCAGCGCCTCCTCCTCGACGAGCTCGCCGACCTGACCCTCCGCCGCGTCGGCGCGGGCCTTCTCCACCTGCACCTGCGCAGCGAGGTCCTGGGCGGCCTGCTCCAACGCGGTGGCCTTGGCCTGCAGGAAATCAACCTGCGCCAGCGCCTCGGCCAGCGTTGCCCGCAGCGCGGTGATGACCGCGGTCTGCTCGATCACCGTGCGCTGCAGGGCGGCCACGGTCGCCGTGAGCTCGGCCTTCTCGGCCTGAAGCGCGGCCTTCTCCGCTGACAGCCGGGCCACGTCCTGCTCGAGCCGGGCCTTGTCGCTCTTCAGCCCGGTGTTCTCCTCGGTCAGTTTCGCGTTCGTCGCCCGCAGCCGCGAGATCTCCGCCTTGAGCTGGGCGAGCTCGGTGTCGCGCGCCTCGAGCTCACGGGTCAGGCGGGCGATCTCGGCCTTGAGCTTCTCGATCTCGTCGTCCGGCCTGTCCCGCGAGGCCGCCGGCGCGTCGCCGTCCGGGTTCGGCTTGTCCGGCTGCTGATCGCCCTTGGCGTCGCTCGTGGTGGATTTCACGGTGGTCATGAGCCTGTCCTCTCGGCGTGGTCGTCGACCGGCGGGACCACCGACGAGCCCCCTGTCGCAGTGGTCCGGGTGAGCGGGGTGGGTCCCCGAGGCGCGGGACGGGCGATCTCCCGGTCGAGCAGCCGCACGGCGTCCGCGAGGTTGAGCCGGCCGTGGCCGCCGCGCACGGACCGGAACCGCGGATCCGGGCGGTCCGCGGTGAGCACCAGCAACCGGCGGACGGCTCCGACGTCGAGGCGCCGCCCCGTCCGTTGCCGCGCGAACGACTGGAGGAGGGCGGCTGCGCCCGTGACGAACGGGGCCGCCTGCGACGTCCCGCTGGCGAACGCGTACCCGCCACCCGGGAAGGTGCTGTAGATCTCCGTGCCCGGTGCCGTGAGCAGGACCTGCGGTCCGTAGGTCGAGAAGGGCGCCACCTCGTCCACCGGGTCGGTGGCGCCGACGGCGATCACACCGGGCAGCGACCCCGGGTAGTACAGCTCGCGGCGCCCGTCGTTGCCGGCCGCGGCGACCAGGACGACGCCGCGCCGGAGCCCGTACTCCACGATCTCCCGATGCGGCAGCCCGCCCCCGGTGTGCGGCAGGCCGAAGCTCATGTTGACCACGTCGGCGCCCTGGTCGATCGCCCACTTCAACGCGGTGTTGATGTTGTCGACGAGGCCGGCGCCCACCGGGCGCCCCTCCTGGCGCATCGCGCCGAGCACCCGCACCGGCAGCAGCGCGCAGCCGGGAGCCACACCCACCGGCATGGCGAGACCTTCGCCCGCAGCGATGCCCGCGACATGCGTACCGTGGCCGACCGGGTCGGCCGGGTCGTCGTCCGCGTCGAGGTGGTCGGCGAAGAAGACGCCCGCTCCGTCGACGATGTCGACGAAGTCGAAGCCGGGCCGGACGGCGGCCTTCAGCTCACGGTGCCCGGTGTCGACGCCCGTGTCGAGAACGGCGATGGTCACCTCGGCGCTGCCGCGCGTCCACCGGTGCGCCTCGGACAGCCCGACGATCTCGCGCGCCCAGCCGACGCCGGCCGCGCTCTGCGCACGGGAGACCGGCAGGGGCGCGACGCCGACGCGCCCGATGCGCACGTACTCCACCTCGGGCAGCACGGAGATCTCGTCGACGAGCGCTCGTGGGATCGCGGTGTCGTCGCGCAGGACGATCCGGAAGACCCGGTTCAGCCCGGACACCACCTCGTCGGCGCTCCACCGGCGGTCCGGTGCGGCCGGGGCGAACTCCTGGGTGACCCAGCCGTGGATGTGGTGGCGGCGCAGCACGGCATCGACCGCGGCGGTCAGCGACTCGGTGGCGCCCGCCTTGTCGTCGATGCTCTCGTGCCAGGCAGCGACTGCCGCGGGGCCTGCGCCCGGGCGGAGCCGGACGATCAGGTGCGGCTTCATTGCCGGACCTGCCCGTCGGTCGACCGCATCAGCACCGCACGTCTCCCCCGGACGAACGAACTCCACCCCAGGGGGCCACGATCGTCCGTGCCCACCAGAGCAGGCCATACGTACTACTACGTACGGCCTTCCCGTTGACGCGCGGTCAGGATGCCGTCAGCCGGCGGGATGTTGACGCTGGAGCAGACCGTCGACGCTGCGTGATCCGCAGCGTGTCGGCGAGGTAGTCGCGCAGGACGCGGGCGTCGGCCGAGTCCGCCACGAGACCGACATACCCGTCGGGGCGGATCAGCACCACGCCCTCGGCGCCGAAGCCGTACGCCCGGCCGATCAGTCGTCCGGGTCGTCGGTGACGAGCTCGGTGTGCGCCGCCGACGCGCCGTTCGCGGACTTGACCTTGGGGCGCGGGGTGCGGCGCTGGGTCGGGCGGGGCGGGGGCGGGGGCTGCTGCACCGACGCGCCGCGGCCGAGGATGAGCTCGGCGAACGTCGCCATCGCCTCGTCCAGCTGCCCGGCGTTGCGCTGCTCGGACGCGGCGTGCGCCCCCTCGACGAGCGCGGAGACCGTGGCACTGTCCGGGCGGTCGCCGACCTCGGACTCCAGCTTGGCCAGGCGGCTCTCCAGCGAACCGCCCAGGCTGCCCAGCCGCCCGGACATACCCTCGTCCAGCGTGTCCAGCCGGGTCGCGAGCGCCTCGAGCCGCGCGGTGATCGACGCCAGCGGCTCGGTCGGGTCGACCGCCGGGCGCCCGGCGAGGTCTTCGAGCCGGCGGTGCAGACCGACGCCGGTGTCCCCGAGCAGGTTGCGCACGCCCTCGGCGCTCTCGTCCATGGCGCGGGCGGTGGCGTCGAGTTGCTCGCGCACGGCGCGCTCGACCCCGTCGATCTTCTCGCGGAGAGGCGCGCCCACGGACGTCGGCAACGCGTCGAGCCGCATCTCGTGGCGGTCGAGCCGGTGGTCGAGCTCGTCGAGCCGCTTGTGCAGGCCACCGAGGCGGTCGTCGAGGCCGTCCATCCGGCCCGAGATGCCCTCCATACGCCCCGCCATGCCGTCGAGCCGGCCGTCGAGCTGCGCGAACGGCCTGGCCAACTTGTCCGGGAGCGCCTCGACCGCTCGCATGATCGCCGCGACCGCGGCGTCCTGCGCGTCCAGCTTCGCCACGGTCTCGTCGAGCCGCTCGGCGAGCACGCTGACCTCGGTGCGGTCGGGCAGCTCGGACAGCCGCTTACGCATCGTGCCGAGCGCGTCCAGGGCCGCGAGGCGCGCGTGGATCTCGTCGAGCGAGTCGAAAACCTGCTGCTGCTCGCTCTCGCGGATCTCCGCTGCGCGGTTGAGCATTCCGCGCATGCGGTCGAACGACATAGCCGTGTCTGCACTCATCGGGAACGGGGCTTCCTGTTCTGCGGGACGGGGAGCGGAAGGAAATGTAGCGACACGGGTGGATCACCCACACGGCGCGTCCCCGTTCGGCTGTGACACCCCCGTTCGGAGCAGTTCTGCCCGCCGAAAGCACCTGGTCGGCTGCGGAGAGGCGAGACCGCGGGACCGAGCACTGCGCGGTAGGCCGCTGTCGTTGTTCTACCGTGATGCCGTGTCGATGCCCCGCGCAGTACCCCTGACGGTCGAGAGCATCCGGGACGCCCCGAAGGTGCTCCTCCACGACCACCTGGACGGCGGACTGCGGCCCGGCACGATCATCGAGCTGGCCGACGCCGCCGGCTACGCCGCCCTGCCGTCACGCGACCCGGCCGAGCTGGCCGCGTGGTTCCTCGGGGCCGCCCACTCGGGGTCCCTCGTGCGGTACCTGGAGACGTTCGGGCACACGGTCGCCGTCATGCAGACCCCCGATGCACTCGTCCGGGTGGCGGCCGAATGTGCCGAGGACCTGGCCGCGGACGGCGTCGTCTACGCCGAGGTGCGCTTCGCCCCGGAGCTGCACGTCGAGGCGGGCCTGAGCCTCGAAGCCGTGGTCGAGGCGGTGCTCGAGGGCTTCCGGCAGGGCAGTGCGACCGCCGCGGCGAACGGCAGGCGGATCCGGATCGGCTGCCTGCTCACCGCGATGCGCCACGCGGCCCGCTCCCGCGAGATCGCCGAGCTGGCCGTGCGCTTCCGCGACGTCGGGGTGGTCGGCTTCGACATCGCCGGCGCCGAGAAGGGCTTCCCGCCCACCCGCCATCTCGACGCGTTCGACTACGTCCGCCAGCAGAACGCGCACGTCACCATCCACGCCGGCGAGGCGTTCGGGCTCCCGTCGATCTGGGAGGCGATCCAGTGGTGCGGCGCACACCGGCTCGGTCACGGGGTGCGGATCGTCGACGACATCAACCTCGACGAGCACGGGGAACCCCGGCTGGGGCGCCTCGCCGCCTACGTCCGCGACAGCCGGATCCCGCTGGAGATGTGCCCGACGTCGAACGTCCATACGGGTGCAGCTCACTCGATCGCCGACCACCCGATCGGACTACTGGCCCGGCTGCGCTTCCGGGTGACGGTGAACACCGACAACCGGCTGATGTCGGGCTGCTCGATGACCAGCGAGATGCTCACGCTCGCGCAGACATTCGGGTACGGCTGGGACGACCTGCGCTGGTTCACGATCAACGCGATGAAGTCGGCCTTCTGCCACTTCGACTACCGGCTGACCGTGATCGACGACGTGATCAAGCCGGGGTACGCCGCATTGACGGCATGAGGGCGTTCCCGCCACAGTGGTGCCCCGCACCGAGATGCGGCGGACCGGCGAGGTGGTGACGACGGGTCGTGGCGACGTGTGTCCGATGCCGGTCGCCGCTGACGCCTGACGGCGAGTTCTGCGGAGCCTGCGGGACGCCCGCCGCCGGCGCCGGACAGGGAGATCCCTACGCCGCCGGCCCCGGTCCGGCAGCCCCGGGTTACGGCCGCCGGCAGCCCCGGGCTACGGCCCCGGTCCGGGAGCGCCGGGCTACGGTCCCGGTCCGGGAGCGCCGGGCTACGGTCCCGGTCCGGGAGCCCCGGGTTACGGCCCCGGTCCCGGACCCGCGACCTATGCCGCGGATCCCGGGCCCGGTCCCCAGCCGGACTGGCGCCCTCCCGCGCAGGTCCTCCCGGCGCCGACCCAGTACGGCCCCGGCCCGCGACGGCCCGGTCCGCCCCGGCCCCCCTCCCGCGGCCCGCGGCCCGCGCTCATCGCCGGCGCCGTGATCGCGGTGTTGGCCGTGGCGGGTGGGGCGACGGCGGTCACCCTGGGGCTCGGGTCGAGCAAGGCGGCGCCGCCCGTGCCGACGTTCGCACCCATTCCCGTACCGAAGCCGGCGCCGGTCCCGGCGTCGATCCCGGCCCAGGTCTCGGCGTCGCTCTCGCCGCCGACGTCGGCCCAGCCGACCGCCACCGCGCCCGCCGACCTGCTGCGCCGCCAGCTCGACGGGGACGCCGAGCGGGTCGAGTCGCTCGTCGGGAAGTGGGTGCCGCAGCTGTCGTCGAAGCGGGAGGGCGACGTCGTCGACGGCACCCGTTACGACGCCGCCGCCGTGTGGGCCGACTTCCAGTCCTGGCAGCAGAAGGTGCCGAGCAGCGTGCTGACCCGGTCCGAGCGGTTCACGAGCTTCCGCGGCAAGGACTACTGGGTGACGCTGGCTGCCGAGCCGTTCGACACCCCCGAGGCCGCGAACGCGTGGTGCCAGACCCAGCAGCTGGCACCCGACGACTGTTTCGCCAAGCGGCTGTCCCACACCGAGGGACCGGCCGGGAACACGCGCCCTCGCTGATCCCATTACCGCCTGACGAGCCGCTTCTCCAGGTCGTCGACCAGCTCCCGCCACTTCGCGGCGTCCGCCTCGAACGGCGGGCTCGGCGCCAACCGGGTGGGGTCGGGCCGGATCACGAACGACACCAGCCAGCCCAGGCTCTGCGACTCGGCGAGCGCTTCGCGCGGCTCGCCGTCGCCCGCCCACTCGCCCACGTCGCGGACGAGCTCGACGGCCTGCTCGAGCTGCGTCGGATCGACCGCCAGCGGCCCCTCGGCGATGTCGTCGTCCAGCCCGGGCAGCACGTAGACGTTGAGCGGGTCGACGTCGACCTCCAGCTCGCGCGCCGCTGCCCGCTCCACCACGTCCGCCCAGGTGGACACCGAGGCCATGTCGCTGCCCTCGGCGCCGTTCGCGATGAACCGGGCGAGCGCGCCGCGGGTGGGGAACGTGTCGATCTCCCCCTTCGCGCCGAGGAAGATCGGCCGGTCGTCGAGGTAGCAGCGCAGCGTCAGCAGCTCGCCGTCGCCGGTGACGACCCGGATGGGGTCGATGCCGACCTGCTCCCAGAACGTCGGCTCCGGCTCGTCGTCCGGGGTCCCCTCGTCGGCCTCCTCGGCCTCGTCGTCGACCTCGGCGGCCACCGCCGGGCGGGCCTCGGCGTCCGCGGCCTCCGGCTCGTCGTCCTCGTCGTCGTCCACGGCGTCGAACTCGCGATCGTCGACCCCGTCGTCGTCCCCCACGTCCCCGGCCGCGGCGGCGTCGGCGTCCTCCCGGGCGGCCAGCTCGTCCGCCTCCTTCTCGGCCGCCGCGAGCGCCGTCATGTCGACCCGCGGGGTCGTCACGAGGTCGTCGAGGGCGTCGATCACGTCGTCCCAGCGCTCGGCGATCGTGTCGACCAGCTGCTGCCACAGCTTCCCGCCCTCGCGGCCGACGAAGGGCAGCGTGCCCTGGTCCAGCAGGGCGAAGCCGGGTGCGGCGTCGAGCACCTCCTCGACGATCTCGAGGTCGCACACCTCGGCGATCGACCGGACCATCCCGACGATCTCGGCCAGCTCGCCGACCGTCCACTGGTCGGTGTCCTCCGCCGCCAGCTCGGGAACCCCGATCACGTCGTAGCGGTGGGCCTCCTCGGGCGTCAGCTCCGCGACCGTCAGGTCCGCCACCACCGGCCACGCGGGGTGGTCGCCGAGGTCGTGCGCGTCGTCGGTACGGACGAACGCGGCCAGCTGGGCCACCTCCGGGAAGGCGAAAAGCGAGTCGTCGTCGCCGAGGAAGGCCTCCCAGTCCTCGCCGTCCTCCCGCCACCGCGGCGCCCAGAGCGTGACGAGGTCGCCCTCGGTGAGTGAGAGCTGGATGGGGACGATGTCGCTGGCCACGTCCGTAGCGTAGGACGCCCTGCTCAGCGGCCGACGGGGTGCCACATGGTCGTGACCTCGCTCCACGCCCGGAGCCGGGAAAGCGGTGGGTCGTCGATCACCGGTGGCGCGAGAACCCGGGCGCCGCGCTCCGCCGCGGCGGTGATCACGTCGGGCGCGACGTCGTCGGGCGCGCCGGTGAGGTCGAGGCCGTCGACCCCCGTGAGCCGGGTCGCCAGTTCGCCGACCGGCCCGGTGAGCACGTTGGCCGCGCCCGCAGGCAGTTCCGCGGTCGCGAGCACCTCGGCGAGCGCGGCCGCGGCGACCGGCCGCTCGTGCGGGACCAGCACGACGGCGGTGGCGCCTGCGGCCAGCACCGGTGCCAGCGCCTCGACCAGGGCGGTCAGCGACGGCAGGGACACGGCCCCGACCACCCCGACCGGTCGGGGCGCGGACCAGCCGACGTACGGCCCGGTCACCGGGTGCACGGCCCCCAGCACCCCGGCGATCTTGTCGGTCCAGCCCGCGTACCAGACCCAGCGGTCGACCGCGGCGTCGACCAGCTCCGCGGCCGCATCCACCGCGATCCCGTCGGCGGCGGCGAGGTCGGCGGCGAGCCGGTCGCGCCGCTCGTCGAGCAGCTCCGCGACGCCGTGCAGCACCCGCCCGCGCTCGTCCGCCGTCGTGGCCGCCCAGCCCGGCAGGGCCGCCTTCGCGGCCGCGACCGCCTCGGCCACCTCATCCGGGCCGGCGACCGCCGCATATCCGAGCAGCGCGCCCGTCGCGTCGTGCACGGGGTGGCCTCGCGTGCCCCGCAACCGCCCTCCGACGAGCATGCGGAAGATCGGCGACGCGGCCACCCGCCGAGCGTACGCGGGCTGATCGACCGCGACGCCGTCAGAAGATGCCTCAGAAGACAGATGCCTCAGAAGACGAGGTGGTCAGCGAGCGCCGCCGCCGGGGCGGCCGGCTCCCACCGGTTCACGGCGTTGACCCACACGATGCCCGCCCGCAGCCGCTGCGCCGTCCACAGGGCCCGGCTGCCCTTGTCCGTCCACACTGCGGCAGCGCGCGGGGCACCGGCGATCGCCACGGCCTCGGCCGGCGTGCGGAACGTCAGCACCGGCAGCAGCGGGCCGGGGATCTCCTCGCGGGCGACCCGCATCGTCGGCGCGACATCGCTGAACACGGTCGGCGCCAGGAACCACCCGCGCTCGGGCAGCCGGGTGGGGCTGGTCCAGCGGCGCGCGCCCTCGTCGTCCGCGGCCGTGGCCAGGGCGACAGCCCGGTCGCGCCGCTGCAGGGAGCTCATCGGCCCGAGGTCGGTGTTGTGGTCCAGCGGGTCGCCGACGCGCAGCCGGGCCAGCCGCTCCCGCAGCAGCTCGCCGAACTCGTCCGCGACCGACTCGGCCACCAGCACCCGCTGGTCGTCGCCGAGCGCCTCGGCGATCCCGTCGACCGCCTGGTCCAGCGGGGCGTCGTCGTGGACGACCTGCGCGAGCCCTCCGGTCGTCTCGCGGGCGACCGCGCGGCCCGGCACGAGCCGCGCCGCCTCCCGGCAGAAGGCGGGCGGCCCGGTGACGGCGACCGCGTCGACGTCGACGTCGAGCACCCCGCCGGGCACGACGTTGAGCACGCCGTCGGGCAGCCCCGCCTCGGCCGCGGCCTCCGCGAGCACCAGCGCGCCCAGCGGCGCGTCCGGATCGGGGACGAGCACGACCGCGTTGCCGCACGCCAGCGCGGGCGCGACCCGGCGGACGACGGCGGGCAGCGCGCCCGCGACGAGCACGCCCAGCACGCCCACCGGCCGCGGGGCGGGCCCGAAGCCGGCGAACTCGAGCTTGTCCGCCCAGCCGGCGCACGAGCGCAGGTGCGCGGCGACGGTGGACAGGTCGTCGCGGGCTCGTCGGACGGGCCGCCCGGCGTCCAGGGCCTCCAGCGCGGCCAGCTCATCCGCGCGGTCGGCCACCACCTGCGCCAGGCGGAACAGCAGCCGTGCGCGTCGGGCGGGCAGCGCTCCCCAGTCCACCTGCGCCCGGCGGGCCGCGGCCACCGCGTGCTCGACGTCGGCGGGGCCGGCCGCGGCGACCTCGGCGAGCCGCTCGCCCGTGGCCGGGTTGTGCACGGTCAGCGGGTCGCCGCCCGCGACGTACCGGCCGTCCACGAACGGCGAGTAGGCCGGCTTCAGCTTCGCCGCCGCCGCGTCGTCCCGTGCCACCCCGTAGTCCCAGTTCATCGGCCCCGGCCATCAGGCATTGCTCCTCCGGCGCCGCAGCAGGTCGTCGAGCAGCGACGACGCCCCGAAGCGGAACAGCGCGGGCGTGAGCCACTCCGGCCCCGCGACCTCGCGCACGGCCACGAGGTGCCGGACCGCGTCCTGGGCGCGGCGGATCCCGCCTGCGGCCTTGACGCCGCGGCGCTCGCCGGTGGCCCGGTACCAGTCGCGGACGGCCTGCAGCAGCACCTGCACGACGGGCAGGGTCGCGGCGGGGGAGATCTTGCCCGTGGAGGTCTTCACGACGTCGGCGCCGGCCAGCAGCGCCAGCCAGGCGGCGCGGCGGACGTCGTCGTAGCCGGGCAGCTCGCCGGTCTCCAGGATGACCTTGAGGTGCGCGCGGCCGTCGACGAGTGCGCGCACGGCGACGATCTCGTCGTGCACCTGCCCGTAGCGCCCGGCGAGCCACGCCCCGCGGTCGATCACCATGTCGATCTCGGTGGCGCCGCCGTCGAGGGCGAGTGCGGTGTCGGCCAGCTTCACCGGCAGCGACGCCCGGCCCGACGGGAAGGCGGTGGCCACGGCGGCGATCCCGACCGGCGATCCGCGCAGCGCCTCGGCGGCGACGGCGGCGAGGTCCGGGTAGACGCAGACGGCCGCGACCGGCGGGACGTCCGGGTCCGTCGGGTCGGGACGGCGGGCCTGCGCGCAGAGGGCGCGGACGCGACCGGGGGTGTCGGCACCCTCGAGCGTGGTGAGGTCGACCATCGACACGGCGAGGTCGAGCACCTGCCGCTCCGCGGAGGCCGCGACGCGGCGGCCGGCCAACCAGGCGGATCGACGCTCGAGGCCGGCCTCGTCGACGGGCGGCAGACCGTGCAGGAAGCGACGCAGGGAGCGATCGTCGCGGCCGACGTCGGCGAGCCCGAGCACACCGGCCGGGGTCTCCGTACGCGGGACGGGGACGGTCGCGGTCACGGCCGGAGTGTAGTCATTCCCGGTGTGCACACACCGCCCGTTGCGCGACGCAGCGGGCGGTGCCGGAAGCGAGGGGGAGCGCTGAGCGGGCACTTTCGACACCGGGCCGGACGCCTGCGCGCCCTGGCCGTCCGACATGCCCTCTCAGGTCGACTGGTGAAGCCTGACGACACCGACCGAGACGTCTTCGAGACCACCGCGGTCGAAGTCGCGACGGAGCTGGTCGGCCTTGACCGTGGCGGTCAGGCCGTCGAACGGCCCGTGCGCGTCGACCTCGCCGGTCTGTGGGTCGACCGCCAGGACGACGTAGCCGTCGCACTGGGTGAGCTTCTCCGCCGCAGCGATCAGTGTCGCCTCTTCGGAAGTCGAGTTCTCTGGCACCGGATCACCTCCTCGTCGTCTAGTACAGCGTCGAACGGTGTTCCTGTGTCACGCTGCACGGGACTAACCACCCGTTCGGGTGCCCCTTTGCGCCCCGGATTCTCACAGGCCGTCGTGAGGTCGGGACGCTCGGCGAACGGACCGGGGGACGCGCCGATCCGACGCGGTCGTTCCGGCACGCTCTGTGATCAACTATCCTCCCTCCCGTCCGGACGATCTCTGACCTCGGGTACCCGTGGCCGGGGCCGTCGATCATGGCTGGTCGCGCGTCCACCGCGACGTCGATGGACACCCGATAACCGGGTTACCGCACTCGATTCCGGTCACAGCGGGTGATCTTCTCGCGCTGACGCTGCGCCGCCGGTGGTGAACCTGCCACCATGCGCGCCATGTGGTTGCGGCCGTGGTCCCGGGAGGAGCGGGCCGCGGTGCCCGCCGATCCGCCCCCGCCGTCGGGCCCGTCGTCCCGGTCCGCGCCCGAGGCCGCCGGCTGGGGCCGCCCGCGTGCCGGCCCGGCACCGACCCGCCGGCGCCGCCGCCCCCCGTTCGCCGCCCGGAACGCCCTGCTCGCGCGCCTGCTGGGTGATCCGACGGAGGAAGCCCGCCTGCTCTGGCTGCGCCGCCTCGACGAGTGGGCCCGCACCGAGGGCGTGCCGGGCCCTCCGGCCGACCGGGTCGTCGACCGCTTCGCGCGGCTCGACCGCGCGTCGGTGGCCGTGCTCGGCGACCCGGGCGCGGGCCGCGGGATCCAGAACGCCGTCGAGCCGGTGCTGCTGGCCGCCGCGGGCGACACCGACCTCGCCGTCGCGTGCGGGGACATCGGCGCACCGGCGGGGGGCCTGCGGACCTACGAGGAGCGCCTGCTCGCGCCGTACGCCGACTATCCCGCCCCGATCTACGGCGTCCCCGGCTCCGCCGACTGGCACGACGGCCTCGCCGGCTTCATGACCGTCTTCTGCGACGCCCCGCCCGACGCCCGCGCGCCGCTGCCCGCCACGACCGGGCCCGTGTGGGCGCGGGCGGTGCGCCGCATGTTCTGGCGGCGCGCGCCCACCGCCACCGCCGAGGAGCTCGCCGCCGCCCGCTGGTACCGCGACACCGACGCCCAGTACACGGTCCAGCCCGGCCCGTACTGCGCGGTCGACGTGGGGCCGCTGCGGCTCGTGCTGGTCGACACCGGGCTGACCGGCCGGGTGGACCGTGCCCAGGCCCGCTGGCTGCGGGCGGTGTCCGCCGACGACCGGCCGAAGATCCTGCTCGCTTCCCGGCCGCTGTTCGCCGGCGCGCGGTTGCACCGGATCCCGCTCGACGACGGCGGTGCCGGATCCGACCTCAACGAGATCGTCACCGACCCCGCGTACGGCTACGTCGCCGCGATCGGTGGCGGCGACCACAACTACCAGCGCTACCCCGTGCGCCTGCGCGACGGCCGGACCCTGCAGTACGTGGTCGCCGGCGCCGCGGGCACGCCGCTGTCGGCCACCCACCGCATCCCGAACGTCGACCGGCTCGCCCCGGCGGTGTTCGAGGACGACTTCCGCTGCTACCCGCTGCGCGGCGACTCACTGGCCCGGTTCAGCAGGCACCACCGCGGGCTGCTCGGCCTCGGCAGCCTCGCGATCCGGCCGGACGACGCGACGACGATCATGGCCGAGCGGATCGGCAACCGCGCCCCGCGCCCGTCGACGCCGCCCGCGGACGTCCCGGCCCGGGCCCGGCGCGCCGCGGGCCAGATCTACCCCCTGCCCGCGACCGGCCAGGTGCTGCCCGGCGACCCGCCGCCCGCCCTCATCGAGCCCCGCCGGCCGCCGCTGTTCCGCAGCGTCCTGCGGATCGACGCCTCCGCGGACGAGATCGTGCTGTCCTGCTTCGCGGCCACCGGCGCGGGCGGCCCGGTGCTGGAGGACCGCGCCCGGGGCCGCCGCGACGGCCGGCAGTGGCGGTGGACCGACGAGCAGAGGGTCCTGAGACCGAACCGCCCCTGACGTCGAAGCAGGCTCTACGGTGTCGACCATGGACGTCCTGGTCGTGGACCACCCGCTGGCGAAGTCACGGCTGTCGACGATGCGCGACGCCCGCACCGACAACGCGACCTTCCGCGCCGCGCTGCGCGACCTCACGCTCATGCTCGTCTACGAGGCCATGCGCGCGGCGCCGCTGCGCACCGCGCCGCTCCACACCCCCGTCGCGCGGACGCTCGGCTACGGCCTCGCGCAGCCCCCGCTGCTCGTACCGGTGCTGCGCGCCGGGCTCGGGATGGTGGACGCCGCGCAGGCGTTCGTGCCCGAGTCGCAGGTCGGGTTCGTCGGCATGGCCCGCGACGAGGAGACCCACCAGGCCGTGACGTACATGGTGTCGCTCCCCGAGTCGCTGGCGGGCCGCCCGGTGTTCGTGCTCGACCCGATGCTCGCCACCGGCGGCTCGATGGTCCACACGATCGAGCTGCTCGCCGAACGGGGCGCCGAGGACGTGACGGCCGTGTGCGCGGTGGCCGCGCCGGAGGGCATCGCGCGGCTGCGCGGCAGCGGGTCTGTCCGTCCGGCTGGTGACCGGCGAGCGTGGACGAGCGGCTCAACGACTCGGCCTACATCGTCCCGGGGCTGGGGGACGCGGGGGACCGGCAGTTCGGAACGGTCTAGCAGTGCGTCTCGATCGTGCGCCGGATTCCGTCGCGGCAGTGCCGGGGAGCGGCGAGCCAGCCCGCGACGACCGCCCGCAGGGCGACGTCGACGACGGTCGCGGGTGCCGGGGCGTCGGCCGGGTGCAGCCCGCGCAGGTGCAGCGAGACGAGCCCGTGCACGGTCGCCCACAGCGCGAGCGACACCGTCGCCGGGTCGACCTCCGAGCGCAGCACGCCGCTCGTCGCGGCCCGGTTCACGACCTCCGCGACGGGCCGCAGGATGGGCGCGGCGACGGCCCACCACTGCTCGTCCGCGGGCAGCGCACCGCCGAACATCACCTCGTAGAAGTGGGGGTCGGCGAGCGCGGCGTCGCGGTAGGCGCGGCCGAGGGCGACGAGGTCCTCCACCGGGTCCGCGCCGACCGGCACGGCGTCCAGCCGGGCCCCGAGGCGGGCGAACGCCTCGGCGTGCAGGGCGGCGAGCAGGCCCGGCTTGCCGCCGAACAGCGCGTACACGGCGGTGGTCGACGTGCCCACGTCGGCGGCGAGCGTGCGCAGGCTCAGCGCGGCGAGGCCGCGGGTCGACAGCGTCGCACCCGCGCACTCCAGCAGGCGCAGGCGCAGCGCCGCGTCGTGGACCTTCGGCCGAGGCACGGGCGGCAGGCTAGACCCGGTGATCACCGCCGCCGGATCCGGGGCCGCTGATCATGGCCTCGACCTCCGCACGCAGCGCGTGCAGGCGCGCGTCCGCCGCGGCCCGGGCCGCCGGGAGGTCGCCCGAGACCGGCTCGACGACCTGCAGGTACGCCTTGAGCTTCGGCTCGGTGCCCGAGGGGCGGATCACGACGCTCGTTCTCGACTCGCGCGCGCCGCAGGACGAGGACGTCCGGCGCGGGACGGTCGGCGGCCCAGCCCTCGGGGGGCCGCGCCCGGAGCCGCTCGACGACGGCGTCGCGCGCGGCCGGGCTCCATCCGGACCGGCAGTCCCGCGGTGGCGTGCACGCCGTGCGCGGTCGCCAGCTCGTCGAGGCGGTCGAGCAGCCCGCCGCCTGCGGCCTTGAGGGTGGCCGCGAGGTCGGCCGCCAGGACCGCGGCGGCGATGCCGTCCTTGTCGCGGACCGCATCCGGGTCGACGCAGTACCCGAGCGCCTCCTCGTAGCCGTAGACCAGCCCCGCTCCGGCGCGGGCGATCCACTTGAAGCCGGTCAGGGTCTCGGCGAAGCGCGCGCCGTACGCGGCGGCGATCGCGCGGAGCATCGACGACGAGACGACCGTGGTCGCGACCAGCCGATCTACCCGACTAATGAGCGAGCCGTGCCGCAGGATGTGGTCCCCGAGCAGCGCGCCCGTCTCGTCGCCGGTCAGCATCCGCCAGCCCGTCCGGGGTGGGGACGCCGAGCGCGCACCGGTCCGCGTCGGGGTCGAGGGCGACGGCCAGGTCGGCCCCGACCCGCTCGGCCGTCGCCAGCAGGGCGTCGGTGACGCCGGGCTCCTCCGGGTTCGGGAAGGCGACGGTCGGGAACGCGGCGTCCGGCACGGCCTGCGCGGTGACGACGTGCACGTCGGTGAAGCCGGCGCGGGCCAGGGCGAGCACGGCCGTCTCGCCGCCGACGCCGTGCAGCGGGGTGAGCGCGATCCGCAGGGTCCGGGCGGTGCCGCGCGGCAGGCGGGCGACCCGGTCGAGGTAGGCCTCGCGGACGTCGACGATCCCGTGCGGCGGCCCGACGGGGACGGAGACGGCCGGGGGCGCCGCGGCGATCGCGGCCTCGATCTCGGTGTCCGCGGGCGGGGCGAGCTGGCCCCCGTCGTCGACGTAGACCTTGTAGCCGTTGTCGGCGGGCGGGTTGTGCGAGGCGGTGATCTGGACGCCGGCGACGGCGCCGATCTCCCGGACCGCGAACGCGAGCACGGGGGTGGGCAGCGGACCGGGCAGCGTCCGGACGGCGAACCCGGCCCCCGCGAGCACCTCGGCGGCGGCCGCGGCGAACGCCTCCGATCCGCGGCGGGCGTCCCGGCCGACGACGACCGGCGCCCCGGCCCGGCCCCGCGCGCGCAGCCAGTGCGCGAGGCCGGCGGTCGTCCGGCGGACCACGGCGACGTTCATCCCGTTCGGGCCGGCGCGGACCGGCCCGCGCAGCCCGGCCGTGCCGAACCGCAGCGTCCCGGCCATGCGGTCGGTCAGGTCGGCGGCCGCCTCCCGGTCACCGGTGAGCGCCGCGGCGAGCACGCGCTGCAGCTCGACGCGGGTGTCCGGGTCGGGATCGTCGGCGATCCACCGCATCGCGGCGTCGCGCTGCGCCGGAGTCAACGCCGTCACCGCTCGTCCGCATCCAGCTGGATCATGCGCGCGTCACCAGGTCTCGCAGCAGCGCGCCCATCCGCGCTGCTGCGGCGGCCCCGGCCTCGAGCACCTCGTGATGATCGAGCGGTGCGCCCGACAGGCCGGCGGCCAGGTTCGTCACCAGCGAGAGCGCGAAGACCTCGACGCCCTCCGCGCGGGCGGCGATCGCCTCCAGGACCGTCGACATGCCGACGAGGTCCGCACCCAGCATCCGCAGCATGCGGATCTCGGCGGGCGTCTCGAAGTGCGGGCCGGTGAGCCCCGCGTAGACGCCCTCGGTCAGCGTCGGGTCGATCTCCCGCGCCAGCGCGCGCAGGCGGGGGGAGTAGAGGTCGGTGAGGTCGGTGAACCGCGGGCCGTGCAGCGGGGAGCGGCCGGTGAGGTTGAGGTGGTCGCTCGACGACGACGGGGTCGCCGACGGCCATCCCCTCGCGGATCCCGCCCGCGGCGTTCGTCAGCACGACGGTCGCGGCAGCCGGCGGCCGCGGCGGTGCGGACCCCGTGCGCGACCGCGTCGACGCCGTGGCCCTCGTAGAGGTGGGTGCGGCCGAGCAGCACCAGCACGTTGCGGTCGCCGACGGGCACGGAGCGGACGGTGCCGCCGTGCCCCGCGACGATCGGCCGGACGAACCCGGGGAGGTCGGCCATCGCGAGCTCGTGCGCGGGCGGCCCGATCACGTCGGCGGCCGGTCGCCACCCCGAGCCGAGCACCACGGCGACGTCGTGCGCCGCGACACCGGTGGCCTGCGTGATCGCGGCGGCGGCCGCGGCGGGATCGGCCGCGGGATCGGAGAAGGCCCGGTCGGTCATGCGGCGCAGCCTACGGCCGCGCCGATCTTCCCGGCAGGCGAGCGCCGGCAGCGCGGCGTCGGTGTCCGCGAGCCCGCGCTCAGCTCGCCGGGCCGACCGCGTCCGCGACGACGTCGAACAGCTGCGCGGACACGCTCTCGGAACTGCCTCCCGGAGCGGTGAGCCGCACGGCGAGGACGCCGTCGGCGACCGGCACGACGCGCAGCCAGCCGGTCCGGTGCACGCCGTCGTCGGCGGTGCGGTAGACGACCTGCGTCGCGCCGCCGTCCAGGGCCTGCGGCGGGTCGGGCCGCAGGTCGGCCGTACCGAGGGCGGCGGCGGTGAGCCCCGCCATGACCTCCTCCGCGGACGTGGCCCGGGCGACCGTGAGCTCCTCGCTGCCGTCCGGGCTGACGAAGCTCACCGACCGGTCGTCGCGGCGCTCGGCCCAGGCCTCCGGCACCTGGGCGGTGAAGCCGAGGTCGTCGGTGTGCGCCCGCAGCGTGACCGCGTCCGTCGCCACCGTCACGGTCGTCAGCGGCGACTGTCCCGAGAGCGCGCGCGTCGCCGCCCAACCCCCGAGGAGGCCGGCGAGCACCACGGCCGCGCCGGCCGCCACGAGGACCGCGGCGGTGCGCCCCGACGTCGCGGCCGGCCTCGGCGCGGGCGGCCGGATCTCGGTCTGCACCTCGTCGGGCGGGGGACGGACCGGACGGGGGTCCGGGGCCGGTGCGGGGGCCGGTGCGGCCGCCCGGAGCGCCTCGGGCAGCGGACCGGGCGATGCCGCGAGCGGCGCCGCCGACACCGGAGGTGCAGCCGGCGCGGGAGGAGGGAAGGTGCGGCAGGCGGTCCGGCCGACGTCGCAGGCGGCGCCGGGGTGACCGTCGGCGTCGGCCCCGACCGACGGCCCGCCGGGCCCGACCCGCCGGAGCTCGCCGGCCCCGATCCCCCCGGACCACCGCGCGACCCCTGGGGCACCCGGTACGTGGCGGCCATCGTCGGCGCGTCCGGCGAGCCCGGGTAGAGCGGGTCGTCGGGGTCGCCGATCAGCGGCCGCAGCCGCCGCCGCACCTCGCCCAGCGGCATCCGCTTCGCAGGCTCCTTGACCATGAGCGCGGCGATCACGTCGGTGACGGGGCCGCTCGCGCTCGGCCGCGGGACCTCGCCGTCGACCACCTCGGTGATCGTCGAGACCGGGTCGCCGCGCACGTCGTACGGCGGGCGTCCCTCGATCGCGGCGAACAGCGTCGCCCCGAGGCCCCACAGGTCGGCGGCCGGCGTCACGGGCTGGCCCGCGGCCACCTCCGGCGCGATGTAGGCGGGCGAGCCGAGCACCAGGCCCGCGGTGGTCATCGGGGCGTCGGCGACGTTGCGGGCGATGCCGAAGTCGGTGAGCTTGACCTGGCCGTCGTGGGCGACCAGGACGTTGCCCGGCTTGACGTCGCGGTGCGTGATCCCGGCCCGGTGCGCCGCGCGCAGCGCCGCGGCCGTGGCGAACCCGACGACCGCGGACTGGGCCGTCGACAGCACCCCCTGCTCGGAGATCAGCGTGGCGAGGTTGCGCGACGGCACCATCTCCAGCACGACCATCGGCTCGCCGCCGGCGTCGACGACGTCGTAGACGGTGATCACGTTGGGGTGGGACAGGCCGCCGAGCGCGCGTGCCTCGCGCAGCATCCGCTCGCGCATCGCCATCGCCTCGCGCTGGGGCACACCCGGCGGGACCTTGAGTTCCTTGACCGCCACCCGGCGGCGCAGCACCTCGTCGTAGCCCGACCACACGGTGCCCATCGCGCCGCTGCCCAGTTGCACGGACAACCGGTAGCGCCCGCCGATCAGGCGCTGCTGGTCGTCCCCCGGATGCACGCCGCCATTGTCACCAGTGCGGTGCCCATGAACGTTGTCGGTCGGCCCCGGCGCGGGGCGCGGAGCAGGACGAAGGCGACCGGTCGACCCGGCCGAGCGCGGCCCCGGACGAAGTAGATGCGTCGGGCGGGATGCGATCGGACGGGCCCGGCGTTGCACCAAGCGGGTATCAAGCGGCCGTCCCGGATGCTCCGTTCCGCAGCAGCGGCGGCCGGGTAGTCGACCACAAGACGGAGAGACGGCGCCGCACGGTGCGACGAACGGCGGAAGATCCCGCTCGTCGTCGCGAGGAGGACCGTTCGTCACCCGGCGTGCGCCCGTCCGCAGCAGATCGGCAACCCCTCGGCGAGCGTTCGGGGTAGTAGGTCATATCTGCTTGGTACACCGCCGTCCGGGTGAGGAGTATGGGCTGATGCACCACGGAGAGTCGAGGGGCGGTGGGGTCCGGTGACGGTCCTGGAGAAGGACGCGTCCGCTGTGCCGTCCGCCGGCCCCGCGGTTGTCGACATGGGCGCGGGCAGCGGTCCGTCGTGGTTGGACTCCTGGCTGGCGCTGCACCGGTCCGAGGTCGTCGCCTGGCGTCGGGCGCTGCACGCCGCGCCGGAGCTGGGCCGGGCCGAGCGCCGCACCACGGCGATGATCGGCCGGCTGCTGTCCGCCGCAGGCCTCGAGCCGCGCACCCTCCCCGACGGCACCGGCCTGGTCTGTGACGTGGGCCATGGGCGGCGCTGCGTGGCGCTGCGCGCCGACATCGACGCCCTCCCGCTGCACGAGGCCACCGGGCTGCCGTTCGCCTCGACGGTGCCGAACGTCATGCACGCGTGCGGGCACGACGCCCACACCGCGATGGTGCTGGGCGCCGGTCTCGCGCTCGCGAGCGCGCCTGCGCTGCCCGGCCGTGTCCGGCTGATCTTCCAGCCCGCCGAGGAGGTGCAGCCCGGCGGAGCGATGGACATGGTCGCGGACGGCGCCGTCGACGGCGTCGAGCGGATCTTCGCCCTGCACTGCGACCCTCGGCTGGAGGTGGGCAAGCTCGGCACCCGGACCGGCCCGATCACCTCGGCCTGCGACCTGGTCGAGATCGAGCTCGCCTCGCCGGGTGGCCACACCGCCCGCCCGCACCTGACCGCGGACCTGGTCGAGGCCCTCGGGCTGCTGATCACCCAGCTCCCGCTCCTGCTGACCCGCCACGTCGACCCGCGGTCGGGCACCATCCTGGTCTGGGGCGCGGTGCACGCGGGCGAGGCCGCGAACGCGATCCCGCAGCAGGGCGTGCTGCGCGGCACCCTGCGCACGGGCGACCACACCACGTGGGAGGCCCTGGAGGGCCTGGTCCGCACGCTGGTCGGCCAGATCCTCGCGCCGACCGGCACCGAGTACATCCTGTCGCACACCCGGGGCGTGCCGCCGGTCGTCAACGAGGCGGAGAGCGCCCGGATGCTGGGACACGCCGCGGTCACCGTGCTGGGGCCCGACGCCGCCTGCAGCACCGAGCAGTCCAGCGGCGGCGAGGACTTCGCCTGGTACCTGGAACACGTGCCCGGTGCGATGGCGCGGATCGGGGTGTGGCCGGGTCACGGCCCGCTGCGCGACCTGCACCAGCCCACCTTCGACCTGGACGAGCGGGCGCTCCCGTTCGGCGTGCGGGTGCTGACCCAGGCAGCGCTGACGGCCCTCACCCCCTGAGGCGTCGCCGCACACTGAAACGGGGTCCCGCACCCAGTTCTGCCCTGTATACGAGACCCCGGAGGTGTGTGCGGGCGGCGACGCCGTCAGGAGGACTTGCTGCTCGGGCGGCTGCGCAGTTCGGCGACGTAGTCCGCGGGGGCCCCGGCCTGTTCGGCCGCGTCCGCGAGCACGCCGAGGTAGCGGGCCGACGGCAGGCCGCCCTCGTAGGCGTCGAGTACGTAGATCCAGGCCAGCATGTCGCCGTCCAGCGTGTGCACGCGCAGCCGCAGCTTCTTGTGCAGCCCCAGCTCGCCGCCTTCCCAGCGGTCGAGCTGCGCGGCGTCGTGGTCCGGGACGTCGTACAGCACCACGAAGACCTGCGAGAGAGGGTCTTCGACGACGGTGGACAGCGCGCCCTCCCACGCGAAGTCCTCGCCGCCGAACGTCAGCCGCCAGCCCATGAGCCAGCCCGTACCCGCCATCGGCGAGTGCGGGGCACGCTCCTTCATCTGCGCCGGATCCATGTTCGACCCGTAGGCGGCATACAGCGGCACCCGCACAGGGTAGTGCCGACCGGAACGGGTTCCACAGGCAGGAGCGGGCTACCGGCGGTGCTGCCGCCCACCTCCGCCGCCCGGTGCCCGTCAGCGGGCGTACGGTGATCACGCAACCGCACGGTAGCCAGGAGGATGGGCGCGCGTGACCCGAATTGTGATCATGGGCGGTGGCCCGGCCGGTTACGAGGCGGCCCTCGTCGCGGTCCAGCACGGGGCGGACGTCACCGTCGTCGAGCGCGACGGCATGGGCGGGGCGTGCGTCCTCGACGACTGCGTGCCGTCGAAGACGTTCATCGCCTCCGCCGGCGTCCGCGTCGAGCTGCGCCGTGGCGACGAGCTCGGCGTGCATGTCGACCGGCACGCGTCGCCCGTCGATCTGCCCCTGGTCAACAACCGCGTCAAGAACCTGGCGCTGGCACAGTCCGCCGACGTCCGGGCCCGCCTCGAGCGGGAGGGGATCCGGATCATCCGGGGGACGTCCCGCTTCGCCAGGCAGACGGCCGGCGCGGCGCACATCGTCGAGGCCGTGACCGACGGCGGCACCGAGGAGCTGCCCGCGGACGTCGTGCTGGTCGCCACCGGCGCGGCGCCCCGCGTGCTCGACGACGCCCTGCCCGACGGCGAGCGGATCCTGACCTGGCGCCAGCTCTACGACCTCCCGGAGCTGCCCGAGCACCTGATCGTGGTCGGTTCCGGCGTGACGGGCGCCGAGTTCTGCTCGGCCTACGTCGAGATGGGCAGCGAGGTCACGTTGATCTCCAGCCGGGATCGCGTGATGCCGGGTGAGGACGCCGACGCCTCGGCGGTGCTGCAGGACGTGTTCCTCGACCGCGGCGTGCACACGATGGCTCAGGCCCGCGCGGAGTCGGTGAAGCGGACGGACGACGGCGTCGTGGTCACGCTCACGGACGGCCGCACCGTGACGGGCTCGCACGCGCTGATGACGGTCGGCTCGATCCCGAACACCACCGACATCGGGCTCGCCGACGTGGGCATCGAGACCGACCGCGGCGGCTTCATCCCCGTCGACCGGGTGTCGCGCACGAGCGTTCCCGGGATCTACGCCGCGGGCGACTGCACCGGCGTGATGATGCTCGCCTCCGTCGCCGCGATGCAGGGCCGGATCGCGATGTGGCACGCGCTCGGTGAGGGGGTCGCCCCGATCAAGCTCAAGACCGTGGCGGCTGCGGTGTTCACCCGACCGGAGATCGCGACGGTCGGGATCAGCCAGCGCGCGATCGACGCCGGCGAGGTCCCGGCCCGCACGATCATGCTGCCGCTCTCGACGAACCCGCGCGCGAAGATGCAGGGCCTGCGGCGCGGCTTCGTGAAGCTCTTCTGCCGCCCGGCGACCGGCGTCATCATCGGCGGCGTGATCGTGGCGCCGGTGGCCAGCGAGCTGATCCTGCCGATCGCGATGGCCGTGCAGAACGGGCTGACCGTCCAGGACCTCGCGCACACCTTCTCGGTCTACCCGTCACTGTCGGGGTCCATCACCGAGGCAGGCCGGCAGCTGATGCGGCACAGCGACCTGGACTGATCGCTCGGGCGGCGTCGAACCATTCGCTCAACCGGTGGTGCAGGCGGCGGTCGTCGACCGGTGCGACGCAGGTCCAGGCGGTGCCGTCGGCGCCGCGGCAGCGGGTCGTCAGGTAGCGGCCGCGCGGGCCGTCGAGAACCTCGAGCGGCTCGCCCGCGCGGCGCAGGATGCCCAGGCGGTCCGGGACGAGAACGGAGATCTGCGCACGCCGGTCGATGCCGTCCAGCATGCGTGCGATCAGGCCCGCCTCGGCGGGGTCGACCCCGCGGTCGACGAGGTCCGTGCGCAGGCCCGCACCCGTGGGTCGGCGCAGCGCCCCCTCCAGGTCGACAGCGGCGACGACGGCCGCCCGGCCCGGTCCCGGTCGCGCGGTGCCGAGGACGGCGACCGCGGCGCCGGCGAGCGAGGTGCACGGGGTGAGCACCACCGCGTCGCCGGAGCGCTGTGCGAGCACGGCGTCGTCGGTCCCACCGGCCAGTGCGGCGCGGATGGTGGCGGTGCCCCACGCGCGAACCTCCACCCGGATTGCCGGCTCCGCGAGCAGGTGAAGGAGACGTTCGAGGTCGGGATCGGCCCCGGCGCCCCACCCCGGCCCGCGCTCGCGCAGCGCTGCCCAGACCTCCGCCTCGATGCGCCGGCGCGCCGTGTGGGTCCGGCCGGGTGAGGCAAGCCGGAGCACCGCCGGTGGCGCGCCGAGCCCCGCGCCGCGCCACACGACGTCGAACTCCACCGCGGACAGGGTGACCGTGTTCATCGACGGCCGAGCCACCCGGAGCCAGCTGTTCGGTGCCGGTGCGTCGGGTACGAGGGCCGAGCGGTGCCCGTCGAGCGACACATCAGCCTCCCCGCGGCGACACCAGCGCATCGCCGCTGATCACCGGCGGCGGGAACCAGCGGTCGTCGGCGAACGCGTCCGTGTCGTCGATCAGGTAGGCCGCCCGCGCGTGCGCCTGCTCCGTGGGCCGCACGGCACCGCCCATCGGCAGGATCCCGTGGCCCGCGGAGGCCGAGCGTCCCGCGGCCACCCGCTCGGCGGCGGCTTCCGCGGCGGGACCGGCGGCGCGGGGCGGCGGTTCGCCGACGCCGGGAGCGGGGGTGCGCGGCGCCCGGGCCGGCGGCTCGGCGGTGTCGAGTGGAGTGGCGGGTGCGGTGCGCAGGCCGGTGCGCCAGTCGGTGGCACCCCCGGGCCGGGCGGGTGGCCCGGGTACGACGGGGCGGACGCCGCCGCCGACGGAAGGATCGGATCGCGGCCACCGTCCGACCGCTCCCGGCGCCCGGCCCTCGGCGCCCGGGCGGACTCCGACGGGGATCGTGCTTGTTCGAGGCACCGCGGCGGGATCGCCACGGTCGGCGGCGGTTCCGGGAACCGTTCCTCGGCCGGCCGACCGGTGTGTCCGCGTACGGATCGACGGCCCCGGGTGCCCGTCCGGGTACCGCCGCCGATCCGACACGGCCCGACCGCTCGCCGTTCGGCGGCCCGATCTCCGCGGGCGTGCCTGCACCGCCACTGCGGCCGGACGACGGTGCGGCGCCGGCCGTGTCCGGGAATCCGACCGCAGCGGGCACGGCGGCCGAGGACGGGTCGATGCCGCCGCCACTCGACGAACCATCGGCCGGCGAACCGGTCCGGAGCCACCGGCGCCCGAGCGCACTCCGACGGCGCCCGCGGCGACCGAGCGGAGCGGTGCTCGTGGTCGACCTCGCCGAAGCGGCCTCGACGACGACCGTCGGCGGCTGCGTCCAGTAGTTCATCAGGCGCTGGTTGTCCGACGACTGGCTGGAGTACCGGTTCATCATCTCGACCGCCACCGCGTGGTCGTCCGCCATCTGTTCCTCGAGCGCGCCGAGGTCGCCCATCGCGGACACGAGCCCGACGCCGGGCACCTCCTCCTGCACGATCCGGTTCCACTCCGCGGTGCGCGGGGGCGGCATGGCGCTGCGCAACCGGCCGGCCTGCTCGGCCTGCGCGCTGATGCCGTTCTTGGTGAGCGACGCGTCGCCGGCGGCGTCGAGCGCCCAGTTGCTCATCACGGTCATGCCGCCCTGCACGGCCTCCGCGGCCCGGCCCTGCCAGCCGGCGCCGATCTGCTTGACGGCGCGGGTGAGCTGGGCGTCGACGGTGCGGATGGTGCTCTCGACGGTGGACCACGCGGCCTCGGCGTCCGCGGAGGCGAGTGGCCCGGGCCCCTGCTGCACGCGGGAGTAGATCTCCTCGTGGGAGAACCCCTCCCAGCGCACGTCGCTCATGCCCGGCGCCCCAGGTCGGTGGACGCGTCGTGGTCGCGGCGACGGTATTCGTCCTCCATGCGCTGGAGGGTGTCGTGCACGGTGTTCAGTTCGCGGTGGTAGGCGACCAGCGCTTGGTACGAGGAGGCCGGCTCTTCCATGGCTTGCTGCGTGTAGTGCGCTGCAACCTCCCTACTTTCCTCGTCGCCAAGCCAAGGCATTGGTAGGAATCCTCTGCGGCTGAGGCCGACGAGCGCCTCGTTTACCTGGGCGATCGCCGACTGGAAAGCGGCGCGAAGCGCCGGAACCATATCTGGCTCCACATACAGAATCTGTTGCTGACGCTCGATCACCACTCCGTCTCCAGTCCGGTGGACAGCTGCGACTGCAGGCTAGCCTGTGACGACACCACCGGTCGGCCACTTGATAGAAGTGTTTGCAGCTAGCGAACTTAACGGGTCAGGAGCGTCTTGATGGCTGCCTCTGCCGACTGCTTGGCTCTGGAGCAGAGCTCTTCCGGACGAAGCGGTGGCTGATGGCCGGCGTCCAGGAACTGGATGTCGAGAAGTTGGCCTGCGGCTACGTCAACCTCTACAGCGCAGTACGTCTTGGATTGGTTTGGCACAGCGAAAATAGCGGGAAATCCTGCTACATGGTCCGGTCGGACAACGGCCTCCACGTTGCCTTCCTGCCACCGTTCGATCCCAACCGTGGTGACTGACCGATACCAAGGATCGTCGGATCTGCCGATGAGCTGCTCATGGTGCACGTAGGCACGTCACCGCGAAAAAGTTCGACATAGGGCCTGCTGGATGACGCCGCGCTTTGATACCCGAGGGCCGCGCGCTGCTCCAACGTCAACACGGAACACGGGTCCACCCCGTCCAACCGCACCTCCCGCGGCCTCGGGGGCAGCGGCGTCGGGCCCGCGGCCGACGGCGTCCCCGGCACCGCCGTCGTGCACCCCGCCGCCAGGACGGCGGTGACGAGGAGCAGCACGGCGCGCACCGCGCGACGGTAACGCAGGAGGGTGCCCGGGAACGGCGGAACGGCCGGTGCGCAGGCGCACCGGCCGTTCCGGTCGTGGTCGGCCTCGTCAGCTGGTCTCCGCCAGGGTCCGGCAGCCGCTCAACGGGCAGAGCGGGCGCGGGAACCGCGCGGCCTCCGTGCTCGTCCGGACGAAGGGCCACTGTCCGGCGAAGCGGTGGAGGTACCAGTAGAG
>CAWADQ010000077.1:0-43613 GCA_963780835.1 uncultured Actinomycetota bacterium | reverse complement strand
ACTGCGACGTCCTGCAGGCCGACGGCGGCACCCGCACCGCCGCGATCACCGGGGCCTACGTCGCGCTCGCCGACGCCGTCACCTGGCTCGGCGCCCGCGGCCGGCTCGCCGACCCCAAGCCGCTCGCCTGCCAGGTCGCGGCAGTCAGCGTCGGCGTCGTCGACGGCCGGGTGCGGCTGGACCTGCCCTACGAGGAGGACTCCCGCGCCGAGGTCGACGCGAACGTCGTCGCGACCGACACGGGCACGCTGATCGAGGTCCAGAGCACGGGGGAGGGCGCGACGTTCACCCGGCGCACCCTCGACGCGATGCTCGACGTCGCGCTGCGCGGCATCGCCGAGCTGGTGGCCGCGCAGAGTGCCGCGCTCGCGGCCCCGCACCCCGCGCTCGTCACGGACGGCTCCCCGGCATGACCGACCTGCTGCTCGCCACCCGCAACCCGGGCAAGCTCGTCGAGCTGCGCCGGATGCTGGACGCCACGGAGGTCGCCGGGATCCGCGTGCTCGGACTCGCGGACGTCCCGGAGTTCCCCGAGGAGCCCGAGACGGGCGCGACGTTCGCCGAGAACGCCCTCGCGAAGGCCCGCGACGCTGCGAAGGCCACCGGGCTGGCGTCCGTCGCCGACGACTCCGGCCTCGCCGTCGACGCCCTCAACGGGATGCCGGGGTGCTGTCGGCTCGCTGGTCGGGCCGCCACGGCGACGACCGCGCGAACCTCGAGCTGGTGCTCGGTCAGCTCGCCGACGTCTCCGACGACCGGCGCGGTGCGGCGTTCGTCTGCGCGGCGGCGCTGGTGGTGCCGGGTGGCGAGGAGATCGTGGTGCACGGCGAGTGGACCGGGTACCTGGTCCGCGCACCGCGCGGGACCAACGGCTTCGGCTACGACCCGATCTTCGTCCCGGACGGCGAGGACCGGACGTCGGCGGAGCTGGCGCCGGAGGAGAAGGACGCCCTGTCGCACCGCGGGCGCGCGCTGCGCGCACTGCTGCCGCACCTGCGGGCGCTGGCCGGCGGGTGATGCCGGGCTGATCCCGCGCACGAGGACGCGGTCGGTACCGTCGAGGTGGTGAGAGACGCAGGCGGATGGTCGGTGCGGCGGCCCTGGCCGTGCTGGTCGTGGCCGCCCTCGTCGTGCTGGGACGGCTCGGTCCGGACGGGCTGAACGCGGCGGCTGTGCAGGACGCCGTCCGGGGCGTCGGAGCGTGGGCGCCCGCGCTGTTCGTCGTCCTGCAGGTGCTGGTCACCGTCCCCCGGTGCCTCGGACGATCTTCACGGTGGCCGCCGGGCTGCTGTTCGGCTCCGTGCTCGGCGTGGCGATCGCCGTCGTCGCGACCGCGCTGGCGGCCGTCGTCGCCTTCTGGCTGGTGCGGGTCACCGGCGGCGGGTTCATGGACCGGTTCGCCGACCGCGGTCCGGTGGTGTGGACCCGGCGGCGGCTCGACCGCAGTGGCCTGCTCGCCGTGACGTCGCTGCGCCTGATTCCCGCACTGCCGTTCTCGCTGCTCAACTACGCGGCGGGGCTGTCCGGGGTGCGGTTCACCCCGTACCTGCTCGGCACGGTGCTGGGCACCGCACCGGGCACGATCGCGCTGGTCGTCCTCGGTGACGCGGTGACGGGCCGGGTCTCACCCGCGCTGCTGGCCGTGTCGGTCACCGGCGGGCTGGTGGGCACGGTCGGCGCCGTGGTGGCGGCGCGGCGCCCGCACCTGGACCGGGCGCCGTCGCCCGACCGACGCAGATCGCTAGTGCCGGCGGCGGGATTCGAACCCGCACTGACGCGGACCTAAACCGCGGCTCTCTGCCAGTTGGAGTACGCCGGCTACTCCGTTCGCCTCGCCGCTGAGCGGGCTCAACGAGCTTATCCCGCTGTTGCATACCGGGTGTGGCCGCCGCACCTGCTGCAACACGTGCGACGGTCGTCGCGCTGTGCACCGGCGCGCCGAGGGCTGTGACGGCGCCGACCAGAGGCGCCGTCAGAGCCACCGATCAGACCTTCAGGTCCTTGCGCAGCTTCGCCACGTGACCCGTCGCCCGGACGTTGTACAGCGCCTCCTCGATCTTCCCCTCCGGGTCGACCAGGAACGTCGAGCGGATCACGCCCGTCACCGTCTTGCCGTACATCTGCTTCTCCCCGAACGCGCCCCAGGCCGTGAGCACCTGCTTGTCGGCGTCGGACAGCAGCGGGAACGTGAGCCCCTCGTCGTCGCGGAACTTCGCGAGCTTCGCCGGCTTGTCCGGCGAGATCCCGAGCACGTCCACGCCCGCGTCGTTGAGCTCGGCCAGGTTGTCGCGGAAGTCGCAGGCCTCCTTCGTGCAGCCGGGTGTCCCGGCGGCCGGGTAGAAGTAGACGATCACGCGGCGGCCCCGGAAGTCGGTCAGCGAGACGGGCTTGCCGTCGGCGTCGGGCAGGGTGAAGTCGGGGGCGGTGTCACCGGGCTGCAGTTGTTCCGTCATGGGGCCATCCTGGCAAGTGGTGACGGGTGATCTACCGTGTGCCCCACCGTCGGAGCAGAGGAGGCGCAGTGGCGCGGGACCCGGACACGATCCAGCGCGAGATCGAGCGGAGCAGGGACGCCCTCGCTGCGAGCCTCGACGTGCTGACCGCACGCGTGAACCCCAAGAAGCTCGCCGACGACGGCCGTCAGGCGGCCGCGGCGAAGCTCGCCGACCCCAAGGTCAAGTACGCCCTCTACGCGATCGGTGCGCTGGTGGCCGTCGCGCTGGTGCGCAGCATCTTCCGCTGACGCAGCGTCGCCGAGTCGGCGGCGGAGCGTAGCGGGTGCAGCAGGGTGGCCCTACTCCATCAGATCGCAGTATGGCCACCTTGCTGCAATCCCGGTCGCCCACGGCGCTGGCGTGCTCCGACGAGCGGCCGCCCGGCGCAGCTCACGCGGGTCTCGGGGTCCAAACGGTTGCGCAGGCGGTCCAGCGTCTGGGTGAGCAGCCGGGAGACGTGCATCTGCGAGATCCCGACCTCCTGGGCGATCTGCGTCTGCGTCATGTTCCCGAAGAACCGCAGCAGCACGATCGTCCGCTCCCGCGGCGCGAGCTCCGAGAGCACCGGGCGCAGCGCCTGCCGGAAGTCGACGCGGTCCAGCTCGGCGTCGGCCTCGCCGACCAGCTCACCCACCGTCGCGCTGCCCTGCTCGGAGGAGAGCATCTCGTCCAGCGACGAGCTGCGGTAGGCCTCCGACGCCTCCAGCCCCTCCAGCACCTCCGACACCGGCAGGCCCAGCCGCTCGGCGATCTCCGTGGGCTTGGGGGCGCGGCCGAGGCTCTGCGACAGCTCCGAGACCACGCCGTTGATCGACACGTGCAGGTCCTTGAGCCGCCGCGGCACCCGCATCGACCAGCCCAGGTCGCGGAAGTGCCTGCGCACCTCGCCGCTGATCGTCGGCACGGCGAAGGAGAAGAAGTCGCTGCCCCGCTCGGGGGAGAAGCGGTCGACGGCGTTGATCAGCCCGACCGTCGCGACCTGCACGAGGTCGTCCAGCGGCTCACCCCGGTTGGAGAAGCGGCGCGCGATGTGCTGGGCGACCGGGAGGAAGCCGGTGACCAGCTCGGCCCGGAGCGTCTCGCGGCGCGGATCGCCCGCGCCCGTGGACGCGTACTCCTCCAGCAGAGGGATGAGGTGACCGTACTCCGGATCGGCCCTCGTCACCGCGGCACGTCGCCGGCGCTCTTGTCCAGCCGGATGCCGACGGTCGCCCGCCGTCCATCGGCGGCGGCCTTGTGCAGCACCTCGACCTCGTCCGCAAGAGTCTGCAGCACCCGCCAGCCGAACGTGTCCGTGGAGAGCACGGTGTCCGGCTTGGCGGACTCGACCTCGGCGTGCACGCGGATGCGTTCGGGGCGGACCAGGAAGCGGCACTGCAGGACCGACGTCGGATCCGCGGCGTCGACCAGGGTGGCGCACGCCTCATCCACGGCCATGCGCAGGTCGGAGATGGCGTCGAGATCGAAGTCGGCGCGCGCGGCGAGGTCGGAGGCCACGGCGCGGATGGTCGGGATCAGCGCGGCGGTCGCCGACGTCCGGACCTCTACGGTGGACATGCCGTCGAGCGATTCGGCGTCGGACACGCTGGCTGCTCTCCTTCCGGAGGGACGGGGATACGTGCTGGTCATCTTCCTACTCCCCCGGTGGGCGGAGCAACGCCCGGTGGCGGTGCGGTGGCCGTTCGCCTCCGCGTTGAATGGTCGGCTCTCGGGCGCGGTCCGCTCCTCGCTCGCTGGCGCTCGCCGCGATGCTCCCGCGCCCTTCGCCTCCGCGGAGAGGGCGGAGGCCACGTCGTCGAACGTGTCGAAGAGTGCATCCGCGCCCGTGACCTGCAACGGGCGGGTGACGGACCGGGAGGCGGCGACCAGCCGCAACCGGCCGCCGAGCGCGGTCACGCGCCGGGCCCCGCCGATGAGCACGGCCAGACCGCTGGAGGCGAGGAACGTCACGCCGGTCAGGTCGACCACGACGCGGGAGCCCTCGGCGTCGGCGGCGTCCAGCGCCTCGTCCAGGCCGGCCTGGAGGCGGGGCGCGGTGGCCGTGTCGATCTCGCCGTCCACCTCGAGCAGGACGGTGCCCGGCCGCGGGCGCGACACCTCGGTGTCCAGCGGCAGGCCCACCCCGAAGGGGTCGGGCGCGGCGGCATCCGACACGACGGTTCCACCTCCGGTGGGGATCGGGCGGGACGGTTGGCGACCCCACGGCGGAGCAGGCCGACCCCGCGCCGCCGCGAAGCACCCTACCGGCGCGACGGCCGGGACGGTTGTTGGGGCAACGAACCGGTAACCGGCGCGACGAACCGGGCACAGGCAGCCGCTCGCTGCGCCGATTCCACGATCATGTGCGCGCGCGCGGGTCGCCCCCAGCATTAGGCTGAACCGGTGCTGGGTCCCCGTTCCGTCGGAGCATCCCCCACCGACGCGCCGGGGCTGCCGCAGGTGCTGCACGACGCGCCCGCCGCCGTGCTCGTGATCGACCTGGACCGCCAGCAGGTGGTCTACGCGAACGCCGCAGCGATCGCGTTGACCGGGGAGCGGGTCGGACTCCCGGTCGACGTCGACGTGTGGAGCGACGCCGCGGGCCTCACTGATCTCGGCGGCCAGCGGATGAGCGAGACGACGTCACCGCTCTCGCTCGTCGCGCGCGGCGTCCCCGTCGCCGGCGAGCCGGTGGCGGTGCACGACGCCGCCCGGCGCGGCTCGTCGCTCAGCCCGGCCCAGCGGCAGGCGGGGGAGGGCCGCCTGCTCTGGGTCACCGGGTTCACCCTCGCCTCGAGCGCGGCGTTCGACGGTCCGCAGGCGCGGGCGATGGTCGTGTTCCAGCAGTTGTCGGGCACCGAGCTGGGCGACCAGCGACGGCTGGCCCTGCTGCGCGACCGCGCGGTGATCGCCACCGAGATGTCGTTCACCATCACCGACCCGCGGCTGCCCGACGACCCGCTGGTCTGGGTCAACCCCTCGTTCACCCGCCTCACCGGCTACCGGCTGGACGAGGTCGTCGGCCGCAACTGCCGGCTGCTGCAGGGGCCGAACACCGATCCGTCGGCCATCCGGCGGATCGGCGACGCCCTGCGCCGCTGCGCGCCGATCACCGAGGTCCTGTTGAACTACCGGCGGGACGGCACCGCCTACTGGAACCAGGTGTCGATCTCACCGGTGACCGACGGTTCGGGACAGGTGGTCAACTTCGTCGGCGTCCAGAACGACGTCACCGAGCGCGTGATGGTCGAGCAGGAACGCCGCAGCGCGCTGGCCGAGGCGGAGGAGTCGCGCGCCCAGCTGCGGCTGCTCGCCGAGGCGACCACGCAGATGACCGGCGCGCTCGACGTCACCGACGCCTGCGCCCGGCTCGCGCGCATCGCCGTGCCCGCACTGGCGGACCTGTGTGCGGTCGACCTGGTCGACCAAACCGGTCGTGGGCCCACCCGCCGGGTCGCCGTCGCAGCCCGCGACGCCGCGGACGAGGCGCTCCTGCGGGAGCTCGGCGCGGTGCGCGCCTATGCCCCCGGGACGGCCAGCGACACCGGCAGGGTGCTCGACGGCGGCGGCCCGGCGCTGCTCCCGGAACTGCCCGAGCGCGGCGCCGAGCGCTACCCCGACGACCCCGCTGCGGCGGCGGTGTTCGAGCGGCTGCGGCTGCGGTCGGCGATGGTCGTGCCCGTACGGGCCCGCGGGCGCGTGCTCGGCGCGCTGACGCTGCTCACCCAGCACCCCTACGGCCGCCGCTACGGCCCGCGCGACGTGCACCTGGCCGCGGACCTCGCCGGTCGCGCCGGGCTGGCCGTCGACAACGCCCGGCTCTACGAGGTCGAGCACGCGGCCGCGCTGACCCTGCAACGCACGCTGCTTCCGGTCGTCCCCGAGGTCGCGGGCCTGCAGATCGCCACCCGTTACCTGGTCGGGGTGGACGGCAACCAGGTCGGCGGCGACTGGTACGACGTGCTGCCGCTGCCCGACGGCGCGGTCGGCATCGCCGTCGGCGACGTCGTCGGGCACGACCTGCGCGCCGCGGCGGCGATGGGGCAGCTGCGCGGCGTCGTGCGCTCCTACGCCTGGGACGGCGACCAGCCCGGGTCGGTGCTCGACCGCTGCGACCAGCTCGTACAGGGGCTGGAGATGGCCGCGATGGCCACGGCCGTCTACGCACGGCTCGACCCGCCGGATCCCGACGGCACCCGCACGCTGCATTACGCCAACGCCGGGCACCCGACGCCGCTGCTGTTGATGAACGGCAAGCTCGTGCGGCTCGACGGCCACCACTCGCCCATGATCGGGGTCATGCCCATCCCGGGCGGTGCCCCCGGTCGCGGGGCCGCGAGCGTGCGGTGCCCGCCGGGCTCGCTGCTCCTGCTCTACACGGACGGCCTGACCGACGTCGCGGGCGACGACGCGGATGCGCGTACCGCGCTGCTGGAGCGCACGGTTGCGGCGGTGCCGCCCGGCTCGGACGCCGAGACCGTCGTCGACGACGTCCTCGCCGCCTGCCTGCCCGAGCCGTTACGCGACGACGTGGCGCTGCTCGCCGTTCGGTTGAATCCCTGATGCCGGTGGATCCGGGAGACCGCTCACGGATCACTTCCGCCCGCTCGGCGTTCTGTCAAGGTCTAGGACCACTTCCACTGCGTGGAATGCGCTTTGCTGTGCCGACCCGCGGAGCCAGCGTCAAGGGGGACGAGAAAATGGTCGCGGTTTCGGAGACGGGCCTCACCGTGCCCGTGGACCTTCGAAACCCGCCGACGGCGACACCGCCGACGACGGGCGTCGCGTCGTCGCCATCGCCGTGAGCCCGATGGAGCTGCTGCGGCCCGGCTCGGATCTGCTGGACGAGATCCGCGACGCCGGCTACGTCGACCTGCTGCTGGTGTGCGAGGACGAGCCCGTTCCCGACCCGAGCCCGGTGTGCGTGCTGGGCGGCGGGGCCTTCACCACGCCCGACGCGGCCGACGACATGGACGAGGACGCCGACGACGCCGACGACGTCCGCGCCGCCGTCGCGCAGCTCGGGCTCGACGAGCTGCACGTGCATCGCCTGGGCCTGCGCCCGCCGCTCGGCACCGCGGCGGACGGCGATCTGGTCGCGGCGTTGAGCGAGCTGGTCGGGTTCGACCCCGAGCCCGGTGTGCAGTGCCTGGCCCCCGTGCCGCTGCCGACCGACCCCGCGCGGGCCGCGATCGAGCGGGCGGTGTGGCGGATCGCGGAGGTCTACGGCCTGCCGGTGCAGCGCTACCGGTGCCTCGAGCTGAGCGTCGTCGACGCTTGAACCGCGGCGGGGGCCGGTCCCGTAGCGGGACCGGCCCCTCGTCGTGCTCCGGTGGGCGCGCCGCCCCCGACGCCGCGCGCCCACCCCGTGCGCTCGCTCAGCTCACGGCGGAGAGTCCCCGCCGTTCCAGGATGATGCGCCGCTCCGCCTCGGCGAGGCCACCCCAGACCCCGAACGGCTCGCGGGTCTGCAGTGCGAACTCCCGGCAGAGGTCCATCACCGGGCAGCGGTGGCAGACCTCCTTCGCCCGCGCGGTGCGGCGAGCCCGCGACGGGTTGCGCTCGCCGTCCGGATGGAAGAACACCGCGCTGTCCATGCCACGGCACGCTCCGAGGCGCTGCCATTGCCAGGCGTGGTCCATCGGGCCGGGGAGCCGGGAAACGTCGCTCATGTCGCGAACCACCTCGCAGATGTCCGTGGGCCCGAGTCGTTCCGGGCGATCGCGCTCGACTTCCCACCTCCGCAGGCGGACAAACGCCTCGCTCCACCCGTTGGACACCGCGCCCGCCACCCGACTGCGACGGCATCGCCACGCCGCGTGCGCCCCGCGCGGGACGAGCGCGTCCTCATGGGTGATGTTCCGGCACGAGTTGCCAGGTGACAGGGGTCACCGTCCACATCGGGCACGGGACAGCACGGCAGGCGGGCGGAGAGCACCGCCGGCAAACGTGTGACCTAGATCACAGATCTCAGGTGGCGGCGAGTGCCTCGTCGAGGGTCGGGTGGATGTCGAAGAGCGGTACGAGGCCGGCGATGGTCAGCGGGCGCAGCACCCGGCGCGCCGTGCACGCCAGCCGCAGCTCGACGCCCGCCGCGTGCGCGGCCTCGCGCACCTCGATCAGCACGGCGAGGCCGCTGGTGCCGAGGAACGTCACGTCGTCCATCGCCAGCACGACCAGCTCGACGTTCGCCGACGGCTCGAACTGCTCGAGCACGGCGGCACGCAGCTGCGGGGACGTGAGCATGTCGACCTCGCCGCCGACCTCGATCACGATCTGGCCCGGCGTGGGCCGGTACGAGGACAGCGTGATCTGGTCGTCGGCATCGCCGCTCCGCCGGACGGCGGGCGGGTCGACGGGCGGGTTCGAGCGCGTGTCGGGCATCACGCGTCACCGTAGAGCCCCCGCGCCGTGGCTGCCACCGGGGGCCGTACTCGACGCACCGATCGCGCCGGGTGAGCGCCGAACGGCGCGAGTCGGCACGTTCGCCGGCGCGAATGTGCCGCCCGTCGCGCGAGTCGGCACGTTCGCCGCCGCGAGTGGGCACGTTCGTCAGCGCGGATGCCGCAGCTCGCCAGGCGCGACGGGGCCATGCACGGGGACGTGCACCTCGAGTGCGCCGCTCAGCCGGGCGCCGGCCGGACGAGCCGGTGCCCGCCGTCGGCGGTCCGCTCGGTGCGGCCCGTGCGGGCCAGCAGCTCCAGCAGCGGGACGGCCACCCGGCGGGTCGTGCCCAGGGCCTGGCGGGCGGCGCTGAGGGTGAACTCCGGGCCGAGCGTGGCGAGCACCTCGACCGCCCGGTCGTCGGCGCCGGGGAGCAGCACCACGCCGTCGGCGACGCGCAGCAGCTCCCCGTTGCGGACGAGCGACGCGAGCTGCCGGGGCCCCAGGCCGAGCGCGGCGAGCCGGGCGGCCTCGGGGGCGTCGAAGGGGCGCACCTGCAGGTCGGCGCGCAGCTCGTCGAGAGCCGTGCGCACGGCCGGGGGCAGCCCGGCACCCGCGAGGGCGGCGACCCGGCCGTCGCGCAGGGTGAGCGCCGCCGTCGGCCCCTCGCCGGCGCCGCTCGGGCGAGTCCCGCCTCCGCGCCGTGCTGGCCGGCGGCGCCTCCCGCGCCGTGCCGCAGCACCACCTCGACCAGCCGCCCGTCCGGCAGGTCGAGCGCCCGCCGCGCGGCCTCCAGCGGCAGCCCCGGGTCGACCGGGTCCGCCGCGTCGTGCGCGGCCACGGCGGCCGCCAGGCGCGTTCCCAGCGCCGTGGCCAGCTCGGGGTCGAGCAGGTAGCCACCCGCACCCGGCGCGCGCAGCGCGTTCACCTGCTCCGCGGGCACCCCCATCGCCACGAGATCGGCCCGCCGGACCACCCCGCGGCGGCGCAGCTCGCCCGCCGCATCCGGGCCGACCACACCGGACAGCTCCGCGGCTCGTCGGGCGGCCGCACCCCGACGGACCAGCGCCGGGGGCGCCACGTCGAGCACGTGCAGGCCCGCCGCGACCCGGCGCCGCCCCGGATCGCGCAGCACCGCGCGGTCACCGATCCGCAGCGGCACCGGATGCCGCAGCCGCAGCCGGACCACGTCGCCGCCCAGCGGGCGCACCCGGGCCGCCACCGCCGCCGAGCCGACGTGCAGGGTCAGCTGCTCGGGCAGCTCACCGGGGTCGGGTGCCGTCCCGCGTACCCCGGACAACCGGACGTCCAGCTCCGCCGTCGGCAGCCAGGCGCCGGGGGTGAGCAGGACGTCCCCCCGCGCCACCGCCTCGCGCGGCACGCCGCGCAGGTTCACCGCGACCCGGGCCACCCCGGCGATCCGGTCGTGCGGCTGCCCGAGGCTCTGCAGCCCGCGCACGGTCACGCGGCGCGGCGGGTGGTCCGCGCTGTGCAGCTCCAGCTCGTCGTCCACCCGCAGCCGGCCCGCGGGCAGCGTCCCGGTGACCACCGTGCCGGCGCCGCGGATCGTGAACGCCCGGTCCACCCAGAGCCGGACGTCGGCGCGGGGGTCGGGGACGGGCAGCGCGGCGGCGAGATCGTCGAGCGCGGCGCGCAGGTCGTCCATCCCCTCACCGGTCACCGCGGAGACGCAGACGGCGGGGATGCCGGCGAGCGGGGTGCCGGCGAGGTGGGCCCGGGCCTCGTCGCGGGCCAGGTCGGGCTCCAGGAGGTCGCTGCGGGTCACGACGAGCAGCCCGTGCCGCACGCCGAGCGCCGACAGCGCGTCGACGTGCTCGGCCGACTGCGGCATCCAGCCCTCGTCCGCGGCGACGACGAGCACCACCGCGGGCACCGGGCCGACGCCGGCGAGCATCGTGGTGACGAACCGCTCGTGCCCCGGGACGTCGACGAACGCGACCTCGGCGCCCGACGGCAAGGTCGTCCAGGCGAACCCGAGGTCGATCGTCATGCCCCGGCGGCGCTCCTCGGCCCACCGGTCGGGCTCCATCCCCGTGAGCGCCCGGACCAGCGTCGACTTGCCGTGGTCGACGTGCCCCGCGGTGGCGATTACCTGCATGCCAGGACGGCGGCGGCCAGCGCGTCGTCGGCGTCGGGGGGCAGCGCGCGCAGGTCGAGCAGGCAGCGGCCGCGGTCGAGGCGGCCGAGCACCGCGGGCTCGCCGGCCCGCAGCGCCGCGGCGAAGGACTCCGGCAGCGCGACGGCGGCACTCGGCAGCGTGACGCCGGGCGCGCCGCCGCCGCCGACGGTGGCCTCCGCGTCGACCGCCTCCGCCGGGATGCCCCGGCGCCGCAGGGACTCGGCCAGCCGGGCCGCCCGGGCGTGCAGCGCGGACGGCGCGGCGTCGAGGCCCTGCCGGACGGGCGTGGCCGGGCCGCGCAGGGTGGCCTCCATCGCGGCGAGGGTCAGCTTGTCCACGCGCAGCGCGCGGGCGAGCGGGTGCCGGCGCAGGCGCGCGACCAGCTCGGCACCGGCACCGGGGGCGCCGAGCAGCAGCCCGGCCTGCGGGCCGCCGAGCAGCTTGTCGCCGGACGCGGTCACGAGGGTGGCGCCGCGGGTCAGCGCCGTCGTCGCGTCCGGCTCGTCGGGCAGCAGGGGGTGCGGGGCGAGCAGGCCGGAGCCGATGTCGGCGACGACCGGCACGCCGAGGCCCGCCAGCTCGTCGACGTCGACGGCGCGGGTGAAGCCGGTGACGACGAAGTTCGAGGGGTGGACCTTGAGGACGAACGCGGTGTCCGGGCCGACGGCATCGGCGTAGTCGGCGGCGCTCACCCGGTTCGTGGTGCCGACCTCGCGCAACCGGGCGCCGGTGGCGGTGAGCAGGTCGGGGATGCGGAACCCGTCGCCGATCTCGACCAGCTCGCCGCGGGCGATGACGATCTCGCGGCCGGCCTCCACCCCTCACCCGCGGCCAGCGCCGTGGCGACGAGGGCGAGCGCGGCCGCGCCGTTGTTGACCAGGTGCGCGGCGCCCGCGGCGGGGACGGCGGCGAGCAGCGCGTCGATCGCCCCGCGGCCGCGGGCGCCGCGGGCACCGGTGGCCAGGTCCAGCTCGACGTCGCAGGTCCCGGCGGCGACGTCGAGGGCGCGCCGGGCGGCGGGGGAGAGCGGCGCGCGGCCGAGGTTGGTGTGCAGCAGCACGCCGGTGGCGTTGAGCACCGGCCGCAGGGTGGTGGCGGTGTCGGGCAGCCGGTCGAGGACGGCGTCGACGACGGCCTCGGGCGCGATCTCGCCGCGCCGGACCCGGTCCTGCGCGCTGCCGACCGCCTCCTTGACCAGCGCGCGGCCCAGCCGGGTGACGGCCAGGGCGATCTGGGGCTCGGCGAGCACGGCGTCGGTGCGGGGCACCCGGCGCCGGGGATCGGACGCGAGGGTCACGGAACGAGGGTACGGCGGCGCCTGCGGACCGGCGCCGCGACGGGTCCGTAGGCTCGGGCCCGTGACCCGCCGTCTCACCCAGTTCAGCCACGGGGCCGGTTGCGCGTGCAAGCTCGCCCCCGGCCTGCTGGCGGAGGTCCTGAGCTCCCTCACCCCGCCGACCGCTCCGGAGCTGCTCGTCGGCACGGAGACGGGCGACGACGCCGCCGTGTGGCGGCTGGACGCCGACCGCGCCCTCGTGGCGACGACGGACTTCTTCACCCCGCTCGTCGACGACGCGCGCACCTGGGGCCGGATCGCGGCGCAGAACGCCGTGTCGGACGTCTACGCGATGGGCGGGCGGCCGCTGTTCGCGCTGAACCTGGTGGCGTGGCCGTCGTCCGACCTGCCGACGTCCCTGCTCGCCGAGGTGCTCGCGGGCGGCGCCGAGATCGCGGCGGAGGGTGGGTTCGTCGTGGTCGGCGGGCACAGCGTGGACGATCCCGAGCCCAAGTACGGGCTGGCGGTGGTCGGCGAGGCGCACCCGGACCGGATCCTGCGCAACTCCGGCCTGCGCGACGGCGACGCGCTGGTGCTCACCAAGCCGCTCGGCATCGGGATCACCACCACGGCGATCAAGGTCGGAGCCGCGCCGGACGACCTCGTCGCGGCGGCCGTGGCGTCGATGACCGCGAGCAACGCGGCGGCGGCGCGGGCCGCGATCACCGCCGGGGCGACGGGCTGCACGGACGTGACGGGTTTCGGGCTGCTCGGGCACCTCATGAAGATGGCCGCCGCGTCGCAGGTGGACGCCGTGCTGGACGTCGCGGCGGTGCCGGTCCTGCCGGGCGTCCGGGCGCTGGCGGAGTCCGGGATCCTGCCCGGCGGCAGCAAGCGCAACCGCGACTGGGTGGCGCCGTCCGTCGACGCCGACGGGCACGGCGAGATCGACGTGCTGCTGCTGGCCGACGCCCAGACCTCGGGCGGCCTGCTGTTCGGCGCGGAGCCGGAGCGGGCGCGGGCAGCGGTGGCGGAGCTGGCCGCAGCCGGGGTGTCGGCGGCGGTGATCGGCGAGGTGCGCACGGGGACGGGGCGGATCACGCTGCGCTGATCGCCGCGGGGCCGGGTGAGCACCGCGACCGTCGCCCCACGGCGCCCGTCACCGCCGTCCGGCGGCGCTCACGGCGATCACGGGGCCGCGCGCGGTCCGGCCGAGCCGGGCGTCGGGGACCTCCCGGCCCTCGATCCGTGCCGCCGTCGCCAGCAGCGCCAGCTCGTCGCCCGGCCGGCCCACCAGCTGGACCGCCACCGGACGGCCCGACACGCACACCGGGACGACCACGGCCGGCACTCCCGCCAGGTTCCAGGCCTGCGTGTAGGGCACGCGGGAGGCGGACAGCATCGTCGTCGACAGGTAGCCACGGTGCCGCATCGCCCCCGCCCGCACCGGCGGGCCGGCGACCGCCGGGGTGAGCAGCACGTCGTGGCGGCCCGCGTCGAACCACGCGAGCACCCGCTCCCGCCACGCCGCAGCCGTCGCGGGGCGGGGACCGCCGAGGCGCAGCACACCGCGGCCGTTCCGCACGACCGTCGCGGTCCGCGGCTCGACGGCATCGAGGTCCAGGCCGAGGTCGGCGGCCTCCCGGGCCACGCCCGCCTGCCAGCGCACCGACCAGTGCGACGCCGTCGATCCGGAGTAGGGCGGATCCTCGGCCGCCAGCACTGCTCCACCCTCGCGGAGCAGCACAGCCGCACCGACGGTGGCCAGCCGGTTCTCCGCCGTCAGCTCGGCGACCGGCGACGGGCTGCGCAACGACACCGCCACCCGGCGCAGCGCCGCGCCCGCCTCGACCGCGTGCCGGGCCGCCGCGGCGTCGCGACCCGCGAGCACGGCGAACATCACCGCGGCGTCGGCGCAGGTCCGGGCGAGCGGGCCCGCGGCGCTGAGCCCGAACCAGTGCTCGTCCGCGCCACCGGGCAGCGGCACCTCGCCGGCGCCGGGCTTGAGGCCGACCAGACCGCAGTAGGCCGCCGGGATGCGGATCGAGCCGCCGCCGTCCGTTCCCAGCGCCAGCGCCGCCATCCCGGCCGCGACCGCCGCGGCGCTGCCGCCGCTGGAGCCGCCGGGGTCGCGGGCCGGGCTGCGCGGGTTGCGGGTGAAGCCCAGGGCCGACTGGGTGAACCCCCACACCGCCAGCTCCGGCATCCGGGTCTTGCCGACGACCACCGCGCCTGCCCGCCGCAGCCGCTTGACCAGCTCGTCGTCGCGCCGCGCCGGTGCGGTCGAGGTGGCGGCCGACCCGTGGCGCGTCGCGTGCCCGGCCACCGGCACGTTGTCCTTCACCGCGACCGGGACGCCGGCGAGCGGCAGCGCGAACCGGTCCGGCCGGGCGTCCACGCCGGCGGCCTCGGCGAGCATCCGCTCGGCGTCGAGGGCCTCGAAGGCGCCGAGCTCGGCGTCCCGGGCGGCGACGCGGGCCAGGTGGGCGCGGGCGACCTCGACGGCCGTCGTGGTCCCTGCCCGCACCCGGGCGGCGATCTCGCCGGCGGTCGACGTGAGGAGGTCGGCGGCGTCGGCGACGGTACCGCTGGTCACCGGGTCAGCGTGCCACCGTCACGGGCCGCGACGTGGGCGACCCGCCGATCACCGCAACGGGCTAGTCACTCCACAGTGGTCATTCATCGGTGGACACGCGTGGTCATCCACCGGGTCAGGCCGACGAGCCGAGCGCCTGCGGGACACCGTCGGCGACGTCGAAGAGCGTCAGCAGCCCCGTGGCCTCCAGCGCCCGCGTGACGATCCGCGACCCGCACACCAGCCGCAGCGTGTGCCCGCGGGCGTCCGCGGCGTCCTTGGCGGCGACGAGCACCGCGAGCCCGGCCGAGCCCAGGAAGGTGACGTCCGACAGGTCGAGCACCAGCAGCGGGATGACCGGGATGTGCTCGTCCAGCTGGGCGCGCAACACGGGCGCGGTCAGCGTGTCGATCTCGCCGACGACGTGCACGACGGTCGCGTCGTCGCCGTGCCTGACGACATCGAAGCGGACGACCTCACCGACCTCGCCGGCCTCGTCGGCCGGATCGGCAGGTGCCTCATAGTTCATGCGCACCGGGCTCCTCGACGGTCCTGCGGATTCGGGATCAGCGGCCTGGCGCGACCGCGGCGACCACCCTACGACCGGTGTCCGGGGCGGGCAACAACGCCCCCCTCGCGGGCATTTTGCCCTGGTGAACGGGGGTAGCGCCGCAGGTCCGATCGGGTGCCGGACGGCGCCACCGGATCGGGGACGCCGGTCTGCGGTGGATCGACGCCACGCCGGAGCGGCTCACCGCACTCCCTCGCTGCGCTCGGTCGACGCTTCGCGCGGGCGCTGTGACATTGATTCGCTCGCAAGCTCGCTCACCGGCGACCGGCCGCGGTCCGCGGGCGGGCGAGGCACGAGGACCGGTTGCCCGAGGTCCCGCCGATCATCAACACTGCGAGCGCCGAGCCGAGCAGGAGGCGCTCCCGTGACCCACCCCCATCCCCTCGATCCGCTGACCGCCGACGAGATCCGCCGGGTCACCGGGCTGCTGCGCCGCGAGCGTGGCGTCGCCCGCCCGCAGTGGCGGATCGCCGCGATCGAGCTGCGCGAGCCCGCCAAGGAGGTGGTGCGCGGGCACCGGCCCGGGGATCCGGTCGAGCGGGTGGCGCGGGCGATCGTGTGGGACACCCGGGACGGCCTCGCGTACGTCGCGGAATTGTCCTCGGTTCCGTCCGCTGACACCCTGCTGGCATGGGAACCCCAGCCCGGCCGCCAGCCCAACGCGACCGTCGACGAGTGGCACGAGTGCGACGAGGCGATGCGCCGCCACCCGGACGTGATCGCGGCCCTCGTCGAGCGCGGCATCGACGACCCGTCGCTGACGCTGATCGACGTCTGGACCTACGGGGCCAGCCTGATCCCCGAGCCCTTCGCGGGCCGCCGGATCGGCTGGTGCGACGTGTGGCTGCGCGCCGCCCCCGGGGCCAACCCGTACGCGCACCCGGTGGCCGGGCTCAAGCTCGTCGTCGACATGAACACGATGGAGCTGCTGGAGATCCAGGACGGGCCGGACCTCGGCTACCCGCCGGTGATGGGCGAGTACACCCCGGCGCACATCCCCGGCTACGCCGCGCGCACCTCGCGGCGGCCGCTGCAGGTCGTCCAGCCCGAGGGCGCGTCGTTCACCCTGGACGGCCACGCGCTGTCCTGGGAGAACTGGCGGATGCGGCTGGGTTTCACCTACCGCGAGGGCCTGGTGCTGCACGAGGTGGGGTGGGCCGACGGTTCGGGCGTCGATGGTTCAGGCGTCAGGCCGATCGCGCACCGGCTCTCGTTCGCCGAGATGGTCGTGCCCTACCGGGACCCGACCTCGGAGCACGCGAACCGGACGGCGTTCGACGTCGGCGAGTGGGGCCTGGGCTTCATGACCACGTCGCTGGAGCTGGGCTGCGACTGTCTCGGCGAGATCACCTATGTCGACGCCGTGCTGCACGACTCGGCGGGCGAGCCGCAGGTGATCGGCAACGCGATCTGCCTGCACGAGGAGGACGACGGCGTCGGGTGGAAGCACGTCGACGGCGTCGTCGGGGCGGAGGTGCGGCGGCGCAGGCGGATGGTCGTGAGCAGCCACGTCACCGTGGCGAACTACGAGTACCTCGTGTACTGGCGGTTCTACGAAGACGGCACGATCGAGTGCGAGGTCCGGGCCACCGGGATCATGGTCACCACGCCGTTCCCGGAGGGGGAGCCGCCGCCGTACGGGACGGTCGTCGACGCCCGCACCTACGCGCCGATCCACCAGCACTTCATCGTCGCCCGCCTCGACATGGACGTCGACGGCGAGCCGAACACGGTGGTGGCGACCGAGACGGTGCAGCCGCCGATCGGCCCGGACAACCCGTACGGCCTCGCGCTGACCCAGGCGAACGAGCCGCTCACCACCGAGGGAGGGTTCGACCCGAACTGGGCCACCCAGCGCGCCTGGAAGGTCACCAGCAGCACCCGGCGCAACGCCCACGGCACCCCGACGGCGTACAAGCTCGCGCCGAGCGGAGCCTTCCCGGCGATGCTCGACCCGTCGTCGCCGGTGTTCGAGCGCGCCCAGGTCATCGGGCACACGCTGTGGGTCACGCCGTTCCATCCCGACGAGCGCTGGCCGTGCGGGGAGTTCGTCAACCAGTCCGCGTACGACGAGGGCCTCGCGGTGTGGACGCAGGCGCAGCGGTCGATCCAGGACACCGACGTCGTGCTCTGGTACGTCTTCGGCATCCACCACGTGCCGCGCGTGGAGGACTGGCCCGTGATGCCGGTCGACGTCGTGTCGTTCCGGCTCACCCCGGCCGGGTTCTTCGACCGCAACCCGGCGCTGGACGTCGCGCCCCAAGCCGGGACGCACGAGCCGGGGCACTGCGAGCCATGAGCCGCTACGGCCCGCAGTACGGGCCCGACATCACCTTCCTCGGGGTGCCGCGCTGCACGTGGGACGAGCCGGGCACCTACGCCGACGCGGACGTCGTCATCCTCGGCGCCCCGTTCGACGGCGGCACCTCGCACCGGCCGGGCACCCGGTTCGGGCCGCAGCACATCCGGCAGACCTGCTACCTGCCCCACGACGGGTCGCGCCCGTCGCTCGCGCTGCGCGTGGACGGCCTGTCGAGTGACCTCACCGTCTACGACGCGGGCGACGTCGAGATGTTCTCCGGCGACGCCGAGCGCTCGGTGCGCGACCTGCAGCGTGCGGTCCACACCGTCACGGCGGCGGGCGCCGTCCCGCTGGTGCTGGGCGGCGACCACACGATCGCCTGGCCGGACGCCGCGGGCGTCGCCCAGCACCTGGGCCAGGGCCGCATCTCGATGATCCACTTCGACGCGCACGCGGACACGGGAGACGTCGAGTTCGGCTCCCTGGTCGGGCACGGGCAGCCGATGCGGCGGCTGATCGAGTCCGGCGCCCTGCGCGGCGACCGGTTCCTGCAGATCGGGCTGCGCGGCTACTGGCCGGGGCCCGAGACGCTGGCGTGGATGGCCGCCCAGGGCATGCGCAGCTACGAGATGACCGAGATCGTCGCCCGCGGCCTCGAGGAGTGCCTGACGGAGGCGTTCTCGATCGCGACGGACGACTGCGACGGCATCTTCCTGTCGGTCGACATCGACGTCTGCGACCCCGGTCACGCCCCGGGCACCGGGACGCCCGAGCCCGGCGGGCTGACCGCGCGCCAACTGCTCGACGCCGTCCGCCGGATCGCCTACGAGCTGCCGGTCGTCGGCGTGGACGTCGTCGAGGTCTCCCCGCCCTACGACCACGCCGACATCACCTCGGCGCTGGCCAACCGGGTGGTGCTGGAGGTGCTGTCGGGGATGGCCCGGCGCCGCCGGGACGCGACGGACGGCAGCACCTGGGACCCGCTGCGGCCGCTGCTGGACGGCCGCTGACCCGGCCGGGGGCCGGGTCAGCCGCCCTCGCGCAGCTCCCACGGCGACCCGTACGCGGTCAGCAGGTCCAGGAACGGAACGGCGTCGAACGCCTCCGGACCCAGCACCCCCGCCCCCGACCACGTGCCCGCCGCGATCAGCTCCAGCGCCACGACCGGGTTGATCGCCGTCTGCCACACCACCGCCTGGCAGCCGTACTCGCGCATCGACCAGGCGTTGTCGACGACGTGGTGGAGGTAGACCTCCCGCGGGGCGCCGTCCGGTCCGAGGCCGCGCACCCACAGGCCCGCGCAGGTCTTCCCGGTCATCGCGGCGCCGAGCGTCGCCGGGTCGGGCAGGCAGGCCGCCACCACCTCGCGCGGCGACACCGACGCGCTCTCCGACCCGCACCGGCTCGGTCGACGAGAGCCCCAGCTCGTGCAGCGTCCGCAGCGTGGAGATCATCTTGTCGCCGAGCCCGTACTTGAAGGTCACCCGCTCGCGCACGTCCACCCACCGCGGTATGAGGAGCACCTCCTCGTGCTCGACGTTGACGCACTCCAGCGGGCCGATTCCGGCCGGGAAGTCGAACACCTCCGGCTCGCTGAACGGTGGCGTCGTGAACCAGCCGCGCCCGCGCTCCCACACCACCGGCGGGTTGAGGCACTCCTCGATGAGCGTCCAGATCGAGAACGGCGGTGCGAACTCGTGACCCTCCACGCGGAGGTCCGCGCCGTCGCGCACGCCCAGCTCGTCGATCCGCGAGAACAGGTGGTCCGCGGCGTAGCGGGCGAAGACGTCCGAGAGCCCCGGCTCCACCCCCATGCCCAGCAGCGCGAGCTGCCCGGCCTCGCGCCACGCCGCCTCCAGCGCGAACTGCTCGTCGCCGAGCTTGACCCCCGTGCGTTCATGGGGCGTCTCGGGGTGCGGCACCGACAGCGACATCGCCATGTCGAGGTAGGTCGCGCCGCCGGCCAGGGCCGCGCGGAACAGCGGCATGACGAACCGGGGGTCGGTCGCGTTGAGCAGGGCCGTGGCGCCGTGGTCGGCCAGCGCCTCGCGCACCGCGGTCTCGTCGGTCGCGTCGAGCCGGGCGGCCGTCAGCCGCGGGTCGCCCACCTTCTCGACCACGGCCTCGGCGCGGGCGAGGTCGTAGTCGGCCACGATCAGGCACTCGACGAAGTCGCGCCGGGCGGCGATGGCCGCCGCCGCGCCGCCCACACCGCCGGCACCCACAAGGAGTATGCGCACTGGACGCTCCGGGTTACGAGTTCGGCATACGGATGATCGGAACGTAACCCGCGGACGCCTTGTGGGTGAATGGTCAAAGCTGGGATAAAGATCCCCATGACGAGTGCGGACCCCCCGGTACCCGCGGAACGCGCCCCGGAGGTGGAGCTCAAGCACGGCGCCATCTCGTTCCTCGACGCCCTGGTGATCGGCCTGGCGTCCACGTCGCCCGCGTACTCGCTGGCCGCCGTGATCGGCCCGATCGTCGCGCTCGTCGGGATCTACGCCCCGGGCGTGCTGCTGGCGTCGTTCGTGCCGATGCTGCTCATCGCGTCGGCGTTCTACTACCTCAACAAGGCAGACCAGGACTGCGGCACGACGTTCTCCTGGGTCACCCGGGCCATGGGCCCGTGGTTCGGCTGGATCGGCGGCTGGGCGATCTCGATGACCGGGGTGCTGGTCGTCGGCTCGCTGGCCGACACCGCGGTCCGGTTCGGGCTGCTGACGTTCGGGCTGGACTCGCTGGCGGAGAACACCGCGCTGGTCGTCGCGCTGACCGTCGTCGTGATCATCGCGATGACCGCGATCTGCGTGATCGGCACCGAGACCTCGGCGCACCTGCAGAACGGGCTGATCCTGCTGCAGGTGGTGTCGCTGCTGGTGTTCGCCGGCGTGGCGATCGGGCGCGCGGTCGCCGGTACCAGCTCGCTCGAGGCGCTCACCCCGTCGATCACCTGGCTCAACCCGTTCGGCGCAGGCGGGGCGACCCTGACGGCGGGCCTGCTGCTGGGCGTGTTCACCTACTGGGGCTGGGAGTCGGCGGTCAACCTCACCGAGGAGACCGAGGACTCCGCGTCGGCGCCGGGCAGGGCCGGGATCTTCTCGACGGTCGTGCTGCTCGTGACCTACCTGTCGGTGGCCTACGCGGTGGTGGCGTACGCGGGCACGGAGTTCCTGACCGAGAACGAGGACCAGGCGGAGCAGATCTTCGCGGTGCTCGGCCACGAGGTGCTCGGCGGCTGGGACTGGGTGCTGCTGCTGTCGGTCGCGACCTCCGCGCTCGCGTCGACCCAGACGACGATCATCCCGGCCTCCCGGACGGGGCTTGTCGATGGCGCGCCGGGCCGCGCTGCCGCGCAAGCTGGCCCGGATCCACCCGCGCTTCCAGACCCCGGACGTCTCGACCTGGCTGGTCGCCGGGATCGCGTCCGCCTGGTACGTGCTGGCCAACATCATCAGCGAGAACGCGCTGCTCGACTCGCTCACGGCGCTGTCGCTGCTCATCTCCTTCTACTACGCCCTCACGGGCATCGCCTGCGCCATCTACTACCGCCGACAGCTGCGGCACAGCCTGAAGAACCTGCTGCTCATCGGCGTCGGCCCGGTGATCGGGGCGATCCTGCTGTTCTGGCTGCTGATCCGCTCGGTGATCGACCTCAACGACCCCGCGGCGTCGTCGACGGGCACGGCCTGGTTCGGTTTCGGGCCGCCGCTGGTGATCGGCATCGCGATCTTCCTCATCGGCGTCGTGATCATGATCGGCTGGCGGCTGCACGACGCGACCTTCTGGAAGGAGCGCCCCGGCGTGGCACCCGATCCCGTGACCGGCGACCCCGCACCCGGTGACCCGGCGACCGGTGGACCGGTGGTGACCCGATGAGCGCGAGCTTGCGACCGAACAGCGAGCGGACAGAGCGGCAAGAGCGTCGTGCTCGGCCTCGACACCTCGCCGGGTGCGCAGCGCGCCCTGACGGTCGCGATCCGGATCGCCCGGGCACTCGACGTCCCCCTCGTGCTGGTGCACGGGATCGAGCCGCCGGGCCGGGTCGGCGAGGAGGTGGGCGAGGCCCGGGAGGCGATCGAGGAGCTCGACGAGCGGGTCACCCGTCCGGCGGTCGCCGCCGCGGAGGCCGCCGGCGTGCGCGCGGTCGTGGAGATCGTCGAGGACCGGCCCGCCCCGGCCCTGGTCGCCGTCGCGGACGAGCACGACGCCGAGGTGATCGTCGTCGGGACGTGGAACGAGAGCCCGCTGCGCGGCCTGCTGCTCGGTTCGGTCGCCCACAAGCTCCTGCAGCTGTCGGATCGGCCGGTCCTGTGCGTGCCGGGCGGCGATTCCTGACGGGGTCCGCCCCTACGCTGGATCCGTGTCCGACCAGCCGCCGCCTGACCCCGGCGTGCCCCACCTCGTCGTCCGGGGTCTGCGCAAGACCTACGGTGCGCCACCCGTGCGCGCGCTGCGCGGAGCGGACCTCACGGTGCGCGCGGGTGAGTTCGTCGCGCTCATGGGCCCGTCGGGCAGCGGCAAGTCGACGCTCCTGCACCTCGTCGCGGGGCTGGACCGGGCGGACGAGGGCACGGTCGCCGTCGCCGGCGTCCGCACCGAGGAGCTCAGCAGCACCAAGCTCGCCCGGCTGCGCCGCCGCCACGTCGGCCTGGTGTTCCAGTTCTTCCACCTGATCGAGCACCTGTCGGCCCTGGAGAACGTGGCGCTGGCCGCGCTGATCGCCGGCGCGCGGCCGGCGGAGGCGACGGCCCGCGCCCGCGACCTGCTGGACATGCTCGGCCTGCTCGACCGCGCGGCGGAGCGGCCCGACGCGCTGTCGGGCGGCCAGCGCCAGCGCGTGGCGATCGCGCGGGCGCTGGCGAACCGCCCGACGCTGCTGCTCGCGGACGAGCCGACGGGCGCGCTGGACTCCGCGGGCGCCGCCGAGGTGCTCGACCTGTTCCACCGGCTGCACGACACGGGCCAGACGATCCTCATGGTCACCCACAACCGGGAGGTCGCCGCGGGGGCGCAGCGGATCGTCCGGATGCGTGACGGCTGCGTGGTCGAGGACGCGGACGACGATCTCGGGCCGGCAGGCGGATTCGATCGTCGCCCCGGCGGGCCCGCTCTGGGTGGACGCGCTGACCGGGCGGCGCACCCGCCTCGCCCGCCGGGCCGATCCCGGGGACACGGCCTTCACCGAGGGCACCGGGGTGTGCGATGAGCGAGCTTGCGAGCGAATCAGTGTCACAGCGCCCGCGCGAAGCGCCGACCGAGCGTAGCGAGGGAGTGCCAGTGAGCGAGCTTGCGAGCGAATCAGTGTCACAGCGCCCGCGCGAAGCGCCGACCGAGCGTAGCGAGGGAGTGCGATGAGCATGATCAACGACCGGCCCGGCCGGCGCGGTCGCCTGGCGCTGCTGGTGGCCGGGCTCCTCGTCGCCGCCGCGATCGTCGTGCTCGGCACCGCGATCGGGTTCCTCGGCGACGCTCCCGCACCCGGTCCGGTCGGCGCGTTCGCGACCGTCGCCGTGCTCGCCGGGCTCGCGGCCGGGTGGAGCGCGCAGGCCCGCCGGTCGAGTACGGGCGTGCTGGTCGCCGCCGCGTCGGTGGCGGCGGTCGGGGCGGCGATCCTGCTCGGTCTGGTCACGCTGCTGCTCCTGCTCGGCCGGCTCCCGGCGGGTGCCGAGCGCCGGGTCGTCGGGCCCGCCGCGGCGGCGGTCGTCGTCGCAGCCGCCTGCGCGGGCCCGTTCGCCCGCCGGGCCGCGCGCCGGACCCGCGCGGTGATGCACGCGGTGCGCCGCTCCCCGGACGAGCTGCTCGCCGACTTCGCCGAGAACGCCGGCCGCGGCAGCCCGGTCGACGACCTGCTGCGCACCCTCGCCGAGTCGATGCGCCGCGACTGGCAGCTGTCCCGGGTCGAGGTCTGGACCGGCCTCGACGACCCGACGGTGGCGCCGAACTCCACCTGGGAAGGCCGCGCGGACCCGGGGCTGCGCCGCACGCTCGTCGTGCCGAGCGCGCTGGACCCCGACACCGACCCCGTCCCGCCCCCGCTCGACCCCGCCGAGCTGGGCATGCTGCGCCGCGCGGGCGTCGCCGGGCCGGGCTGGCTGCGCCTGTGGGTGCCCCGCCTGCTCGACGGCCACGAGAACGCGGGCCCGTTGGCCGACCGGCAGCTGCGGTTCGCACCCGCCCTGCACGGCGGCAGCGTGCTGGCGCTGGTGGTCATCGAGCGGCCCCCGGACGCGCTGCCGTTCAGCACCTCGGACGACCGGGCGCTGGCCGAGGTCGCCCGCCGGCTGGCGATCGTGCTTCGCAACCGCAGTCTCGACGAGGCGCTGCAGGCGACTCTGGCCGACCTGCGCCGGGCGAACGTGGACCTGCAGGCGTCCCGCCGCCGGCTCGTGACCACGGCGGACGCCGAGCGCAAGCGGATCGAGCGGGACCTGCATGACGGGGCCCAGCAGCACCTCGTCGCGCTCGCGGTCGGCATCCGGCTGGTCCGCGACAGCCTCGCCACGGGCGCGTCGTCCGCGGACGTCGAGCTGCTCGACGAGCTCGACCGCGGCGTCCGCGAGTCGATCGCCTCGCTGCGCGACCTGGCACACGGGATCTACCCGCCGCTGCTGCGCGACTCCGGCCTGGAGGAGGCGCTGCGGGCCGCCGCGAAGCGCAGCCCGCTCGCCGTCACGGTCGCCGCGACGGGCCTGGGCCGCCACCCGGAGCAGGTGGAGGCCGCGGTCTACTTCTGCTGTCTCGAGGCGCTGGCCAACGCCGGGAAGCACGCGCCGGGGGCGAGCGTGACGGTCACGCTGCAGGCCGTGCCCGGGGAGCTGCGGTTCGAGGTCGCCGACACCGGCCCCGGCTTCGACCCGGCGAGCACCCCCGCGGGCGCGGGGTTGTCGAACATGGCGGACCGGATCGGGGCACTGGGCGGGGAGATCACGTGGCGCGCGGCGCCGGGCCACGGCACGGTCGTCGTCGGCCGCGCGCCGGTACCGCGCGTCGCACCGGTGCGCCGGCCGCTGCCGGTGGGGGACTAGGTGACCGGCGGCCCGCTCGGCGCGGTCGGCCTGGTTGCCCGCGCCGAACTGCGCACGCGGTGGCGGGGCCTGGTCACGCTCGGGCTGCTGTTCGGGCTGGTCGGCGGGGTCGTGCTGGGCACCGTGGCCGTCGCAGACCGGACGTTGACCGCCTACGAGCGGCTCGGTGCGGCGGTCGGCGTGGCGGACGCGCAGGTCCTGCTGCCCGCGGCGCACAGCACCGTCTTCGACCGGATCCCGACGATGCCCGGCGTCACCGAGAGCTGGACACCGGTCGCGTGGGTCGCCCAGATCAACACCCCGGCAGTCCGGTTCGTGTCGCTCAGCGGCGGCCCCGACCATCCGCCGGGCCTGGCCGAGCCGGTCGTGATCAAGGGCCGTGCGCCCGCTCGCCGAGGCCGCCGACGAGATTCTCGTCAGCGAACCCGCCGCCGCGGACCTGGGCCTCCACGTCGGCGACGAGATCATCCTGCGCCTGCTGCTGGCCCGGGAGATCGCGCGGTTCTCGCAGGGCTTCGGACAGCCCGACGGCGGGTTCGCGCGGGTGCGGGTGGTCGGTATCACCCGCGCCCCGACCTGGGCCGAGCCTGCCACCGACGTGTCCGTGACCCCGGCGTTCGCCCGTGTGCACGCCGCCGACGTCTCGTCCCGCGGCGTGTTCGTCCGGCTGCGGTCCACGGACCCGGCGAGCCGGGACGCCTTCGCCGCGGCGTTGGCAGGCGCCTATGCCGCCGACCCCTACCACTCGCCGCTGGACGGCCTCCTGCGACCCGAGCCGTACTTCCCGACCACCGGCGTCGACCCGACCGTGCGCGCTGCACAGGTGGTCCTGCTCGCGGGACTGGTCGTGTTCGGCGTCGTCGTCGGGCTGGGCGGGCTGCTGATCGTCGCCCAGGGGCTGCTGCGCCACCACGGCGGCCGCCGCCACGTCCAGCGCATCGAGCGCGCGCTCGGGATGACCCTGGTCGAGCGCGCGGTGGCGCGGGTGCTGGCCGGCGGGGTGGGAGCGCTCGCCGCGGGTGCCGCCGGTGCCGTGGTCGCGCTGGCCTCCGGACGGATCGAGCCTCTGGGCAGCCAGGCCCGGTTCGAGCCCACCCCGGGGTTCCGGGCGCCGTGGGCGGTCGCGCTGGGCGGCGGTGTCGCGATCGCGCTGCTGTTCGGCGCGATGACGGCCGTCGCGGCCGCCGTCGTCGCGCGCCCGCGCCGGCCCGTCCCGCCGGTGCCGTCGGCCGGTCACGGCGCGCTCGGCCGCTGGCCCGCGGTGCTGGCCGGTGCAGGTCTGGCCTGGCGCGGTCCGAGGTCCGTGGGCGGGATCCGGACCGCCGCCACCGTCGTCGGGCTCGGCCTGGCCGTGATGGCGATCGTCGCGACCGTGACGTTCCAGGCGAGCCTGCAGCGGCTCGTCGACACTCCTGCGCGCTACGCCCTGACCAGCGACCTCACGATCGTCGACGCTCGTGAGCCCGACGTGGCCGAGTTGGTCGCGGACCGCCGGGTGGCCGCGCTGGACCTCGTCATCACGGTCCCGGTGACCTTCGGCGACGACACGGCGCCCCTGCAGCTGCTGTCGGTCGAGCACCGGAAGGGCGCCCTGCCGGTCGAGACCGTCGCGGGCCGCCCTGCCGCGGCGCTCGGCGAGATCGCACTGCAGCCACGCACGGCCGACCGGCTCGGGGTCGGCGTCGGCGACACCGTCGCGGTCCGACCCGTGAAGGGGCCTCCGGTGTCGCTGCGGGTCACCGGGATCGTCGTGTACCGCGGCGGCGCCGACGACCCCCTCGGCGAGGGCGGCGTCGTCGTCCGCAAGCAGCTGCCGGTGCTCGCGGTCGGCGCGAAGCAGAACGTCAATGCCTACGTGCTCGCCACGCCCGGTCGGGCCGAGTTCCTGTTCCGCGAGCTGTCGTCGCGGCTGGAGGTGCACGGCGCCCTGACCCCGCCCGAGATCCGCAACCTCCGCGATCTGCTGATGCTGCCCGAGGTGCTGGCGCTCGTGCTGGCCGCGGTGGGCGGGGCCGCGGTGGGCCACGTGCTGCTCGCCGCCGGCCGTCGGCACGCGCGCGACCTCGCCGTGCTGACCGTGCTCGGCGCGACCCCGGCCCAGGTGCGGGCGACGTTGGCGGTCGCGGCCCTGGCCACGGTGCTGCCCGCCGTGCTCGTCGGCGTGCCGGTCGGGCTCGGGGTGGCGCGGGTGGTGTGGTGGGAGGTCGCGACGTCGACCGGAGTGGGGGGTGACGTCGCCGTTCCGGTGGCGTTGCTGCTCGTCATCGGCCCGGGCCTGGTCGTGGGGGCGCTGCTCGCCGCGGCGATCCCGGCGGCGCGGGCGGTGCGGACGCCGCCCGCCGCCGTGCTGGCGGCGGAGTGATCACCGCGAGCGTCGCCGGGCGGCGGCTGATCGCCGCGAACGTCGCGCGGAAGCGGCGCGGGCAGCCCCGGCGCGACGCCCGCGGCGATCAGTCGTGCGCGTGCCTCAGCGGTAGCAGTACGAGTCCGACGACGCGTCTCCGCCCTGCAGCCGCACCTGGTGCGCCCGCAGGCCGCGGAAGTCGTCGCCGTGCGGGAAGAACCGCTCGTCGATGCTCATCCCGCCCGCCGGGTCGGCGTCGATCTTCGCCATCCAGGCGCCGACGCCGTCCGGGTAGAACTGGTCGTCCCAGGCGCCGTAGAGCGAGTTCGTGATGTAGACGCGGTCGCCGTCCCGGCTCACCTCCACCATCTGCGGCCCGCCCGCCAGCCGTTCCTCGGGCGACGCGGGGTGGGCGACCCGCCCGACGATCCCGCCGAGGCGGACGGACCCCACCTCGCGCGGATGTGCCGGGTCCGTCACGTCGTACTGCTTGAGCTCGCCGGTCCCCCAGCAGGAGACGTAGAGCATGCGGTCGTCGACGGAGAGGTTGATGTCGGTGACCAGCGGCGGCACGGCACCGAAGGGCTGCAGCGCGGGCGGCAGCAGTTCCGGATCGGCCGGCTCGGCCGGGATCGTGATGACCTTGTCCGCCGTCCACGTGTCGCCGTCGCGGTGCCAGCGCCAGATCGACGCCGACAGGTCCTCGGTCGACACGACGACGCCGACGAACCCCCACGTCGCCTCGGGGTCGTGGCTCGGCCGCAGCTCCAGCACCATCTGGTGCTGCGCGCCGAGGTCGACGGTCTGCAGGTGCCGGCCGTCGGCGAGGTCCCAGAAGTGCAGCGCGTGCCCGTACTTCTGGCCCAGCAGCAGCTCCGGCACGATCCCGTCCTCGATCATCGACGGGGTGCCCCACTCGCTGGTGATCGCGACGTTCTGGTTGAGGTGCCACCAGGCGTCGTAGGCCAGGTACTGCGGGCCGCGGTCGGTCTCCCAGGCGCGCAGCACGTCGAACGTGGTGTGGTCCAGCAGCGCGATCCCGCCCGGACCGTCGTTGCCGTCGGCGCCCCCGAGGCACGACAGGAAGATCCCGTCCGGGCCGCAGTGCAGGGTGTGCGGGCGCGAGTAGCCGGCGTTCGCGGCCAGCTCCTTCGCGTCGATCGTCTTGAGCAGCTGCGGGGAGCTGGGGTCGGGCTGCGTGTCGTAGACGTGGACGTTGCTGCTGCGCAGCCCGGGCAGCAGCAGGTAGCGCCGCTCGAGGCCGTGCATGTCGTGGCCCTCGTGCTTGAGCGCGCTGCTGCAGGCGTTCCAGCCGAAGTGGTGCAGCTCGTCGCCGCGGGTCGGCAGGTCCGCCCAGCCGACGAGCTGACCGTAGGTCGCCGACTCCTCGTCCACGTCGACGACGGTGAGCGCGTCCGGCCGCTCCGCGGCACGGTCGAACGCGACGACATAGGCCAGCCGCTCGCGCGGCGCGGCGGCCGCCTCGGCTGCGGAACGGTAGAACGTCGGGTCGGTGACGGTCATGGCCGTCACCGAATCACCCCGCGTGCAGATGTTCAAGATCCTGCTTCACCCTGCAGGACAGTTCCCCGACCTGTCCGGCCTCAGGGTGAAGATCCGCCGTCAGCGGTTGTGCAGGTACACCAGCACCGCGCTCACCCGGCGGTTGAGGTCGCGCTCCTCGCTCAGCCCCAGCTTGCTGAAGATCGAGTTCGTGTGCTTCTCGATCGCCCGCTCGCTCAGCACCAACGTCGCGGCGATGGAGGCGTTGCTCTTGCCCTGCGCCATCTCACCCAGCACCTGCAGCTCGCGGGGGGTCAGGGCGTCCAGCTCCGAGGGCTTCGCGCGGTTCGCGGCGACCAGGCCCTCGATGACGGTCGGATCGATCACCGAGCCGCCGTCGGCGACCCGGCGGATCGCGTCGGTCAGCTCGTCGCCGTCGGCCACCCGCTCCTTGAGCAGGTAGCCGCGGCGGGCGGTGCCCTCGGCGAGCAGCGTCAGCGCGTAGCTGGCCTCGGCGTACTGGCTCAGCAGCAGCACACCCATCTCCGGGTGCATGGTGCGCAGGGAGGCGGCGATCGCGATGCCCTCGTCGGTGTTCGTGGGGGGCATGCGGATGTCGGTGACGACGACGTCCGGCGTCTGCGTCTCGATCAGCGCCTTCAGCGCGGGCAGGTCCGCCGCCGAGCCGACCAGCTCGAGGTCCGGCGCTCCCTGGATCAACCGCACGAGACCATGCCGGAGCAGGGAGTTGTCCTCGGCCAGCACGACGCGCGTTCCCACCCGCACAGGGTAAGGGGCCGCGCGGCCAGCAGGGATATACGGTCCAGCACATGAACGCAGGCGGCACGCGGCGCCCCCGGGCCGCGGTGGTGCTCACCGGCAGCGAGCTCGTCACCGGGGTCATCGTCGACGCGAACGGGCCGTGGCTCGCCCGCGAGCTCACCGCGCTCGGTTTCGAGGTCGTGCATCTGCTCGGGGTCGGCGACCGGCCCGACGACCTCGCCGCCGCTCTCCGCTACTGCGCCGCGGCCGGCTGCGTGCTCGTGGTCACCAGCGGCGGGCTCGGGCCGACGGCCGACGACCTGACGGGCGAGGTCGTCGCCACCTTCGCGGGGGTCGAGCTGGAGCTCGACGAGGCCCTGCAGCAGCGGATCGCGGCGATCATCGCCCGGTTCCCGCGCATCGACCAGAACCCCGCGGCCCGGGACGCCGGGATACGCAAGCAGGCGTTCGTGCCGCACGGGGCCGTGGTGCTGGAGCCGATCGGCACCGCGCCCGGCCTGGTGGTGTCGGCGGAGCACGGCCCGCTCGTCGTCGTGCTGCCCGGCCCGCCCCGCGAGCTGACGGGCATGTGGCCGGCCGCCCTCGCGAGCGCGCCGATGACGGCGCTGCTGGCCAGCGTGCCCCCGGCCCGGGGGCGGCTGCTTCGCTACTACGGTCTGTCCGAGGCGGAGGTCGCGGCGACCCTGCGCACCCTGGAGCAGGAACGCGACCTCTCCGGGGTCGAGGTGACGACCTGCCTCCGTCGCTCCGAGCTGGAGGTCGACCTGCGGCCGCAGCCCGGCGCCGAGGACACCGCGCAGTGGCTGGCCGCGGAGCTGGCGGGTCGACACGCGAAACGCCTGGTCAGCGCGGACGGGACGAGCACGGACGAGCTGCTGGCGCGGGCGCTTCTGGACCGGGGCCTGACGGTGGCCACCGCCGAGTCCTGCACCGGCGGCCTGCTCGCCGGGCGGCTGATCGACCGGCCCGGGTCGTCCGCGTACGTGCTGGGCGGGGTCGTGTCGTACTCGAACGCTGCGAAGACGGCGCTGCTCGGCGTTCCCGCCGAGATGATCGAGCAGCACGGCGCGGTGTCGCCGGAGGTCGCCCGAGCGATGGCGGACGGCGCCCGGGCCGCACTCGACGCGGACGTCGGCATCGGGATCACCGGGGTCGCCGGGCCCGACGGCGGCACCCCCGCCAAGCCCGTCGGCTACGTGTGCCTGTGCGTGACCACGTCGTCCGGTGTTGTCCTGGCTCGCGACCGACGGCTGCCCGGTGGTCGGGCCGACGTCCGCGACCGGTCGGTCGACGCCGGGATGCACATGCTGCTGCGTGTCGTGACCGGCCCCCGCTGACCGCACCTCGTGGCCGTGCCGCTCGGCGGCGGATCTCCGACGTGCGGGAAAGGATCAGGGGTAGGCAGGGCGGGTGTCGTGCGGTTTCCCACCCCCGCTGCCGGGTATGCACGCCGTGCGAGCGCCTGCAGCGCCCCGACGCCGGGTCTCGCGCGAGGCGAGGGGGATGGGCGTGTCCGGTGAACCGACGGCAGGCCTGGTGCCGGGCGTGCCGGTTCCCGCCCTGCCCGAACCTGCTCCACCGGACCCGGCGACATCCGGCCGGACCTGCCGGTTCGGGGACGGCCTCGCGATCGGACCGGACCTCGAGGGCGCCGCGGAGGTCGCGCTGGCCCAGGCGCTGGCACCGCTCGCCGGTGCCGCCCCGGACCTCCTGTGCGTCTTCGTCGCGGCCGGCGTCCCCGCCCGAAGCGGGCTGGTCGAGGCGGCTGCGCGGCAGGTGATGACCGCGTCCGGCGCGCGGATGACGATCGGCGCCACCGCCGCCGGCGTCTGCGGCGACGGGCGTGCCGTGGACTACGGCCCGGCCGTGGCGGTGTGGGCGGCCACCCTGCCCGGTGCCCGCCTGCGCCCGTTCCGGCCCGACGCCGCGGCTGCCCGCTCTGGACGGCGACGAGCGGGCAGCGGTGCTGCTCGTCGACCCGCACACGTTCCCGCTCGCCGGTTTCCTGCCGCACACCGGCGCGTTGCCGGTCGTGGGCGGCCTGGCCAGCGCGCGCGGCGGCCCCGGGTCGAACCGGCTGTTCCTCGACGGCGAGGTGCACGCCCACGGCGCGGTCGGGCTGCTCCTCGGGGGGGACGTCGCCGTCGGCACGGCGGTGAGCCAGGGCTGCCGCCCGACCGGGCCGCCGATGACGGTCACCCGCGCGGAGCGCAACGTTCTCTACGAGCTGGCCGGAGCGCCGGCGCTGGTGCGGCTGGCCGAGGTGGTGAGCGCGCACCCGATCGCGCGCCGCCGCGCGACGGCCCGTGGGCTGCACCTCGGCGTCGTCGTCGACGAGTACGTCGACGAGCACCCGCGGGACGACTTCCTCGTCCGCGGCATCCTCGACGCCGATGAGGCGACGGGCGCGCTGGTCGTCGGCGATGTCGTGGAGGTCGGCCGGACCGTGCGGTTCCAGCTGCGCGACGCCGGCACGGCCGCCGAGGACCTCGCCCTGCTGTTGACCCCGACGGCCGATGGACCACGTGGCGCGCTGCTGTTCTCGTGTGCGGAGCGCCGGGCGCTGCTCGGCAGCCCGGACCGCGACGTCCGCGACGCCCGTGACCGGCTCGGCGGCGCCGCGGTCGCGGGCCTGGTGGTGGCGGGGGGCATCGGGCCGATCGGCGGGCGCAACCACGTGCACGGGCACTGCGCCGCCGTGCTCACCTTCGGGTAAGACGGCCGTCAGGCGAAGCCCTGCCACACGACAGCCGTGGCGTCGGATGTCGGCGAGCCTGGCGGCTGCCGTAAGGGCCGACGCGGGTGGGGCCGCCTACCGGACCATCCGGAAGAACGCCCGGACCTCGTCGACGAACACCTCGGGTTGCTCCAGCGACGCGAAGTGTCCGCCCACCGCCGGCTCTGACCAGTAGCGCAGGTCGGTGAACCGCCGCTCGACCCAGTGCCGGGGGTAGCGGGTCATCTCCGACGGGAACTGGGTGACGCCCGTCGGCACCTCGACCGGGTCCATCCGGCGGCGCCGGTAGCTCTCCCAGTACAGCCGGATCGACGACGTCCCGGTGGCGGGCAGCCAGTAGAGCATCACATCGTCGAGGAGGCGGTCGCGCCGGATCGCGTTGCACGGGTCGCCCGCGCACTCACTCCAGTCCCAGAACTTCTCGACGATCCAGGTGCACAGCGCGACGGGCGAGTCGACGAGCCCGTATCCGAGCGTCTGTGGCCGGGTGGCCTGCTCCTGGGCGTAGCCGGTGCCCGCCTTCATGAACGCCTTGCGCGCGACGAGTGCCTTCCGCTCGGCCGCGCTGAGCGGCTGCTCGTCGGACTCGGGACGCAGCACCATCGGCATCGTCAGGTGGATGCCGACGACCGCCTCCGGGATCGCCGAGCCCAGCGCCGCGGTGATCAACGAACCCCAGTCGCCGCCCTGCGCGCCGTAGCGGTCGTAGCCGAGGCGGTCCATGAGCTGTGCCCACGCGACCGCGATGCGCTCCACGCCCCAGCCGGCGAGCTTCGGCTTGCTGCTGAAGCCGTAACCGGGCAGCGACGGGATCACCAGGTGGAAGGCGTCGCGCGGGTCCGGCGGGTCGGTCAGGGCGTCGACGACGTCGAGGAACTCGACGATCGAGCCCGGCCAGCCGTGGGTGAGCAGCAGCGGCAGCGCGTCGGCGTGGCGCGAGCGCACGTGCAGGAAGTGCACGTCGACGGCGTCGTCCCCGCCGCCGTCCAGTGACGTGCAGAACTGCGGCAACGCGTTGAGCTCGGCCTCGCAGCGCCGCCAGCTGTAGCGGGTGCGCCAGTAGTCGCAGAGGTCCCGCGCGTACTCCAGGGGCACGCCCTGTGTCCACCCACCCACGGTCCCCGGGTCGGGCCAGCGGGTGCGACCGAGCCGGTCGCGCAGGTCGACCAGGTCGGCCTCGGGCACCTCGATCCGGAACGGGCGCACGCGGAGAATCCTAGTCGCCCAGCTTTGGATCTCCGCCCGCTCGCGTCCGCCTCGCGGTGTGCAAGCGCACAGCCCTCTCACAGGTTCCGGACAGTGCGCACCTCGGTAGGCGGGGAATAGTTGATGTAAGACAACGACCGCGGGAAGGAGGGCCGGGACATGACGACGATGGTCCTGACGCCGGCCTTCCCGCGGTTGCCCCGGGTGGACGGTGCGGTCGTCCGGCAGCTGGTGCGCTACGGCGTCGTCGGAGTCCTCGGCACGACGGTCTCGGCCCTGCTCTACCTGCTGTTCCGGGTCTGGTGGGACGCGGTGCCCGCCAACTCCGCGGCGCTGGTGCTGAGCACGGTGGCGAGCACCGAGGCCAACCGGCGGTTCACGTTCCGGGGCGTGCCGACCGACCGCGTGCGCGAGTACCTGCAGAACGCGGCCACGGTGGCGTTCTACGCGGTCTACTCCTCGGCCGTGCTGCTCCTGCTCGACGCGCTGGTCGACGATCCGACGGTGCTGCAGGAGTCGGTCACCGTCGCGGCGGCGAGCGTCCTGGGCGGCCTCGCGCGGTTCGCCGTGCTGCGGAACTGGGTCTTCGGTGACGAGTCCCGACATGGCGGGCGCGCGAAGATCGGGCAGAGTGGCGCGATGATCCGGTTCCTCCTGACCCGGCGCCTGCTCGCCGCCGCGGCAGCTCTCGGCGGGCTCCTGCTCAGCACCGCGGCCTCCTGCGGCCCGGGCGCCCGGTCCGTGCCGACCACGACCCCCGCCGCCCCGACCGTGGCCCCGAGCCAGACCGCGAGCGAACCGGGCGACGACAGCGGCGGCGGCCGGGGTGGTGGGGACGACGGCGGCCGGAACGGCGGTGGCCGCCGCGGCGGCTCCGGAGAGGGCGAGGGGCGCTCCGGCGACGGCTGAGCGCGACGTTCGCCCGCGCGAGTCGCGCACTTTTGCCGCGCGCGAGTCGCGCACGCTTCGCCCGCGCGAGTCGCGGCCCCCGTGCACTCCCCGGTCCGCGCCCGGTGGATCCGCTGCGGGAGGATCAGGGGCGATGCCCCTCAGCCGACACCTGCCGCGGCCCGCGATCGTCCTGCTGACGGGCGTGCTGGCCGGGCTCGTCGTGGCCGGCGTCGTCGTCGCGGTCCGGCCTGCGGCCGCCCCGCCCGTACCCGCGGTACCGCTGTCGGCAACCGCGGCACCGACGCGCCCCACCGACGCGCCGGACCCCTGCGCGTCTGCCGTAGCGGCGCTCGCACCGCGCGACCGGCTCGCCCAGCGACTCGTCGTCGGCGTCGACGCCGCCGACCCGGCCACGGTCGTCGACACGGTGCGCGCCACGCAGGTCGGCGGGATCTTCATCGGCGGGAACGCCACCGCCCTGCTCCGCGACCGTGCGCTGAACCGGGTGCAGGAGGTCTCCCGGACCCCGGTCGCGGTCTCCGTCGACGACGAGGGCGGTCGGGTCCAACGGATCGACGGCCTCGACGGGCAGCTACCCAGCGCTCGCCGAATGGCCGCGCGCAGCACCCCCGACGAGGTCCGCGAGCTCGCGCGAGTCCGGGGGAAGGAGCTCGCGGCGCGCGGCGTGACGGTCGACTTCGCACCGGTGGTCGATGTCGGCCGCCAGCCGACGAACTCGGTCATCGGGGACAGGGCGTTCTCCGACGATCCGGCTGTCGTCATCCGCTACGCCGGGGCCTTCGCCGAGGGGTTGCGTGCCGGTGGCGTGCTGCCCGTTCTCAAGCACTTTCCCGGGCACGGGCGCGCGAGTGGCGACTCGCACAAGGGCCGGGTGACCACACCGTCGCTCGCCGAGCTCCGCACGACCGATCTGCGCCCGTACGAGCAACTGCCGGCCGCGGGTCGGGTCGCGGTGATGGTCGGGCACCTCGACGTCCCCGGCCTCACCGACGGCCTGCCGACCTCGCTCACGCCGGCGGCCTACCGGCTGCTGCGCGAGGACTACCGCTTCGACGGCCTCGTCGTCACGGACGACCTGGGCGCGATGAAGGCCGTCACCGGCACCTTCACGCTGCCCCAAGCCGTGCTGAAGGCGCTCGCCGCGGGCGCGGACCAGGCGCTGTGGTCGTCGGGTGCCCAGGACACGGCCGCGATCGGTGCGCTCCTCGACACCCTGGAGAAGGCGCTGGCCGACGGCCGCCTCGACCCGGCCGCGAACGATCGGGCGGTGGCCCGCGTGCTCGCGGCCAAGGACGCCTGCAGCTGATCGTCGCGCTGCGCCGGCACACGTGGCGACTCGCGCCGGCGAAGGTGCCGACTCGCGGCGGCGAACGTGGCGACTCGCGGGTTACCCCGTGAACCTCGCCATCCCGCGGCGGACCGCGTCCACCAGGTACGGGCGCAGGTCCGCCGACGGGACGATCCGGTGCACCGAGCCCATGCGGTGGGCGCGCTCGACGCTGTGCGCCGCGTCGAACTCCGCCGCCACCTCGCCCAGCTTGTCCGAGCGCACCCCCGGCCGGATCCCCGCGAGCTCCGCCGCCAGCCGGGCGGCCTCGCTCTCCGCTCCCGTCGCGGTGGCCTTCGCGATCCGCGTCTCCAGGTCCGTCACGCGCGGGTCGGCCGCCGTCCGCTTGTTCACCTCGCCCGCGAACACGACCGCCGCCGCCGGCGCTCCGCCGATCACCGAGGCGTACGAGCCCTCGACCGCGGCGACCTCCATCGACTCGTTCAGCGTGCCGGAGAACACGACGAACGCCCCGCCGTGATAGCGGCTGACCACGCAGAACACGATCGGCCCGTCGAAGTTGACCACCGCCCGGCCGATCTCCGCGCCGTACTCCAGCTGCAGCGCCCGCAACGACTCGGGCGAGCCGTCGAAGCCGGACAGGTTCGCCAGCACCACCAGCGGCCGGTTCCCGCTCGCGGCGTTGATCGCCCGCGCGGTCTTCTTCGACGACCGGGGGAAGAGCGTCCCCGCCGTGAACGTCGTCGGACCGTCCATCGGCGTCGGGCCACGCCGCGGCAAGGGCCGCGACTCGATGCCCAACAGCGCCACCGGGTGCCCGCCCAGGTGCGCGTCGTAGACGACGACGTTCTCGGCGTCCAGCATGTCCACCCAGCGCTCCAGCGGCGGGTGGTCGGCGTCGGCGACGGCGCGCAGCACCGAGCGGATGTCGAACGGCTTCTTGCGCTCGGGGTTCGTCGCGCGGTCGAAGATCTCCCCGACCCGGGTGAACTCGCCGCCGGCGTGCGGCGCGTCGCGGACGTCGCGGTCCACCGGGTCGGTCGTCGGGGCGGGGCGCGGGAAGCGCTCGCCGGGCGCCCGGTAGGTGTGCGCGTAGTGCGCCAGCAGCACGTCCACCGCACCCGAGAGGTCGGGCGCCCAGTACTGCGCCTGCCCGTTCGGGCCCATGATGCGGTCGTAGCCGCCGATCCCGAAGTTGTCTTCGGCCGAGACGCCGCCGGAGTAGTCCAGCGACTGCTTGCCGGTAAGCACCATCGCCGAGTCCGGGGTCATCACGAGGATGCCCTTGGTGTGCATGAGCATCGTCGACTCGGCGTTCCAGTAGGGCTGCGCGCCCACGTTGATGCCGGTGACCACGACGTTGATCTCCCGGCCCTCCTGAGTGAACTCGATCAGCCCGCGCAGCACCCGGGAGATCCAGTCCATGTTCTCGGTGCCGGAGTCCATCGCGATCTTCGCGCCGGCGGACACCGCGAACCACTCGACCGGCGCCGACAGCTCCCGCGCCAGCGCGAGCGCCGCCAGCACCCGGCGGCACTCCGGCTCGGCGATCGCACCGAGGGCCCGCGTCGGGTCGCCGATCAGCACCACCCGGCGCATGCCCTCGGGGTAGCGGGCTGTCGGAGTGCTGACCGTGCCGAGCACGAGGTTCGCCCGGTTGCCGCCCGGCGGCCGCTCCACCGGCACGGGGGCGCCCGCCTCGTCGAGGTCGTACTCCGTGAACGTCCCGGGCGCGCCGCCGTCCGGGTTGCGCAGGAGCATCGGCACCAGCTCGTAGGGGTAGACCGCCCCGCGGCGGCGGGCCCGGATGACCTTCTGCACGTAGGAGTCGAGCTCACGCAGCGGGCCTGCCGGGGGTGCGGTGATGCGCACGCTGAGCCCGGCCCCCGGCGACCGCGACAACCGCAGCAGCAGCTCCTTCGGCTCCGTCGCGCCGTCGCCGACGAGCTCGGGGGTCAGCCGGAACTGCACGAGGATCTGCTCCAGGCCCAGCCCTTCGGTGCGCGGCGCCAGCCGGCTGACCACGCTGTCGAACTCGTCGAGCGGCAGGTCCACGACCGGCCAGACGTAGAGGAGCACCCGGTTCCAGTCAGACCGCGCGTCCGTGCGATCCGCCGCGCGGACCGCGCGCAGGGCGTCCAGGCAGGCGTCGAAGACGTGCTCGAGCTGCGGCAGGGCGCGGATGTGGCCCTGCTGGTCCCGCACCACCGACAGGTCGCGCACGTCCGACAGCGCGACGAGCCGCCGGTCGTCGGGCACGTTGCGCCCGACGGCGCGGAACAGGTGGACGTCGATCGGCGACGGCAGCCGGGTCAGCGTGAAGTTGGCCAGCCGCCACATCCCCAGCCGCTCGGCCACCATCGGGTGCAGCCCGCGCAGCGTGCGGTCCTCGACCGGCTGGCGGTCACCGTCGGGATGGAACGTGAACCAGCTGGACCGCTCGTCCGCCCCGGCCCGGCGCACCGCGACCGCGACCCTGTCCAGCGGCGCCGGCAGCGTGCCCAGTGACTCGCGGATCTTCTCCGCGGACCGTTCGGGGTCGTCGTCGGGGGCCTGGCCCGCGGTGACGTACAGGTCGAGCAGCACGGTGCTGTCCGCGGGCAGCCGCGCGACGATCCCGCGCAGGTCCGACTGCACGGCCGGCGGCTCACCCGCGACCGGCGCCGCGGGTGCGGTGTGCACGGTGGTCGCGAGGACGACGTGGTCCCGACCACCGTGCCGGTAGGCCGCCGACAGCAGCGGGCGCCCGCCGCGGTCGACGACCTGGACGCCCGTGAGGTGGCGGATGCGGTAGTAGCGCCGCGTCATCACCTCGAGCATCGCCGGGAGGTGCCGCTCGCCGAACACGGACAGGATCGGCTCGGCGGCCGCGACGATCTCATCGACGAGCGTGGCCCGGACGGCGGGATCGGTCGTGTCGGCCAGCCGGTCCAGCTCGGCGCGCACCTGCTCCTGCCCGTGCGCGCGGGCGGCGTCGAGCATGGGCTCGTCGAAGGCCCGGAACCGCACCCGCCGGGCCAGGTCGCCGACCACCGGGTGGCGCACCTGCGTGGCGGTGATCAGGTGCTCCAGCGTGCGCAGGTACTCGTCGCGCACCGCGGGCGTCAGGGCGGTCAATCCAGCCGCGTGCGCGAGCCGCCACTGCAGGAGGTCCAGCACCACCGGCACGTGCGCCCGCGCCCGCCGGTGGGCGAGGAACATCCGGTACAGCGCGCTGGTCAGCGCCTCGTCGTCGGGCGCACCCAGGTCGCGGACGCCATAGTGGGCGAGCGCGGCGCGCAGGCGTGCCCGGAACGACTCGGGGAGCCCCTCGGCGTCCGCGTCGCGGGACCGCAGGAAGGCGTACAGGTACTCCTGGGGGTTGTGCGCCCGCTCGGCGCTGTCCCCCTCGGGGACGCCGCTCGGCTGGGTCTCCTCGACCTCCGAGCCGCGCCGATTGCGCGACAGCGCCGAGAGGTCGGCGAAGATGTGCATGATCACGAGCTCGCCGCCGAGCACGTCCGGGTCGTCGTCGGGCAGTGCGGCGCGGGCCGCGGAGAGCGCGCGCGGCAGGCCGCGGGCGTCGGCCTCGTCGACGTCGTAGCCGAGTACGAGCGAGCGCAGCGCGACCAGCGCGTCCGCCGCCGCGGTGGAGGGCGACGTGCGCGTCGCGGCCGTCGTCGTCGCGGCCAGCGCGTCCAGGCCGACGCGCTGCTGCGGCGACTCCTCCGGGGCGGCGTCCCCGGCCGGCTCCAGGCGCAGCAGCGTCGTGCCGCCCTCCACCTGCGTGTTGACCGGCACGAGCACTTCGCGCACCCGCCCGGCGAACGGCGCGCGCAGCGCGGTCTCCAGCTTCATGCTCTCCACGACGGCCACCGTGGCGCCGGCCGCGACGGTGTCGCCCGCCGCCACCGGCAGCGCCACGACCATCGCCGGCGCGGGTGCCCGGACGAGCCCGGCCTCACCGCCGGAGATCCGGTGCACGGCGCCGTCGACCTCCACGAGGTAGTCCGGGCCCTGCGGCGCCACCAGCACCGCGTACGTCGTCCCTGCGACTGTGAGCCGGCGCTCGTACCGGTCGATCCGGTCCGCGGTGACGTCCACGGGGACGCCCTCGAGCTCCACCCGGTACCGGTTGCCCCGGGTCTGGGCCGTCCGCAGCCGGTAGGCCTCGCCGCCCGCGCGCACGTCGATCTGGTGCCACGTCTCGTGCCCGACCTCGGGGCGGCCCCGCCCGGCCGAGGCGAACAGCTGCTCGCGCTGCCGGGCCACGTGCGCGTCCTGCGCCTCGACGGCGACGGCCAGCAGCGCGACGTCCAGCCGGTGCGGCGCCCGGTAGCCGCCTGCGACCAGCCGGTCCAGCCACCCGGTGTCGGCCGTGCCGTCCCGCACCTCGGGGCGGTTCAGCACGTCCAGGAGGAACGCCTTGTTGGTGGTGCCGCCGTCGATGACGACCGACGTCTGGCGCACCGCCCGGGCGAGGCGGGCGCGCGCCTCGTCGCGGTTCCGACCCCACGCGATGATCTTGGCGATCATCGAGTCGAACTGGGGCGGGATCGCGTCGCCCGCCGCCACGCCCGTGTCGACCCGGACGCCGGGCCCCCCGGGCAGCACGAGGTGCTCGATCACCCCGGGGGCGGGGGCGAAGTGGTGCTCGGGGTCCTCGGCCGTCAGCCGCGCCTCGATGGCGTGGCCGTACGGGGCGGGCGGGGCCGTGGCGAAATCGGCCAGCCGGCCGCCCATGGCCACGTGCAGCTGGAGCTTGACGATGTCGATGCCCGTCGTCGCCTCGGTGACCGGGTGCTCGACCTGCAGGCGCGTGTTGACCTCCAGGAACGACAGCAGCTTCTCGCGCGGCTCGTAGAGGAACTCGACGGTGCCGGCGTTGACGTAGCCCGCCGCGCCGACCAGCCGGGCCGCGGACGCGCGCAGCAGCTCCTCCTGCTCGGCGTCCAGCGCGAGGGAGGCGGACTCCTCGATCACCTTCTGGTTGCGCCGCTGCACGCTGCAGTCGCGCACGCCCAGCGTCCAGACCTCACCCGTGGCGTCGGCGACGACCTGCACCTCGACGTGCCGCCCGCCGCGCAGCGCGCGTTCGAGGAAGACGGTGGCGTCGCCCGTGGTCCGGGCGCCCTCGGCCGCGGCGCGGGCGAACGCCTCGTCCAGCTCCTCGGGCCGGTCGACGAGCCGGATCCCGCGCCCGCCGCCGCCCGCGGTGGCCTTGACCATGAGCGGGTAACCGATCTCCTCGGCGTGCGCCCGGGCCGCGGCGAGATCGGCGACCGGGCCGCCGCTCCACGGCGCCATCGGGACGCCGACCTGCGTGGCGAGCAGCTTCGAGCCGATCTTGTCGCCGAGGGCGCGCATGACGTCGGGCGTGGGGCCGACGAACACGATGCCCAGCTCCCCGCACAGGCGGGCGAACTCGGGGTTCTCGCTGACGAACCCCCAGCCCGGCCACACCGCCTCGGCCCGGCACGCGCGCAGCGCACGGGCCAGCCCCGGCAGGTCCAGGTAGGGGTTCGGGCCCGCGAGGTCCACCCGGCCGTCCGCGCTCGCGGCGTCCGGGTCCGGCCCGATGAGCAGCGCCTCGTCCGCCTCCCGGACGAACATCGCCCGCCGGTCCGCGGCGGTGTGCAAGGCGATCGTGCGCAGCGGTGGACGGCCCTCGGCGTTCCACTCGCGCACGGCGTTGATCAGCCGCATCGCCGGTTCGCCCCGGTTGACGATCGCGAGTCGCCCGAAGGGACGTCCCCCGGCAGCCACGTCGCCGCCAGCGTCCACGGCAGTTCCCCCGTTCATCGCAGTCCCCGCACGGCCCCATCCTCCCCGGACGTCCAGCCCACCCGACGCCGACCCGCCCACCACCCGGAAGTCTGCGCGCCCTCGGCGCACGAACCGCCCTGAGGTGGGCACTCCAGGCAGCTGCGGAAACTGCGAGGATCGGCCCTGTGGTGCGTGGGGCGGCCGGAGCCGCGGGGACGGAGACGACGAGAGCGACGGTGGAGCGGGACGGGCTGGTCTTCGACGTGACCACGGCAGGCCCGCCGGACGGGGAGCCGGTGGTGCTTCTGCACGGGTTCCCGCAGTCGGCGCGCTGCTGGGAGGCCGTCACGCCCGCGCTCACCGCCGCCGGCCTGCGCACGTTCGCGCCGGACCAGCGTGGCTACTCGCCGGGCGCCCGTCCCACCGGACGTGCCGCGTACCGGATGACCGAGGTGGTCGCGGACGCCGCGGCGGTCGTCGAGGCCGCACTGGCGGAGACGGGACGGTCGCGCGCGCACGTCGTCGGGCACGACTGGGGCGCCGTCGTCGCCTGGACGCTCGCCGCGACCCGGCCCGAGCTCGTCCGCACCGTCACCGGGATCTCCGTGCCGCCCCCGGGCGCCATGGCCGACGCGCTGCGCAGGCCCCGCCAGCTGCGCGCGTCGTGGTACATGGCGGCGTTCGCCGTGCCCGGGCTGGCCGAGCGCGTGTTCGCCGTCCCGGCCGCCACGGCGTGGTCGCCGGCGCTGGTCCGCCTGCTCGTCCGGTCCGGCCAGAGCCGGGAGCGCGCCGAGCGCGACGCCGCCGGCCTCGCCGACCCGGCCGCGCTCACCGCGGCGCTGAACTGGTACCGGGCGATCCCGCTCTCGCGGCGCGACCCGGTCCCGACCCCGACCGCACCCGCGCTGTTCGTCTGGAGCGACCGCGACACCGCCCTGACCCGCGACGCCGCCGAGCGGGCCCCGTTGCACCTGTGGGGCCCGTTCCGCTACGCGGAGTTGCACGGCGTGAGTCACTGGATTCCCGACGAGGCGCCCGCCGCGCTGGCGGAGCTGCTCCTCGAGCACATCGCCGGGCCCGTAGCGATGGAGGTCCTGTCCGGCCGCGTGCTCATCCGCCCCACCGACCCCGCCCGCAGCACCGCGTTCTACCGGGACGTCCTCGGGCTCGCCGTCTTCCGCGAGTTCCCGGGCGGCACGGTCTTCTTCCTCGGCGGCGGCTATCTCGAGGTGTCGGGACGGGCCGATCCCGGCCCGGTCGACGAGCGCGTGCGCCTGTGGGTGCAGGTGCGTGACGTCGCCGCCGCGCACCGCGAGCTGGTGGCGCGGGGCGCGGCGGTGCTGCGCGGGCCCCGCCGGGAGCCGTGGGGGCTGGAGGAGATGTGGGTCGCCGACCCCGACGGCATCCGGATCGCCGTCGTGGAGGTGCCGCCGGAGCACCCGCTGCGGCGCGACCCGCGCCCCTGACCCCTGCCACCCCCGCGAATCGCGCCAGACCCCGGTCATGCAGGCTGATCCCGTGGCGCGGACGCTGGACGGGGTGTCGGAGGAGTTCCGGACGTTCTGGACGGAGCGGCACCTCGCGTCGCTGGTGACGTTGCGCGCCGACGGCAGCCCGCACGTCGTCCCCGTCGGGGTCACCCTCGACATCGAGGCCCGCCTCGCCCGCGTGATCTGCCGCGGGGGCTCGGTCAAGGCCCGCAACGCGGCGGAGCGCGGGATCGCCGTCGTGTCCCAGGTCGACGGCCGGCGCTGGTCCACGCTGGAGGGCGATGCCGTCGTCCGCACCGACCCGGCCGCCGTCGCGGACGCCGAGCGCCGCTACGCGCTGCGGTACCGGCAGCCGCGGCCCAACCCGGAACGGGTCGTCATCGAGATCGCCGTCCGCCGCGTGCTCGGCCTGACATAGACCCGCCCGTCACGCTCGGCATACTCTCAATCGGTACAGCCAGGGACGGCCGCGGTGGCCTTGGCTGTCGCTGCCGCCGGGTGATCCGAGCCGGGGAAGGCCACATGAGCACCGCCCTGAACACCGATGGCCATGATGGTCCGCCCGCCGAAGCGGTTGCCGTCGTGGGTACGGACGGCCTGCCCCGAGGGTCGGTCCCGGACGTCACCGTCAAGACCCTCGGCGTCCCCAAGATCGCCTCACCGATGGCGCCGCTGCTGGAGTCACGGCAGACCACCGAGCACTACGTCGACGAGACGGACCGTGTCCTGCTCGACGACACGCTGGGTGGCGTGATCGGCCGCGGGCTCCCGGTGGACCAGCTGCCCGGGCTGGAGCCCTGCGGGCCCCGCCGCAAGATCTTCTTCGACCCGTCGAAGACCCGCGCCGCGATCGTC
>CAWADQ010000076.1:0-43406 GCA_963780835.1 uncultured Actinomycetota bacterium | reverse complement strand
CTTGGCGAGGTCCGGGCCGGACTACGTCGTCTTCGACCTCCAGCACGGAGCGCTGGATGAGGCCGACCTTCCGGGGGTGACGGCCGCCGTCGTGGCGGCCGGCGCGGTGCCGCTGGTACGCACCCGCAGCGCACACGTCGCGGACATCGGCCGACCGCTCGATCTGGGTGCGCACGGGGTGTTCGTGCCGAACGTGCGCGGCGCCGACCACGTCCGCGAGGTGGTGGCCGCGTGCCGGTACGCCCCGGTGGGCACGCGCTCGGCCGGGCGGTTGTCCGGAGGGGCGGACGAGCCGCTGGTACTGATCGTGCTGGAGACGGCCGAGGCCCTCGACGACCTCGACGCCGTGCTGGCTGTCGACGGCCTGGACGGGATCTACGTCGGCCCGTCGGACCTGAGCCTGAGCCTGGATCGGGCCGGTACCGGCGATCGTGACCACATGCAGAAGGTGATCTCGTCGGTCATCAGCCGCGCCCTGGCCGTCGGAATGCCGGTCGGGGTGCACGCTACCGACGGCGTGCAGGCCGCCCGCTACGCCGAGCAGGGAACGACGATCATCACCGCAGCGATGGACGACACCGTGCTGACCGACGCCGTGCAGCGGCAGCTGGCCCTGGTCCGGACACCGGAACCGTCGTAGCCGCGCTCTGTCCGCGGCCGACGAAAGGTGCCGACTCGCGGCCGGCGAAGGTGCCGACTCGCGGGAACGGGGACGGCCGGCACCCCGAGGGGCGCCGGCCGTGTCCGGGAAGCGAACGACGTCAGCCGTTCTTGACGTCCATCTCCTTGTTGCTGAAGATGCTGTTCCCGCTCGACGGGTCCGTGGAGTTGCCCTTCAGCATCACGCCGGTGCGGTTCGCCCAGATCGTGTTGCCGGCCATCGCGAACGGGCCGTCGCTGTCGACGTAGACGCCGTAGCGGATGTTCTCGCCGATCACGTTGCCCCGCACGTCGGTCTGGCTGGCCTCGCTGACCAGCCGCAGCCCGTCCTGCTGGTTGCCGCGGACGTCGTTGTCCTGCACGACGTTGTCCTTGGCGGTCTGGCCGATGCCGATGCCGGACTCGGTGTTGTCGTAGACCCGGTTCGACTTGACCGTGTTGTTCGAGGCCTCGTTGACGTTGATGCCCTGGGCGGCGTTGTTGAACGTCTCGTTGCCCTCGATCAGGTTCCGGTCGGAGTGCAGGTAGAGCACGATCCCGTGGTGCTGGTTGCGGTAGACCACGTTGTCGCGGATCACGCTGTCGACGCAGTCCTCCGCGAGGATGATCCCGTGCTTGCCGTTGTCGTGGACGACGTTGCGCTCGATCGTCAGGTTGTGCGAGCCGGTGTGCGGGTCGATGCCGTACAGCTGGTTGTCGCGGACCTCGTTGTCGCTGATCGTGAGGCCGCCGACGTCGAAGCTGTAGACCCCGAAGTACAGGTGTGCGATGACGCTGTTCGTGATGTGCCCGCCGCTGCCCTCGGTACGCCACGACAGGCCGTACGACTCGACGTCACCGAAGCCGAGGTACAGCAGCTCCGCCTTGTCGATCGTCATCTGCGCGCCGTCGCGGGCCAGCAGGAAGCCGCGGCCGTTGAGGAAGTCCTCGTCGACCGTGCCCTTGCCCTCGTTCCACGAGGTGATGCAGGTGCCGCTGATGTCGAGGCCGCCCCCGAGCGCCTTGACCGAGGCGAACCCGGTGTCGTCGCCGCGCAGCTTGAGCCAGCGGACCGTGGGCGCCGCGACCTTGAGCGAGGCGCCCTGGTTGATCTCGATGGTCTTGTTGAGCATCCACTCGCCGGGAGCGGTCTCCTTGAGCAGGTCCGGCTTGTTCAGCTTCGCGGCCAGCGCGGGCAGGGTGACGTTCTGGCCGCCGCTGAGGACGATCTTGTCGCCCGCCGCGTCGAAGGTCGCGGCCAGGCCGGCCGGAGCGGGCTCGGCCGGCGCCGTGGACTGGGCCGCCTCGCGGGTGCAGGGCTTGGTGACGTCCGACGTCACGGCCGGCGCGACCTCGCGCCGGACCAGCGCGTCGGGCGTCTTCGCACCGCACCCGGTGAGCAGGAGTCCGACGGCGGCCACGAGGATGGCCGCCCGGGCGGTGAGCGTGCGTGTCGGGTTCATGATGTTCCGGTTTCTCAGGCGGTCGCCGGCAGGGTGGGCGGCAGGTGCCGGCTCGTGCCGCCGAAGCGGCGCTGACGGATCGAGTGCATGCCCTCGAGAACCAGCGCCAGGATGATCAGCGGGACGCCGATCGCGCCGAGCAGGTTGATCGCGGGAAGGCTCAGGTCGTTGCCCGCGGCCTGCGGACCCAGGTCGCCCCGGACCGCCTCGAGGGCGTGCACCCGCGAGTTGGTCAGCGTGATGGGCGTGCCGACGGCGATGTTCATCCCGACGGTCACGGCGTCCACGGTGACGTTGTCCACCGTGACGGGCTCGGAGGTCCGGGCGCGGATGCCCTCGTTGGACAGGCTCACGCCGGTGCCGGTGATCGTGGTCGCCGCCTCGGCGTCGATCCCGGTGAGGCCGCCGTTGATGTGCCCACCGATGATCTGCGCGCCGGGCGAGAAGTTGCGGACGGCGTCGTTCTCGACCCCGTCGGCCGTCATGTCCTTCACGACCACTCCGGTGGTGCCGGCCGTGGTCACCAGGCCGTCCTGGCCGCCGCTGAGCTTGACGCCGTTGACGAGGACGTTGCCCGCACCGCGCTCGATGCGGACGCCGGTGCGCGAGTCGCTCACGGACACGCCGTCCAGCGTGACGTCGTGGCCGCCGACCGCGATCCCGGCGACCCGGGCGCCGTCGATCGTCGAGTTGGTGATCGTCGCGCCCTTGGTGGTCTTCTCCGCGACGATGCCGCGCCGCCCGCCGGTCATCTGCAGGTTCTGCAGCGTCGCGTTCGTGGTGTTCACGTGCATGTACAGCCCGATCGGCTGGTCCGCGGTGGTGATGTCGCGCACCACGCAGTCGGTGCACCGGTTGATGCGCACCCCGCCCGCGCCGTCGCCGGTCGCGTTGATGTTCGTGACCTGCGCCTTGTTCTGGCCGACCACGGCCACCCCGTAGGAGTGGTTCCCGCTGGTGGTGATGTTGTGGATCTCGCGCTCCGAGCTCTCGCCGGTGACGGTGACCCCGTTGCCGCCGTTGCGCTCGGCCTTGATGTCGGTCAGCGTCGTGCCGATGTCGCCCTGCAGGAGCAGGCCGTCGGACCACGACTCGGCGGCGGTGACGCCCTCGAGCTTGATGTTCTTGGACTTCGACAGCTCCGCGCCGGTGGTGTTGCGCAGCAGCTGCGTGCGCACCAGCGCTCCGGTGGAGTCGGTGTTGTAGGAGATGCCGGGATCGCCCTTGTCCGTGCCGGTCGGCTGGACGCCGAGGTCGCTCAGGGTGGAGTCCGTGGCCTCGAAGCGCCCGCGCGAGGAGACGACGATGTACGGGCGGCCCTGCGAGCTCATCGCGAGGGGCTGGCCGTCCTTGTTCGCCGACGTGACGGTGACACCGTCGACGAGGATCCGGCCGCTGCCGGTGTAGAGGAACGCCGCTTCGGTCGGCGAGTCGCCGCCGCCGAGCTTGAGCGTCTTGACGCCGCTGATGTCCAGCGTCGTCTGCGGGGTGAGGACGACCGCGGCGTTCAGGTTCGCGGTGTCACCGTCGATCGTCAGGAACGAGTTGGGCACGATCCGGCCCAGGGCCTGCAGCGTCACCGACCCGGACCGGGGCGTGCGCTTGGTCAGGCTCCCGTTCGTGATCGCGTCGATGGACGTCGCCCGCACGATGATCAGCTTCTTCGGCCGGCCGCGCCGGTCCCAGGTCTCGCGGGCCTTCGCCGCGGCGGCGGCGGCCTGCGCGGCGGCCTTGGCGGCCCGCTCGGCGGCCTTGCGCTGCGCCTCGGCGGCCTTCCTCGCCGCCTCGGCGGCGTCGCGCTCGGCCTGGGCCTTCTCCTTGGCGGCCTTGCGCTCGGCGTCGGCTTGCTCCTGGGCGGCCTCGTTGGCGGCGGCGGCCCGCGAGGCTGCCGCGTCGGCCTGGCCCTCCGCGTTGCCGCCCGCACCGGCGCCGGCGTTCCCGTTGCCCGAGGTGTCGCCACCGGAGCCGGAGCCGCTGCCGGAGCTGCCACCCGTGCCGCCGCCCGTGCTGCCCGAGCCGGTGTCGCCGCCGGTGCTCCCGCTCGAGCCGGTACCCGCGCCGGTGCCGCCGGTCGAGCCCGTGCCGGACCCGGCGTCAGCGCCGCCGGAGGGCTGCGCCAGCAGCAGGGCCGCCGGCGCCGCCTCGGCGGCACCGGCGGCCCCGGCTGGTGCAGCGATTCCCACCAGCGTCGCGACTGTGGCGCCGGCGAGAAGCCTGCGCACCCAGTGCCTGCTCGTGGAGGTACTCATGCGGGTACTCCTGGCTGCGCCCTCCGGTTGGGCTGGGGGCGCGGGTTGGGCTGCGGACGTGGAGCGGGCTGCGGGTGCTGCGGCGCCGGCGGTGCCGGGTGCGAGCCCCCGTGCGGCCGGGGAGACGGCCTCGGCCCCTGCTGCGGATGTGGCTGCGGCTGGGGGTGCGGCCCCGGTTGTGGATGGGGCTGCGGGCTGCGGGTGGGGATGCGGGTACGGCCGGGGCGCCCCGGCGGCCGCGGCGGCCACCGCCGCCGTCGCGACCGGCTCGGTGAGGGCGACGGGGGAGGCCCCGAACCCGACCGGCTCCTGCTGCCCCAGCGGCTGGGTGAGCGGATCCGCCGCAGCACCGATCTCGGCCGGGTTCTCGTCGGCGCCCGTGGTCCGCACGACCTCGCCGTTCTCGACGGCCACCTGGCGGGTGAGCCACCGCTGCTTGCGGATCGTCATCAGCGCGTGGATCTTGATGATCGCCATGACCCACGAGAACACGACGTAGGCCGGGATGAAGAAGAACGACGAGGGCCGCCGGTACAGGTGCGGCAGCAGCTTCGCCGACCGGCTGATCTGCCACCACAGCGCGAGCACCGCGGCGAAGATCCAGTTCTGGCTGATCAGCGCGATCGCCATGAAGATCGGCCCCAGCAGCACCGTGAAGCCGCTCAGCGCCTTGTCGATCATCGTGTAGGCGAGGAACGTGTGGCGCCAGACCCACGGGCGCGACAGCGCCCGCAGGTCCGAGCGCCAGGTGTTGCGCGCCCACCGCAGCCGCTGCTTGCGGAACACCCGTGGGCTGTCCGGGAACGTCGACCACACCTGCGCGGTGCGCTGCATGTAGGTCAGGTAGCCGTACTCCAGGGTGAGCGTGGTGAGGCGCTTGTCGTCACCCGACAGGCACGGGACGCCCCAGAACGTCTCGGTCATGAACTCTTCCTGGATCTCCATCAGCACCGAGCGGCGGTACACCGCGGTGCGTCCGGAGAGGCAGGAGACGGCCTTGCCGAGAAAGCTCTGGCTGGCGTTCTCGTCGAAGTAGCGGTGGTCGAGGAACATGTCGGTCAGCCGGGACAGCAGGCCCGTGCTGCCGTACACGCTCTGCCGCGTGCCGACGCCGCCCATGCGGGGATCCGCGAACGGCTTGCACACCTCGGCCGCCACGTCCGGCGCCCAGATGGTGTCCGAGTCGACCAGCGCGACCAGCTCGGTCGAGGCCGCGTTCCAGCCCTTGACCAGCGCGTCGCGCTTGCCGGGCACGTCCGTGATCACGACCGTCACCGGATACCGGGAGGCGATCTCCTGGCAGACCTTGTCCGACTGGTCGATGACGAGGATGACCTCTTCGACGTTGTTCGCCAGCCAGGACTGGATCGCGGTCTCGAAGATGATCGGGTCTTCCTGGTAGACCGGCACCGCGATGCTGATCGACGTGCGGAAGTCGTTGACGACGGGTTTGTAGAGCACCGCCGGGATGCGCCGGACGAGCCAGCACCCCCAGCGGAACAGGCCGAGCACGCCCAGCGGCGTGCCCAGCACGTAGTAATAAAGAGGTAAAGTCATGCGCGATCGGTGTCCGCAACCACCTGCTCGGCGGCCTCGACCTCGCTGCTGACCACCTTCTCCAGGTGCTCGTTGACCTGCACGACCGCCCGCAGCAGCTGCATGTCCACTCCGACGCTGTCGGCATAGCCGAGGAAGCCGCAGGTGTCCTTGGGCAGGCAGACGCCGCCGTAGGGGGCGCCGCCACGGATGCCGTACTGCGGGTTGATCGAGCCCTCGGCGGACTTCGCGACCGTCGCGGCGATCGGGTCCAGGTCGAGGCCGATCTCGCGGGCGACCAGCCACATCTCGTTCCAGAAGCTGATCTTCGCCGCGTTGAAGATGTTGTGCGCGCACTTGACGAACTCGGCCTCGGCCGGGTTGGTGAAGGTGCGCATGTCACCGCCGAACGGGGAGAGCAGCGCGCGCAGGCGCTCGACGGTCTGCGGGTCGCGGCTGGCGATGACCGTCATCCACGGGTTCTGGAAGTCCTCGACGGCGGAGGCGGCGCGCAGGAACTCGGGGTTCGACGCGAGTGCGAAACCCTCGCCGGCGACCATGCCGGAGTTCTCCTCCAGGACGGTCTTGACCAGGCCCTCGGTGGTGCCGGGCGAGACGGTGGAGCGCACGACGACAGTGTGCCGCGCGGGGGAGGCCGCCAGCGCCTTGCCGACCGACGTGCTGCCGGCGGTGAAGGCGCGCAGGTCGTACTCGTAGCCCGCGTGCGGAGTCGGGAGCGTCAGGAAGATGAATGAGTCGGGCTCACCGCTGAGGTCCAGCTCGTCGCGCACGTCGTGGCCGCGGGCCTGCAGCTCCCGGATTCGGGCCGGGGAAACGTCGATGAAGGTGACCTCGTGCCCGGCAGCGAGGAAGCCCTCTCCGGTGGCGGTCCCCACGACGCCCGAACCCACGATGAAGATCCTCGACGACTGCATGGGTGGTATGTCCCCTTCCCCTTCAAACGGAGTGAACCCGGTGAGGTCCTTCGCCAGCTTTTCGGAGCCGTCCGGGGGGCCGTTACGCAGGGGGTCGGTGACCCGTCGTGATCGTGCGGTTCGTATGCGTACATGAGCTGAAACAAGATGTGCAGGTCAGAGCGATGCAAGCGGACACAGCCCCCGAGACTCGTCCACGGAGAGCAACGACAGCTTCAACGCTCAGTCACGCGAGTCTGTGATGCAGATCACAGATTATCCAGCAGTTTATTCGGCCCTCGACATTTCTGTTCCACACATGATGCCCACCGCATTTCGTACCGTGTCAACCGCTCGTCGCCTCGGGGGTTCCGATCGGCGCATGCCAGGCAACCCTCGTGCAACCTCGGCCCTACTCGTCGCCCGGAGCGCCGGCGTTACTCCCGGCACGTCGCGCGTCGCCGTCGGGTGGCCGGGAGGTCCGCGACAAAGGCGTCACGTACTACTCGGTCGATCTTGGACGAGTGCAACGTGGTGGACGGGACAACGACGCCGATCGTGATGTCACCGTCATCCCGGTGATACCTGGAAGGCGTTCGCACCAGGGGCGATGCCGTGGCGCCGGTCACCACCGGTCGGGCACCCGCGAAGGGCCCGGCCCGGGGACGGCGTCACCCCCGGGTGCCGGCACGCTCGGTCACCAGTTCCAGTTGCGCATGGCGCGCTCCTTCCCCTTGTCGGGTCGTTGTCGTCGAGCCGGGTCACCAGTTCCAGTTGCGCACTGCCGTTCCTCTCGGTCGCAGGGGGTTTCTCGAGGTGTCCGTCGTCACCAGTTCCAGTTGCGCACTGCCGTTCCTTCCTGGTTGCAGGGGCTTTTCGGACGTGGCCGCAGTCACGGGTTCCCGCTGTGCTGCCGTTCGCCTTCGCGCGCGGTTTGCGCGGCGGTCACCAGGTCCAGTTGCGCATCGCGTACCTCCTTTGGGAACCGCCGGGAGATGGGCCGGAAGGGCTACATGCCTCCCCGCCGTTGCGGGTAGGGCGGTGATCACTCCCGGAACCGGGGCCGTGCATCGGCTCTCCCGCCTCCTCCCTGCGCCTCCTACCAGTGGTGACACCAGCGTCGTCACGCGGTTACGATCCGCCGACAGTGAGACGAGCCGAGGATGAACGGCCGAGCGGTCCTACGGGTATGGGGGGTGAGCCGCTGTCACCGCATAGCCCCCCGCGGATCACCCGGTGGGCGGTATGGGCGTTGCCGGCCCGGCTGCTCAGCTCGGTGCTCGTCGTGGAACTACTCGTCGTCGTCCTGCTGGTCGTCGATGCGGTCCGCGGTGGCGTGGCCCCGCTGACGGGGCATTCGGTGGCCGTCGTCGCGGTACTCGCCATGGCGGGTGTGCTGCACACCGAGATCGCCCTGCGGGTCGAGCGGATGCGCAGGCGGGTGAAGCCGAGCCCGCACGTCGACCTGAGCTCCGTGTGGACCTTCGCCGCCGCGCTCCTGGTGTCGCCGCTGCTGGCGGGCGTCGTCGTCGTCGTGATCTACCTGCACCTCTACATACGGGTGTGGCGACCGACTCGACAGCCGGCCCACCGCTGGGTCTTCACCATCGCGACCGTGCTGCTGGCCGTGCACGCAGCCGCCGGGGCGGCGGCCTACGTCGACAACTCGGACGTGTTCTCGTCGGGGTCGGGGCTCGCCGCCATCGTGACGGCGCTGCTCTGCTACACCGTGGTGAACACCTGCCTCGTCGTCGGCGTGGTCCTGCTCAGTGCGCCGGAGCGCACGTTCCGCGAGTTGCTCGGCCGGGGCGACGAGGTCGTCCTCGAGCTCGCGACGCTGTCGATGGGTGCGCTGGCGGCCGGGGCGATCTCCTCGACGAGTCCGCTGCACGCGCTGCTCGTGCTGCCACCGCTGGTCGTCCTGCACCGCGCCGTCCTCGTGCGGCACTTCCAAGAGGTCGCGAGCATCGACGGGAAGACGGGACTGCTCAACGCCGCCGCCTGGCAGGACCTCGCCGACCGGGTGCTGCAGCGGGCTCAGCGCAACCAGGGCGGTGCCGCTGTGCTCATCCTCGACCTCGACCACTTCAAGCTGGTCAACGACCGCCACGGCCACCTCGCCGGCGACCGCGTGCTCTCGTCGGTCGCGGAGGCCCTGCGTGCGGAGGTGCGCGACAACGACCTCGTCGGCCGGTTCGGCGGCGAGGAGTTCGTGATCATGCTGCCCGGGCACGACGGGGCCGGGTACGACCGGGCTGAGCTGGAGGCGGTGGCCGACCGGATCCGCCGTCGGGTCGACGCGCTGGATGTGGACGTCGCGACGGCGGACGGCCCGCTCACCGTCGGGGACCTCAGCGTGTCGGTGGGGGGAGCGACGTTCCCGGACGACGCCGCGGACCTCGACGGGCTGCTCGAGGTCGCCGACTCGGCCCTCTACGCCGCGAAGCGGGCGGGCCGCAACGCCGTCCGGATGGGGCTGCATCTGCACTCGGCCCAGCAGCCGTCGCCGTCATGGGTGGCGGGCGAGGGCCGTCCCGCCCCGCGCCACCGGTCGCTCGGTGAGGGAACGCGGCCGTCGCCCCGGCACTAGTGCGCCGTCCGACCGAGAGGACATGGGTCGAGGTGGGATCTTGGCGTGGTAGGTTTTGCGCCGGTTGCAGTCGTGTTTTCCTCGTCGCCGCCAAGCGACCGTGGAGAGTGAGCCCTCCTCCGTCCGGCTGATCAACGGATCATCCGATGATGCCGGCGGAGCGGGGCTCGTGACGGTGGCTCCACGATGTGAAGGTTCCTTCTCCTCGCGGCGCCCGCGCAGCCGCCGACCGGCACGGTGCCGGTCGGGTCCGCGTCACATGTCAGTGGGAGAACAGGTATGCCGCAGGGCACGGTCAAGTGGTTCAACGCCGAGAAGGGCTTCGGCTTCATCGCGACCGACGACAACGGCCCGGACGTCTTCGTCCACTACTCGGCCATTCAGTCCGACGGGTTCCGCACGCTCGAGGAGAACCAGCGCGTCACCTTCGAGGCGAGCCAGGGCGCGAAGGGGCCGCAGGCCGACACGGTCCGCCCCCTCTGACGTACCGGAGCCGACGTATCAGGGCAGCGGCTGCACACCGGCCAACGGCCGGACGTATCAGGGCCGTTCGGCTCCGCGACCTCGCGGTCGGGTCACCCCGTCGTGGAGGTCGTCGCCGAGCGGCCCTGTCCGGTGCCGGCGACCCATGACGGGTCGCCGGCACCGGCGTTTTCCGGCTCCTTGCGTCCGTCGGCCGGGGGAACAGCGCCCGGCGGGCGACCACCGGTCGCAACGTCCAGGCCTCGGCGACGTTCCCGGACGCTCACCGCGCCGCCCGCCCGCCGACCTGTGGTCACGGACCGGTCGCCTGCCGCCCGCCGACGGCCGCACCGCGGCCGTGATGGAGACGTGACGCAGAGCACCCGCTCATCTCGTCGTCACGTACGGTCATCGCTACCGACTCCACGTTCCGTACCCGAAGGGGCATCCTCGCGTTGCAAGGTTCGGAACGCGCTTCCGGCAGGTGGTGCGGGTGAGGAGTCAGTGATGTTGCGGTGGGACAGCTACCGGACCGTCTACGGTGCCGAGCTGCGTGCGGCCGCCCGTGAGTACTCGGACCACGGGTGGATCGTCGTCGGCGGTGGGCCCGCCGGGCTGCTGCTGGCCACGGGTACGTCGCTGGACGTCCTGGAGATGCCCGCCGCCGTCGGCCGGCTCGTCTGCGCGCAGCTGCGGGCCGCCGGTGTGGCGGTGCCGGTCGCCGCGACGCCCACCGGCCGATGGTGGTTCCCGGTCACGACGGGCGGCACGCTCCCCGATCCGCTGCGCGAGGGTTCGGACGTCGTCCTGCACACCGGCGGGGCCGCCGTCCTCGCCCCACCGTCCGAGACACCCGACGGCTGGGTCCACTGGCGGGTCGCCCCCGCCCTCTCCGGCTACTGTCCGTCACCAGTTGATCCGATCATCGCGGCAGTGCTCGCTGCTGCCGACGTGCACGAGGGCGACCGCCTCCCCGTAGCGGTCGCAGCGCGCATGTAGCGGCCCGGCCTGTCCCCGGTGCCGCGGACCGTCGGTCCGCGCCGGGGACCACCGGGAAGTACCGAACGAACCTTCTCACCGCACGTCGGCCGAGCCCACGGCTTCCGCGCCACGTGGAGAAGAGTTCGCAGGTGCGGCGCCCGAGGGGGCACTTCTCCCTCGCCGCGCTGCCGCACCCACCTTCTCGGCCGGGGCCGGTCGTCAGAGGACACCGGCCCCGGCCAGAGCCAGCATCCCGCGCGGGACGACAGGCACTATGGAGTCGTGCAGACCACGCCCGCCCCGCCCGCGCGCACCCCGCCGGCTCTCCCGCCGGGACCGCGCCGCGTCGCAGTCGAGGTCGGCCTGGGCGTCGGCGCCCCCACCGACAAGGCCCGTGACCTGCGCCGGATGAAGACGCTGGCCACCGGGCTCCTGCTGGGCGCGGCGGTGATCTTCCTGGTCGCCCGCTGGGGTGAGGCCGCCGGGGCGCCGGGCTGGGTCGCCTACGTCCGCGCGACGGCCGAGGCCGCGATGGTCGGCGCGCTGGCGGACTGGTTCGCCGTCACGGCGCTCTTCAAGCGGCCGCTGGGCCTGCCGATCCCGCACACCGCGATCATCCCGCGCAAGAAGGACCAGATCGGCGACAGCCTCGGCGACTTCGTCGGCGAGAACTTCCTGGCCGAGGACGTGGTGCGCGACAAGCTCGGACGGGTCGAGGTCGCCAGGCGGGTGGGCGAGTGGATCGGGCAGGTGCCCAACGCCGATCGGGTCACCGCTGAGCTCGCGACTGCGGCCAAGGGCGTCGTGACCGTGCTGCGCGACGAGGACGTGCAGGAGGTCATCGACCAGGTCCTGGTCCGCAAGCTGCTCGAGCGGCCTGCCGGGCCCCCGCTCGGGGCGGTGCTGGAGGGGGTGCTGGCCGACGGCGCGCACCACCGGCTCGTCGACCTCGTGTGCGACAAGGCCTACGACTGGGTGACCGAGAACCACACGACCGTGCTGCGGATCGTCGAGCGGCGGGCACCGACCTGGTCGCCACGGTTCGTCGACGGGATCATCGCGGACCGGGTGTACCTCGAGGTGCAGAACTTCGCCTGGGCGGTGAAGACGGACCCGGAGCACCCGCTGCGCAAGGCCATCGACACCTTCCTCGTCGAGTTCGCCGGTGACCTGCAGCGCGACCGGGAGACGATCGAGCGGGTGGAGCGGATCAAGTACCAGATCGTCGAGCACCCCGACGTGCAGCGGTTCATCGGCCAGGCGTGGAGCACGGTCAAGAGGCTCGTGCTCGACGCCGCGGCGGACCCGTCGTCGGCGCTGCGGCTGCGGGTGCGCGACGGGCTGCTGGCGCTCGGCGCGCGGCTGTCCGCGGACGCCGAGCTGCGCGGCAAGATCGACGGCTGGCTGGTGGGCGCGGCCGGCTACATCGTGCGGCACTACCGCCGGGAGATCACCACGTTGATCACGGACACGGTGGCGCGGTGGGACGCCGACGAGACCTCGCGCAAGGTCGAGCTGCAGGTGGGCCGCGATCTCCAGTTCATCCGGATCAACGGCACCGTGGTGGGCGCGTTGGCGGGGCTGGCGATCTACACGGTGTCGCAGCTGTTCTTCGGCGGGGTCTAGCAGGAGCGCGCCCCCTGTGCCGGCTCGTCACAGTGCAAGCTGAGCGCTTGCAGGAGCAAGCGCTCCGGCGTAGCGTCGGGCGCGTGGGAACGGCGGGTGGCCCGGATGCACCGGGCGAGCAGGCCGGCGGTCCGGTCGGCAGCGCCGTCGGGCAGGCCGTCGGCGACATCGGCGCCTACATCCGTGCGCAGCGGGAGCACGCGAGGGTCTCGCTGCGCCAGCTCGCCCGCACGGCCGGCGTCAGCAACCCGTACCTGAGCCAGATCGAGCGCGGGCTGCGCACGCCGTCCGCCGAGATCCTCGGGCAGATCGCCCGGGCACTACGGATCTCCGCCGAGGCGCTCTACGTGCGGGCCGGGATCCTGGAACAGCGCCCCGCGGGCGCCATCGTGGACGCGGTCCTCGCCGACCCGCACCTCACCGAGCGGCAGAAACACGTGCTGCTCGAGGTCTACCAGTCCTTCCGCCGGGAAAGCACCGGCACCGACCATCCGGAGTGATTGACATGGCCTTCTCCGCACCCGAACCCGGCGACGCGCCCACGGCCACCACGGAGCCCGCGAACGGGACGTCCACCGAGCACCGGCCGACCCCGCTGCTCGCGGCCCTGGGGGCCGGGGACGCCGCCGTTGCGGCCGTCGCCCGGGCCTTCGCCGACGCCTTCGCGGCCGCGGCGAGCCGCCGCGAGACCGTGCAGCACCGCGTCGCGGAGCTGCCCACCGAGCTCGAGGGCCTGCGCACCCGGTTCTCCGGCGACGAGCTGCGCCACGCGCTGGAGACCTACCGCGCGCAGGTCGAGCGGGCCTACGCACAGTTCGCCGGCCGCGGCGAGCAGACCTGGGACAAGCTGCGCGAGAAGCCGCAGGTCCGCCAGCGATCACGACCTGGGCGTACACGGAGAAGCTCGATTCCCGCGTCGACGAGGCACAGGAGGCCGCGGCCCGGGCGCTGGCCGCCGCGAGCCGACAGACCCGGGCCACGGGGGAGAAGGTCGCCAAGGCCGGGCAGCGTCTGTCGGGTCGAGCCGCGGACGCTGTCGTCGACGCGAGCACGACGGCGTCGGACGCGGTCGAGGGCGCCGGGACCGCGGCGGCCGAGGTGATCGAGGAGGCCGGTGACGAGGCCGCGGCCGCCACGCGCAAGGCGACGGGCACGGCGACCCCGGCCTCCGAGTGAGCCGACCGGCGGGGGCCTGAGCGCATGCGCCAGGCCCCCGCCGGAGGTCGACATGGCCCGGCCCCCGGGTGTCGGGGGATGACGCCGGTCGGGCGGGCGACGTAGGCTTGGCCGGTGGACGTGTTCTACATCCTGGACCGGCTGGTGCTGTGCGCCATCGGCGTGGTGGCCGCAGCCGTCTCCGGCTACGCCTTCGCCCACGCGCTGCGCCAGCGGCAGGAGGCGTTCACCGCCGTCGGGCGTCTGACGAAGAACGCCTGGCTCGGGATCACCGGGGCCTCGGCGCTGTTCCTGCTGCTCATCCCGCTGTTCGGACTGCTGGCGAACCCCACGTTCTCGGGCCTGGTGCTGTCGTTCCAGGGCCCGCGCAGCAGCATGACGCTGTTCTGGCTGGCCGGGCTGGTGGCGACGCTGGTCTACCTGGTCGACGTCCGGCCCGCGGTCGTCGGGGTGCAGCGGGGGGACCAGCGCTGGTGACCGACTGGTCCGTCCTCGGAACCTTGGCGCCCGAGCCGGCTCTCGCGCGCCTCGACCTGCTCGCGTCCCCCGTCGCCGCGGCGCTCAAGGGGTGGGACCCCGCGGAGGCCGCGCAGGTCGGCGTCGCCGAGATCGACCCCGCGCTGGCCGACACGGCGGCGTTCTGCGCCGCCTACGGCTCGCCGATGGACGGTTCCGCGAACTGCGTCGTCGTCGCGGGCCGCCGTGGCGATGCGGTCCGGTACGCGGCCTGCCTGGTGCTGGCCACGACCCGGGCGGACGTCAACGGCCTCGTGCGGCGGCGGCTGGACGCGCGCAAGGCGTCGTTCGCGCCGATGGACGACGCGGTGGCACTGACCGGCATGGAGTACGGCGGGATCACCCCGCTCGGCCTGCCCGACGGCTGGCCGTTGCTCGTCGATGCCGCGGTGGCGGCCGCGCCTGCGGTGGTCGTCGGGAGCGGGCTGCGGGCGTCCAAGCTGGCCCTGCCCGGGGCGCTCCTGGCGGCGCTGCCGGAGGCGGAGGTCGTCGAGGGGCTGGCCCGCCCGGCCTGAGCCGCTCGCGGCAGCGCCCAGGCCGCGTTCACCCTGAGCGGACCTGGTTGAACGCTGGAATGCCTACAACGGTGTAAGCGTTCGGCTGGTTATGACAGAGACGCTGAAGCTGCCGGTGCTTCCGCTCACCGACTCGGTGCTGCTGCCCGGCATGGTGATTCCCGTCCGGCTCGACGAGCCGGAGATCTCGGCGGCTGTCGATGCGGCACAGAGTCAGTCGGATCCGGGCGTCGATCGCAAGGTCCTCGTCGTTCCCCGTCTCGACGGACGCTACGCCGCCGTCGGCACCGTGGCCGTCCTCGAGCAGGTCGGCCGGCTGCCCAGTGGTGAGAAGGCCGCGGTCGTGCGCGGCGAGGTCCGGGCCCGGATCGGGTCCGGTGTCACGGGGCCCGGAGCGGCCCTGTGGGTCGAGGTCGAGCCGATCACCGACCCGGCGCCGACCGGGCGGGTGCTCGAGCTCGCGAAGGAGTACAAGGCGCTGGTCGTCGTCGATCCTGCAGCAGCGCGGCGCGTGGCAGGTGATCGACAACGTCGAGCGGACCACCGACCCCGGTGCACTTGCCGACCTGGCCGGTTGGGCGCCGTACTTCGACGACGCGCAGAAGGCGCAGCTGCTCGCCGAGACCGACGTCGCCAAGCGCCTGGAGGCGCTGATCGGCTGGACGAAGGAGCACGTCGCCGAGCAGGAGATCAGCGAGAAGATCGGCAAGGACGTCCGCGAGGGCGTGGAGAAGCAGCAGCGGGAGTTCCTGCTGCGCCAGCAGCTCGCGGCGATCCGCAAGGAGCTGGGCGAGGGCGAGCCGGAGGGCTCGGACGACTACCGCGCCCGCGTCGAGGCCGCCGACCTGCCCGAGCACGTGCACAAGGCCGCGCTCAAGGAGGTCGACAAGCTCGAGCGCAGCTCGGAGCAGAACCCCGAGGCCGGGTGGATCCGCACCTGGCTGGACACCGTCCTCGACATCCCGTGGAACGTCCGCACCGACGACAGCGACGACCTCGTCGCCGCCCGCGCGGTGCTCGACGCGGACCACGCGGGGCTGGACGACGTCAAGGAACGGCTGATCGAGTTCCTGGCCGTCCGCGCGCGGCGCAACCGCCGCGGGCTGGAGAAGGTCGGCGGCCGTGGGTCCGGCGCCGTGATGGCCCTGGTCGGGCCGCCCGGCGTCGGCAAGACGTCGCTGGGCGAGTCGGTCGCCCGGGCGCTGGGCCGCAAGTTCGTCCGCGTCGCCCTCGGCGGCGTGCGTGACGAGGCCGAGATCCGCGGCCACCGGCGCACCTACGTCGGCGCGCTGCCCGGCCGCATCGTCCGGGCGATCCGCGAGGCCGGCTCGATGAACCCGGTCGTGCTGCTCGACGAGATCGACAAGGTGGGCAGCGACTACCGCGGCGACCCGACCGCGGCGCTGCTGGAGGTCCTCGACCCGGCGCAGAACCACACGTTCCGCGACCACTACCTCGAGGTCGACCTCGACCTGAGCGACGTGCTGTTCCTCGCCACCGCGAACGTCGGCGAGGCCATCCCCGGCCCGCTGGCCGACCGGATGGAGTGGGTGGCGCTCGACGGCTACACCGAGGCGGAGAAGGTCGCCATCGCCCGCGACCACCTGCTGCCCCGGCAGATCGAGAAGGCCGGCCTGGAGACCTCGGACGTCGAGTTCTCCGACGTCGCGCTGGGCATGATCGCCGCCGAGTACACCCGGGAGGCGGGCGTGCGGCAGCTGGAGCGGGGCCTCGCGAAGGTCCTGCGCAAGGTGGCCGTCGCGCTGGACTCGGGGACGGCGGCGCCGGTGCACGTCGACGCCGACACGCTGGTCAAGTTCCTCGGCCGGCCGAGGTTCACGCCGGAGTCGGCGGAGCGGACGGCGGTGCCGGGTGTGGCGACGGGCCTCGCGGTGACCGGTGCCGGTGGTGACGTGCTGTTCATCGAGGCCACGGCCATGGACGGCGACCCGGGCCTGATCCTGACGGGCCAGCTGGGCGACGTCATGAAGGAGTCGGTGTCGATCGCCCTGTCGTACCTGCGGTCGAAGGGCCTCGCAGGTGACCTGGCGTCGCGGAAGCTGCACGTGCACGTCCCGGCGGGCGCGGTCCCGAAGGACGGGCCGAGCGCGGGCGTCACGATGACGACGGCGCTCGCGTCGCTCGCCTCGGGCCGTCCCGTGAAGTCGACCGTCGGCATGACCGGTGAGGTCACGCTGCAGGGCCGGGTGCTCCCGATCGGCGGGGTCAAGCAGAAGCTCCTGGCCGCGCACCGGGCGGGGCTGACGGATGTGATCATCCCGAAGCGCAACGAGCCCGACCTGGACGACCTGCCCGAGTCGGTGCGCCGCGAGCTGCGGGTGCACCCGGTCGCGGACGTCGCCGAGGTGCTGGAGCTGGCTCTGGAGCCGGCGTCGGTGGCGGTGGCGCAGGCGGCCTGACCCCCGGGTCGCGTGACGCACGTAACGAACGGCGTCTCCGTCGAGAGTGCCTCGGCGGGGGCGCCGTCGGCGTAGCCGAGGCGGCCGCTCACCTGCGCCTAGCCTTCATCTGGCCGTCGACGAGGGGAAGCTCATGACGCGCACGATCGACAGGGACGTCACCGCGCTGCGAGCGGCAGTGAACGGCGCTGTGTTGCTGCCGGGCGACGAGGGGTACGACGAGGCGCGGTCGGTGTGGAACGGCGACATCGACCGACGGCCCGCCGTCATCGCGCGGTGCACCGGGCCGGACGACGTCGCGGCCGCGTTGCGGTACGCCCAGGACGCGGGTCTCGAGGTGGCCGTACGCGGGGGCGGCCACGGCTACTGGGGCGCCGCGGTGCCCGAGGGCGGCGTGATGATCGATCTCAGCCCGATCGACCACGTGGTCGTCGACCCCGACGCCCGTCGCGCCCGCGTCGGCGGCGGAGCCACTCTCGGTCAGCTCGACGCGGCGACACAGGCGCACGGGCTCGCCGTCCCGGCCGGCACCGTCAGCCACACCGGCGTCGGCGGCCTGACGCTGGGCGGAGGGTTCGGCTGGTTGACGCCGCTGCACGGGTTCACGATCGACAATCTGCAATCGGCACAGGTCGTGCTGGCCGACGGCTCCGTCGTGTTGGCGAGCGCCACCGAACACCCGGACCTGTTCTGGGGGCTGCGCGGCGGCGGCGGCAACTTCGGCGTGGTCACGGAGTTCGAGTTCCGCCTCCACGAGGTGGGGCCGATCGTGCAGTTCGCGCTGCTGGCCGTCGAGCAGGACCGCGCGGCGCACGCCCTGCGGGCGGCCCGGGACGTCGCCGACGGCCTCGACCGGACCCTCAGCCCGGGTATCGCCTGCGTGAGCGCACCGCCCGCGCCGTTCGTCCCCGCGGAGCATCACTTCGCCCCGGTGGTCGCGCTGATCCTCATCGGCTTCGGCGATCCGGAGGAGCACGCGGCGGCGGTCGCGGCTGCCAAGGAGGCGTTGCAGCCCCTGTTCGAGGTCGTCACCCCCATGCCCTACGTCGCGCTGCAGCAGATGCTCGACGAGGGCGTGCCGTGGGGCATCCGGTCATACACGAAGGGCCTCTACCTCGACGAGCTGCCGGACACGGCGATCGACACGCTCGCCGCGCAGCTGCCGGGCCGGCGCTCGCCCATGTCCGAGGTCCTCATCTTCCCGCTCGGCGGAGCCATCGCCGATGTCGGAGACGATGACGACCGCGTTCGGAGGCAGCCGGTCCCTGCGGTACGTGGTCGCGCTCGAGGGCATCGCCCCGGACCCCGAGACCTTCGCTCATGACCGGCAGTGGGTCCGCGACACCTGGAACGCGCTGCGCCCGGCGGCCGTCCACGACGGGGCGTACGTCAACCTGATGGCCGAGTTCGAGGGCGACAGCCTGCGCAACACCTATGGTGCGGCCAAGTTCGACCGGCTCCGGGAGATCAAGGCGCAGTACGACCCGACGAACGTGTTCCGGCACAACGCCAACATCCCGCCCGCCTGAGATGTGACGCAGGTAACGAACGGCGCTTCCGCTGAGAGTCTTCGGCCGGAGGCGCCGTTCGGCGTATCCCAGCTCGTCGGCCGCGCCTCTTTCGTGGAGGTCGGCGAAGGAGGAGCCATGACACGAACCGTGGGAGGCCCGATCGAGGAGCTGCGCGCCGCGATGGCGGGCGTGGTGTTCACCCCGGAGGACCCGGACTACGACCAGGCCCGCCTGCTGTGGAACGCCGACGCCGACCGCCGTCCCGCGGTGGTCGCGCGGTGCAGCAGCGCGCCGGACGTCGTCGCCGCGGTGCGGTACGCGCAGGCGGAGGGCCTGGAGATCGCCGTGCGGTGCGGGGCGCACAGCGCGTCGGGGCAGAGCGGGGTGGACGGCGGCCTGGTCGTCGACCTCAGCGGGATGCGGCAGGTCACCGTCGACCCCGAGCGGAAGCGCGCCCGGGCCGGCGGCGGGGCGTTGATCTCGGACCTCGACGCTGCCACCCAGGCGCACGGGCTGGCCGTGCCGACCGGGCTGGTCGGCCACACCGGCATCGGCGGCCTGACGCTCGGCGGCGGCATGGGCTGGCTGACCCGGCCAGGCCGGCATGGCCTGCGACAACGTGGAGTCGGTCGAGATCGTCGTCGCCGACGGCCGGATCCTGCGCGCCTCGGCAGAGGAGAACGCGGACCTGTTCTGGGCGGTCCGCGGTGGCGGCGGGAACTTCGGGGTCGTCACCGAGTTCGAGTACCGGCTGCACGAGGTCGGGCCGATGATCCAGTTCGGGTTCCTGTTCTGGGAGGCGGAGCGGGGCCGCGAGGCGCTGCGTGCCATCCGCGAGGCCATCGCGACCCTTCCCCGGTCGTGCAACATCCTCCTCGCGGGGCTGAACGCGCCGCCCGCTCCGTTCGTCCCCGAGGAGCATCACCTCAAGCCCGGATTCGCGCTCGTGCTCTGTGGCTTCGGGAACCCCGACGAGCACGCGCAGGCGGTGGACGGGCTGCGCGCCGCGCTGCCGCCGCTGGTCGAGGCCGTCACACCGATGCCGTACACGGCGCTGAACCAGGCGTTCGACCAGGCCAACTGCTGGGGCCAGTACTACTACGAGACGTCCACGCGATACGCGGAGCTGACCGACGAGGTCATCGACGTCATGGTCGACGCACCTCGGACGCCGCACGTCCCCGGCGACCGCCATCCTGACCTACCGGCTCGACGAGGCCTACAGCGAGGTCGAGCCGGACGCGACCGCGTTCGGGGGAACCCGCGACCCGCAGTACATCACCTTCCTGATGGCCATCGCGCCCGACGCCGAGGTGCTGGGTGCCGACCGGCGTGGGCACGGGGTATGCGGGACGCACTCGCGCCCCTCGCCTTGAACGCGGGCACCTACATCAACGCCATGGCCGAGCCGGACGAGCACCGGGTGCGTGCCGCGTACGGAGCCAAGTACGACCGGCTGGCGCGGATCAAGGCCGAGTACGACCCGGGCAACGTCTTCCACCGCAACATCAACATCAAGCCGGCCTGAGCGCGCCCGTCCCGAGATTTGCGTCGAGCGAACGCGGCTTTCAGTGCGTTCAGTGCACCGAACGCCGCTTTCGCTGCATCAGGGGTGGTGGCGGCACGGCTTACCGGAAGACGACGGTCTTGTTGCCGTGCACCAGCACCCGGTCCTCCAGGTGCCAGCGCAGGCCGCGGGCCAGCACCAGCCGCTCGATGTCGCGGCCGCGCCGCACCATGTCGGCCACGGTGTCGCCGTGGTCCACCCGGATCACGTCCTGCTCGACGATCGGGCCCGCGTCGAGATCCGCCGTCACGTAGTGGCACGTCGCGCCGATCAGCTTCACCCCGCGCACGTGCGCCTGATGGTAGGGCCGGGCGCCGACGAACGACGGCAGGAAGCTGTGGTGGATGTTCAGCGCCCGCCCGGCCCACCGCTGGCACAGCGAGGCGGGGAGGATCTGCATGAACCGGGCGAGCACCACGGCGTCCGGCTCGTGCTTGTCGACCAGCCGGCCGACCTCGGCGAATGCGGCGGCCTTTCCGTCGGGGTCCGCCGGGAACGGAACGTGGTGGAAGTCGACGCCGTGCGCGCGCACCACGCCCTCCAGCGTGTCGTGGTTGCCGATCACGGCCTCCAGCCGCACGGGCAGCTCGCCCGCCGCCACCCGCCCGAGCAGGTCGTGCAGGCAGTGCAGCTCCTTGCTGACCAGCAGGACGACCCGCTTCGGCACCCCGGTGTCGGTCACCGTCCACGACACCTGATCCGGCCGGTCGCGGCCGGATCGGTCACAGCGCCCAGCTCCGCGGCCACCTCGGCGAACCGTCGCCGCAGCTCGTCGACATCGAACGGCAGCGAGTCGGCGCGCACCACCTGGCGGGTGAAGAACCACCCGCTGTCGACGTCCGAGTGGTAGCCCGCCTCGACGATCCAGCCCCCGGCGTCGGCGAGGAAACCCGCGATGCGGGCGACGATGCCCGTGGTGTCCGGGCAGGTCAACGTGAGGACGTAGCGGCGTTCGCTGGGCACCCCTGCATCTTCGCAGTGCCCGGTTCCTTCTCGGCGATCAGTCATTCCACCTGTGGATCCCCGCCTTGCTCCGCTGCGGCGTTGATCCGCAGGACACGCTTAGCGTGACCCGAGCCAGCGGACGGTGAACGCCGTCTCCGCCGCCAGCAGCCGACGCACCTGCCCGGCGATGATCTCCTCGATCTTCCCGCCGAACAGCGGCACCCTCACCTCGACGGTCGCGTGCACCTCGAACGCGCCGCCGGTGCCGCTGTCGGCCAGCCGCATGCTCCCGGACGCCGACGCGGGCACCCCCGCGATCGCCACGTCGACGTCGCCGGCGTACGCGCCCGGGCCCGTCCGCCGCAGCGATTCGGTGCGCTGGATGGACAGGTCGCCCTGCATCACCTTGCCGACGATCGGGGGCAGGTCCGACTCCTTCAGCCCCTGCTTGAGTCGGTAGCGGGCGCTCTCCGGGCTCGCCTCGTGCTCGAGCAGTTCCGAACCCGGCCCGCCGATCTCGCGGAGCCTGGCGCGCAGGTACTCCTCGTCCGTCATGGTCGCGAAGACCTTCTCGGCCGGGAACGCCAGGATGGACCGGTAGTCGATCGAACGCGCCATGGCGGCAGGCTACTTTGGGCGCCGTGCCGTCACCCGTCCTGACCCGATCGCTCGCCCCGCACACCACGCTGCGGGTGGGCGGCCCGGCGGGCCGGCTCCTCGTGGCGCGGACGGCGGCGGAGGTCGTCGAGTCCGTGCGTGCCGCGGACGCCGCGGGCGAACCGCTGCTCCTGCTCGGCGGCGGCTCGAACGTCCTGATCGCGGACGAGGGCGTGCCGGGCGTCGCGCTGCTGGTGCGCAGTTCCGGGCACACCGTCGAACCGCTGCCCGACGGCGCCGTGCTCGTCACCGTGGAGGCCGGTGAGGACTGGGACGCCCTCGTCGCGGCGACGGTCGGCATGGGGCTCGGCGGGCTGGAGTGCCTGTCCGGAATCCCGGGCAGCACCGGCGCCACCCCCGTGCAGAACGTGGGCGCCTACGGGGTCGAGGTTGCGGACGTGCTCGTCGACGTCGATCTCTACGACCGGCGTGCCGGCGAGCTGCGCCCGCACGTCCCGGCCGCCGAGCTCGGGCTCGGGTACCGCGCGAGCGTGCTCAAGCACCGCGACGACGCGGTGGTGCTGCGGGTCCGGTTCCGGCTGCGCCCGGACGGCACGAGCGCCCCGATCCGCTACCCCGAGCTGGCCCGCGCCCTCGGTGTGACCCCCGACGCGACGGTCGCCGCGGGCGCCGCCCGGATGGCGGTGCTGGACCTGCGTCGCGGCAAGGGCATGGTGCTCGACCCGGCGGACCACGACACCTGGAGCGTCGGGTCCTTCTTCACCAACCCCGTCCTCCCCGTCGCCCACGTCCCGGACGAACCGGATCTCCCGCGCTGGCCCGCCGGGCAGGAGCGGGTGAAGCTGCCGGCGGCGTGGCTCATCGAACACAGTGGTTTCCGTCGCGGCCGGCCCGGCCCGGGAGGCCGGGTCGGCCTGTCCACCAAGCACGTGCTCGCGCTCAGCAACCGGGGTGGTGGCACCGCCCAGGACATCCTCGCCCTGGCCGGGGAGGTGCGCGACGGGGTGCGGACGCGTTTCGGCGTCGAATTGACGCCCGAACCGGTGCTTGTCGGCTGCAGTCTGTAGCGGGCGGGTAGCCTGTCCGGTGGCTTCCGCATGCCTCGAGCGGAGCCATCGGGGGGAATGCTCATGCGGAGGGTCGGTCTGATCCTCGCCGTCGTGGTGGTCGGCTCGCTGATCGCCGTCACCGTCGCCATCGCCTCCGGGACCCGGAGCCCGCTCGCGAAGCCGACGGAGGCGCCGAAGCCGGCCGCCGTGCTCGCCTACGACCCGGGTCCTGGTGCGACCGGGGTGAACCCGATTGCGCCGATCGGGGTGCAGGTCTCGAGCGGGAGCTTCGCCGAGGTCGCTCTGCGCGACGCGCAGGGTGCGGCCGTCGAGGGCACGCTGTCGGACGATCGCACCCAGCTGGACCGCCTCGCAGCCACTGCACTACGCGCAGACGTACACGTGGTCGGGCACCGCGACCGGCGAGAACGGCAACGCCGTGCCGCTGGAGGGCACGTTCCGCACCGTGGAGCCGCAGACACTGGTCCGCGGCCTGCTGAACATCGGCGACGGCCGGACCGTGGGGATCGCGGCGCCGATCGAGATCCAGTTCGATCACCACGTGGCCGACCGCGCCGCGGTCGAGCGTGGGCTGAAGATCGAGACCTCCACGCCCGTCGAGGGCGCGTGGGGCTGGCTGCCGGACGAGAACGGCGGCTCGCGCATCCACTACCGGACCAAGGAGTACTGGCCGACGGGCACGAAGGTGACGGTCACCGCGAAGCTGTTCGGCGTCGACTACGGGGGCGGTGCGTTCGGCAGGGCGGACGTGTCGTCCTCCTTCACGATCGGGCGCGCCCAGATCGTCAAGGCCGACGCGAACAGCCACCGCCTCGTCGTCATGCGCGACGGGAAGAAGGTGGCCGACTTCCCGGCCAGCTACGGCCTGGCCACCGATCCGGAGCGCAACACCCGCTCGGGCATCCACGTCGTGAGCGAGAAGTTCACCGACAAGCGGATGGTCAGCCAGCAGTTCGACTACGACCTCGTCGAGAAGTGGGCCGTGCGGATGAGCAACAACGGCGAGTTCATCCACGCGAACCCGACCACGACGGGCGTGCAGGGGTCGAGCAACGTCACCCACGGCTGCATCAACCTGTCGACCGACAACGCCAAGGCCTACTACGACACCGCCATCTACGGCGACCCGGTGGAGGTCACCGGCACGCCGGTCAAGCTCGCGGCGCGGGACGGCGACATCTGGGACTGGACGCTCTCCTGGGACCAGTGGAAGGGCCTCTCGGCCCTCTGACCGCCCGGCGGGCGTGCCGAACGGGCCCGGCGGGTACGGGCCGGTCATGAGCACGCCTGACGACGGCCCCCGCCCCGACCTCGACGAGCAGGCCGCGACCCGGGCCGAACCGCTGCCCGAGGAGGTCGCGGCCGGCGACGTCGGTGACCGCCGGGCAGAGGCCGCGGAGATCCTGCGTGACTCCGAGGAGCGGGTGGCCGAGGCCGTCGAGGGGAACGCACCCGGCGACGCGGCGGACGAGCACCGGCCGTCCGACGAGGGCGTCTGACCCGCACCCCTAGAGATCCACACCCTCCTGCGCCGTGCGGCTGCCGCGTCGCGCGGCGGCACGCTGCCAGGAGTGGATCCCGATGCCGATCCCGCCGAGCACCAGGCCGCAGACGCACGTGGTGAACCAGATGTCGAGGGGGCGGCCGGCCACGACGTGGGCGACGAGGAGCGCCACAGCACCGACCAGCCACAGCATCGAGCCGATCCCGACGACCGTGTGCACGTCGGTGAAGCGCGCAGGTAGCGGCGGTGGAGGCTCGGGCACGGCGTCAGGCTAACGCGTGGGCGCGCGCACGGCTTGCGCCCGGAAGTCAAGTTAGGCTAACCTCATCTCGTCGCTTCGTGGTGGGAGCGGCGCGTCAGTTCGGGAACACGTCGGGCCCTGCCGATCGGCAGGGCCCGACGTGCTGTCGGCCGGTGCGCGTCGCCGGCTCAGGCGGCGTAGATGCGCACCCAGTCGACCTCGAAGGTGACCTCGGCCGGGGTGGTCGCGTCCGGCGCGGGGATCCAGTCGGTGCCGTACGGGCCGATGTCCTGCTGCATGGCGAAGTGCATCGGCCCCGGCGGGTTCGCGTCCTTGTCCTCGGTGCGGTAGAACTCGACGCCGTCCAGGTAGCCGATGATGTGGTCCGGGGTCCACTCGACGGCGAAGTTGTGCCACTGCGTGAAGTCGCCGCTCGCGGACGCGCTGTCCTGCGAGTTGTCGTCGCCCCAGTGCACGGTGAAGTGCGCCTTGGTGCGGTCCCCGTCGGGGATCTCCATCATGTCGATCTCGCCGTCCTCGGGCCACTTCTCGGAGTCCGGCCAGAGCAACATGACCGGCCCGTAGCCGTTGCCCGCCTGGGAGCGCACGCGTGCCTCCCAGCGGCCGTACTTCTGGCCGTCGTCCCAGGCCATCCCGGCCGAGGTGTTGCCACGGCTGGTGAGCTTGAGCGTGCCGTCCGAGACCGTCAGGTTGTCCGGGTCGTGCTGGCCGACGTCGTCGGTGGTCCGGCCCCGGTAGGGCGACCAGTGGTCCTCGTCGAGCGCGTCGCCGTCGAACTCGTCGTGGGCGATCAGCGCCCAGTTGTTGCGGACGGCGGCCTCGGTGTCGAGCCGCTGCGCCGGGTCGAGCGCGATGCTCTTCTGCGGCCGGGTGCTCCCGGACGACGTCCCGCTGCTGCTGCCCGGACCGCGCTGCAGGGCGACGACCAGCACGGAGACGAGGGCGGCGATGGCGACGCAGGCCAGGACGAGCATGCGCGACCCGACGGCGACGGAGCCCGCTCGGGGGCTCGTCCGGGGCGGCGGCGCGCTCGTGAAGATCCGACACGCTGCTGAGAGTAGGTCGGCCGGACTGAACCTGCGCTGAGAGCGGCGCCGTCCGCCGTGATCGCCGGGCCTGATCCCGACGGTCACACGTCCCCCTCACCGAGCTCGCGCGCGTCGGCCACGACCAGCCAGCGCCCGTCCGGTTGTCGGGCGAGCACCACGTACGCGGTCGTGACGCTGGTCGAGGCAGGTCCGTCCGGTGGACCGGTCGCCATCGCGACGGTGGCCCGGTATCCGCGGCGCCCGTCGTCCTCGGCGGCGGCGACGAGGTCCAGAGCGGTGACGGCAGCCGTGCGGACCTGCCCGGGCGGCGGCGGGTCGAGCACCACCACGCCGACGGCCGCCGTCGGGCTGCGGGGCGCGGCATAGGCGGCGGCCCGCAGGCGGGTGCGGTCGCGGTCGTCCGGCGTGGCCGAGCGCGCGGCGGCGAGGTAGGTGCGGGCGACGACCTGCGGGTCGGTGAAGTCGACGGCGGGGTCCGCGGGTGGCGGGCCCGCGCCGCGGCGCATCGGCACGGCGGCGAGCGCGCGCCGGTCGGGCCCGTCGAGCACGGCACCCAGTGGCGGGCCCGGTTGCGGGTCGCGGGACATCAGGAACGCGCCGACGACGGCCAGCACGACGACGGTGAGCGCCACCGCCACGGGGATCGAGAGGCGACGCACGATCACTCCCGGAAGCTGACGTGGACGTGGTCGTAGTGGCCCCCGGTCGCGTTGCGCACGTCGTAGACGCCGCCGCCCGAGTAACGCCGGCCCCAGCCGTCCTGGTCCGCGACGCGCGGGTCCCAGTAGCGCCCCTGCCAGATCACGTACTTGACCTGCAGCGGCCCCGCGTGCCCGCGGAACCAGCGCGCCACCCGCCAGCCGTCGGCGAGCTCGGCGCCGTCGGCGTAGCGGCCGGGTCTCGTGGCGAACAGGTCGCAGGCCCGGCCCTGCGGGTGGTCGCTCCTCGGGTTCCAGGCGTGCCGGTCCCAGCATCCGGCCGACCGGATGGTCGGGCCGCCCTTCCACCCCTCGAAGGCGGCGGCGACCTCCTCGAACCCGTGCCGGGTCGCGCCGGTGACACAGCGGCCTCCGGTCGGATCGGGCACGGTGCAGCCCGTCGAGCCACCCGTCCAGGCGCCCGGGTCGAGAAGCCCGGCCGGCGGGGAGGCCGTGGCCGGAGGCGGTGCTGGAACGGCAGAGGGCCGCGCCGCATGGTCGTCGGCAGGGGCGGCCGCGGAGGCCGTGGTGTCCGTGCCGGGCCCCGGATCGGTGACCGCGTACTGCCGGACGAGGCCGTGCACGGCGTCCAGATAGCGGGTCACCGCCGCCGCGCAGCGCTCGTCGCAGCCGGCCTCCCCGGCCCGCGGCACCCCCGAGGCGCTGCCGGTGACCCGGCCGCAGCCGGCGACGTGACACACGAGCATCGCATCGAGCGCGGAGGCGGGCTTGCCGTTCTCGAGCAGATGGCCCGTGACGGCGCGCAGCGTGGTGCACAGCCAGGGGACCGCCACCCGCAGGTGGGCTTGCGGATCGAGCACGTCGTCGCCGCGCCGGGGCGACCGGGCGGACCACGCCGGGCCGCCTGCGGCCATCCACGTGAGCTGGTCGAACTGCAGCAGCCCGGCGACGCCGTCGCCGACCGCGGCCGGATCCCAGCCGGACTCGGCCTCGACCTGCGCGACGACCCACAGCGGCGGCAGCTCCGGGCACTGCTGCGCGGTGAGGTCGGTGACCAGCGGCAGGTAGCGGCGCGCGGTGGCGGGGAGGCGGGCGGCGTCCACGCCCGACGACGGCGCGGTGACGTCGCCGCCGGGCACCGCGCTGAGCGCCACACCCAGCACGGCGACGAGCGGACCGCGCAGGACCTTCGGAATGCGCACGCACGCCTCACCCGACCCGCTCGGTCCGCCGGACCGGCTCACTGCGCGGGAGGTCCGGCCGGACGACCTGCACCCCTCTCGGCCGCTGCGGCGCAGCCGTCCCCACCGGCGCCAGGTCGGGCCGCCCGACCGTCGCGCCGCTCTCCCGACGAGCGCCCCGCTCGTCACGGGCCGTCCGACGGACGTTCCCTTGCCCCGAACCGGTGCGCTGCGTGTGGAGCTGCTCGGAACCGACAGGGCGGATGCGCCGGTCGCCGGAACCCGAGTGGTGGGTGTCCCGTTCGCTCGAACCCGGGCGACGGCGCTGCGGTGGGTCCGGCGCCGCGTCGAGGCGGCCCGAGGCCGTCACCGCCTCGACCAGCTCCCGCAGCGCCGCGGCGTGCATACGCAGGGGTCGGGGTAGCCGATCGGCCGGTTCTGCGAGCAGGTGTGCGGCCTCGGCCACCGGGTCCGCGAGCGTCGCCCACCGGCGCACGTACGGCAGCACCACCAGGGCACCGAGGTCCGGTTCGAGACGCTCCAGGTGTGCCCGGATCGGCCTGCGGGCCGATCGCGCCGCGATCGAGGGTGACCGCCAGCACCGGAAACGCCTCCGGGTCGGCGGTCTCGAGGATGGCCGCGGCCCGGCGCAGCGAGTCGAGAGTGCCGCGACAGACCAGGATGTCCGGCCACCACCCCGCGGTGATCCGGCCGGCGTCGTGCCCGCGCAGCGCGGCGGCCACGGTCGTGGTGCCGACCCCGCCGCCGACGCCCGCGACGACCGGTGCTCGCATCGCGGTCACCACGCACTCTCCGGCGCGGAATCGGGATCGGAGACGGGGGCGAACCCGGGTCGCGACCGCTCGGTCGGCGGACGGGCCCGGTCCGCGTCCACGTCGGACTCCTCCGAGGCGCCTCGGTCGGTCGGGTCTCGATCACCTGCGCCTCGATCGGCGACGCCTCGATCCTCGTCGGGCGGGGTCTCCTCGCGGGCGTCGACCACCAACCGGCCGTCCTCCCGCACGACGGGCACGATCAGTCGGACCCAGTACGACGCGCAGCCCTCCCAGCCGCGCCCGATCGGTGCCGGTGCCGCGGCAGGCACCCCCGGGACCTCGCGATCGGGCTCGGGTTCGGGTTCGTCGGACGTGCGGTCGCCCACGGCCCGGTGCGGCGTGACGCGCACCCGGACGTCGACCAGCACCCGGTCGTCCCCGTCCGGGCGGACCGCACCCGGCAGGGCGAACTCCGCCCGCTGCCTGCCCGTCCCGTCCCAGCCGAGCAGCGCCGGATCGCCGGCGGGGGCGGCCAGATGGCCGGCCAGGACCCGGCCGCGCCGCCCGGGATCGTCTTCGTCCCACGACAGGTAGTCCGCGGCGAAGGCGCCGGCGAGAGCCGCTGCCTCCCGCGGATCCAGCGGCGGCTCCACCGGGAGGTGGGGCCGCGGCCGGACCGGCGCCGACCAGGCCGGGGCGGGATCGGCGGGGATCGGCGGGAACCCGAACGGGTCGGTGGGCGGGTCGTCGACAGCGGACGGCGCAGAGCGGTGACCGGAGGCGGACGGGGTCGCGTTCCGGCCGCGGTCGGCTGCGGATCGGGTGTCGAGTCCGACCGGCCGCGCGTGCCGGGTGGCCGGGGCGGGATCGTGCGCCCACGCGCCGGGTGCCCAGGTCACGCCACCGGAGTTGTCGGGCGCGGCGACGGCGGGCTCGGGCTCGGGCGGTGGGCCGAAGAGGCGGAAGGGCGACATGGAGATCACCAGGAGCGGTTGTGGTCGGGCATGGCTGTTCTCCGTTCGAGGGCGCGCGGCACCGGCGCCCGGGCCGGTGGCGGCCGCGCGAGGTGCGGATCGCGTCGGGGACCGTCCCCGGCGCGGTGCCGCGGGCGTCGGACCCTGGCGGCGTCTCCGACGCTAGGAGCGGGCCCGCCGCCGCGGGCCCGAACGGCAGAATCGTTTGCACCCGCGAACGCGCCCCGATGCCAGGAAAGCCACTTTCATGTCACGTGGTGACAGGAAAGTGGCCTTCCTGGCACCTGGCGGCCGGGTTCGGCGACGCGCTCCCGCCCCGAGGCGGCGTCAGGACGGCAGCGGCCAGCTGTGCACGGGCTCGTTCGCGGCCGAGTGCTCCAGGTAGCGCGCGAACATCCCGTGCAGCGCCGCCGTCCGGCTCGCGCCGCGGTCTTCCAACGCCTCGACGGCCGCGACCTGCCACGCCGCCCCCGTCCGGCGCCGCAGGCAGCGTTGCTCGACGACCGGCAGGTAGCGGTCGCACACCTCCGAGGCGACTCCCCAGCGGGCCAGGCCCTCGGCGGCCATCGGCAGCAGCTTGCGCAGCACCAGCTCGTCCGGGTGGATCCAGCCGGTGCCCGGCCAGTACAGGGTGGCGTCGAGGCCGTTGCGCGCCGCGCTGGTGAAGTTCTCGTGCGCCGCGTCGAACGACATGTAGCTCCACAGCGGCCGCTCCGCCTCGACCAGCACCCGCAGGAGGCCGTAGAAGAACAAGGCGTTCGCCACCATGTCGACCGGCGTCGGACCGGCCGGTAGCACCCGGTTCTCCAGGCGGATGTGGGGCAGACCGTTCGCGATGTCGTACACCGGGCGGTTCCAGCGCCACACCGTGCCGTTGTGCAGCTTCAGCTCCGACAGCGCCGGGATCCGCCCCGCTTCCAGCTCGGCCATCGGGTCGACGTCGTCGGTCACCGGGATCAGGCCGGGGAAGTAGCGGCTGTTCTCGCCGAACAGGTCGAGCACCGAGGAGATCCACCGCTCGCCGAACCACACCCGCGGCCGCACGCCCTGGTTGCGCAGCTCGGGTGGCCGCACGTCGCAGGACTGCCCGAACAGCGGGATCCGGGTCTCCGCCCACAGCCGCGCACCGAGCAGGTACGGCGAGTTCGCGCCGAGGGCCATCTGCACGCCCGCCAGGCACTGTGCCGCGTTCCAGTAGGCCGGGAACACGTCGGGCGGCACCTGCAGGTGCAGTTGCATCGACGTGCACGCCGCCTCGGGGGCGATCGAGTCGAAGTCGGCCACCAGGTGCTCGGATGCGGACGCGAGCGGGTCGCCACCGGTGATGTCGAGCCGGATCGGCTCGCCGCGGTCGGTGAGCATCTGCTCGTTCAGCAGGTGGTAGCGGTCGTCCGGGGAGATCGCGTCTTCGACGAGGTGGCGCTCGGCGAGCGTCGGCAGGATCCCGATCACGGCGAGCTGGGCGCCGTGATCCTGCGCCTTGGACCGGGCCATCGCCAGCTCGTCGAGCAGCTGGTGCTCGACGTGGCGCCACTGCTCGCCGGGCAGCGGCCGCGGGGGCAGGTTGAGCTCGAGGTTCCAGCGACCCAGCTCCGTCTGGAACTCCGGCGACCCGAGCGAGTCGAGTACGGCCTTGGCCGTGAGCGCGGGCTCCAGGTCGCCGTCCTGCACGAGGTTGAGCTCGACCTCGAGGCCGGTCATCGGCTCGTCCCGGGCGAACGGATGGTCCCGCAGCATGGCGGTGAGCGCGTCGAGACATCGATGCACGTTGGCGCGGTATCGCTGCCGGTCGTGTCGACTGAACGTGGTCCGGTCGACCTCCTGGCCCATGCCCGTGCCGTCCCCTTCGCCTCGCCGCCCGGCGGCCCACCACCGTCGCACAGGGCCCCGTTGCTCGCCACCGCCGTACGGATGACCGTCGCCGCGACCCACCTGACCTGCAGCGATGTTGTACTGCAACGATCGTCACCGTGGCCCGACCGATCGAGGTCGCCGACGTTGGCGACCCCCGTCTCGACGACTACCGCGACCTCACCACCGCCGACCGCCGTCCCGACCGCCCGGGTGGGCGTGGGCTGGTGATCGCCGAGGGGATCGTGGTCGTCCGCCGATTGATCGATTCACCGTACCCCGTCCGGTCGCTGCTCGGCGTCCCTCGACGGCTCGCCGAGCTGGCGGCCGACCTCGCGGACCTCGACGTACCGGCGTACGCGGTCGACGCCGACACGATGGCCGCCGTCGTCGGCTTCCACCTCAACCGTGGCGTGCTCGCGGTCGCCGACCGGGCCGTGCCGCCCGATCCGCGCACCCTCGCCGCAGGCGCGCGCCTGCTGGCCGTCGCGGAGGGCGTCAACGACCACGAGAACCTCGGCAGTCTCTTCCGCAACGCTGCGGCACTGGGTGTGGACGGGGTCCTGCTCGGACCGCGCTGCGCGGACCCGCTGTACCGGCGCAGCGTGCGGGTGTCGATGGGGCACGTGCTGCGGGTGCCGTTCGCCGACCTGCCGGGGGAGTGGCCGGGATCGCTGGACGTGCTGCGGGCGGCGGGGCTACGCGTGGCGGCGCTGACGCCGGCACCCGACGCGCTGCCGCTCGCCGCCGCCGGCCTGAGCGGGGTGCGTACGGCGCTCCTGCTGGGCGCCGAGGGCCCCGGGCTCACCCCGGAGGCGCTCGCGGCGGCCGACCTGCGCGTGCGGATCCCGATGGCCACCGGCGTCGACTCTCTCAATGTCGCAACGGCTGCCGCGGTGGCCTTCCACGAGGTGACGCGGTCCGTACGCTGAGATCGTGCTGCACCTCGGGGGGCGTGCCGTGCTGCAGGAGCGCGATGTCGGGGACGTCCGTCTGACCGACGATCTGCGGGCTGCCCTGCGCGAGTGGGTGACGGTCGCGGAGACCGTGCGTCGTTCGGGGGACGCGCACGAGCTGGACCTGCTCAGCCGCCGCGGCCGGCAGCTCGCCCTGCGGGTTGCCGACGCCCTGGGACGGCCGGTGGAGTTCGTCGACCCCGTCTCGGGCGAGGTGGAGTCGATCCGCGCCGAGGCCCCCGTGCGACCGACGCTGGCCCCCGAGCCGCCCGGGCCGATCCCCTGGGGCACCGGCCTCGCGGTGGCGACGTTCTTCGCCGTGCTCGTCGCGATCGCGGACGTGGTACTGGCGGGAGCCTTCGCCGGCGCGTTCGGACTGCTGTGGATCCCGGCGAACCTGCTGGTCACGATGGGGACGGCGCCCTCGCTGTGGATGGCACGGGAGGTGCCGTTCTGGCGGTGGCCGGCCCTCGGGGCGGCGGTGGGGCTGGTCGCGGCGTGGGTCGTGATGTTGCTGGGCCTGCTCGGCTGAGCAGCCGGGGTCCCGCCATGATCGACGAAAGGGGGACATGAGCCTCGAATCGTCGATCAAGCCGGCTCAGCGGGGCCCGCGTACGCCCAGGAGCACCTCGTCCCACGACGGCATGACCGGCTTGCCCTTACGCGTGCGCTTGGGCGCGGCGGGTGTCGCGGGTGCGGGCTCCGCTGCCGCCTCGGGCTCCGCGGCGTCGGTCACCACCGCGGCGGGGGCTGCGATGGCCGGCGGTCTCGACGGCGGGGGTCTCGACGGCGGGGGTCGACGTCGCAGCCGGCGTCGACTGCACCGGCGTGGCAGGGGCGGGTGCCGCGGTCTCGGGTGCTGCGGTCTCGGCCTGGTCGGTCGCAGCCCGTCCCACCGGAGGCTGGTCACTCGGTGCCTCGTCGGCGGGTCCGGCCGGTGCGGGTTCGGCGTGCGCCCGGGTTGCCTCGACGGTCGCCGGAGGCGCCTCGGCCGGCGCCGGCTGGACCGGCTCGACCGGTGATTCGGGCGTGGAGGCAGGTGCCGGCGCGTCCGGCGCGGTCGGCGTGGCCGACGCCGGAGCGGGGGTGTCAGGGGCCGTCGCGGGCTCGGCCTGCGCGACCGGGGTTGTGGCGGGCTCGGCCTGCGCGACCGGGGTTGTGGCGGGCTCGGCCGGGGTGACCGGGGTTGTGGCGGGCTCGGCCGGAGTGGCGGTGGCCCGGCTGGTCGGCTTCTCGTCGACCGGGTTCACCGGGCCGGCGGTCCGGGCCGCGGGCACCGTGACGTCGCCACCTCGCTCAGAGCCGCCGGTCGCCGGAGGCGTCGGCAGCGGGGGCACGGCGGTGCGGTTGACCCCCCGCTCCCACGGGGCCCACTCCATATGCCCGCGGTTCCCGCCGTCCCCCCCGCTCGCGGGGCGGGGGTCCACCGGCCGGTACGCGGCCGGCGCCTGCTCCACCGGTCGCTCTACCGGTCGCTCGGGGATGCGCTGTTCGGCCGGACGCTCCGAGGGCCGCTGCTCCGTGGGCCGGCGTTCCACCGGTCGGGGATCGGCCAGCGGCTCGGCCTGCCGCTGCGCAGGTGGCGCGGGTCGCCACGGCTCGGCGGGCGTGCGCCGTCCGCCGTCCGTGGGCATCGGTATGCGGTCGCGGTAGCTGTCGGACGCCGCCGCTCGCCACTGCTCCACCGGCGACGGCGCGGGGGGCGGCTCCTCCTCCGGACGGGTCATGTCGACCACGGCACCGACGGTGCGCAGCGGCCGGGCCGGCAGGCCCTCGACCAGGTCGCTCGCGTGCTCGTCGAGCGCGGTCACGGTGCCGCCGTGCGCCCCCGGCTGGAACACCCAGTGCGCATGGTTGTCCGACCGCCCCGCCCGCCAGATCAGCGCGACCACCCAGCGGCCGTCCTCGCCCTTCCACGAGTCCCACTTGGCGCCGTCGTACGCCTGGCCGCGCAACCCGAACGTGTGCTCGATCACCTCGGCCAGCGTGCGGTTGTCCGGGCCGTCCGCGCGCATCGGATGGGCGCGCTGGGCGTTGTCCGCCGTCCGGAAGCGCTCCAGCAGCACCGGGTAGGCAAAACGCTCGATCTTCTGCTCCGGCACACCCGCTGCCGTGGCAACCTGCTCCACGGACGCTCCGGCGCGGATTCGGGCCTGGATCTCTCGTGGTCGCAACTGACTCTCCAACTCGATCGCGATCTGGCCGAGCCGGGACAGGTCGCCCCGCGCGGCAGCGCGCAGCCGCTCGTCGGCCGGCACCGTGTAGCGCTCGAGCCGAACCGGGTCCTCGAGGACGACGGCACCGTCCTCGGTGAGCCCGACGACCCGCAACGCCCGCATGGGTCGCCCTCCCCCCGCTCGTCGTCCCCGTGTGGGTGACCGTAGATGCCGAATCGCAACCTGCGGCGGAGGCGCGCCGGACTGGGAGAGCGCAGGTCGCGCCCCCACGGGAGCCCCCGCCGCGGTGATCTTGTCAAGCCTTGCACACCGGGGCGGTGAACGTGATCACCGGAAGGGTGCATTCTCGAAAACGACGGCGTGTCGCCCGCGACGGTTCCGGAGCCGGACACCGGGACCGTCCGGTTTCCGGGCCTGTCAGGAGAGGCGCTCGACCACCCAGTCGACGCACGCGGTCAGCGCGGACACGTCGTCGGGATCGACGGCCGGGAACATGCCGATCCGCAGCTGGTTGCGCCCGAGCTTGCGGTAGGGCTCGGTGTCGACGATCCCGTTCGCGCGAAGCACCTTCGCGACGGCCGCGGCGTCCACCGCGTCGGCGAAGTCGATCGTGCCGACGACCTGGGAGCGGAGCTCGGGCTCGCGGACGAACGGGGTCGCGTACGTCGACTTCTCGGCCCAGGTGTAGAGCCGCCGCGCCGAGTCGGCCGTGCGGGCGGTGCACCCGTCCAGGCCGCCGATGCCGAGCATCCAGTCGATCTGCTCAGCGAGCAGGTAGAGCGTCGCCACCGCGGGGGTGTTGTAGGTCTGATCCTTGCCCGAGTTGTCGACGGCCGTGGCCAGCGACAGGAACGGCGGGATCCAGCGGTCCGAGGACGGCAGTGCCGCGAGCTCGGCGACCCGCTCCAGCGCGGCCGGGCTGAGCAGGGCGAGGAACAGGCCACCGTCCGCGGCGAAGCTCTTCTGCGGCGCGAAGTAGTAGGCGTCGGCCAGCGCGACGTCCACGGGCAGGCCGCCCGCGCCCGACGTGGCGTCGATCACCACGAGCTGGTCCGCCGTCGCACCGTCGGGCCGCACGACGGGCACCATCACGCCGGTGGACGTCTCGTTGTGCGCCCAGGCGAGCACGTCGCAGCTCGGGTCGGACCGCGGTGCCGGAGCGGACCCGGGCTCGGCCTTGACGATCACCGGGTCGGCGAGGAACGGGGCGCCCTTCGTCGAGTCGGCGAACTTCGCGGAGAACTCGCCGTACGTCAGGTGCAGCGCGCGCGTTCGGACCAGCCCGAACGTCGCGGCGTCCCAGAACGCGGTGGACCCTCCGTTGCCGAGCACGACCTGGTAGCCCGCGGGCAGCGAGAACAGCTCGGCGAGCCCCGCGCGCACCCGGCCGACCAGCGACTTCACCGGCTTCTGCCGGTGGCTGGTGCCCATGAAGGCCGCGCCCGGGCCGGCCAGGGCCACCAGCTGCTCCGGGCGGACCTTCGACGGTCCGCAACCAAAGCGCCCGTCGGCGGGCTTGAGGTCGGCGGGGATCTTCAGATCGGCACTGGTCACGGCGGTCACGACGGCCATTGTCCCAGCCGGTCAGTGTCCCAGCCGGTGCGGGGTCAGCCCCCCACCGCCCTGTCCTGGGGCCCCCGATACATCCGCCGGTAGGCGCCGGGAGAGACGCCGATCGCGGCATGCAGGTGCTGGCGTAGCGAGGCGGCGGTGCCGAAACCGGCGTCGGCGGCGATCCGCTCCACGGGCCGGTCCGTGGTCTCCAGCAGGCGGCGCGCCAGCGCGACCCGCTGGGCGGCGAGCCAGGTGTGCGGGCTCTGTCCGGTCTCCTCGCGGAAGCGGCGGGTGAACGTGCGCACGCTCATCGCTGCGGACCCGGCGAGCCGGGCGAGGGGGAGCGGCTCGCCGAGGCGCTCGAGGGCGAAGGTGCGGGCGGCCGGGATGCCCGGCGTCGCCGCCTCGCCGTTCGGGGAGCCGGGCGCGCGGTCCGAGGCCGGCCCGGGCGCGGCCTGCTCTGCCGCAGCCTGCTCTGTCATGGGCGTGGCCGATGCCGTGCTGAACTGCGACTGCCCCCCGTCGCGCCACGGCGCGACGACGTTGCGCCGCGCCACCCGGTTCGCGACCTCGGCGCCGTGGTCGCGGCGCACGACGTGCAGCAGGAGGTCGATCCCCGCAGCGTTGCCCGCGGACGTGAGCACGTCGCCGTCGTCGACGTAGAGCACGTCCGGATCGAGCCGCACCGTGGGAAAGAAGGAGCGGAACGGCTCGGTGCGCATCCAGTGCGTGGTGGCGGGGCGCCCGTCGAGCAGCCCGGCGGCGGCCAGCACGTAGGCGCCGGTGCAGATCGACACGAGCCGGGCGTCGGGACGGCGACCGGCGAGCGCGGCGGCCACGGTCGGGTCGAGCCGCCCCTTGACGACCGGCGGGCCGCCCACGATGCCCGGGATCACGATGGTCGCGGCCGTCCGCAGGATCGACGCGTCGTGGTCCGGCAGCACCGTGTAGTGCGCAGACGTGCGGACGGGGCCGCCGTCGACCGTGCAGGTCCGGACGCGGTAGAGCGGGCGGCCGTCCGCGTCGACCGCGCCCCCGAGGAACCGGTGCGGCAGGCCCAGCTCGAACGCGACGACGTGGGGCAGCGCCAGGACGGCCACCTCGTGCCGCTCCGGGCCCGGCGTGAGCTCGACGCCCCACACCCCCTGGGCCGGTTCGGGCGTCAGGCCCCCGTCCGTCATGGCCGGATCTTTGCACATGTTGGCTTTCGGGCCACTAGTTTTTTGTCGGTGGCCTTTGCCAGGCTGAGCCCGTGACACAGACCGCCGTGCCGGACCCGGCCACCCGCCGCGTTCACCCCGCCTGGTGGGCGGCCGCCGCGACCTTCCTCGCGCTGCTCGGCGCCGCCGCCTTCCGCGCCACGCCGAGCGTGATGATCGAGCCGCTGCGGGCGGAGTTCGGCTGGTCGATCGGGACGATCTCGATGGCCCTGTCGGTGAACCTCGCCCTGTTCGGGATCACCGCGCCGTTCGCCGCCGCGCTGATGGAACGCTTCGGGGTGCGGCGGGTCGTGTCGATCGCGTTGCTGATGGTCGCGGCCGGCAGCGGCCTGACCGTGTTCATGACGGCCTCGTGGCAGCTCGTGCTGTTGTGGGGCGTCATCGTCGGGCTCGGCACGGGGTCGATGGCCATGGCGCTGGTCGCCACCGTGGTGGGGCGCTGGTTCGTCGCACGGCGCGGCCTCGTCTCCGGCATCCTCACCGCCGCGAGCGCCACCGGGCAGCTGATCTTCCTGCCGACCATCGCGCATATCGTGCAGTCGGCCGGCTGGCGCACCGCGTCGCTGACGATCAGCGTGTGCGCGCTCGCCGTCGTCCCGGTCGTGCTGCTGTTCCTGCGGGAGCGGCCCGCGGACGTCGGTGCGCTGCCCTACGGCGGGACACCCGCGGACGTCGTCGCGCCGCTGCGTACCGGGGCGGCCCGGCTGGCGGTCGGCACGCTCGTGCGCGCCGCCCGGACAGGCACGTTCTGGCTGCTCGTCGGGGGCTTCTTCGTCTGCGGTGCGACGACGACGGGGCTGGTCCAGCAGCACTTCATGCCGGCGGCGCACGACCACGGCATGCCGATGACGACGGCCGCGACGCTGCTCGCGCTCGTCGGGGTGTTCGACCTCGTGGGCACGATCGGGTCGGGCTGGCTGACCGACCGGTTCGACCCGCGGATCCTGCTCGGGGCGTACTACGCGCTGCGCGGGGTGTCGCTGGCGCTGCTGGTGCCGTTGTTCGGCGCGGACCGGGGCGCCAGCGTGCTCGCGTTCGTGATCTTCTACGGCCTGGACTGGGTGGCCACCGTGCCGCCGACACTGGCGCTGACGCGGGAGGCGTTCGGGGCGTCCGCGCCGGTGGTGTTCGGCTGGATCTTCGCGTCCCACCAGCTCGGCGCGGCGAGCGCGGCGCTGGCCGCCGGGATCGCGCGCGACGCCCTGGGCACCTACGACGCCGCGTGGTACGGCGGCGCGGTGCTCTGCGCGGTGGGTGCCGCGCTGTCGCTGTCGATCCGCAGGCGCCCGACGGGCCCGGCCGCCGCGCCGCTCGCCCCCGCACCCGAGGCCCCGCTGTCCGCGTGAACCCGGACGTGCCTCAGAGGACATTGTGAAACCCCCAGGGCGTGCTGGCACGCGGCCCGGGTTTCACAATGCCCTCTCAGAGGTGGCTGATCTCCGCCCAGCCCTCGACCTGCTCCGGGGTGCGCGGCGCCGGGCCGATGTACTGCGCCGACGGGCGCACCAGCTTGCTCTCCTGCTTCTGCTCCAGGATGTGCGCCGACCAGCCCGCGGTCCGGGCCGCGGTGAACATCGCCGGCATCATGTGTGGCGGCACCTGGGCGAAGTCGAGGATCACGGAGGCCCAGAACTCCACGTTCGTCTCGATCGCACGGTCCGTGCGCCGCTCGCGGAGCACGGTCAGTGCCGCATGCTCCAGCGACGCGGCCGCCGCGTAGCGCGGAGCGCCGAGCTCGAAGCACGTCCGCCGCAGCACGCGGGCCCGCGGGTCCTCCGCGCGGTAGATGCGGTGCCCGAAGCCCATCAGCCGCTCGCCGCGGTCCAGGATCCGCGTGACCAGGCCGATGGCGTCGCCCGTGCGCTCAACCTCTTCGATCATCGGCAGCACCCGCGCCGGCGCCCCGCCGTGCAGCGGGCCCGACATCGCCCCGATCGCACCGGAGAGCGCCGCCGCCGCGTCCGCGCCCGTCGAGGCGATCACCCGGGCGGTGAACGTCGAGGCGTTGAGCCCGTGCTCGGCGGCCGAGACCCAGTAGGCGTCGACGGCGCGGACGTGCGCCGGGTCCGGTTCGCCCTGCCAGCGCGTCATGAACCGCTCGGTGATCGTCGCGCACTCGTCGATGCGGCGCTGCGGCACCGCCGGTACGCCGATGCCGCGTGCCGACTGCGCGATGTACGACAGCGCCATCACCGACGCCCGCGCCAGGTTCTCCCGCGCCTCGTCGTCGGTGATGTCGAGCAACGGCTTGTAGCCCCAGTACGGCGCGAGCATCGCCAGCCCGGCCTGGACGTCGACGCGCACGTCTCCGCTGTGCACCGGGATCGGGAACGGCTCGGCGGGCGGCAGCCCCGGCCCGAAGCGACCGTCGACGAGCAGAGCCCAGACGTTGCCGAACGTCACCCGCCCGGCCAGCTCCTCGACGTCCACGCCGCGGTAGCGCAGGGCTCCGCCGTCGCGGTCCGGCTCGGCGATCCGCGTGCGGAATGCGATGTGCCCCTCCAGCCCGGGGCGGAAGCCGGCGGGCGGTGGCGGAGCGGTGGTCGGGGACATCATTGCCCTCCTCGTCGGTCCGGGACTGGTCCGTCCGGCTGACGCTGACGCCCGTGCCGGTGGGCCGACGCGGGTCATCCGGTAAACGGTCCCTCCGCCGGGTGGGTGCGGGCAATGGCCGTGTGGGTGGTAAAGGTCACCGTGCTTCCTATCCCAACCAATGGCCATCTACCGTCGCAACACACGACGACGTGGAGGTGTCATGGAATCCCAGCTCGCCCAGATGCGTGTCGACTACCGCCGCGACGAGTTGGACGTCGGTGATCTCGCCGATACCTGGCACGAGCAGCTGGTGCGCTGGCTCGACGATGCCACCGCGGCCGGAGTCGTCGAGCCGAACGCGATGGTGCTCGCCACCACCTCCGACGACTGCACCCCCAGCTCGCGCACCGTGCTCTGCAAGGGCGTCGACGAGCGGGGCGTGGTGCTCTACACGAACTACACCTCCACGAAGGGCCACGAGCTGCGCTCGATGCGCCGTGCCGCGGCCACCTTCCCCTGGTACGCGCTGCAGCGCCAGGTGAGCCTGCGCGGGAACGTCGAACGGGTCGCTCCCGAGGAGACGCGCGCGTACTGGGCGACGCGCCCGCGGGGCTCGCAGCTGGGTGCGTGGGCATCGGCGCAGTCGACCTACGTCCGCGACCGCGATGCGCTCGACGCCGCGCTCGCGGCCACCGAGCGCCGGTTCGCCGACACCGCCGAGGTGCCGGTGCCGCCGCACTGGGGCGGGTGGCGGATCGTCCCGGACCGGGTCGAGTTCTGGCAGGGGCGGGCGAACCGGATGCACGACCGGCTGCGGTTCGAACAGAACGCGATCGACCGGTCGTGGGTGGTGCGCCGGCTGGCGCCCTGACCGCTTGCACCCCGACCTCGCTCGCACACAGCCAACGCGTGTCCTGCAGATCACCGCCGCCGCGGAGCAAGGCGGGGATCTACAGGTGGAGTGACAGCCGGCCTCCCACACAGGTCACGACCTGGGTGCGAGGCGATTTCCTTGGTGTGAGCGCGGCGGTGGTACGTGTGAAAGCGTGACGACGCGCGACGACGACCCGACTCGGCAGGTCCCCGAGGGCCGCACGACGCGCGACGACGATCCGACCCGGCCCGTACCGCAGGGGTTCGACGACGGTCCGACGCGCCCGTTGCCCCGAGGGCCCGATGCGCCGACACGCCGGTTCTCCGCTGCCGTCCGGGGGGCGCTCGCCGACACGCGGCCCCTGCGCACCCCGGCCTACCGGCGGCTGTGGTCGGCCGGGATCGTGACGGTCGTCGGCGCGCAGCTCACGGTCGTCGCTGTGCCGACGCAGATCTACCAGCTCACCGGCTCGTCGGCCTACGTCGGCCTGACCGGGCTCTTCGGGCTGGTCCCGCTCGTGTTGTTCGGCCTGTGGGGCGGCGCGATCGCGGACGCCGTGGACCGGCGGGTGCTGCTCCTGCTCACCGGTTCCGGGATCGCGGCCGGCTCACTGATCCTCTGGGTCGCCGCGGCGACAGGCGGCGGCGGGGTATGGCTGGTCCTGAGCCTGTTCGCCGTGCAGTCCGCGTTCCTCGCGGTGAACCAGCCGACCCGCAGCGCGGTGATCCCGCGCCTCCTGCCGGCCGAGCAGCTCCCGGCGGCCAACGCGCTGAACATGACGGTCGTGCAGGCCGGCGCCGTCGCGGGCCCGCTGCTGGCCGGGGTGCTGATCCCGGTCGTCGGTCTCTCGACGCTCTACCTGTTCGACGCCGTCGCGCTGCTCGCCACGCTCTGGGCCACGTGGCGGCTGCCCCCGGTACCGCCGGCCGCGCCCTCTGAAGGACGTCGACAGCGGGCCGGCTTCCGCGAGATCGTCGACGGGTTCCGCTACCTGTCCCTGCACAAGGTGCTGCTCGTGTCGTTCCTCATCGACATCGTGGCGATGGGCTTCGGCATGCCGCGCGTCGTCTTCCCGGAGATGGCGGAGCGGACTTATCGGGACCCGCCCGGTGGCGGGCTCGCACTGGGCCTGCTCTTCGCGGCGATCCCGATCGGGATGGTCGCCGCGGGGCTCCTCTCCGGCTGGCTGCACCGGGTGACGCGGCAGGGCGTCGCGGTGACCGTCGCGATCTGCGTCTGGGGGATCGGGGTCGCGCTGTTCGGGCTGACGCACTCGCTGTGGTTGGCCGTGGTGTTCCTGGCCGTGGCCGGGGCGGGGGACCTGGTCAGCTCGGTGTACCGGTCGTCGATGCTGCAGACGGTGGCGACGGACGAGATGCGCGGCCGGATGCAGGGCGTGTTCATCGTGGTGGTCGCAGGCGGCCCGCGGATCGCCGACATGTGGCACGGCCCGGCCGCCGCGGCCTTCGGACCGGGGCCGGCGGCGACGGCAGGCGGGGTGGCCGTCGTGATCGCCGCCCTCGCGGTGGTGGCGCGCTACCCGCAGTTCTGGCGCTTCAGAGCGGGACGTCCAGCAGGGATGAGCGCTGTGACCCATGTCAACGACTGGCATTCGGCTCGCCCGGACGGGCCCACAGGGCACTAGCGTGACCCTCAGGAGTACGACTCAACCACGAGTTACGACTCATCGGTGAGAGGGACCGACACATGGCCGACGAGCCTGGCAAGACCGCCACCGTGCACACCCCGGGTGGCGAGCTCGAGATGACGATCCGTCCCGCAACCGACGGCGCGTCGGCTTTCGAGATCGGCAAGCTCCTGTCGGGCACCGGCCTGACGACCTACGACCCCGGGTACGGCAACACCGCGCCGGTCTCGTCCCGGATCACCTACATCGACGGTGACGCGGGGATCCTGCGCTATCGCGGTTACCCGATCGACCAGCTCGCGGAGAAGTCGACGTTCCTGGAGACCAGCTACCTGCTGATCTACGGCGAGTTGCCATCCCGGGAGCAGATGAGAGCGTTCACCACAAAGATCTCCCGGCACACGCTGCTGCACGAGGACCTCAAGGCCTTCTTCTCCGGCTTCCCGCGGGATGCGCACCCGATGCCGGTGCTGTCCAGCGCGGTCTCGGCGCTGTCGACCTTCTACCAGGACGCGCTGGACCCCTTCGACGAGGACGCGGTCGAGCTCTCGACGGTCCGCCTGCTGGCGAAGCTGCCCACGATCGCGGCCTACGCCTACAAGAAGTCGATCGGACAGCCGTTCCTCTACCCGGACAACTCGCTGGGCCTGGTCGAGAACTTCCTGCGGATGACCTTCGGATTCCCGGCCGAGCCGTACGAGGTGGACCCGGAGTTCGTCAAGGCGCTGGACCTGCTGCTCATCCTGCACGCCGACCACGAGCAGAACTGCTCGACCTCGACGGTGCGGCTGGTCGGCTCGGCGCAGGCGAACCTGTTCGCGTCGATCTCGGCGGGCATCAACGCCCTGTTCGGGCCGCTGCACGGCGGGGCGAACGAGGCGGTCCTGTCGATGCTCGGGCGGATCCGCGACGTCGAGGGCGGCAACGTCGACGCGTTCGTCGAGCGGGTGAAGAACAAGGAGAAGGGTGCCCGCATGATGGGCTTCGGGCACCGGGTCTACAAGAACTACGACCCGCGCGCGAAGATCGTCAAGCAGAGTGCGGACGAGGTGCTGAAGAAGCTGGGGGTCACGGACCCGCTGCTGGACATCGCCAAGGCGCTGGAGGAGCGGGCGCTGGCGGACGACTACTTCGTCGAGCGCAAGCTCTACCCGAACGTCGACTTCTACACCGGCGTGATCTACCGGGCGATGGGCTTCCCGACGAAGATGTTCACGGTGCTGTTCGCGCTCGGCCGGCTGCCGGGGTGGATCTCGCACTGGCGGGAGATGATCCGGGACCCGGAGAACCGGATCGGCCGCCCGCGCCAGCTGTACGTGGGCCCGACGGAGCGCAGCTACCTGCCGATGTCGGAGCGCTGACCGCCGCGCCCACATGTAGCGAAAGCG
>CAWADQ010000075.1:0-68335 GCA_963780835.1 uncultured Actinomycetota bacterium | reverse complement strand
GCGGCAGCGGTCGAGGACACCGAGGAGCCGTGCGTGTACGGCGATAACGCCTACGGCACCGGTGAGTTCCACGACCGGCTGCAGCGGGCCGGGATCACCGACCGCTGCAAGACCCAGACGCCCACCGCGGCGGGCGGGTTGTTCAGCAAGGATCGGTTCGACATCGACCTCGGCGCCGACACGGTGAGCTGCCCGGCCGGGATCACCGTCCGCATTCACCCGGCCCACGCCGGCGGCGGCACCGCCTACTTCGGGTCGGCCTGCACCGGCTGCCCGCTGCGCGCCCGGTGCACCAGCGCCGCTGGCGGGCGCACGGTGTCGGTCGGCCCGTACGAGCAAACCCTCACCGACGCCCGGGCCCGCCAGACCGACCCAGCTTGGGTCGCCGACTACCGCGGCACCCGGCCCAAGGTCGAACGCAAGCTCGGGCACCTGACGCGGCGCAAGCACGGCGGGCGACGAGCCCGGGTCCGCGGCACCGCTCGCGTCGACGCCGACTTCCGGCCGCTGGCCGCCGCGACCAACCTGGCGCGGATGGCCGTGCTCGGGGTGCGCGGAACTACCCAGGGATGGGCGGTAGTGGCCTGACCAGCACCAACAGAGCTCGAACCCGGGCTCAGCCCCGCCCAGGAGCGGACGACCCAGCGCCCACACGGTTCAGCCGAACCGCCTCCACGTCCCAGCCCGGCCCGCGTGGGAGCCCGTATGGCCCACCCACCCGGCAGAGCCCACACTCGTATCAGCCGTTCGACACCAGCCACCTAGAGCGCCTTCAGCTCCTCGGTCACCTCCATGACCGACCTCTTGGCGTCGCCGAAGAGCATCGCGGTGTGCGGCGCGTAGAAGAGCGGGTTGTCGATGCCGGCGAACCCGCTGCTCATCGAGCGCTTGAGCACGATCACCGAGCGGCTGCGGTCGACGTCCAGGATCGGCATGCCGTGGATCGGGCTGACCGGGATCGGTGCGCGCGGCGGGGTTGGTGACGTCGTTGGCGCCGATCACCAGAGCGACGTCCGTGCGCGGAACTCGTCGTTGATCTCGTCCATCTCGCGGAGCTGCGTCGTAGGGCACGTCGGCCTCGGCCAGCAGCACGTTCATGTGCCCCGGCATCCGGCCGGCGACGGGGTGGATCGCGTACTTGACCTCGACGCCGCGCTCCTCCAGCAGATCGGCCATGTCCTTGACCGCGTGCTGGGCCTGCGCGACGGCCATCCCGTACCCGGGCACGACGATCACCTGCGAGGCGTAGGCCATGCGGATCGCCGCGTCGGCGGCCGTGGTGGCGGTGACGTGGCGGTCCGCGCCGCCGTCCGCGCCGCGGCGCCGGCGCCGTCGCCGCCGAACCCGCCCGCGACGATCGCCGGGATGGAGCGGTTCATGGCGGTCGCCATGAGGTTGGTGAGGATCGTGCCGGACGCCCCCACGATCATCCCGGCGACGATCATCGCCGTGTTGCCCAACGCCAGACCGGCCGCGGCGGCCGAGAGCCCGGTCAACGCGTTCAGCAGGGAGATCACCACGGGCATGTCGGCGCCGCCGATCGGGCAGCACGACCATCACGCCGAGCGCCGCGGCGAAGACGAGGAGCCCGACCATCCACGGCTCCGCACCGCCGATCGCCGCCGACGCCGCGCAGGCCGCGGCCCCGGCCAGCAGCAGCAGGTTCACCGCCTGCTGCGCGCGGCCCAACCCCAGCGGGCGGCCGGGCAGGATCTCCTGGAGCTTGCCGAACGCCACGAGCGAGCCCCAGAACGACACCGAGCCGACGACCGCGCCGAACAGGAGGCGATCACGACGTACAGCGGCTCGCCGGCGAACGCGTCCGTGGTGCGGAACTCCGACCAGGCGATCAGGGCGACCGCGCCGCCGCCGACGCCGTTGAACAGCGCCACCATCTGCGGCATCGCCGTCATCCGCACCCGCCGCGCCGACGGCACGCCCAGCGCCGCGCCGACCACCAGCCCCAGCGAGGATCAGCAGCCAGTTGTGGCGCACGTGAGCAGCGTCGCGAGCACCGCGACGAGCATGCCGAGCGCAGCGATCTTGTTGCCGCGCACCGCCGTCCGCGGCCCGGTGAGTCCGGACAGGCCGAGGATGAACAGCGCGAACGCGACGATGTAGAGCAGCGGACGGCGACGCTCACGTCCTGCCGTCCTCGGTCGCGCCCGGTCGTGCTGCTCCGACTTCTTGGGCTTGAACATGCCCAGCATCCGGTCGGTGACGAGGAACCCGCCCACGATGTTGATCATGCCGAAGACGATCGCCACCACGAGGACGACCGCGTCGAGCAGCGACGGGTTCTCCAGCCGTCCGAGCACGACGATCCCGCCGAGCAGCACGATCCCGTGGATCGCGTTCGTGCCCGACATCAGCGGCGTGTGCAACGTGTTGGGCACCTTGGAGATCACCGCGAACCCGACGAACCCGGCCAGCACGAGGATCGCGAGGTCCGCCAGCAGGTCCCCGGACGTTCCGCCGGTCATCAGCCCCGACGTCATCAGGTCCGCTCCTCCCGGGTCACGCACGACCGCGCCAGCACCTCGTCGTCCCGACCGGCAGCCCGGGTCGGCACGAGCGCGCCCGTCGTCGTCGAGCATCAGTTCCAGCAGGGCGACGACGTTGCGCGCATACAGCTCCGAGGCGTGCTCGGGCATGGACGCCGGCAGGTTCAGCGGTGCGGTCACCGTCACGTCGTGGTGCACCACCGTGGCTCCCCGGGGTCGGTCAGCGCACAGTTGCCGCCGCTCTCCCCCGCGAGGTCGACGACGACGCTGCCCGGTCGCATCCCCGCGACCGCCGCCGCGGTCACCAGCGTCGGCGCCCGCCGCCCCGGAACGTTCACCGTGGTGATCACGACGTCGAACCCGGTGATCGCCTCCTCCAGGCGCTTCTGCTGCTCCGTCCGCTCGTCCTCGGTCAGCTCGCGGGCGTACCCGCCCTCCCCTACGGCCTCGATACCCAGGTCCAGCCACTGCGCACCCAACGAGCGGACCTGCTCGGCCACCTCGGGACGCACGTCGTAGCCGGTGGTGCGGGCCCCGAGACGTTTGGCCGTCGCCAGCGCCTGCAGGCCCGGCCACCCCGACCCCGAGTACGAGCACCGTCGCCGGCTTCACCGTCCCCGCAGCGGTCGTGAGCATCGGGAAGTAGCGGGTGAGGTGCTCGGCGGCGACCAGCACCGAGCCGGTAGCCGGTGATGTTGGCCTGCGACGACAGTGCGTCCATGCTCTGGGCCCGGGAGATCCGCGGCACGGCCTCCATCGCGAAGCCGTGCACGCCGGCCGCCCGCAGGGCGGCGACGGTCCCCGGTGCGGTGAGCGGGGTGAGGAAGCCGATCAGCACCGCGCCGCGCCGCAACCGCCGCACCTGCTCGCCGGTCGGCTGCGTGACGGTGAGGAGGACGTCCGCGGTCCACGGGTCGCCCAGCACGGCACCGGCGGTGGTGAACCGCTCGTCCGGGATGAGCGCGCCGAGCCCCGCCCCGGGCTCCACCACCACCGTCAGCCCGCGCGCCCGCAGCCGCGCCACCACCTGGGGCACGAGGGCGACGCGACGCTCTCCCTCGGCTGTCTCGCGCGGCACGCCGACGGTGACGGGCCGTCGCTCCTCGTCCGGGCCGCTCCCTGCGCCGACATCTGCGCCCACGGGCCGAAACCTAGCCCAGATCAGCACAGGTAAGACGATGGCGTCAGTCCGCCGGGAGGGTGAGGATTCGCGGGCCGTCGTCGGTCACCGCGACGGAGTGCTCCCAGTGCGCGGCCCGGCTGCCGTCCGCCGTGACGACCGTCCATCCGTCGTCGAGCTCACGGGTCTCCGGATCTCCAGCCGTCAGCATCGGTTCGACGGCCAGCGCCATGCCCACGACCAGCCGCGGGCCCTGCCCGGGGGCGCCGTGGTTGGCCAGGAACGGGTCCATGTGCATGGCCGTGCCGATGCCGTGCCCGCCGTACTCCTCGACGATGCCGTAGGTGACGCCGTCCCGGCGGCCGGCGGCCTCGGTCGCGGTCTGCACGGCGTGCGAGACGTCGCTGAGCCGCGCGCCGGCTCGGACAGCCGCGATCCCCGCCTCCAGGGCCTCCCGGCACGCGGCCGACAGGGCGAGGTCGGCCGGTGCGCCGGGACCGACCGCGACGGTGACGGCGGCGTCGCCGTGCCAGCCCTCGACGATCGCCCCGCAGTCGACCGACAGCAGATCGCCGTCCGCGAGGATCTGCGTGGCCGCGGGGATGCCGTGCACGATCTGCTCGTTCACCGACGCGCAGATCGACGCCGGGTAGCCGTGGTAGCCGAGGAACGACGGCACACCGCCGCCGTCCCGGATGACCTGCTCGGCGATCGCGTCGAGCTCGCCGGTGCTCACCCCGGGCCGCGCGGCCGCGGTCACGGCGGCCAGGGCCCGGGCGACGAGCGCGCCGGCGACCCGCATGGCGTCGATCTCGCTCGGGGTCTTGAGCTCGATGTCACGGCCACGCCAGCGGGCGAGCACCGCGCGCACCCCGCTTCGAGTACTCCTGGTCACCGCGCTCCCCCGCTCCGGTCGCTTACCGGTTCGGCAGCGCGCCCGCGAACCGCTCCGTGATCTCCTCGACGGACCCGACGGCGTCGACGCTCACGAGCTTGGCGTGGTAGTGGTCGAGCAGCGGGGCGGTCTCGTCGCGGTAGACCTTCTGCCGGTTGCGGATGACCTCTTCGGTGTCGTCGCTGCGACCGCGGCCGAGCAGCCGCTCGACCACGACGTCGTCCGGCACCACGAGCTCGACGATGGCGTCGAGGTCGACGCCCAGCTCCTCGAGCATGATGTCCAGCGCGTCGGCCTGCGGCAGCGTGCGCGGGAAACCGTCGAGGATGAAGCCCTTCGCGGCGTCCGGCTCGGCCAGGCGGGCGCGGACCATTCCGCAGGTCACCTCGTCCGGCACCAGGTCGCCGGCGTCCATGTAGCGCTTGGCCTCGACGCCCAGCCGCGTCATCTGCTTGAGGTTCGCGCGAAACAGGTCACCGGTGGAGATGTGGGGCACGTCGAGCCGCTCCGCCAACCGTTCCGCCTGCGTGCCCTTGCCCGCCCCCGGCGGACCCACAAGAACCAACCGCACGTTTCCTCCACACCTCGACGCGACAGGAGCCTCGACACGATCCCGACGGCCTGAACGCCGACGGTGGCTGCCCTGACGTTAGCGCAGGAATCCCTCGTAATTTCGCTGCATGAGCTGGCTCTCGATCTGCTTGACCGTGTCGAGGCCGACCCCGACCATGATCAGCACCGCGGTGCCGCCGAACGGGAAGTTCTGGTTCTGGCCGCTGCCGGTGATGCCGAGGAAGAAGTTGGGCAGCACCGCGATGATCCCCAGGTAGAGCGAGCCGGGCAGCGTGATGCGCGAGAGCACGAAGTTCAGGTACTCCGCCGTCGGCCTGCCGGGCCGGATGCCCGGGATGAACCCGCCGAACTTCTTCATCTCATCCGCCCGCTCGTCGGGGTTGAACGTGATCCCGACGTAGAAGTACGTGAAGAAGATGATCAGCGCGATGTAGAGGATGATGTGCAGCCAGTTCGACTGGTCGACCAGATAGGTCTGCACGAACCGCTGGAACGCCCCGCCCTCCGAACCGGCCAGCCGGGAGATCAGGTCGGGCAGGTAGAGCAGCGACGATCCGAAGATCACCGGGATGACGCCGGCCTGGTTCACCTTGAGCGGCAGATAGGTCGACGTGCCGCCGTACATGCGCCGCCCGACCATGCGCTTGGCGTACTGGACGGGGATGCGCCGCTGGCCCTGCTCGACGAAGACGACGCTCGCGATGATCGCCAGGCCGAACACGCAGACGCCGGCGAAGACCAGCCCGCCGGAGTTCGACAGGATGTTGCGCCCTTCGGCGAGGATCCGGGCGGCGATCGACGAGAAGATCAGCAGCGACATGCCGTTGCCGATCCCGCGCTCGGTGACCTGCTCGCCCAGCCACATGATCACTGCGGTCCCCGCCGTCATCGTGACGACGATGATCGAGAGCGTGAAGATGCTGGATTCGGGGATGACCGGCTGGGTGCAGTTGCCGAACAGCTGCCCGCGGTCGGCCAGCGCCACGATGCCGGTGGACTGCAGGATCGCCAGCGCGACCGTCAGGTAGCGGGTGTACTGGGTCAGCTTGTTCTGACCCGACTGCCCTTCCTTCTTCAGCTGCTCGAATCGCGGGATGACCACGGTCAGCAGCTGCACGATGATGCTGGCCGTGATGTAGGGCATGATGCCCAACGCGAAGATCGACAGCTGGAGCAGCGCCCCGCCGGAGAACAGGTTGATCAGCGAGTAGACGCTGGAGTTCTCTCCGCCTTCGACCTGCCGGATGCACTCCTGGACGTTCGGGTACGACACCCCGGGCGCCGGGATCGCGGCGCCCAGACGGTAGACCGCGACCATCGCGAGCGTGAAGAGAATCTTCTTCCGGAGGTCCGGCGTGGTCAGGGCCGACCGGAAAGCGCTGAGCACCGACATCCTCCTGTACTGACTCCGGGCGCTGGGGCCCGACGACCGGCGAGACCGCCGTCGCCCACCGCCGGTCCGACGAGCCGACCGGCGTAAGCGACTCTAACAGCGGCGCAGGAGCCGATACGGCACGGACCGGCGCCCCTGACGGAGAGCCGGTCCGTGCCGTCGACTGTTTTGCCACCCCACCTCCCCCACCTGCACCGCGACGGCGGGCAGGCGGGACGAAGACCGGGTCTACAGCTCGGTGACCGAGCCGCCCGCACCGGCGATCTTGTCGCGGGCGCTACCCGAGAACGCGTGCGCACTGACCGTCAGCGCGACGCCGAGGTCGCCGTTGCCGAGGACCTTGACCGGCTTGTTGCGCCGGACGGCACCGGCCTCGGCCAGCTCCTCCGGGCCCACCGTGCCGCCGTCGGGGAACAGCGTGCCGAGGTCGCCCACGTTGACGACCTGGAACTCCACCCGGAATCGGTTGCGGAAGCCCTTGAGCTTGGGCAGCCGCATGTGCAGCGGCATCTGCCCGCCCTCGAAGCCGGCCGGGACGTTCTTGCGAGCGCCCGTGCCCTTGGTACCGCGGCCGGCGGTCTTGCCGCCCTTGCCGCCCTCACCTCGACCGACGCGGGTCTTGGCGGTCTTGGCGCCCGCGGCGGGACGCAGGTCGTGGATCTTGATCGTCATCAGGACACCTCCTCCACGGTCACGAGGTGGCGGACCGTGCGGATCATGCCGCGGATCTGCGGCGTGTCGTCGCGCACCACGGACTGGCTGATCTTGCGCAGCCCGAGCGAGAGCAGCGTGGCCCGCTGGTTCTGCTTGCCACCGATCGTGCTGCGCACCTGGGTGATCTTCAACCGCGCTTGTTCGGGTCAACGGGATCACCTCGCAGCCTGCGCGGCCGCAGCCCGGTCGCGCAGCATCTTGGCGGGAGCGACGTCCTCCAGCGGCAGGCCGCGGCGGGCCGCGACCTCCTCGGGACGCTGGATCTGCTTCAACGCGGCCACCGTGGCGTGCACGACGTTGATCGCGTTGTCGCTGCCGAGCGACTTGCTGAGGATGTCGTGGACGCCGGCGCACTCCAGCACGGCACGCACCGGGCCACCGGCGATGACACCGGTACCGGGGCTGGCCGGACGCAGCATGACCACGCCCGCGGCCGCCTCGCCCTGCACGCGGTGGACGATCGTGCCGCCGATGCGCGGGACGCGGAAGAAGTTCTTCTTCGCCTCCTCGACACCCTTGGCGATCGCCGCCGGCACCTCCTTGGCCTTGCCGTAGCCGACGCCCACCAGGCCGTCGCCGTCGCCGACGATCATCAGCGCGGTGAAGCTGAAGCGCCGGCCGCCCTTGACCACCTTGGCGACACGGTTGATCGTCACCAGGCGCTCGATGTACGGGGTCTTGTCCTGGGCCGCCCCGCCACGGCCCCCGTCGCGGCGGTCCCGGCGGTCGCGGTTGTCGCCGCTGCCACCCCCGGGGCCCCCGCCGTCACGCCGTGCACGTCCCGGCATCAGGCGTTCCCTTCCATCATCTCGATCTTGTACTGGAACATCATCTAGAACTCCAGACCGCCCTCACGGGCGGCGTCGGCGAGCGCGGCGATCCGGCCGTGGTAGAGGTAGCCACCCCGGTCGAACACCACCGCGGTCACCCCGGCCTCGCGGGCGCGGGCGGCGAGCAGCTCCCCGACCTTCGCGGCCTTCGCCTTCTTGTCGCCCTCGAACGCCCGGACGTCGGTCTCCAGAGTGGACGCCGCGGCCAGCGTGTGGCCGGCCACGTCGTCGATCAGCTGGGCCACCATGTGCCGCGAGCTGCGGTTGACCACCAGGCGCGGACGCGCCGGAGTGCCGTTGACCTTCTTGCGCAGGCGGGCGTGCCGACGGGTGCGCGAGCGGCGCCGCTCCAGCGAGACGCGGGACGCGGTGCGCTTCTTGGCGTTGGCAGAAAGTGTATCGGCCATGATCACTTACCCGTCTTTCCGACCTTGCGCCGGACGACCTCGCCGGCGTACCGCACGCCCTTGCCCTTGTACGGCTCCGGCTTGCGGATCTTGCGGATGTTCGCGGCGGTCTCGCCGACCAGCTGCTTGTCGATGCCCGACACGGAGAACCGCGTGGGGGCCTCGACGGCAAAGGTGACGCCGGCAGGCGGCTCGACCACGACCGGGTGGCTGAAGCCGAGCGCGAACTCGAGGTTCGCCCCGCGCAGCGCGACGCGGTAGCCGACGCCGACGATCTCCAGCTTCTTCTCGTAGCCGGCGGTCACGCCGGTGACGAGGTTCTGGACGAGCGAGCGCGACAGGCCGTGCATGGCCTTGCTGCGCCGCTCGTCGTCCGGCCGCTTGAGCTGCACGGTGCCGTCGTCGGCACGCTCGATGCTGATGGGCTCGACCACCGTGTGCGACAGGGTGCCCTTCGGCCCCTTGACCGTCACCGTGCGGCCGTCGATGGCCACGTCCACCCCGGACGGCACGGTGATCGGAAGCTTCCCGATGCGGGACATTGTTCTAACCCCTCACCAGACGTAGGCGAGGACTTCGCCGCCCACGCCGTTCTTGTGCGCCTGCCGCTCGGTCTGGAGACCGTTCGACGTCGAGATGATCGCGACGCCCAGGCCCCCGAGGACCCGGGGCAGATTGGTCGACTTCGCGTAGACCCGGAGGCCGGGCTTGGACACCCGGCGCAGGCCCGCGATGCTGCGCTCGCGGTTGCGCCCGTACTTGAGCTCGATCACCAGGGTCTTGCCGACCTCGGCGTCCTCGGTGCGGTGCGACGCGATGTAGCCCTCGCGCTGCAGAATCTCGGCGATCGCCACCTTCAGCTTCGAGTGCGGCATCACGACCTGGTCGTGGTAGGCCGAGTTCGCGTTGCGCAGACGGGTGAGCATGTCTGCGATCGGATCGGTCATCGTCATGTGACGTGGTCACTTTCCCGCCGCGGTTCCCCGCTCCCCCGGATCCGGGTGTCCCGGAGGGGTGGAGCAGGGCCTACGGCGATTCGTTGTTGATCCGGTGCGGGGCGGCCGACCCGCACTCCGTGCGGGGCGGACGCGTCGCGTCCGGATCGGTTACAGCTACCAGCTGCTCTTGCTGACGCCGGGCAGTTCGCCGCGGTGCGCCATCTGTCGGACGCAGATGCGGCACAGCCCGAACTTGCGCAGCACCGCGCGGGGACGCCCGCACTTCTGGCAGCGGGTGTAGCCGCGGACCTTGAACTTCGGCTTGGCCGCGGCCTTGATGACGAGGGCCTTCTTGGCCATCTCATCGCCTCCCTGAACGGGAAGCCCAGACGGCGCAGCAGCGCCCGGCCCTCCTCGTCCGTTGTCGCCGTCGTGACGACGGTGATGTCCATGCCGCGCGGGCGGTCGATGCTGTCCGGGTTGATCTCGTGGAACATCGACTGCTCCGTGAGGCCGAACGTGTAGTTGCCCCGGCCGTCGAACTGGGTCGGCGACAGGCCGCGGAAGTCACGGATACGCGGCAGCGCGATCGTCAACAGCCGGTCCAGGAACTCCCACATCCGGTCGCCGCGCAGCGTGACCTTCGCGCCGATGGGCATGCCCTCGCGCAGCTTGAACTGCGCGATGGACTTGGTCGCCCGGCGGACCTGCGGCTTCTGGCCGGTGATCGTGGCCAGGTCGCGAACCGCGCCGTCGATCAGCTTCGCGTCGCGGGCGGCGTCTCCGACGCCCATGTTGACGACGACCTTGACGACGCCCGGGATCTGCATGACGTTGCCGTAGCCGAACTGCTCCTGCAGCCCGTCACGGATCTCGTCGCGGTAGCGCTGCTTGAGCCGCGGCGCGACGCGCTCTGCCGTGGTCATCTCCCTGGTGGAGGTCATCACAGCTCCTTCCCGTTGCGCCGGGAGATCCGGACCCGCTTGCCGTCGTCCGTGGTCTTCTTGCCCAGGCGCGCCGGCTTGCCGTCGGAGTCGATCACCATCACGTTCGAGACGTGGATCGGCGCCTCCTGGGTGACGATGCCGCCCGACTGCGCGCCGCGCTGGTTCTGGCTCACCCGGGTGTGCTTCTTGATCCGGTTGACGCCCTCGACGAGCACCCGGTCCCGCGTCGGGTAGGACTGGATGACCTTGCCCTTGGCGCCCTTGTCCTTGCCGGCGATCACGAGAACCGTGTCGCCCTTCTTGACCTTCATGCGATCACCTCGCTGCGCTCGGTGCGCATGAAGGCACCTTCGCAGTGTCCAATGGTGTGTTCGCTTCGCTCACACACGGTTTACAACACCTCCGGCGCGAGGGAGATGATCTTCATGAACCGCTTGTCGCGAAGCTCGCGACCGACCGGCCCGAAGATGCGGGTCCCCCGCGGCTCGCCGTCCTGCTTGATCAGCACGGCGGCGTTCTCGTCGAACCGGATGTAGGAGCCGTCCGGCCGGCGCCGCTCCTTGACGGTGCGCACGATGACGGCCTTGACGACGTCACCGCGCTTCACCCCGGCACCCGGGATGGCTTCCTTCACCGTGGCGACGATGATGTCGCCGATGCCGGCGTAGCGCCGCGCCGAGCCGCCCAGCACCCGGATGCAGAGGATCTCCTTGGCACCGGTGTTGTCCGCGACGCGCAGCCGCGACTCCTGCTGGATCACTTCGCCTTCTCCAGGATCTCGACCAGCCGCCAGCGCTTCGTCGCCGACAGCGGCCGCGTCTCCATCAGACGGACCCGGTCACCGACGCCGGCCGTGTTGGCCTCGTCATGCGCCTTGACCTTGCTGGTCCGCCGGATGACCTTGCCGTACAGCGGGTGCTTCACCCGGTCCTCGAGGCTGACCACGATCGTCTTGTCCATCTTGTCGGACACGACCAGTCCCTCACGGACCTTTCGCTCCCCGCGCGGCTTCGAACTCGAGTCGAGTCGCTCGGTCATGACACTTCACCCATCTCCTGAGGCGCGCTGGACAACCCGAGCTCGCGCTCCCGCATCACGGTGTAGACCCGCGCGATGTCGTGGCGGACGGTGCGCAGCCGCTGGTTGTTGTCCAACTGCCCGGTGGCCATCTGGAATCGGAGGTTGAACAGCTCCTCCTTGGCCTCCCGGACCCGCAGCACGAGCTCCTCGTCGGTCAGCTCGCGCAGGTCGGCGGCCGTCGTCGCGGTACCGCGCGCCATCAGATGTCACCACCCTCACGGGTCACGATCCGGCACTTCATCGGCAGCTTGTGAATCGCGCGGCGCAGCGCCTCGCGCGCGGTCTGCTCGTTCGGGTAGCTCATCTCGAACAGCACGCGGCCCGGCTTGACGTTGGCGATCCAGAACTCCGGCGAGCCCTTCCCGGAACCCATGCGGGTCTCGGCCGGCTTCTTGGTCAGCGGCCGGTCCGGGAAGATGTTGATCCAGACCTTGCCACCACGGCGGATGTGCCGGTTGATCGCGATACGCGCCGACTCGATCTGCCGGTTCGTCACGTACGCGGGCTCCAGCGCCTGGATGCCGAGGTCGCCGAACGTGACGCGGGTGCCACCGGAGGCCGCGCCGGTGCGGTGCGGCCGGTGCTGCTTGCGGTGCTTGACCTTGCGGGGGATCAGCATGACTATGCCTCCCCACCCTGCAGCTGCTGAGCAGCCTGGTCCGCCTCGATGGTCGCGATGCCACCGCTGTTGTCCGGGGCGTCGGCGCGCTCGGCGGCGGCCCGCCCGGCCTCGGTCCCGGCCGACGTGGTGCCCGAGGCACCCGACCGGCGGCGCTGCGGACGCTCACGCCGCGGAGCCCGATCCGCGCTCGGCGCGGCCGGCACACCCTCGCGGCGGCCACCGACGACGTCGCCCTTGTAGATCCACACCTTCACACCGATCCGGCCGAAGGTGGTGCGGGCCTCGAACAGGCCGTAGTCGATGTCCGCGCGCAGCGTGTGCAGCGGAACCCGACCCTCGCGGTAGAACTCCGAGCGCGACATCTCCGCGCCGCCCAGGCGCCCCGAGCACTGCACCCGGATGCCCTTGACCTGCGGGCTGCGCATGGCCGACTGGATCGCCTTGCGCATCGCGCGGCGGAACGCCACGCGGTTGCTCAGCTGCTCGGCGACGCCCTGCGCGACGAGCTGCGCGTCCGACTCGGCGTTCTTGACCTCGAGGATGTTGAGCTGGACCTGCTTCTTGGTCAGCTTCTCCAGCTGGCCACGGATGCGGTCCGCCTCGGCACCCCGCCGGCCGATCACGATGCCCGGGCGCGCGGTGTGGATGTCCACCCGCACGCGGTCCCGGGTGCGCTCGATCTCGACCTTGGAGATGCCGGCCCGCTCCATGCCCTTGGAGAGCATGCGGCGGATCTCGACGTCTTCCTTCACGTACTCCGCGTACTGCTTGTCCGCGAACCAGCGCGACTTCCAGTCGGTGGTGATCCCGAGCCGGAACCCGTGCGGGTTGATCTTCTGACCCATCAGCGGGCCCTCCCCTTCGCACCGCCGCGTCCGCCGCGCCCGGTCTTGGCGGGCACGGACTCGACCTCGACGGTGATGTGGCTCGTGCGCTTGCGGATCCGGTAGGCGCGGCCCTGGGCACGCGGCCGGATGCGCTTCAGCGTCGGGCCCTCGTCGGCGTAGGCCGCGGCCACCACGAGGGTGTCGCGGTCCAGGTCCAGGTTGTTCTCCGCGTTCGCGGCCGCACTGGCGACGACCTTGAACAGCGGGCGCGCCGCGGCGTGCGGGGTGAACCGCAGGATGTCGAGGGCCTCCGCCACGGGGCGGCCCTTGATCATCGCGACGACGCGCCGCACCTTCGTCGGCGACATGTGGACGTACTTCGCGATAGCACGGGCCCGAGCGGGCTCGAGCACCGCGACAGGGCTTTGGCTGCTGTCTGCCATGACTTCTCCCTCTCCTTCGGCCCGGGCCGCGATTCGCACTCCCTCGCTGACGCTCGGTCGACACATCGCGGACGCGCTGCGCTATTGATTCGCTCGCAAGCTCGCTCATCGGCGGCGTGCCTTGCGGTCGTCCTTGATATGGCCCCGGAAGGTCCGGGTGGGGGCGAACTCCCCCAGCTTGTGGCCGACCATCGAGTCGGACACGAACACCGGCACGTGCTTGCGGCCGTCGTGCACCGCAATCGTGTGGCCGATCATGTCCGGGATGATGGTGGACCGGCGGGACCAGGTCCGGATCACGGTCTTCTTGCCGGATTCGTTGAGGACGTCCACCTTCTTGAGCAGGTGGTCGTCCACGAAGGGGCCCTTCTTCAGGCTGCGCGGCATCTTTACCTCCCTGCTCAGCGCTTCTTGCCGGTACGGCGCCGGCGGACGATCAACTTGTCGGACGGCTTGGTGCGGCGGGTGCGGCCTTCCGGCTTGCCCGAGGGGTTGACCGGGTGGCGACCACCGGAGGTCTTGCCCTCACCACCGCCGTGCGGGTGGTCGACCGGGTTCATCGCGACACCGCGGACGGTCGGGCGCTTGCCCTTCCATCGCATGCGGCCCGCCTTGCCCCAGTTGATGTTGCTGTGCTCGGCGTTGCCCACCTCGCCGACGGTCGCACGGCAGCGGACGTCGACGTTGCGGATCTCGCCGGACGGCATGCGCAGCTGTGCGTACGGGCCGTCCTTGGCGACGAGCTGCACACCCGAACCGGCCGAGCGGGCGATCTTGGCGCCGCCGCCCGGGCGGAGCTCGATCGCGTGCACCACGGTGCCGGTCGGGATGTTGCGCAGCGGCAGGTTGTTGCCGACCTTGATGTCGGCCCGGGGGCCTGCCTCCACCTTGTCGCCCTGCCGCAGGCGGGCAGGCGCGATGATGTAGCGCTTCTCGCCGTCCGCGTAGTGCAGCAGCGCGATCCGGCTGGTGCGGTTCGGGTCGTACTCGATGTGCGCGACCGTGGCCGGCACGCCGTCCTTGTCGTTGCGCCGGAAGTCGATCAGCCGGTACGCCCGCTTGTGACCACCGCCCTGGTGGCGGGTCGTCACCTTGCCGTGGACGTTCCGGCCGCCCTTGCCGTGCAGCGGACGGACGAGCGACTTCTCCGGTGTCGACCGCGTGATCTCGGCGAAGTCCGAGACGCTCGAGCCGCGACGGCCGGGGGTGGTCGGCTTGTACTTGCGGATACCCATGTTCTCTTAGCCCCTCAGCTCGCCGGGCCGCCGAACACGTCGATCGTCCGGCTCTCCTGGGAGAGCGTGACGATCGCGCGCTTGGTGTCCTTGCGCTTGCCGTAGCCGGTGCGGGTGCGCTTGCGCTTGCCCGGGCGGTTCAGCGTGTTCACGCTGAGCACCTTGACGCCGAACACCTTCTCCACGGCGATTTTGATCTGGGTCTTGTTGGCGTCCGGCCGCACGATGAAGGTGTACTGGCGCTCCTCGAGCAGCCCGTAGCTCTTCTCCGAGACCACCGGCGCGAGCAGGATGTCCCGCGGGTCGGGGATCACTTCGCAGCCTCCTTCTCGCCCTGCTCGGCCGCGCGCGAGCGGCGCGTCGGCGCGGCGATCGGGCCGGCGAGGAACGTCTCCAGGGCCGCGCTGGTGAACAGCACGACGTCGTTGACCAGCACGTCGTAGGTGTTGAGCTGGTCCGGCCACAGGATGTGCACCTGCGGCAGGTTGCGCAGGCTCAGCAGGCTCACGCTGTCGTCGCGGCCGATGACCGCGAGCACCCGGGTGCGCTCGGTCGTGCCCTCCACAGCGGCGAGCAGGCCCTCGACGACCTTGCGCGCCGCCTTCGTCGACGGCGCGTCGCCGTCGACGAGCGAGGAGACCACCTGCACCGCGCCCGCACGAGCCCGGTCGGACAGCGCACCGCGCAGGGCGGCGGCCTTCATCTTCTTGGGGGTCTTCTGCGTGTAGTCGCGCGGCACGGGGCCGTGCGAGATGCCGCCGCCGGCGAACTGCGGTGCGCGAATCGAGCCCTGGCGGGCCCGGCCCGTGCCCTTCTGCCGGTACGGCTTCTTGCCGCCGCCCCGGACCTCGCCGCGGGTCTTCGTGGAATGCGTGCCCTGGCGGGCCGCGGCCAGCTGGCCCACGACGACCTGGTGCATCAGCGCGATGTTGGCCGGTGCATCGAAGACGTGGTCCGGCAGCTCGACGGAGTCGCCGGCAGCGGTCCCGTCCGCGTTCTTGACCTCGATGCTGGTGCTCACTGCACACCGCCCTTCTTGGCAGCGGTCTTCACCAGCAGCAGGCCGCCGCGGGGACCGGGAACAGCGCCCTTGATGAGCAGCAGCCCGTTGTCCGCGTCGACGCGGTGCACGGTGAGGTTCTGGGTGGTCACGCGGGCGTTACCCATGCGACCGGCCATCCGCAGGCCCTTGAAGACCCGACCCGGGGTGGCGCAGCCGCCGATGGAACCCGGCGAGCGGTGCTTGCGCTGCGTGCCGTGGCTCGCACCGAGACCGCTGAACCCGTGACGCTTCATGACACCCGCGGTGCCCTTGCCCTTGCTGGTGCCGACCACGTCGACCACCGCACCGGCTTCGAACACGCTGGCGGTGATCTCCTGGCCTATCGCGTACTCACCGGCGTCGCTGGTGCGCAGCTCCACGAGGTGGCGCCGCGGCGTGGTGCCCGCCTTGGTGAAGTGCCCCGTCTCCGGCTTGTTCACCTTGCGCGGGTCGATAGCACCGAACGCGAGTTGCACGGCCGGGTAGCCGTCCTTCTCCGGGGTGCGCACCTGCGTCACCACGTTCGGGCCCGCCTGGATGACGGTGACCGGAACGACCCGGTTGTTCTCGTCGAAGACCTGGGTCATCCCGAGCTTGGCGCCCAGGATCCCGGTTACCTGCCTGGTCGGCTTGGAATTCGAAACAGTCGTCATCGTCCTGTCAGCCTTACGAAACGGACGGTCAGGTGGATGCCCAGCAAGGCCGCAGCGAGCGTGGCTTGCTCAGCAAGCGAGTGAGTGGCACGCCAGCGGGGACACCCCGCACCCCGGGGCCAGCTGGGCGCCGCCTGAGCGTTCATTGGATGTTGACGTCGACGGACGCCGGCAGGTCGATGCGCATGAGCGCGTCCACCGTCTTCGGCGTCGGGTCGAGGATGTCGATGAGCCGCTTGTGGGTGCGCATCTCGAAGTGCTCGCGCGAGTCCTTGTACTTGTGCGGCGAGCGGATGACGCAGTACACGTTCTTCTCGGTCGGCAGCGGCACCGGCCCGACGACCCGGGCCCCGGTACGCGTCACCGTCTCGACGATCTTCCGAGCGGATGCGTCGATCGCCTCGTGGTCGTAGGCCTTGAGCCTGATGCGGATCTTTTGTCCCGCCATGGTCGTCGGTCGTCCTTCTCTTCCTACCGCAAGGTGTGCGTGTCCGGGCCGGACCCGCGCAAGGAGCCCACGCCGAGAACCTGCAGGTCCTCGTCGGTGCGGTCTCACCCGCCAGCGGGCCTCCGGTCCACGAGGTCGGGTGTGTCGCGGTGTGAAGACATACGACACCCTGTCTCGCGGACTCGTCCCCGGATCACCGGCGCCCGAGAGGGCGCCCGCAGTTCGGGGGGCTGACGTGGATCCGGCGCACGCGGAAGTGGTGATACCTCACCCGCGCGCGCCGGAGTCCGACGTCCAACCCGTCAAGGATGCCACACCGAGGTGCGGCACCCCCAACCGGGGTCTCGCCGAGGGCTGAGACCCTCGCGCTTACTTGTTGATCTTGGTGACCTGGCCGGCGCCGACGGTCCGACCACCCTCGCGGATGGCGAACTGCAGGCCCTCCTCCATGGCGATCGGCTGGATCAGCGAGACGCTCATCGAGGTGTTGTCACCGGGCATGACCATCTCGGTGCCGCTGGGCAGCGTCACCACGCCGGTCACGTCCGTCGTCCGGAAGTAGAACTGCGGACGGTAGTTGTTGAAGAACGGCGTGTGCCGGCCGCCCTCGTCCTTGGACAGGATGTAGACCTGGCCCTCGAACTCGGTGTGCGGGGTGATCGACCCCGGCTTGGCCACGACCTGGCCGCGCTCCACGTCCTCACGCTTCACACCGCGCAGCAGCAGGCCCACGTTCTCACCGGCGCGACCCTCGTCGAGGATCTTGCGGAACATCTCGACGCCGGTCACCGTGGTGGTGGTCGCCTTCGGCCGGATGCCGAGGATCTCCACCGACTCGTTCACCTTGACGATGCCGCGCTCGATGCGTCCGGTGACCACCGTGCCACGACCGGTGATGGTGAAGACGTCCTCCACCGGCATCAGGAACGGCTTCTCGATGTCGCGCTCCGGCTCGGGGATGGACTCGTCGACCGCGTCCATCAGCTCGAGCAGCTTCTCGCTCCACTTCGGGTCGCCCTCGAGCGCCTTCAGTGCGGAGACCTGCACGACCGGCAGGTCGTCACCCGGGTACTCCTGCGCGGACAGCAGCTCGCGCACCTCGAGCTCGACGAGTTCGAGGATCTCCTCGTCGTCCACCATGTCCGCCTTGTTGAGCGCGACCACGATGTAGGGCACGCCGACCTGGCGGGCGAGCAGCACGTGCTCGCGGGTCTGCGGCATCGGGCCGTCCGTGGCGGCGACCACGAGGATCGCGCCGTCCATCTGGGCGGCACCCGTGATCATGTTCTTGATGTAGTCAGCGTGACCGGGGCAGTCGACGTGCGCGTAGTGCCGCTTCTCGGTCTGGTACTCGACGTGCGCGATCGAGATCGTGATGCCGCGCTGGCGCTCCTCGGGAGCCTTGTCGATCTGGTCGAACGCCGAGATGGCGTTCAGCTGGGGGTACTTGTCGTGCAGAACCTTGGTGATGGCCGCCGTCAGCGTTGTCTTGCCGTGGTCGATGTGACCGATGGTGCCGATGTTGACGTGCGGCTTGGTCCGCTCGAACTTCGCCTTCGCCACTGGGGGATCCTCCTGGACTGAAATGTTCTCCGCCGTGCTGACGGCAGGTCTGTGCTGGAGCTTGGAAGTGAAGCTGTGTGGTGCGAGTCTGCCGCGGGCCCTGTTCGGGCCCGCGTCAGGGGGTCCTAAGAGGGTTTTTCGAACCCCCGGGGCGTGCAAGCACGCGGTCCGGGTCACGAAACACCCTCTTACTCGCCGGTGGCCTTGGAGATGATCTCCTTGGCCACGTTGGTCGGGACCTCGGCGTAGGAGTCGAAGACCATCGTGTAGTTCGCCCGGCCCTGGGTCCGCGACCGGAGGTCGCCGACGTAGCCGAACATCTCCGACAGCGGGACGAGCGCCTTGACGATCCGGGCGCCTGCGCGCTCCTCCATGGCCTGGATCTGGCCGCGGCGGGAGTTCAGGTCGCCGATCACGTCGCCCATGTAGTCCTCGGGCGTGGTGACCTCGACGGCCATCATCGGCTCGAGCAGGGCCGGGTCGGCCTTGCGCGCAGCCTCCTTGAGCGCCATCGAGCCGGCGACCTTGAACGCCATCTCCGACGAGTCGACCTCGTGGTACTGGCCGTCCAGCAGCGTCAGCTTGATGCCCGTGAGCGGGTAGCCCGCCAGCACGCCGTACTGCATGGCGTCCTGCGCACCGGCGTCCACCGACGGGATGTACTCCCGCGGGATGCGGCCACCGGAGACCTTGTTGTCGAACTCGTACAGCGCGCCATCGGCCGTGTCGAGCGGCTCCAGCTTGATGATCACGCGGGCGAACTGGCCCGAGCCACCCGTCTGCTTCTTGTGGGTGTACTCGTACTTGTCCACCGTGCGGCGGATCGTCTCGCGGTAGGCCACCTGCGGCTTGCCGATGTTGGCCTCGACCCGGTAGTCGCTCTTCATCCGGTTGACGAGCACCTCGAGGTGGAGCTCACCCATGCCGGCGAGGATCGTCTGGCCGGACTCCTGGTCCAGGCTGACCTGGAACGTGGGGTCTTCCTCGGCGAGGCGCTGGATCGCGATGCCCAGCTTCTCCTGGTCCGCCTTGGTCTTCGGCTCGACCGCCACCTGGATGACCGGGTCCGGGAAGGTCATCGACTCCAGGATGATCGGCGCCTGCGGGTCGCAGAGCGTCTCGCCCGTCGTCGTGTCCTTGAGCCCGATCACCGCGTAGATGTGGCCCACCAGGGCCTCGTCGACCGGGTTCTCCTTGTTGGCATGCATCTGGAAGATCTTCCCGATGCGCTCCTTGCGGTCCTTGGTCGAGTTGACGACCTGGGAGCCCGCGGCGACCCGGCCCGAGTACACCCGGATGTAGGTGAGCTTGCCGAAGAACGGGTGCGCAGCGATCTTGAACGCCAGCGCCGAGAACGGCTCGTCCTTACGGGGCGCGCGGCTGGCCGGGGTCTCCCCGTCCGGCAGCGTGCCCTCGACCGGCGGCAGGTCGTACGGCGACGGCAGGTAGTCGATCACGGCGTCGAGCATGGGCTGAACGCCCTTGTTCTTGAACGCCGAGCCGCAGAGCACCGGGTAGGCCAGGCGCTCGGTGACGATCCGGCGGATGCCCGCCTTGATCTGCTCGGTGGTCAGCTCCTCGCCGCCGAGGTAGGTCTCCATCAGGTCGTCGTCGGTCTCGGCGACGGCCTCGACGAGCTTCTCCCGGTACTCGGCGACCACGTCGGCCATGTCGGCCGGGATCGCCTCGACGGTGTAGTCCTCACCCTTGGCGACCTCGCCGCGCCAGGTCAGCGCGCGCATCTCCACGAGGTCGACGATCCCGATGAAGTCGCTCTCTGTACCGATCGGCAGCTGGATCGGCAGCGGCTTGGCGCCGAGCCGGTCCTGGATCGTCCGCACGGTGAAGTAGAAGTCCGCACCGAGCTTGTCCATCTTGTTGACGAAGCAGATGCGCGGGACGTCGTACTTCGTGGCCTGCCGCCAGACCTGCTCGGACTGCGGCTCGACCCCCTCCTTGCCGTCGAACACCGCAACCGCGCCGTCGAGCACCCGCAGGTTGCGCTCCACCTCGACGGTGAAGTCGACGTGCCCGGGAGTGTCGATGATGTTGATCTGGTGGTCTTTCCAGAAGCAGGTCGTCGCGGCCGACGTGATCGTGATGCCGCGCTTCTGCTCCTCCTCCATCCAGTCCATCGTGGCGGCGCCGTCGTGCACCTCACCGATCTTGTAGTTGATCCCGGTGTAGTACAGGATCCGCTCGGTGGTGGTGGTCTTGCCGGCGTCGATGTGCGCCATGATGCCGATATTGCGGACCCGCGTCAGGTCCGTCAGCACGTCCCGTGCCACGTCTCAGCTCTCCTCAGCGGTTGGCGCGGACGATCGGCCCGTCACCAGCGGTAGTGGGCGAAGGCCTTGTTGGACTCCGCCATCTTGTGCATGTCCTCGCGCCGCTTGACACTGGCGCCGAGGCCGTTGCTCGCGTCGAGCAGCTCGTTCATCAGGCGCTCGACCATGGTCTTCTCGCGGCGCTGGCCGGCGTAGCTGACCAGCCAGCGCAGGGCCAGCGTGGTCTGCCGCGGCGCACGCACCTCGACGGGGACCTGATAGGTGGCGCCACCGACGCGGCGGCTCTTGACCTCCAGCGCCGGACGCACGTTGTCCATCGCCCGCTTCAGCGTGACGACGGGGTCCGTGCCGGTCTTGTCGCGGGTGCCCTCGAGGGCGGCGTACACGATGCGCTCGGCAAGGCTGCGCTTGCCGTCCTTCAGCACCTTGTTCACCAGCTGAGTGACCAGCGGCGAGCTGTAGACCGGGTCGTTGACCAGCGGCCGCTTGGGAGCAGGGCCCTTGCGAGGCATCAGCCGATTCCCTTCATGCTGCGGTCGAAGGCCTCGCTGACGCTCGGCCGAGCAGGGCTCCCCTTTCCGGTGCGAGGCATCAGCTCTTCTCCTTCTTCGCGCCGTAGCGGCTGCGCGACTGCTTGCGGTTCTTCACGCCCTGGGTGTCCAGCGAGCCGCGGATGACCTTGTAGCGGACGCCGGGCAGGTCCTTCACCCGGCCGCCACGCACGAGCACGATGGAGTGCTCCTGCAGGTTGTGGCCCTCACCGGGGATGTAGGCCGTGACCTCGATCTGGCTCGACAGCTTCACGCGGGCGACCTTGCGGAGCGCCGAGTTCGGCTTCTTGGGCGTCGTGGTGTACACGCGCGTGCACACCCCGCGGCGCTGCGGGCTGCCCTTGAGCGCCGCGGTCTTGGTCTTCGCGACCTTGTCCTGACGGCCCTTGCGGACCAGCTGCTGGATCGTGGGCATGGACCGTTTGCTTCTTCCCTCTGTGCAGTCGAAACCGCGTGCTGTCGTAAGTCAGGTCGTGCTCGATCGGCCGGTGCTCGTCCTCGTCGGAGCGGTCGGTTTGCACCGATCTCCCTCCCCCGAGGTCGGGCGTGTCGCGCCCCTGCACACCGTGCGGACGAGATCGGGGAACCTTCCCGAACGTGGCAGGGCCCGCGCGTCCACCGACCTGCCACCCCCGCGACGCAGGTGCAGCGGCCATCGGGCACGCAGATCGGCCCGACCAGGTCGAGCGCAAGACCACAGAGTACCCGTCCCGCGAGAGAGGGGTCAAAGCGGGTCCGGGGTGGCCGGGGCCGGTGTGCACGCAGAGTGCCGTACGACCGCACGCCTGGCAAGAGGGCACGCCCGCTCGCCGCTCGCCACCACCCGCTCGCCGCTACCCGTGCCGCCCGTCGTTGTACTACCGGACGCAGGCAGGCTTCCCCGGATCGGGGTGGCGACGGGCTCTCTTCACGGCTGGTACAACACGATGTCCAGCTGGTTCATTCCGTGCGGGTTACCGTCGAGGGGCGCCGACGAACCACGGGTCGACCTGCGGGGTTGGCGCGTCGCCGTCGTCGGCACCGGCGCCAGCGCCGTCCAGATAGTGTCGGCGGTCGCCGACGAGGTCGCGCACCTGACCGTGTTCCAGCGCTCGGCCGCACAGGTCGCGACACCGCTCCAGCCCGGCCCCACCGCGCATCCCTGCCATGCCGTCACACAGGTGCTGTGACCGTCACACCCTTCACAACATCTGCGACAGCCCAACGCGGTAGGCAACGGCGCGGACGGGGTGTGACACCGCACCGTGCGGGCTGCGCCCCGTGGACACCAAGCCATGCCGACGCCTGAACGGGTAGCCAGTCGGGTTCGGGTCCGACCGGTGACCCGCTCACGCCCGAGCCCGTCATTGACACCACAGCTGCGGGCCGCGACCCGTGGTCGGGCGCACCACGTCCTCGTCGCGCACGACGCCTTCGCTCTCGCGCCCCGGCTGAGGAGCCGATGATGACCGCCCAGCCCGACCGACCGCATCCGGACACGGCCCCGCTGACGTCCGATGCGCCGGACCGGCTGGGGCTGCGCGGCCTGGTCGCCCGCCGCTGGCCGACCCTCCTGGCGCTCGCCCTGGTGGCTCCCGGCCTCGCCGACCGGCCGACACCGGAGACGGTCGAAGCCCTCGCCTCGGCAATGGTCCTGCTGCCCCTGTGGTACCTGGTGATCACGGCGACCGGACGGCGGAGCTGGACGTGGCCGGTGCTGGTCGTCGGCATCGCGGCGTTCGTCCTGCTCCGGCTCCAGGACCGCGTCGAGCCGGCGGTGGTGCTGCTGGCGGTCGCGCTCGTCGCCGTGCTGTGGGGTTCCGTGCGGACCTCGCTCACGCCCGCGCAGACGCCGGAGTGTCGCGGACGGGCGCGGAGTGGTGCGGCGTGGTCGATGTCCTGGTCGGTGTCCAACTCGCCGTCGTGCCGCTGGTGCTCTGACCCGGAGAAATCCGGCCCGGAACGCCGGACGGGGCCGGCCACCGCCACGGGAGAGCGGTGACCGGCCCCGTCCGGACGAGGGTGTGAGGCAGCGGCCTTCGATCTGACGAGACCGTCAGCGCCCGGTCCCGCTGCCTCACACCCTCGGTAGTGCTTCGGCGGGCAGGTCAGCGCCCGATCGTCATCGGCGCCGACCTCCGATTGCCGCTGAGGTGGATGCAGGGCAAGGCCGCAGGATCCGTGGCGTGCTCAGCACGCGAGGATCCGAGAACGTAGCCCTGCGCCGCCTCAGCGGTAGTCGCGGCCGAAGTCGTAGTCGTCCAGGGGCACAGCGGCACCGGTGCCCGTGCCGAACACGTCCGGGCTGTAGTAGCCGTCGTCGTAGTTCGGCAGCGCGTAGGCGGCCGCACGGGCCTCCTCGGTCGGCTGGACCTGGATGTTGCGGTACCGGCTGATGCCCGTACCGGCCGGGATCAGCTTGCCGATGATCACGTTCTCCTTGAGCCCGACGAGCTTGTCGCGCTTTCCGTTGATCGCGGCATCGGTGAGGATCCGGGTGGTCTCCTGGAACGACGCCGCGGACAGCCACGACTCCGTCGCCAGCGAGGCCTTCGTGATCCCCATCAGCACCGGGCGACCCGAGGCCGGCTCGCCGCCCTCGGCGACCACCCGGCGGTTCGAGGTCTCGAAGTCCATCCGGTCGATCAGGCCACCGGGCAGGAACTCGGTGGAACCCGAGTCGATGATCGTGACCCGGCGGACCATCTGCCGGACGATCACCTCGATGTGCTTGTCGTGGATGTCCACGCTCTGCGTGCGGTACACCTTCTGCACCTCACGCACCAGGTGCAGCTGCACCTCGCGCGGGCCCATGACGCGCAGCACCTCGTGCGGATCCGCCGTGCCCTCGAGCAACAGTTGGCCGACCGTCACGTGATCGCCGTCCGCCAGCGGCCGCTCCTGGCCGTCGACGACGGTCATCGCCAGCCACTGACGCTTCGACAGCTTCTCGTAGACGATCTCGTCGCTCCCGTCGTCCGGGATCAACGTGATCTTCCAGAAGCGGTCGCCGTCCTCGATCCGGATGCGGCCGTCGACATCGGCGATGGGCGCCTTGCCGCGCGGCACGCGGGCCTCGAACAGCTCCTGGACACGCGGCAGACCTGTCGTGATGTCGTCGCCCGCCACACCACCGGTGTGGAAGGTACGCATCGTCAGCTGCGTGCCGGGCTCACCGATCGACTGCGCCGCGACGATGCCGACCGCCTCGCCGACGTCCACCAGCTTGCCGGTGGCCATCGAGCGGCCGTAGCACATGCCGCAGATCCCGGTGGTCGACGTGCAGGTCAGGGCGCTGCGCACCTTGATCTGCCGAACGCCGGCCTCGACCAGCGCGTCCAGTGCCGGGTCGCCGAGGTCGTCGCCGCGGCTGACCACCAGCTCACCGTCCGGTCCGACGACGTCCTCGGCCGACGTGCGGGCGTAGACGCTGGTGCGGATGTAGCGGTGCGGGATGAGCTTGCCGTCCGCGGTCTGCTCCGTGACCGGCATCGTGATCGCCCGCTCGGTACCGCAGTCGACCTCGCGGACGATGACGTCCTGCGACACGTCGACCAGACGTCGGGTCAGGTACCCCGAGTCCGCCGTCCGCAGCGCGGTGTCGGCCAGACCCTTACGGGTGCCGTGCGTGGAGATGAAGTACTCCAGCACCGACAGGCCCTCGCGGAAGTTGGCCTTGATCGGACGGGGGATGTACTCGCCCTTCGGGTTGGCCACGAGACCACGCATCCCGGCGAGCTGCCGGACCTGGGTCATGTTGCCCGCCGCGCCCGACTGGACGATCAGCGGGATCGGGTTGTCCGCGGGGAAGTTGTCCTCCATCGCCTTGGCGACCTCTTCGGACGCCTGGCTCCAGATCTTGACCATCTCGTCGTTGCGCTCCTGGTGGGAGAGCGCACCGCGCTGGTAACGGCGGTTGACCTGATCCGCCTTCGCCTCGTAGCCGTCGAGGATCGCCTGCTTGTTCGGCGGGACCACGACGTCGTCGATCGCGATGGTGACGCCGGACCGGGTGGCCCAGTAGAACCCGGCGTCCTTGAGGCGGTCGAGGACCTGAGCGACCTCGGTCATCGAGTAGCGCTCGGCCAGGTCGTTGATGATCGCAGCCTGGCGCTTCTTGGGCAGTGCGTCGTTGACGAACGGGTAGTCCGTCGGGAGCAACTCGTTGAACAGGACCCGACCCAGCGTCGTCGACGCCGTCCAGACCTCGCCCGGCTCCCAGCCGGACTCGCGCAGCGCCGGGTAGAGCTCGGCCGGAGGGACGACGCCCGTCAGCCGGATCCGCACCGGCGCCTGCAGGTGCAGCACCTTGCGGTCGTAAGCCATGATCGCCTCGGCAGGCGAGGAGAAGGAATGGCCCTCGCCGAGAGCACCGGGGCGCTCGCGGGTGAGGTGGTACAGGCCGGTCACCATGTCCAGCCGGGGCATGGCCAGCGGGCGGCCCGACGCCGGCGAGAGGATGTTGTTGCTCGAGAGCATCAGCACCCGGGCCTCGGACTGCGCCTCGGCCGACAGCGGCAGGTGCACCGCCATCTGGTCGCCGTCGAAGTCGGCGTTGAACGCCTCGCAGACCAGCGGGTGCAGCTGGATGGCCTTGCCCTCCACCAGCTGCGGCTCGAACGCCTGGATGCCGAGGCGGTGCAGCGTCGGCGCCCGGTTGAGCAGCACGGGGTGCTCGGAGATGACCTCCTCGAGCACGTCCCACACCTGCGAGCGGCCGCGCTCGACCATCCGCTTGGCCGACTTGATGTTCTGCGCGTGGTTCAGGTCGACCAGGCGCTTCATCACGAACGGCTTGAACAGCTCCAGCGCCATCTGCTTGGGCAGGCCGCACTGGTGCAGCTTGAGCTGCGGGCCGACGACGATGACCGAACGGCCGGAGTAGTCGACACGCTTGCCGAGCAGGTTCTGGCGGAACCGGCCCTGCTTGCCCTTGAGCAGGTCCGACAGCGACTTGAGCGGACGGTTGCCCGGACCGGTGACCGGACGGCCGCGCCGGCCGTTGTCGAACAGCGCGTCGACGGCCTCCTGCAGCATCCGCTTCTCGTTGTTGACGATGATCTCGGGCGCGCCGAGGTCGATCAGCCTCTTGAGGCGGTTGTTGCGGTTGATCACGCGGCGGTACAGGTCGTTCAGGTCGCTGGTGGCGAACCGGCCACCGTCGAGCTGCACCATCGGGCGCAGGTCCGGCGGGATCACGGGCACGCAGTCGAGCACCATGCCCATCGGCGAGTTGCCGGTGGCCTGGAACGCCGCGACGACCTTGAGCCGCTTGAGCGCGCGGAGCTTCTTCTGGCCCTTGCCGCTGCGGATGGTCTCCCGCAGGTTCTCGGCCTCGGCACCGATGTCGAAGTTCCGGGCCAGGGTCTGGATCGCCTCGGCACCCATGGAACCGGTGAAGTAGTCGCCGTACCGGTCGTAGAGCTCGCGGTAGATGCCCTCGTCCGGGATCAGCTGCTGGACGTCGAGCTTGACGAACGACGTCCAGATCTCCTCGAGCCGGTCCAGCTCGCGCTGGGCCCGGTCGCGGAGCTGGCGCATCTCGCGCTCGCCGCCCTCCTTGACCTTGCGACGCACGTCGCTCTTCGCGCCTTCGCGCTCGAGCTCGGCGAGGTCCTGCTCCAGCTTCTGGGCACGGGCCTCGACGTCCGCGTCGCGGCGCTGCTCGACGCGCTTGCGCTCCACGACCATCTCGTTCTCGAGCGTCGAGAGGTCCGAGTGGCGCTGGTCCTTGTTGACCGACGTGATCACGTAGGCCGCGAAGTAGATGATCTTCTCGAGGTCCTTGGGAGCCAGGTCGAGCAGGTAGCCCAGCCGGCTCGGGACGCCCTTGAAGTACCAGATGTGTGTGACGGGAGCGGCCAGCTCGATGTGGCCCATCCGCTCACGACGCACCTTGGCGCGCGTGACCTCCACGCCGCAGCGCTCGCAGATGATGCCCTTGAACCGGACGCGCTTGTACTTGCCGCAGTAGCACTCCCAGTCCCGGGTCGGACCGAAGATCTTCTCGCAGAAGAGCCCGTCCTTCTCCGGCTTGAGGGTGCGGTAGTTGATGGTTTCGGGCTTCTTGACCTCGCCGTGCGACCACTGGCGGATGTCCTCGGCGGTGGCCAGGCCGATGCGCAGCTCGTCGAAGAAGTTGACGTCGAGCACTATGTGAGTCCTCTGTTTCCCCAAGAACGGATTCTGGGCTGTGTATCGGCCGGGTCAGTTGACGACGTCGTCGACGGTCATCGAGTCCGAGCCGGGACGGCTGGACAGGTTGATGCCGAGGTTCGCCGCCGCGCGCTCGAGGTCTTCGTCGTCCGTGTCGCGCATCTCGATCGTGGCGCCGTCGGACGACAGCACCTCCACGTTCAGGCACAGCGACTGGAGCTCCTTGAGGAGCACCTTGAACGACTCGGGGATCCCGGGCTCGGGGATGTTCTCGCCCTTGACGATCGCCTCGTAGACCTTGACCCGGCCCACCACGTCGTCCGACTTGATCGTGAGCAGCTCCTGCAGCGTGTAGGCAGCGCCATAGGCCTGCATCGCCCAGCACTCCATCTCACCGAAGCGCTGACCACCGAACTGCGCCTTACCGCCCAGCGGCTGCTGGGTGATCATCGAGTACGGCCCGGTCGACCGGGCGTGGATCTTGTCGTCGACCAGGTGCAGCAGCTTGAGGATGTACATGTAGCCGACGGCCACCGGGAACGGGTACGGCTCGCCGGAACGCCCGTCGAACAGCTGGGCCTTCCCATCCGGGCCGACCATGCGCTCGCCGTCGCGGTTCGGCAGCGTCGAGCCGAGCAGACCGGTGATCTCGTGCTCCTTGGCCCCGTCGAACACCGGCGTCGCGGTGTTCGTGCCGGGAGGCGCGGTGTAGAGCTCCTCGGGCAGCGCGGACGCCCACTCCGGGTGTCCCTCGATGTCCCAGCCGGTCTTGGCGATCCACCCGAGGTGGGTCTCCAGGACCTGGCCGATGTTCATCCGTCGCGGCACACCGTGCGTGTTCAGGATGATGTCGACCGGGGTGCCGTCCGGCAGGAACGGCATGTCCTCGGCGGGCAGGATCTTGCCGATCACGCCCTTGTTGCCGTGCCGTCCGGCCAGCTTGTCGCCGTCCGAGATCTTGCGCTTCTGGGCCACGTACACGCGGACCAGCTCGTTCACACCGGGCGCGAGCTCGTCGTCGTCGTCGCGGGAGAACACCCGGATGCCGATGACCTTGCCCGTCTCACCGTGCGGGACCTTCAGCGAGGTGTCGCGGACCTCGCGCGCCTTCTCACCGAAGATCGCGCGGAGCAGGCGCTCCTCCGGGGTCAGCTCCGTCTCGCCCTTGGGCGTGACCTTGCCGACCAGGATGTCGCCGGGCTGGACCTCGGCACCGATCCGGATGATGCCGCGCTCGTCGAGGTCCGCCAGGACCTCCTCGGAGACGTTCGGGATGTCCCGGGTGATCTCCTCGGCGCCCAGCTTGGTGTCGCGGGCGTCGATCTCGTGCTCCTCGATGTGGATCGACGTCAGCACGTCGTCCTGCACCAGGCGCTGCGAGAGGATGATCGCGTCCTCGTAGTTGTGGCCCTCCCACGGCATGATCGCCACGAGCAGGTTCTTGCCCAGGGCCATCTCGCCGTCCTCGGTGCACGGCCCGTCGGCGAGCACCTGGCCCACCTCGACCCGCGCGCCCTCCTCGACGATCGGCTTCTGGTTCGTGCAGGTGCCCTGGTTGCTGCGGCGGAACTTGTGCAGCCGGTAGGTCTGGCGCGAGCCGTCGTCTGCCATGACCGTGATGAAGTCGGCGCACAGCTCCTCGACGACACCGGCCTTCTCGGCCACGACCACGTCGCCGGCGTCGACCGCGGCGCGCAGCTCCATGCCGGTGCCGACCAGCGGCGACTCGGAGCGGAGCAGCGGCACGGCCTGACGCTGCATGTTCGCGCCCATCAGGGCGCGGTTCGCGTCGTCGTGCTCGAGGAACGGGATCATCGCCGTCGCGACCGACACCATCTGGCGCGGCGAGACGTCGATGTAGTCGACGGCCGTCGGCGGGATGTAGTCGACCTCGCCGCCCTTGCGCCGGACCAGCACACGGTCGCTGGTGAACGAGCCGTCGTCGTTCAGCGGCTCGTTCGCCTGCGCGATGACGAAGCGGTCTTCCTCGTCCGCGGTCAGGTAGTCGATCTGACCCGTGGCGATGCCGTGCTCGACCTTCCGGTACGGCGTCTGGATGAAGCCGAACGGGTTGACCTGCGCGAAGCTCGACAGCGACCCGATCAGGCCGATGTTCGGGCCTTCCGGGGTCTCGATCGGACACATGCGGCCGTAGTGGCTGTGGTGCACGTCGCGGACCTCGAAGCCCGCCCGCTCACGGGACAGACCGCCCGGGCCCAGCGCGGACAGACGCCGCTTGTGCGTCAGGCCGGCCAGCGGGTTGGTCTGGTCCATGAACTGGGACAGCTGCGAGGTGCCGAAGAACTCCTTGATCGCGGCCACGACCGGCCGAATGTTGATCAGGGTCTGCGGCGTGATCGCCTCGACGTCCTGGGTCGTCATCCGCTCGCGGACGACGCGCTCCATGCGCGAGAGACCGACCCGGATCTGGTTCTGGATCAGCTCGCCCACGGTGCGCAGGCGCCGGTTGCCGAAGTGGTCGATGTCGTCGGTCTCGACCGGGATCTCGGCGCCGCCCTGGCCGTCGACCGCCCCGGACACCATCGTCTTGTCGCCGGCGTGCAGCCGGACGAGGTACTCGATGGTGGTGGCGATGTCCTCCTCGGTCAGCGTGCCGACCTCGTTCGGGATCGACAGCCCGAGCTTCTTGTTGGCCTTGTACCGGCCGACCTTCGCGAGGTCGTAGCGCTTGTCCTTGAAGAACAGGTTCTCCAGGAGCGTCTGCGCGCTCTCGCGCGTGGGCGGCTCGCCCGGGCGCAGCTTCCGGTAGATGTCGAGCAGGGCCTCGTCCTGGCCGGCCGTGTGGTCCTTCTCCAGGGTGGCCATCATCGTCTCGGAGAACCCGAAGCGGGCCGAGACCTGCTCGGCCGTCCAGCCCAGGGCCTTGAGCAGCACGGTGACCGGCTGGCGACGCTTGCGGTCGATCCGGACGCCGACGGTGTCGCGCTTGTCGACGTCGAACTCCAGCCACGCGCCGCGGCTGGGGATGATCTTGACCGAGTAGACGTCCTTCTCGGTGGTCTTGTCGATGTTGTGGTCGAAGTAGATGCCCGGCGAGCGGACCAGCTGCGACACGACGACACGCTCGGTGCCGTTGATGATGAAGGTGCCCTTGTCCGTCATCACGGGGAAGTCGCCCATGAAGACCGTCTGGGACTTGATCTCGCCGGTGGTGTTGTTGGTGAACTCCGCGGTGACGAACAGCGGAGCCGCGTACGTCATGTCCTTGTCCTTGCACTCCTCGACAGAGGCCTTGACCTCGTCGAAGCGTGGGTCGGAGAAGGACAGCGACATCGAGCCGGAGAAGTCTTCGATCGGCGAGATCTCGGTGAGGATCTCCTCGAGACCGCCGACCGGACTCTCGTCGCCGGCATCGATGCGACGCTGGAACCACGCCTCGTCGCCGACCAGCCACTCGAACGACTGGGTCTGCAGGTCGAGCAGGTCGGGCACCCGCAGGGGCTCGCGGATCTTCGCGAAGGAGACCCGGGTTGGCGCTCCGGGAAGCGCCAGGTGGTCCGAGGTGGTCGCGGGGGTCGTGGTGGCGCGGGACGAAGCCAAGATGCGTCCTTCCGAGAACTACGCTCTCGTCTGGCGAACACCGGATCCGCGCGCTACCGTGGTCGCCTCGCCCGGCAGGGGAACCCGGGTCGGGAGGCACGGGGTGTGCGGACCTGCGTGCTCGCCGTCTGTTGTCGATGCGCGGCTCTCGACCAGGTTTCCGGGCACACGTCGGAGCACTCGACAAGCGAGAGACCCCCACATACGCGCGCAAACCTGGACGAGGGCAGCGCAAAGAGGCAGTCTAGCCGCAAACGCAGCCGCTGTCGAGTGAGGTCTCCTGGACGATCAGGACGCAGGCGCCCAGGGAACCACCGAGACCTAAGAGTGACCTGACCGGCGCACCGAGTCAAGACACTACGCGTCGGTAAGTGGTCCCTTTCGGGGGACGACCGGACGGTTGTCGCCGGTGGACGCCGTGACCCGCAGCTCATCGACTCTCCGCGACGCCCGTTTCGTCACCTCTGATGCGACTACCGGCGGTGACCTGCGGGGACCATCACGGCTTCGCCGTTCGGCGCACTGTCACATCAGGGCGCGGCCGTCACGGCGGGTGCGGTCGCGCCAGCCGCGCAGACGCACGACCGGGACGGCGTCCCACGCTGGGGGCGCCGTCCCGGTCGGTGTGGTGGTGCGTGCAGCCGCCCGCGCGGGGCGGCGGCGATCAGGCCAGGCTGACCTTGGCGCCGGCATCCTGCAGCTTGGCCTGCGCGGCCTCGGCGGCCTCCTTCGGCACGCCCTCCAGGATCGGCTTCGGGGCGGACTCGACGAGGTCCTTGGCCTCCTTGAGGCCCAGGCCCGAGACGAGCTCGCGGACGACCTTGATGACCTGGATCTTCTTCTCGCCTGCGGCCTCGAGGACGACGTTGAACTCGTCCTTCTCCTCGACGACCTCGGCCGGGGCACCGGCGGCAGGGCCGGCAGCGGCCACGGCGACCGGCGCGGCCGCGGTGACCTCGAAGGTGTCCTCGAACTTCTTCACGAACTCCGAGAGCTCGAGCAGCGTCATGTCCTTGAACGCGTCGAGCAGCTCGTCGGTCGACAGCTTCGCCATCGTGATTCCTCTTTCAGGTGTGGGTGCGCCCGCGGGCGCGGGTGGGTGGGGGTGCTCAGCTCTCGGCGTCGGCCGCGTCGGCCGCGTCGCGCCGCGGGGGCGCCGGCCTTCTCGGCCTCGGCGCGCTTGTCCGCCAGCGCCTGGGCCAGCCGGGCGACCTGCGACGCGGGAGCGGCGAACAGGCCCGCCGCCTTGCTCAGGTTGCCCTTCATCGCGCCGGCCAGCTTGGCCAGCAGGACCTCGCGCGACTCGAGGTCCGCGATGCGGTTGACCTCGTCCACGGACAGCGCGTTGCCGTCCATGAAGCCGCCCTTGATGACCAGGGCCTTGTTGTCCTTCGCGAAGTTGCGCAGCGCCTTGGCCGCGTCGACCGGCTCGCCGGTGACGAACGCGATCGCCGTGGGACCGACCAACAGGGCGTCGAGGCCATCGACACCGGCGTCCTGCGCCGCCCGCTTCACCAGGGTGTTCTTGGCGATGCGGTAGGACACGTCCGGCCCCAGCGTGCGACGCAGCGTCGTCAGCTGCGCCACCGTGAGGCCGCGGTACTCGGTGACGACCGAGGCGGACGCGCCCCGGAACTCGTCGGCGATCTCGGCGACCGCCGCGACCTTGTCGGGTCGTGCCATCCCTTGCCTCCTCTCGGGTTGCCAGAATGCTCGGCAGGGTGAACCACCACGTCCGGACCCGGGAGAAGACGAACGCCCCGCGCGCAGGCACGGGGCGGAAGCAGGCACCCTCGGAGATCCGGGGCGCCCGGCACGACCTCGTCCTCCTGCGCGGGCCGCCCGCTCGTGCGGGGCCTTCGTACACCCCTCACGGGATGCAGACCTGCGGTCTTCGGTGGAACTGACAAAAGTCTACGCCGAACGAGGCGGCCTCCTCGACGGGGGGCGACGGCGCAGCTGGGCGCGCTGGCGGCGCAGGACGTCTGGGCGACACCGTGCAACCGCTCAACCGCGGTGTCTACCAGCCTGCTCCGCTGTCGATGCGCTGCCCGCGCCGCGCGACGTGGCCCGGCGGATCAGCCGAGCGAGTGCGGCGAGGTCCGCGGCCGGGGTGGACCGGCGCCGGGAGGCCATCGGTGGCGGTGGTTCGGGCGGACCGAAGCGAGGTCGCCAGTCATAGCTGTCGCGTGAGTCCACGCCGTAACGGGGTGCCGCGACGGCGATGGCGATGAGCAGGGCCGGGAGCAACCAGAGCGAGGTATCCATGTGGCGAAGCATGCTCGCCACCGGCCTGGTCCTGTACAGCCAATTACGCGAGAGTGGACCACATACTGCGACAATGAACCGCATGGCAGACGACGTCGACCGCCGCATCGGTGCCCGCAGCTTCGCCCGACTGCTCGGCGACTGGCGGCCACCCGGGGGGCGCGGGTTGACCGCGGCGCTCGCCGACCGGGTCCGCCTGCTGGTGCTCGACGGGCGGCTACCGCTGCAGATGCGCGTGCCCGCGGAGCGGGAGCTCGCTGCGGCCCTCGACGTCAGCCGGACGACGGTCGCCGCCGCCTACGAGGTGCTGCGGGAGGCCGGGATCCTGCACAGCCGACGCGGCGCCGGCAGCTGGACGCAACTGCCGCCCGGGATCGCGGCCTCCGGCGTGAGTTCGCCCTTCTCCCCCCACGGCGACCGCACCCTCTACGACCTCGCGCACGCCTCCCTCGCCGCCCCGGCGACCGAGCTGCGCGCGGCGGCGGCACTGGCCGTCGAGGACCTCGACGCCCACCTCTCCGGCCACGGGTACGACCTGCTCGGCCTGCCCGCGCTGCGCGCGGCGATCGCGCGTCGGTTCACCGCACGGGGCCTGCCCACCACCGCGGACCAGGTGCTGGTCACCGCCGGGGGGCAGGCCGCGATCGCGCTCGTGCTCGCCGCTCTCACCACGCCCGGCGACCGGGTACTCGTCGAGCACCCGACCTACCCGAACGCACTCGACGCCGTGCACGCCCGCGGCGCGCGGTGCGTCCCGGTGCCCCTCGACCTCGACTCCGCCGGAGCCGACGCGTGGGACCTGGACCTCGTGACCGCAGCCATGCGCGACGCCGCCCCGCGGCTGGCCTACCTGGTGCCCGACCACCAGAACCCGACCGGGGCGCTGCTCGACGGCGCGGGACGCGAACGGCTGGTCGCGCTGGCCCGCCGCACCGGCACACCCCTGCTGATCGACGAGACGCTCGCCGAGCTGACCCTCGTCGGATCGAGCGAGGTACCGGTCGCCGCGCACGGCGCCCCCGACTCCGCCCTGGTGATCACCATCGGGTCGGCGGCCAAGGTGCTGTGGGGTGGCCTGCGCATCGGCTGGATCCGCACCGCCGCGCCGACGATCCGTCGGCTGGCCGCCCTGCGCGCCGCGACCGATCTCGGCGGCCCGGTACTGGAGCAGCTGATCGCGACCCGGTTGATCGACGACCTCGAACCCGTCGTGCAGGCCCGCCGGGCGGAGCTGGCCGGGGCCCGCGACCACCTGCTCGGCCGCCTCGGCGACGCCTTCCCGAGCTGGCGCCCGTCGCACCCGACCGGCGGGCTGAGCCTGTGGGTGGACCTCGGCGCACCGGTGTCGAGCCGACTGGTCGGCGCGGCCCGCCGTCAGGACGTCCTGCTCGCCGCCGGTCCCCGCTTCGGGCTCGCGGGCGCGTTCGAGCGCTACCTGCGCGTGCCGTACACCTTGCGCCGCGATCGCGTGGAACCCGCGCTCGACCGCCTCGTCGCGGCCTGGCACACCCTCGACGAGTCGCACCCCGAGACCGAGCCCGTCGCCGTCGCTTGATCCGCGAGTCGGCACGTTCGCCGGCGCGAGTCGGCACTCTTGCCGGCGCGAGTCGGACGGGGCAGTTCGGCGCCGTCCTGCGACCCAAGGGTGCGCCGGACGCCCTGTTACGGCGTCGAACTGCTCCGGGAGTTCGTCAGGCTGAGTCCGCATGTTCGTCAGGCCGAGGGTGCGCGAAAACCGATGGCGCAGGAACGGAGAGATCTGGATGGGAACGGGCACGGGGCCGCTGCGCGGGCTGCGGGTCGTGGAGCTGGCCGGAATCGGACCGGGTCCGCACGCGGCCATGGTGCTCGCCGATCTCGGGGCCGACGTCGTGCGCGTCGACCGGCCGGCCGGGGGACTGCGGCTCGGTGACCCGGATCGCCCCGACCCCACCCTGCGCGGTCGCCGCCGGGTCGCGGCCGACCTCAAGGACCCCGCGGGTCGCGACACGGTGCTGCGCCTGGTCGACCACGCGGACGTCCTGATCGAGGGCTACCGGCCGGGGGTCGCCGAACGCCTCGGGGTCGGGCCGGCCGACTGCCACGCCCGCAACCCGCGGCTGGTCTACGGCCGCATGACCGGGTGGGGTCAGGACGGTCCGATGGCGCGTCAGGCCGGGCACGACATCAACTACGTGTCGCTCACCGGTGCGCTGCACGCGATCGGCCGGGCGGGCGAACGACCGGTGCCGCCGCTGAACCTCGTCGGCGACTTCGGCGGCGGCTCCATGCTGCTGCTCGTCGGCGTCCTCGCGGCGCTGCTGGAGGCGCGCTCGTCGGGCCGCGGCCAGGTCGTCGACGCCGCGATGGTCGACGGGGCGAGCCTGCTCATGCAGATGACCTGGGCGTTCTACGGTCAGGGCCACTGGGCCGACGAGCGGGAGGCCAACCTCCTGGACGGCGGCACGCCCTACTACGACACCTACACCTGCGCCGACGGCCGGCACGTCGCCATCGGCCCGCTGGAACCGCGGTTCTACGCCCAGCTGCTCGACGGGCTCGGTCTCGACCCGACGACGCTGCCGGCGCAGGGCGACGTCGCGGGGTACCCGGTGCTGCGGGAGCGGTTCACTGCCGCGTTCGCGACCCGGACGCGCGACGAGTGGGTGGCCGTCTTCGACGGCACCGAGGCGTGCGTGACGCCGGTACTGGCGCTGGACGAGGTCGCCGACCACCCGCACCTCAAGGCGCGAGGGACGATCGTGGCTCCGGACGGCGTGCGGCAGGCGGCCCCGGCCCCACGGTTCTCGCGCACCCCCGCGACGCTGCCCGGGCCGCCGGCTGAGGCAGAGGCCGTCGACACGGTGCTGGCGGACTGGACACGGTGAACGGGCAGGCCCCGGCGCCACCAGAGACGACGGCACCCCGCCGCCCACTCGGGGCGACGGGGTGCGGGTCGGGTGTTCGCTCAGCCGGACGGCGTGTCGTCCACCAGCAGGTTGCGGGTGCGGTTCGGGTCGACGGGGATGCCCGGGCCCGTCGTCGTCGAGACCGTGACCTTCTTCAGGTAGCGGCCCTTCGCGGCCGACGGCTTGGCCCGCAGGATCTCGTCGAGCGCCGCGCCGTAGTTCTCCACCAGCTTCTCGGTGGGGAACGACGCCTTGCCGATGACGAAGTGCAGGTTGGCCTGCTTGTCCACCCGGAAGTTGATCTTACCGCCCTTGATGTCCTGGACCGCCTTGGTGACGTCCGGGGTGACGGTGCCGGTCTTCGGGTTCGGCATGAGGCCGCGCGGGCCGAGGATGCGGGCGATACGCCCGACCTTGGCCATCTGGTCCGGGGTGGCGATGGCGGCGTCGAACTCCAGCCACCCGCCCTGGATGCGCTCGATCAGGTCTTCCGCACCGACGACGTCCGCTCCGGCGGCCTCGGCCTCGGCGGCCTTGTCACCGGTCGCGAAGACGATCACGCGGGCGGTCTTGCCGGTGCCGTGAGGCAGGTTCACGGTGCCGCGGACCATCTGGTCCGCCTTGCGCGGGTCCACACCCAGCCGCATCGCGACCTCGACGGTGGGGTCCATCTTCGACGTCCCGCCGGTCTCCTTGGCCAGGTTCGCGGCCTGCAGCGGGCTGTAGAGCCGCGTGCGGTCCACCAGCTCGGCGTTCTTGCGGTAGATCTTGCTGCGCTTCATGGCTGTCCTTCGTCTTCTCAGTCAGGGTCGTGGTGCGAGCCGCGCCAGGCTCTCCCACGCGTTCGGGGTGGAGCACCCGTCGACAACGGGTCAGCCCGTGACCGTGATTCCCATGGACCGGGCGGTACCGGCGATGATCTTGGCGGCCTGGTCGATGTCGTTCGCGTTCAGGTCGGCCATCTTGGTCTGGGCGATCTGGCGCACCTGGTCCATGGTCACCGAGGCGACCTTGGTGCGGTGCGGCTCGCCGCTGCCCTTCTCGACACCGGCCGCCTTGAGCAGCAGGCGCGCGGCGGGCGGGGTCTTCAGCGCGAAGGTGAACGACCGGTCCTCGTACACCGAGATCTCGACCGGCACGATGTCGCCGCGCTGCGACTCGGTGGCCGCGTTGTAGGCCTTGCAGAACTCCATGATGTTGACGCCGTGCTGACCCAGCGCGGGGCCGACCGGCGGCGCCGGGGTCGCGGCCCCGGCCTTGATCTGGAGCTTGACGATCGCGGAGAGCTTCCGCTTCTTGGGGGGCATCTCGCTTTTCCTTCGAGTGGTTGCTGCACGCCGCGGACCTGCCTGCCGCGGCCGGGATGTCAGATCTTGGAGACCTGGGAGAAGGCGAGCTCGACCGGGGTCTCCCGACCGAAGATCGAGACCAGGACCTTGACCTTCTGCGCGTCGACGTTGACCTCGCTGATCGTCGCCGGCAGCGTCGCGAACGGGCCGTCCATGACGGTGACCGACTCGCCGACCTCGAAGTCGACCTCGACCGTGGCCTTGCCCGAACCCGCAGCGGCCCCGGTGGTGGCACCGCCACGGCCGGCCGCGGCCGGCTTGGCGGCCTCGGTGCGCGGCAGCAGGAACTTCACGACCTCGTCGATCGTCAACGCCGACGGCTTGGAGGTGGCCCCCACGAAGCCGGTGACGCCGGGGGTGTTGCGGACCGCGCCCCACGACTGGTCGTTGAGCTCCATCCTGACCAGGATGTAGCCGGGCAGGACCTTGCGCTGCACCTGCTTGCGCTGGCCGTTCTTGATCTCGGTGACCTCCTCGGTGGGCACCTCGACCTGGAAGATGTAGTCCTCGACGTCCAGGGTCTGCACGCGGGTCTCGAGGTTGGTCTTCACCTTGTTCTCGTAGCCGGCGTAGGAGTGCACGACGTACCAGTCGCCGGGGGCGCGGCGCAGCGCGGCCCGCATCTCCTCGGCGGGGTCGATCTCGACGGGCTCGGCCGGCTCCGCGTCGGCGACGTCCTCGGCAACCACGTCCTCGGCCACGCACATCGTCCGCGCCGGCGAGGTCGTCGTCGGCGTCGGTGAGGAGTGCGACGCCACGTCCGCCTCGTTGGCGACCTCGACGTCGACGTCCTGCTCGGAAGCGGCCGCGCCGTTCGTGCCTTCTGCGGTCTCGATGTCGGCGGGCCGAAGGCCGCCGTCCTGGGTCGTCACGTCAATTCCTCGTTTGCACTCGTCGCGGGTCGGTCGAGGGTGGTCAGGTACCGAACAGGAACAGCACGCCCCGCCCGAACAGGTAGTCCATCAGTGAGACCAGCGCGACCATGAACGACACGAAGACCAGCACGACGATCGTGTACGTCACCAGCTGGTTGCGCGTCGGCCAGATGACCTTGCGCAGCTCGGCGACGACCTCACGCAGGAAGCGGACGAACCTGCTCGGCAACGAGCCCTTGCTCTGCCGTCCGCCCTCGCGGACGGCGGTACCGCGGGCCCGTGTCGCGCCCGAGCCGGCGGGCGTCGCGTCCGACCGCCGCGCCCGGCGGTCCGCGGCGGTCCGCGGGCGCTCCCGCCCCGGCTCCGCCTCGCGCTCCTCGCTCACGCCGATCTCCTCGCTGACACTGCCGTGTTGACGCCCTTACCCTGCCCACTGCGCTCGTCCGATGCAGGGGCGACAGGACTTGAACCTGCAACCTGCGGTTTTGGAGACCGCTGCTCTGCCAATTGAGCTACACCCCTTGGCCGGCTCCGCGCCCGTCGGGCGCGCGTCCGTGGACCTGCGGCCCACGTGCCACAGGAAAGTGTACGGCACCACGCCACGCCGGTTTCCGGGGCTGGCCCGGCGCCCCAGGACGAGCCGTCGCCACCCGTTGGGGGAGGATGCCGCCATGGGTACCGCAGCACCTCCCTCACTCACGGAACCGCACGTCCGGCACCGGATCTCCGCACGGATCGGCGGCATCGCCGAGTCGGCGACGCTGGCGGTCGACGCCAAGGCCAAGGCGCTGAAGGCGGCCGGCCGGCCGGTCATCGGGTTCGGCGCGGGCGAGCCCGACTTCCCGACGCCCGCACCGATCGTCGCCGCCGCGCAGGCCGCGTGCGCGGACCCGAAGAACCACCGCTACACCCCCGCCGCCGGGCTGCCCGAGCTGCGCGCGGCCGTCGCCGAGAAGACGAGGCGCGACAGCGGCCTCGAGCTCACGGCCGCCCAGGTGCTGATCACCAACGGCGGCAAGCAGGCCGTCTACCAGGCCTTCGCGACCCTGATCGACCCGGGCGACGAGGTGATCCTGCCTGCGCCGTACTGGACCACCTACCCGGAGGCGATCACGCTGGCCGGTGGCGTGCCGGTCGTGGTCACGACCGGGCCGGACGCCGACTACCTGCCCTCGGTCGAGCAGCTCGAGGCCGCCCGCACGCCGCGCACGAAGGCGCTGCTGTGGTGCTCGCCGTCGAACCCGACCGGCTCGGTGGCGTCCCGTGAGCTGACCGAGGCGGTCGGGCGCTGGGCCGTCGAGCACGGCGTCTGGGTGATCACCGACGAGATCTACGAGCACCTGGTCTACGACGGCGCCGAGGCGGTCTCGATGCCGGTGGCGGTTCCGGAGCTCGCGGACACGTGCGTCGTGCTCAACGGTGTCGCGAAGACCTACGCGATGACCGGCTGGCGGGTCGGCTGGATGGCGGGTCCCGCGGACGTGATCAAGGCGGCGACGAACCTGCAGAGCCACCTCAGCTCGAACGTGTGCAACGTGGCCCAGCGCGCCGCGCTGGAGGCCGTCTCCGGGTCGCTGGACGCGGTCGCGGAGATGCGCGCGGCGTTCGACCGGCGTCGGCGCACGATCGTCGAACTGCTCTCCGCGATCCCGGGCGTGCAGTGCCCGACCCCGCGCGGGGCGTTCTACGCCTACCCGGCCGTCCAGGAGCTGATCGGCACGGAGCTGCGCGGCACCCGCATCGACGACACCGTCGGGCTCGCGGCGGCGATCCTGGAGCACGCCGAGGTGGCGGTGGTCCCGGGCGAGGCGTTCGGCACGCCGGGCTTCCTGCGCCTGTCCTACGCCCTGGCCGACGACGACCTGCGCACGGGCGTCGAGCGGATGGGCGCGCTGCTCGCCGAGGCCAAGTAGCCGGTCGGACCGAGCGAAAGCGGCGTTCGCAAAGGTAGACCTTGCCAACGCCGCTTTCGCTCGGGCGCGGGTGGCTTTCGCTCGGGTGCGCGGGTGCGGGTGGCTCAGGCGGGGAGGCGGACCCGGGCAGTCGCGCGGGCCAGCACCGTCTTCCCGTCCACCGCGGCTGTGATCGCGACGGTGGCGACGCGGATGTCACCCTCGTCGTCGACCGCCTTGACGGTGCCGGTGACCTCGAGCGTGACGCCCTCGTCGTCGTCCGGGACGACGACGGGCCGGGTGAAGCGGGCGGCATAACCGACCACGGCGCCGGGGTCGCCGATCCAGTGCGTGACCAGCCGGCCGGCGAGCGCCATCGTCAGCATTCCGTGGGCGATCACGTTCGGCAGGCCCACGCCGACGGCGAACCGCTCGTTCCAGTGGATCTGGTTGAAGTCGCCGGAGGCGCCCGCGTAGCGGACGAGGTCCGCGCGCGTCAGCCGAATCGACAGCGCCGGGAGCGCGTCGCCCGGGCCGAGGGCGGCCGCCGTCACGCCGGCACCTCCGCGGGCTGCGCCGGGGCGGCGGTGACCATCAGCGAGACCGCCGTCAGGACGGGCTCGCCCGCGGCGTCCGCCACCTCGGCCCGCAACGTGAGGAACAGGTTCCCCGCGCGCGGGCGCAGCTCGTCCACGTGCAGGGTGGTGACGACCTCGTCGCCCGCGTACAGCGGACGGTGCAGGACGAACGACTGCTCGCCGTGCACCATGTGCGCGTAGTCCCAGCCGACCGCCGGGTCCCGGAGGAACGCCTCCATCAGCGGGATGGTGAACGTGACCGCGAACGTCGGGGGCGCCACCAGGTCCGGATACCCGGCTTCGAGCGCCGCGTCGAGGTCCGTACACGCGGAAGCGCCCTCGCCGACAGCGAGGGCGAACTCCCGCACCTTCTCCCGTCCGACCAGGTAGGGCCGGGTCGGGGGCAGAGCGCGGCCGACGTACTCCTCGATCACCTGGTCTCGCGGTGATCGCGGTGCAGATTGCAGTTCGGGCAGTACTTCTTGATCGTGAGCCGGTCGGGGTCGTTCCGCCGGTTCTTCTTGGTGATGTAGTTGCGGTGCTTACACACCTCGCACGCCAGCGTGATCTTCGGCCGGACGTCGGTGGCCTTCGCCATCGCGGGTGCCTCCTGCTGTGATCGATCCGGCTACGACTCAGCACCCCGCACTCCGTGCGAGGCGGCCGACCCGCGCCGGATCAGTTTCGGTACTGGTCAGCCTGGTAGCGGTGGCCGGACTTGAACCGGCGACACAGCGATTATGAGCCGCTTGCTCTACCGACTGAGCTACACCGCTTCGCGAGAACGACCCCTGTCCAGGTGAACACGGCCCGACTCGCCCGAGCCCCTTTACGGAATCGAACCGTAGACCTTCTCCTTACCATGGAGACGCTCTGCCGACTGAGCTAAAGGGGCGGCACAGCCCTCGGGAGAACCTCCCGGCGGGCGTCAACGATGCTACACAACCCCGCGAGCGGCGTGGAAACGGGTCCGTCGCGGGGTGGTGCGCCGACGTCAGCCTCGGCCGGCGCGCGGGTAGGGCAGCAGGGCCATCTCCCGCGCGTTGCGGATCGCGGTCGCGACCTGGCGCTGCTGCTGCGGGGTCAGGCCGGTCACCCGGCGCGCACGGATCTTCCCGCGGTCCGAGATGAACGTCCGCAGCAGCGTGATGTCCTTCCAGTCCACGTCCGCAACCCGCTTGGCGTGCAGCGGGTTGACCTTGCGCTTCGGGGTCCGGCGGGGGGGCGGTGGCACAGCTCGGCACTCCTCGGACTGACGATGATTCTCGGACGTCAGCCTACCTCGGGCCGATTCGGACCCGCGACGGTCGGGGCCCGGCGCTAACGCCCGCCGTCCCGGGAACGATCATCGGGTCGTAACGGCTCCCCGCCCGTCGAGCACTCCGGTGGTCCCCATGTCCGCGCCGACGCACCCGTCGCGCCCGCAGCACGCCCCCCACGTCCGACCCGTCGATGCGCCGTCGGACGTCCGGACGGTGTGGATCGCGCCGACCCCGCCGGATTACGGGCCCCGACCCCCGGCCGTCGCGAAGAAGCTCGTCCTGCCGGCCCACACCCCACTGGGCACGGCCTTCGATGCGGTCGCCCGCCTCGGCACGGCGATCACCCTCGCGGCACTCCTGGTGGTGACGGCGACGGTGCTCGGCGTCGTGGACGGTGAGCCGATGCCGACGGGCGCCACGACGGCGGGACCGTGAGGGACACCGCCGTCGACCGGGGTCAGGCCGCGTCGCCCTGGGCGAGCGGGGCCTTGAGGACGTGGTCCACCAGCCGCATCACGAGCTGGCTGCCCCCGAGCCGGTAGCCGAACTCCTCCCAGGTCAGCAGCTCACGCGAGAGCAGCTCGCCGACTGGACCCGGATAGAGCCGGGTGACGCGGAAGGCGGCTGCCCGAAGCCGCATCTTCTCGTGATGATCCATGGGTACGGGGCTCATTCCGACTCACCTCCGCGGTGCGATGCGGTGCGGCACGCTCTCAGCGCTGAGTCGCTGCCCGTGGGAACCTCAATCGTGCGGCACGGAGGACCCACTTCGAGCAGATTGTAGTCGAACAGTGACCGTCATCTCACTCTTCGAACACAACCCGTGCCCGTGCGGTCACGACGCGCCCTCCTCGGGCTACCGTGCCGGCGTGGCCGCCCCGGATCTCCGACCGCGAACGCGCGATCTTCTCTGGTCCGACGTCGAGGACGTGTACGCCGCGATCCTGCGCCACCCGTTCGTCACCGGGCTGACCGACGGCTCGCTGCCGCGCGAGGCGTTTCGCCACTACATCGTCCAGGACGCCCACTACCTGCGCGGTTACGCCCGCGCGCTGGCCCTCTGCGGCGCCCGGGCGCGAGGAGCCGCGCGACACCGTGATGTTCGGTGCCCACGCGGGCGGCGCGATCGCCGCCGAGCAGGGTCTGCACGCGGCGCTGCTCGGCGATCTCGGGCTGACCGCCGAGGCCGCGGCGGCCGAGCCGGTCGCCCCGACCACCCGCGCCTACGTCAGCTACCTGCTCGCGACGGCCCACGGCGGATCGTTCGCCGAGGCCGTCGCCGCCGTGCTGCCCTGTTACTGGATCTACGCCCGCGTCGGCGAGGAGCTGCTGGGTGCCGGCTCCCCCGATCCGCTCTACGCCCGGTGGATCGCGATGTACGGCAGCGAGGAGTTCCAGGCCGTCGTCGACGCGGTGCTGGAGCTGACCGACCGGGTCGGCGCCGCCGCATCGCCCCGCGAGCTCGCCCTGATGCGCGAGCACATGATCGTGACCTCGCGCTACGAGTGGATGTTCTGGGACGCGGCGTGGCGGCGCGAGACCTGGCCCGTGTGACGATCAGCGCGCGTCGAGCCGGTTCGGGATCAGGAGGTGCAGCACGGCCGACACCACCGAGACCACGATCGCGCCCCAGAACGCCGCCCAGAACCCGTCGACGACGAACGGCAGGCCCAGCCGGTCGGCCAGCCACCCGACGAGCATGAGCAGCAGGGCGTTCACCACGAACCCGATCAGCCCGAGCGTCAGCGCGTAGAACAGGCAGCCAAGGGTCTTGATGACCGGCTTCACCAGCTCCTCGACCACCACGAAGATCGCCGCGACCCCGAGGAGCTCCGCGATCAGCAGCCCCGTGCTCCTGCCGGTGATGTCGATCCCGGGGACGAGGACGCTCGCCACCCACAGCGCGGCCGCGACGACCGCGATCCGGACGACCGCGAACATCAGTCCCATCTTGATCCCTTCTCAACCCTTCTGATCGCAGTGGAGCCTCAGTCGACCAACGCCTGCGCGACCAGCGCGCGCAGTCGCGGACGGATCGGGTAGGTGCTCGACGGCAGGAACTGCGTGAAGAACATGGCGGTGACCTCCTCGACGGGGTCGATGTAGAACGCCGTGCTGGCCATCCCGCCCCAGGCGTACTCCCCCGGGCTGGTGAGCACCTTGCCCGCGGTCACGTCGACGACCGTGGAGAAGCCCAGACCGAAGCCGACTCCGCGGAACGCCGACTCGGCGAAGATCGGGCGCCCGATCTGCTCCAGGTCCGCGTTGCCCGGAAGGTGGTTGCGGGTCATGAAGGCGACGGTCCGCGGGCCGAGCAGCCGGACGCCGTCGAGCTCGCCGCCGCGCAGCAGCATCTGGGTGAAGCGGTGGTAGTCCCCCACCGTCGACACCAACCCTCCCCCGCCGGCGTGCAGCAGCGGCGGTCGGGTCACCTCCTCGCCGAAGGCCGTGTTCGCCGTGAGGCCGCCGTCCGGTCCGCGCATGTAGAGCGTGGCCAGCCGGTCGAGGTCCGCCTCGTCGACCGACCACCCGGTCTCGTCCATGCCCAGCGGGCCCAGGATGTGCTCGGCGAGGAACGTGTCGAAGGGCTGCCCCGAGGCGACCTCGACGACCCGGCCGAGCACGTCCGTCGAGACCCCGTAGTTCCACTCGGTGCCCGGCTGGAACAGCAGCGGGAGCTCGGCGAGCAGGTCGCACGCCGAGGCGAGGTCCGCGCCGGGTGGACTGGAGAAGTCGAAGCCGCGCAGGCGGTACATCTCGTCGACGGGGTGCGCGTGGTGGAAGCCGTAGGTGAGCCCGGAGGTGTGGGTGAGCAGGTGCCAGACGCGGACGGGCTCGGTGGCCGGGACCGTCCACGGGTTCAGCGCCGGCCCGGAACTGTAGACGCGGGCGTCGGCGAAGGACGGGATGAAGCGCGCCACCGGGTCGGTCAGCTCCAGCGCACCCTGCTCGTAGAGCATCATGGCCGCGACCGACGTGATCGGCTTCGTCATCGAGTAGATGCGCCAGATCGTGTCGTCCGTCACCGGCAGCCCGGCGTCGAGATCGCGCAGCCCCTGGTGGGACAGGTGCGCGACGCGCCCGCGACGGCTGACCGCGACCGTCAAGCCGGCGAGCAGACCGTCGTCGACGTAGCGCCGGAAGTGCCGGTCGATGCGCGCGAGCCGCGAGGCGTCGAACCCGACCTCCGCGGGCTCCGCGTCCACCTTGATCAGGGCCACGCGGCCGACCCTACCCGCGGCGCGTGACCTCGTCGTCGGGCGTGAGACCAGCGGCTGCGTCGATCCACAGAACACGGCGTCAGGCGGGCGGCACGAGACCGCGGGTCATGTCGACGATCACGAGCGTCCAGTCGTGGGCGGCACCGTCGCCGGTGTCCGGGGGATGAAGCGTGACGGCCGGACCCCGGGTCAGCGCGCCGACGTCGACGTTCTGCCCCGTGGTGCCGTCGACCCACCAGCCCCGCACGGCAGGACCGGTCAGCACGGTCGTGTCGACGGTGACGGGCGCGGTTCCGGCGTGCCGGACGACCAGGAGCGTGCCGGCCGCGCCGGAGAGGTCGACGACGACATCGACGGCTTGGCGCCCGACCGGAAGTCCGAGAGGCAGCGCCGCGGGAAGAACGGCCAGGCCGAGCAGCGCCGCCAGGATGCTGCCCCTCGCTCGTCGCACCTGCATCTGCGTACTCCTCTCGGCGCAACAGCCTCGGTCGAACGGACCAGGTCCAAGGATCTACCCGCCACCGGTCGTGACGCAGTCGTCCGCTCCGCACCCGATCAGGTGGTCCGTGTCCGACAGCCGCGGCAAAAGATGACGAACCGCGCAAAACCCCGCTCCGTACGGTAATCCAGGTACGAGGAGTAATAAAGATCTTGCGGACCGCGACATCGATCATGCCAATGTCGATACCGGCCCATCGGAGCGCCGCATGCAGCTGGTTCCCCTGTCCCCCGGCGGTCGCGTCACCGCCGTCGCGACGGCGTCGCTGCCGCCCGGGCCGCTGCAGGTCGCCCTGCGAGTGAGCGGCGAGGCCGTCGTGATCGAGGCGCTCGGCCCGCTCGGGCCGACCCAGGTGGGTCGCCTGTCCGTGGCGGACTCCGCGGCCTACCGGCCCGTCCTCGTCCGGCTCGCCGCTCGCGGGCACACGGGCACCTGCCCGGCCCTCGCGGCCCGCACCGGCGACGCCGCGACCCTCACCCTGCATCTCGGCCCGCCCGCCACCTGCGTGCCGCACGAAGCGCCCTGCGCTGCGCCGGGCGGCCCTCGGCAGCGGACCCCGGCCGCCCTCGCGCGGACGGTCCGGCTCGCCGCGGCCGTTCCGGCGGTCCGCTGTCCTGCGCCGCGCCGACCCCGCCCCGACACCGTCCCGCGCCCGCGTGCGGCGGCCCCATCGATCAAGCCGAGGAACGAGGAGCAGCGCCTGCGGCCGTCCGCAGCCGCGCCGCCGATCCCCGTTGCCGGCCCGCCCACCCGCCCGGTTCGGGCAACCCGACGACCCCGCACCCCGGCTCACCCGCAGCCAGCGGCGCCGGGTGCTCTGGGTGACCGCGGGCCTCGCCGGCGTGCTGCTGCTCGTGTCGCTGATGCAGGGCAGCACCGCCACCTCGGCCCACCCCGCCGCGGCGACGGCTCCGGTCACCTGCCGCCCCGACGGCACCGCGAGGTGCCCGAACGCGCGGCCCTGAAACCGACAAGGACGGTCTCGGCTGCGAGTAGCGTCCCCGCCGTGGACGCCGACGTCGTCGTGGTCGGGGCCGGGCTCGCCGGGCTGGTCGCCACCGCCGAGCTCGCCGACGCGGGGCGCCGGGTCGTCGTCGTGGACCAGGAGCCCGAGGCGTCACTGGGCGGGCAGGCGTTCTGGTCGTTCGGCGGGCTCTTCCTCGTCGACTCGCCCGAGCAGCGACGCATGGGGATCCGCGACTCGCTCGACCTCGCCCTGCAGGACTGGCTCGGCAGCGCCGCGTTCGACCGCGGCGTCGACGATCCCGCCGGCGAGGACCACTGGGCGCGCCAGTGGGCCACCGCCTACGTCGACTTCGCGTGCGGCGAGAAGCGTGCCTGGCTGCACGGCCTGGGCGTCCGCTTCTTCCCGGTCGTCGGCTGGGCCGAGCGCGGCGGCCACCTCGCGGACGGGCACGGGAACTCGGTGCCGCGGTTCCACGTCGTCTGGGGCACCGGGCCGGGGCTGCTGGAGCCGTTCGTGCGGCGGGTGCGGCGGGCCGTCGCCGAGGGTCGCGTCGAGCTGCGGTTCCGGCACCGCGTCGACGGCCTCACCACCACCGCGGGTGCGGTCGACGGCGTGACCGGCACCGTGCTGGCACACAGCACCGCGCCGCGCGGCCGGGCGAGTTCCCGGGAGCCGATCGGCACGTTCGCCCTGCGGGCGCAGGCCGTGCTCGTCACGTCCGGCGGCATCGGGGCCGATCACGATCTGGTGCGGGCGTTCTGGCCGGACCGGCTCGGCTCGCCGCCCGAGCGGATGATCTCCGGCGTGCCGGCGCACGTCGACGGGCGGATGCTCGCGATCGCCGAGAAGGCCGGCGCGCGGCTGGTGAACCTCGACCGCATGTGGCACTACACCGAGGGCGTCGAGAACTGGGACCCGATCTGGGCGCGGCACGGCATCCGGATCCTGCCGGGGCCCTCGGCGCTGTGGTTCGACGCCCGGGGGCACCGGCTGCCCGCGCCGAACTTCCCGGGGTTCGACACGCTCGGCACCCTTGCGGCGCTGCGGGCGAGCGGCCACGACCACTCCTGGTTCGTGCTGACCATGAGGATCCTCGAGAAGGAGTTCGCCCTGTCCGGGTCGGAGCAGAACCCGGACCTGACCGGGCGCAGCGTCGCCGGCGTGCTCAGGCGCGTCCGTCCCGGTCCCGCTGCTCCGGTCCGCGCCTTCCTCGACCGCGGCGCCGACTTCGTCGTCGCGGAATCGCTGCCGGAACTCGTCGCGGGCATGAACGCCCTGACCGACGAGCCCTTGATCGACCTCGGCACGCTGGAGCGGCAGATCGTCGCCCGGGACCGCGAGCTGGCGAACCCGTTCACCAAGGACCTGCAGGTGATGGCGATCCACAACGCCCGCCGGCACCGCGGTGACCGCCTGCTGCGTACCGCCGAACCGCACCGGATCCTCGATCCGGCGGCGGGCCCGCTGGTCGCCGTCCGCCTCCACGTCCTGACCCGCAAGACCCTCGGCGGGCTGCAGACGGACCTGTCGTCCCGGGTGCTGGACGCGGCCGGAGCACCGATCGACGGGCTGTACGCGGCGGGTGAGGTGGCCGGGTTCGGCGGTGGCGGGGTGCACGGCTACCGGGCGCTGGAGGGCACGTTCCTGGGCGGTTGCCTGTTCGGAGGGCGCCGGGCGGGCCGGGCCGCGGCGCTGGCGGTCCGGTGAGCGAGCGCAGCGAGCGAACCAATGTCACAGCGCCTGCGCGCTGAGTTAACCCCTCTGGGCCGACCGAGCGTAGCGAGGGAGTGCGGTGAGCGTGCTGAGAGTGCGCCCCGAAGGGCCCGCTGATGCCGACGCGATCCGCGCCGTCCACCGGGCGGCGTTCGGAGGTGGCGAGCCGGCCGAGGCCGCGTTGGTCGACGCGCTGCGCGCCGACGCGGGCTGGCTGCCCGGCCTCTCCCTGGTCGCGGTCGGCGACGGCGAGGTGGTCGGGCACGTCGTCGCGACCCGGGCCCGGTTGGGCGACGTCCCCGCGCTGGGAGTGGGGCCCCTCGGCGTCCTCCCGGCGAGGCAGGGCCGCGGCGTCGGCTCCGCGCTGATGTATGCGCTGCTGGGCGCGGCGCAGGCGCGGGACGAGACGGTCGTGGGGCTGCTGGGTGAGCCCTCCTACTACGGGCGATTCGGGTTCGTGGCGGCGACCGACGTCGGGATCGCGGCCCCGGATCCGGCGTGGGGGTGCCACTTCCAGGTCCTCGTCCTGGCCGGCCGACCGACCGGCACGTTCCGGTACGCGGCGCCGTTCGACGAGGTGGGTTAGCTACCACCAGTGGATCTCTCGACCGTGTAACGGTCGGAGACAAGAGCACGATCTGGGTGCGGGGCCGGTCCCGGTGACGCCCCCTCGCACCCGGGGCCGGTCCCACCCGTCTCCGTGCTTCACCGCGATCGGAGGGCCGGCCGCTTCCCGTTTGGCGGGAGTACGCAGCGGGTAAGTCCGCCGACGCAGGTTGCGCAGTTTGCTCTGGACCCCGGCAGCGCTCTTCCGCAGAGAGATGCTGACAGCACGATGTGCCGGGGAGCGGGAAATGCGCGAGGCAGATTCGGCCGAAGTACGCGAACTGGCTGAATTTGTTCATCTGACGTGGCCGGCGAATCCCCATCAGCTGGCGTCGATTCGCACGCAGGTCCGCGGCTGGCTGGCTCCACTGGACCTGACCGAAGAGTTCAAAGAGGACCTGGTGCTCGCCGTGAACGAGGCCGCGAGCAACAGCGTCGAACACGCCTACCTCTCGCCGACCCCGGGCGACACCGTCGAGTTGACCTTCTGGACCGAAGCCCACGCGGTGTGTCTCGAGATCGTGGACCACGGAGCGTGGCGGGTCTCCTCGGGCCGATCCACGGGACGGGGCCGCGGGATCGAGATCATGGAGCGGCTCCTGGCCTCCGTCTTGATCCACTACGACGCCCGTGGGACACGGGTGCTCCTGCGTCATCCCTTACCAGGAGGCTCCGACCCCGCGCTCCACGTCGCAGGCGGCGCCACCTGATCGCTCGGCCGGTGCCGTCGGAGAGTAGGGTGATCCGGAAACTCCGGTGCTCGATCTGGTCCCTGTCGCGCTCCGCTCCGTCGGAAGCGCTTGACGGGATGAGCTGGTGACGATCAATCCGCATCATGTCCGATCCGGACGGCACGCCGGTGGCTGAGCTCGGTGCGGTGACGAAGGCGCTGCTGGCGATCGTTCGGGACGGTGTCGACGATCGGGAGTTGGCGATGCAGATCTGTCGGGCGTGTGTCGACGGGCTCGACGTCGACGGCGCGGCGATCTCGCTGCTGACCGGCAGCGTGGCTCGGCAGACACTGGCGGCGACGGACGCGATCGCGGAGTTGCTGGAGGATCTCCAGTTCACCCTGAGCGAGGGTGCGTGCATGGAGGCCGCGCGGACCGGTAGCCCGGTGCTGGTCCCGGACCTGCGGCACGGCAGCGAGGTCGCCCGGTGGCCGGTGTTCGCCGCAGCGGTGATGGAGCGCAGCCCGGTGCAGGCGCTCTTCGCGCTGCCGCTGCAGTGGGGCGCGGTCAACCTGGGGGTGCTCGACCTGTACCGCCGAGAGCCCGGATCGCTCGACGACGACCAACTTCGCGATGCGATCAGCACCGCCGACACGGCCGCGCTGATGATGCTCGGCCTGCGCACCGAGCCGGACCACGGCGGCGAGGGCTGGCTCGATCACGCCATTGCCCATCGCGCCGAGGTCCACCAGGCGACCGGGATGGTGTCGATACAACTGGACATCAGCGCCCCGGAGGCGCTGGCCCGGATGCGGGCGCACGCGTTCGTGCACGACCGGTTACTCATCGACGTGGCCCGCGATGTCGTGGCCCGCCGACTGGCGTTCACCGAGAACATGGAGTAGCGATGGGATCGCTCGAGGGGTATCTGCGATGAACCGACCATTCGCCGAACGCGAGGAATCCGTCAGCCGGGCGTTCGTCACCCTGGCGGACACCCTGGTCGATGAGTACGACGTCATCGACCTGCTGGATCGATTGGCCGGCTTCTGCGTGGAGCTGTTGTCGGCCGACGCGGCCGGCATCGTGCTGGGCGACGCCCGCCGGGAGCTGCGCGCGGTCGCCGCATCCGACGAGGCCGCGCACATCATGGAGTTGTTGCAGCTCCAGAGCGACGAGGGTCCCTGCCTCGACTGCTTCCAGACCGCGGCGCCGGTGAGCGTGGCCGACCTCGGCCGAGGCCGCCGGCCGGTGGCCGACATTCGTGGCGGCGGTCGCACAGCGCGGGGACTTCCGCTCGGTCCACGCGCTACCACTGCGGCTACGGGGTCGGGCGATCGGTGCGTTGAACCTGTTCGGCAACACGCCCGGTCCGCTTCCCGAGCTGGACCTCGCCCTCGGCCAGGCGCTGGCGGATGTGGCGACGATCGGCATCCTGCAGGAGCGGGCGATCCGGCGCAGTGAGGTGCTCAACGAGCAGCTGCAGTCCGCGCTGAACAATCGCGTCATCATCGAGCAAGCCAAGGGCGTCCTGGCGCAGTACGGCGGCCTGACCCCGGCCGATGCTTTCGAGGGCTTACGCCGCTTCGCCCGCAGCCGCAATCTCAAGATCAGCGACGTGGCACGGCGGATCGTCGAGAAGGAGTTCGACCTCGTCGAGATCCTCTCACCGGGAAATGTGCGACCAGGCAGGCCTCGCTGAGGCTGTCGAGCCGGGCAACCCGTACCCGCCGACACCCCCGGTGGCCGTGAACCACTCCCCTCGCGCTCCACGGCCACCGACGGCTCCCCCTACCCGCGGGATTCTCAGCGCGACCGACGGCGACACCCACAGCTCCGCCGATCGATGCGCTCAGAAATCGCCGATCATCTGTCGGAGCCACGACGGTGAAAGAGAAGAAGCGGCTCCCGGGATCTGACGGAACGTCGATGAGCGATCACCAGGGTCTCGGGCAATCCGCCCGCTCACCGTACGGGGTCAAGTGATCACGGTCCAATGCCGGGGTACTCTCTCGAGAGTTTCGACCTGCCCCTGACCTCGGCGGCCGACGCTGCGTCCGTATGACGGACTTGACGGTGTGACCTACCGGGGGGGCCGATGATCCGCGATGTGTCGGCCGACGGCTCCGTCACCGGCCACACCCGGGCCCGAGCGCGGCTGCGAGGTGAGGCTCCGGCAGGGCGACCGGAACGATCACGTGGTCCTCGCCGTCCGCGGCGTTCTCCCCGCGCCGTTCGGGAGACGCGGCTCTCCTGCGCACGTTGTGGTACGCAGCTGCTCGACCGCGGGCGGGTGGTCGTGGACCTGTCCGAGGCGACCGTCGAGTCCGATCCGGTGGTCCAGGTGTTCCCCGCCGCGCTCGCGGACGCGGGCGGCTGGCCGTTGGCCCGCCTTGTGCTGGCGCGGCCGGACCCGCTCACGGCCAGGATCCTGCAGGCCGCGCGCGTGCATCTGACGGTGCCGCTGGCGTCGACGCTCGCCGGGGCCCACCTCCTGCTCGACACACGACCCTCGCGGGTGGCCCGCGACCACGAGTTGCCGTGCGACTCGACGGCACCGGGACTCGCCCGCTCGGCCGTGGCGTCGATCTGCGTGCGACTGGGAACTCGACGACGGTGTGTACGACGCGGCGGCGACCGTCGCGACGGAGCTCGTGAGCAACGCCGTCGACCACGCGGACACCGCGAGCGTCCTGCATCTCGCGCTCGACCGGAGACACCTGCAGATCGCCGTCCGCGACAGCAGGCCGGTCACCGAGGGCCGCCCGCACATCGCGGCCCCGTGTGACCGGCGGTACGGCCTGCTCATCGTCCAAGGATTGAGCCGCGGCTGGGGCGTGTCCCCCTACGCCGGCGGCAAGATCGTCTGGGCGCTGCTCGACGCCGAGCCGGAGTAGCTGACCTGGCCCCGGGCCTCCTCGAGCAGCGCTCCCTCAGCGCGGGGCCGGACCCTCTCCACGCCGATCGCCCGGGCCCGGCCGCGCGCGACGACCCACCGTCCCCGGCGTCGTGTACTTCCCGAGCAGGGCCAGCCCGCTCCTGCCGTCGAGAGAACCGATGCCGATGATGACTGCAAATATGATGGTGCCGAGAAACGTGATCACCGCAAGGCGCTCCTTGTCATCGGCGAGCAGTGCAGTCGCCGTCCGAGGTCGGATGCGCCAGTACGGAGCCTGCTCCCTCACGCTCCTCCTTCAGACCCTCGTTGTCATCGATCGCGACCGCCCAATATGCGTGCGGCTCGTGACTGGCGACTGACGGAGAGTCAGAGACGGCGGGCACGTCGCGGACGTCGTCCCGTCCGCGGAGATCGAGCCACGGCGCGAACCGATTCCGGGGCGGGCGAACCGGCTGTTGTCCGTGCTGCGGAGGCAGGACTAGCGTCGCCGGCTCCGACATCGGAGGTGTTCGATGCTGGGTTCGTCCGACCTCGTGGCGCTGATCGGCGTCGCCGACCTGGAGCAGGCACGGGCTTTCTACTGCAGCGTCCTCGGGCTTGCCGTTGTCGGCGGAGGACTCCCACGCGGTGACGGTCGACGCGCACGGCACGCTGCTCCGGCTGACCGGGGTCGGGACGCCGACGCCGGCGCCGTACTCGGTCCTCGCGTGGCGGGTCGACGACATCGGGCCGGCCGTCGACGAGCTGGCCGGGCGGGGCGTGGTGTTCGCCCGTTACGACAGTGTCGAGCAGGACGGTCGGGGTGTGTGGAGCGCTCCGGACGGCTCGAAGGTGGCGTGGTTCCTCGACCCGGACGGCAACAACCTGTCGCTGGTGCAGTTCGCGGTGTGAACCGGCGGTGGTGATCTCCTCGCGGGCCGATTCCACCCGACTAGGCCGAACGGTGGGAGAGGCTGCTCCCTCAGGTTCTTCACAGTGAACGGTGGACACTCTGTCGGGCGTTTGCACGATCCCGAACAGGAGAACGCGTGACCACCACCACGACACGACTGCTGACCACCTGCGCCGCGGCGGTTCTCGCTCTTGGCCTGGCGGCCTGCGGCGGCGCGGCTACGCCACCGGCCGCGACGGCTCCGGCGTCCTCGGCCGCGGCGGCCGAACCGACCGACTCCGACGACGACACGGCGACGGACGACGACACCGCCGCAGCCGGCTCGAAGGTCTCGGCGAACACGGCGTCCGAGGAGGAGATCGCCGCGGCGCTCGACAGCGCGGGCGTGAGCAACGCCGATCGCTGGGCTGAGGAGGTCGTCGAATACCGCCCCTACCCCGCCGAGGACGCGAACCTCACCAAACTGCGCGACAACCTCGTCAAGTACAACCCCGGCCAGGAGACGACTGACAAGATCGTCTCTGCGCTCACCCCGTGAGACACCCGTTCAGGCCGAGTGGCACGGACGTCGTGGTGCTCGTGCGCCGCGGCCTCGTCGCGCTGACCGCCATCGGCGTCCTCGCCACCGCCTTCGAGCTGGCCACCGAACGCCATTGGAACGGGATCGAACAACTGGTCCCGTGGATCGCCCTGGCTGTCCTCGCGGTTGCCCTCGCGCTGCTGCTGATTCCGGGCGGCCGGGGTGTACCTGCCGCTCGCATGCTCGCCGTGCTCGTCCTCGGTGCCGCCACCTACGGGGTTGTCGACCATGTACTGGTCAACTACGAGTCCGGCGCGCTGGATCAACGTTATTCGGAGAGCTGGGAGACGCTTCCGGCTGTGCAGCAGTGGTGGTTGGCCGTGACGAAGACGGTGGGGCCGGCGCCGACCCTCGCGCCGGGGGTTCTCGGCCAGTCAGCGCTCCTGCTGGTCCTCGCCTCGGCCGGGTCCACGCGCCGTCGCGAGGTGGAACCGGTCCACCGCTGACGGGACGACCGCGCCCGTCACCAGGGCACCACCCCGGCGTCCTCGAAGAACCCGCCGGTCGGGACCGTCGTCGGGCACCCGCGGATCCGGCATGAAGATCAGGATTCTGAGACTCGCGCTCACAGGCAGCAACCCGGGGTCCCCACCGGGGCCAGATCCAGCGTCAATCTGAGGGTCGGACTCAACCGGTACCAAGAACTGGCGACGTCGGCGGGTGACGTGTCCCGAGTTTCATACACCGGCGAGCGGTGCGCCAGCACCATGGCCATCTGAGGGGCCCCCGGCGCAGCGATGCGCCGGGGCTACCCGACCCGCGTGTTCTTGCCCAGGCCTTGCGTGCCGCCGGAACTGTCGGTGGGCGCCGCTAGCCTCCGGGCGCGCGAGGAGGGGCAGCGGGTGGCCGATGAGCAGCAGGACCCGGTGATGGTCCAGATCACCGAGGCGGTCGAGCTGGGACGGGCTGGGGATGGTGATGCTGCGCGCTGGCGGCTGACCGAGATCTGGGATGAGATCGGCCCGCAGGGGGATCCGTTCCACCGGTGCGTGCTGGCGCACTTCGCGGCCGATGTGCAGTCGGACGTCAAGGCCGAGTTGATGTGGGACCTGCGTGCGCTGGCAGCCGCCGGAGAGGTCACCGACGAGCGGGCGCAGCACTACCACGGGTCGCTGAGCGTGGCGGGGTTCTACCCGTCTCTGTATGCAAGCCTCGCCGACGACTACCGCAGGCTCGGGGACTGGCAGCAGGCTCGGGAACACCTGAGGCGGGCGCAGGACGCCGTGGGAGTTCTTGGGGACGACCCGTATGGCCGGTTGATCCGGGAGGGCATCGCCCGATGCGCTGACGAGCTTGCCGTAGGGCCGACGAGCTGTGACGGCGGTGAGGCCGGGTAGCCGGACGGCGGTCGGCCCGGACGCCGGCGCGCTTCCCCCGAGGAGTACGTGTCCCCCGCTCGCGCGTCGGCCCTACGACCTGAGGCACGCCCCGTCTCGACAATGGCCGTCAGCAGCCGGACGGCACGAAATCGGCCCGTGACCGTGCGTACCCGGGAACGCCACCGACCCGCGTCGTACTTACCCACGGCCCGGGCACTGATGCCTCACAGAGCACCTGCCGTGACACGCGCCGGCCGCCCTGTGCCGCTCACACCCGAGGATCACCCGGCAGCCGCCTGCCACCGCGTCACCCGGGAATCCGGATCGAGCATGACGACGACAGCGGCACGGTGGCGTAGTGGTGGGAGGAGCGGGCCACGCTGCACCGCTCCCCCCACCCGGCATGCCCGGCAATGCATAACCGCCGAGCAGGCCGTGCACCGTTGGTGCCGGGGGACAACGTCTGCGCTGCCCGCAGCCCTCGGCTCAGCCCGTCGGTGGGTCAGTCCGTGGCCAGTTGGTGGCGCAAGCGGGTCAGGGTGCGGGTGAGCAGGCGCGAGATGTGCATCTGGGAGAGCCCGACCTGGGCGGCGATCTCGGTTTGGGTGAGTCCGCCGAAGAACCGCAGCAACAGAATCTTTCGTTCGCGCTCGGGCAGCGCCGCGAGCAGCGGTGCGAGGCCCTCGCGGTGCTCGACCAGGTCGAACTCCGGCTCGGTCTGCCCGAGCGCGGCGGCGAACCGACCCCCGTCCCTCGAGGCCCCGCCCTCGTCACGCCATCCCAGCTCGTCCAAGGATGCCGTGTGGGCCACATCGTGGGCCGCCAGCGCTTCGAGGATCGTCTCGATGTCCAGCTTGAGTTGTCGGGCGATCTCGCTCGGCCGGGGGGCGCGCCCGTCACGCTGGGAGAGTTCGGCGGCGGCGTCGTGGATCCGTGACTGCAACTCACGCAGACGACGGGGCGTGCGCATCGTGTGGACCCGATCGCGGAAGTAGCGCAGCACCTCCCCGTTGATCGTGGGGATGGCGAAGGACAGGAAGTCGATTTCGCGCCCGGGGTCGAACCGGTCCACGGCCAGGACCAAACCCATCGACGCGACCTGCTCCACATCCTGGGTCGGCTCGCCCCGGCTGCCGTACCTGCGCGCGACGTTCCGGGCGACGGGCAGGTACCCGTCGATCAGCTCGGTGCGCAGCCGTTCGCGGTGCGGGTGCCCCTCGGGCAGTGCGGCATGCTCGGCGAACAGCGGGGCCAGGTGCACCCGTTGCGGTACGCCGGCCGCTGCCCGGGATCTGCCAGCTCAGGCACGGTCACCGCCCCCGGCATCGCGGCACCGGCGGCGCCGGCTGCGGCTACGCCGATGGGTGGGACAGCGGTCCTGGGGTCCGTCGCGGTCGTGGCGTGAACCGTCGGTGCAGACATGGGCCTCCTCGGACTGCGTCATCGAGTGGCCGCACTGCTGGACCGCTTCATACGCTACGCGGGCATACGCGCGCCGCGATCCGCCGGTCGGTTGCCGTGGGGCAGACCCGACGACGGACCCGTAGCAGGGCTGCTCGGCGGGTCAGGAGAAGCGGGGCTTGTCGGTGGGAGGATGTCCGGTGACGGCGGTGACCATGTCGGCGGCGATGTCGCGGAGCTTGACGTTGCGGTTCTGCGAGGCGGTGCGCAGCACCTCGAACGCCTCGTCGGGGGTGCAGCGGTTCTGGCTCATGATGATTCCGAGGGCTTGGTCGATCACTGCGCGGGAGGCCAACGCGGCCTGCAGGTGCGCAGACATCTCACTGCGCTCGGCCAACCGCACAGCCAACGTGAGCGCTCGGGATGCCTCGTCGGCGAAGCGCCCGCCGACGAGCTGCTCCGGCGGTCCGAATGTCCGCGGTCGGGTGGCGTAGATGTTCAGCGCCCCGACCACTTCGCTGTCGGTGTGCAGGGGCAGTGACAGCGACGAGCGGACTCCGTGGCCCAGGGCCGGCATCTGGTAGCCGCCCCATCGGTCGTCGGAGGCGAGGTCGTCGACCACGGTCACCTGCCCGGTGGCAAGGGCGTGCAGGCAGGGGCCTTGGTTGTGGCTGTACTGGATTTCGTCGACCTGGCTGGCGCGGGTGTCGCTGCTGGCCATCGTCATCGCGCCGCGTCCGCGGCGCATGGTGATCCCGCAGGACAGCTCGCCAGGCAGCACCTTCGTGGTCAAGCTGGCCAGCTCGTCGAGGAAGTCGGTGATGTCCTCGGTCGCCAACAGCAGCTGCAGTAACTCGGCGGCCGCCGAGCCCGCCTCGGTCAACTTGGGCGTCGCAGCGTCCGGCACGGATCCGGACTTGCTGCCGGAAGTGGTCTGATCAGGCACGGAGCACGGCCCGTCTGGCAGCGGGCTCGCGGGGAACCGGGCTGCGGATTATGGCGAATCAAAGACGGCTCGCCACAGGCCTGACGGGCGCGGAGTGCCTCCAACCTCTTCAGGGTCCCACATCTGCAGCGTTGGCGGGGCCTGGGTATCTACCGTACCGTTGCCGTCGGTCCCGCAGCGCGGCCACTTCTGATCCATGCCCGAGAAGTGGCCGAGGTGAGCCATGTCCGCACTGCTGGTGCGAACCTCCATCCCGCAGACTCCGCCGACGCTGGTCACCGTGGCCGGTGAAATCGACGTCGCGACGGCCCCGTCCCTGCGCCGTCGTCTGCTGTCGGTGCCCGACTCCAGCACCGTCCTGGATCTGTCCGGGGTGCAACTGCTGTCCGCCGCGGGCGTGACCGAGTTGGTCGACTTTCGCGACCGGCTCACCCGGGCCGACGCCCGTCTCGCGCTCGCCGCCGCCCCGCGACTCGTTCGGCGGGTGCTTGAGATCGCCGGGCTCGACGACACCATGCTGCTGGCCGACACGGTAGACGACGCCGCCCGCTTGGTCACCACCCCCATTCGACAGCGCCCAGGGCCACGATCGTTCTCCGCGGCTTACGCGGGGTACGCCGCCGCCACCTCCCACGGGCGTGAGCACCATGGCGTTCCTGGCTGCCGAACGGCGCGGGAGATCGGCATCAGGACCTGAGGCCACCGAACTCATGCATCACCGCTCAGCAACGCTGAATAGCCGCGTCGTCGAACAGGCCAAGGGCGTCCTCGGTCAGTACGGCCAGCTGATCATGGACACCGCGTTCGACCGCCTTCGCCGCTACGCCCGCGGATACAAGCTGCTCCTGGGGCAGGTTGCCCGCCCCGTTGTGCCGAACGCGACTTCGCTCGCCAGGTCCTGCCCTCCCCGCGAGGCGACATCGTCATAACGGTGCCAGCGACGGGTTCGGCTGCGTCCCGAGGAGTCGGTCACGAGCTGGTACGACCACGCCTACGCCTATGTCGACATGAAGTGGCCGCACGCGGCGGGCAAGAGCCGGCAGGGCATCGCCGAGTCGTTGGCCACGGTCACCCCGGTCCTGTTCGTCGATGCCAAGAGCCGGCCGAGTGCGGCGACCGTTCGGCAGCTGCTCTACGGGCGGTCGTTCAACGCACGGGCGCGGGCGGCCGGCCCGCCGGAAGATCGGTTGCTGCGAGTGCAGCGGTGGGTGGCGGCGAACACGCGGCCGGTGCGGGATCTGGCCGACCCGGCGGTGTTGCGGCCGGCGCTCGACGCCCTGGCCTTGCGGATGGACGGTCGGCCGGCGGCGGCATCCACGGTGAGCCGCAAGCGGGCGATCTTCTACAACGCGCTGGAGTACGCGGTCGAGCTGGGCCACCTGCCGACCAACCCGATCCCGGCGATCAAGTGGCGGGCACCGAAGCTGACCGAGGCGGTGAACCCGCGGGTGGTGATCAACCACGCTCAGGCCCGGGCGCTGCTCGACGGCGGTGCGCGCGCAGCGGCCGTCGCTGGTGGCGTTCTTCGGGGTCATGTACTACGCGGCGCTGCGCCCGGGCGAGGCGGTGGATCTGCGCAAGGAAGCGCTTGACGCTCCCCGCACGGGATGGGGTGAGCTGTACCTGAGCACATCGGCACCGGCGGCGGGCCGGGCGTGGAGCGAGGGCGGCACACGTCGTGAGCCTCGCCAGCTCAAGCACCGGGGCGTGGACGAGGTCCGGATCGTGCCGTGCCCGCCCGAGCTGACCGCGCTGCTGCACGCGCACCTGTCCGAGCACGGCACCGACCCCGGACGGCCGGCTGTTCCGCGGCACCCGCGGCGGCCCGCTCGCGGAGAGCGTCTACGGGCCCGACTGGGATCGGGCCCGGGCCGCCGCGCTCTCCCCCGACGAGTACGCCTCCCCGCTCGCGCGTCGGCCCTACGACCTGAGGCATGCCGCGGTCTCACGTGGCTCAACGGCGGTGTGCCGGCACCCCAGGTGGCTCAGTGGGCCGGGCACAGCGTCGACGTCCTGCTGCGGGTCTACGCCAAGTGCATCGCGGGTCAGGAGGACGCCGTGCGCCGCCGGGTCGAGGAGGCCCTGCGCGCCGGACGGGACCAAGATCGGTCCGTGCATGGTCCGTGAACACCCGGAACCAGCGGTCTACGGCCGGACACAGCCGGACAGCACGAAACGGCCCCTGACCGTGTTTCTGCTGGTCAGGGGCCGTTCTGGGTGGTGGTGGCGGGTAGAGGATTCGAACCTCTGTAGCTTTCGCGACGGATTTACAGTCCGCTCCCATTGGCCGCTCGGGCAACCCGCCGGGTGCGCTCAGGCGCGGACGGAAGCATACGACAGCGAGGAGCCGGGCCCTGCAGGGGCCCGGTTGAGGAGGATCCGATGGCCGACCCGTCGTTCGACGTCGTGAGCAAGGTCGACCGGCAGGAGGTCGACAACGCCGTGAACCAGGCCGCGAAGGAGCTCTCGCAGCGGTTCGACTTCCGCGGGACGGGCACGTCGATCGCCTGGGCGGGCGAGGAGGCGATCAGCATCGAGTCCGAGACCGAGGAGCGGGCGAAGGCCGCCGTCGAGGTCTTCAAGGAGAAGCTGATCAAGCGGAGCATCTCGCTGAAGGCGTTCGAGGCCGACGAGCCCGCGGTGTCCGGGAAGACCTACAAGGTGCGGGGCAAGATCCTCCAGGGGATCGCCGCGGACAAGGCCAAGGAGATCAGCAAGGTCATCCGCGACGAGAAGCTCAAGGGCGTGCAGGCCCAGATCCAGGGCGACCAGCTGCGGGTCTCGGGCAAGAAGAAGGACGACCTGCAGGCCGTGATCGCCCTGCTCAAGGGCCGCGACTTCGGTATCGCGCTGCAGTTCGTCAACTACCGCTGAGCGCGCCCACCGCTGAGCAGACGGAAACGCTTCACGCGACACCCGGTACAGCGTCGGCACAACCGAGCGCGGAGCTCGCCGGTCGGTCAGCTGCTCGTGTTGCGGTGCTCGATCCCCGCTGAGGTGACGACGGTGTGCCGGTCAGTCCGCCAGACGGACACGAGTGCGACGACGGACCGGCTATCGCTCCGATCGGGAAGATCGCGAAGCTCAGGAGGGCTGCCAGTCGGCTCCATGCAGCCGGAGAGGAAGGTGGAGATGTCCCAGATCCCGTGGCGATCATCGCTACGCGGATGAGGCCGCGGTTGCGCCGGAAGAAGTAGAGCGTCACGCCGCTGATTCCCGCCAGCACGACCTGGCGAGCTGCCCGATTCCGGACCCGACCGATGAGGTTGGGTAGGTGGAACAGCCCGAAGGCGACGGCGGTCCATAGTGCCGCGTGGGCTTCGGTGCGGCCGCCGGTGCGCATGCAGCGCAGGAAGACGCCTCGCAACAGTGCTTCCTCGGCGAAGCCGACGAGCACGCGGTGCGCCGGATCGAGCCGACGAGCGGGGTTGGCGACATCCGGTAGGGCCGTGCCACCGTGTCGTGTCCGGCCCGGTAGCCTGATCAGTCATCCTGGTCTCCGAGTCACCCGTGAAGGCACACGATGGTCGTCCGCTGGCCCGACTGCAGGGCGAGGGCGAGACAGGCCGCAGGAGTGCCGGTCGCGATGATCTTAGGCGTCTGAACGGGGCGCGGCCAGGAATCCTGCGGGGTTGTCGAACCCGGCGGGCGAGCACGGGGCACCCGCCCGCACGGTCCGGCCGGCCCCCGTACGCGCGCGATCGCCGTTCGGGGTCGGTGAACTTCTCGCCGCGGATGCCGTTGAGCTCCTCGCGGCGCGCCGATCTCGCGTCCCCTGCCCGCGGCGGAGGTGCTCCTGCGCGCCGACCCGGTAGGCCTCGGCGAGGTACGCCGTGAACTCGGCGTCCACCTCGCCCGGCCCGGTGAGGCGGAATGCGTGCAGGACGTTGCGCGGGGAGTAGACCTCGACCCGCCGGAAGCGGGGGCTGTCGATCCGGCGCGCGAGCACGAGGTGGCCGTCGAGCCAGCGGCGCCGGGGCATGAACGCGGCGAAGCTCATCCGGACGTGCAGGGCGATGCGGGTGCGCTCCGGCAGGACGTCCACCGGTCCGCACGCCCGGACGGCGGCGAGGACGGCGTCGAAGGTCTCCCGGACCGCCGGCGCGCAGCCGGCGAAGTGCGCGTCGACGGAGCCCAGCGGGGCGCAGGTGTGGGTCTGGTTGCGGTTCGCGAAGGTGCGGCCGCAGCCCGTGCAGGTCCACAGCGGCTGATCGTCGAGCACTCCACTCACCTTCCGTAGCCGGCTGGGCCGTTCCGGTGAGCGGAAGCCGTGATTGATCGGCGCTGGCCGGGAAGCCGCTGGTCAGCACCGGCCCGCGGCTGACCCCGCCGTCGCGGGTCGGTGCATATGCCAAGGCCGGCGGCGCTGTCACGACCGGCCCGCCAACTCCGCGAGGCGCGGCACCGAGGCCAGGTGGCCACCCGCCCCGGCCCGGTGCCAGGCAGCGGCGGCGAGCACGGTGCAGTCGTCCGCCCCGCGCGCCGCGGCCAGCTCCACCTGGGCCCACCGTGCCTCGTAGTGTCCCAGCGGCGGCCCGACGGCCAGTGCGCGCTCCACCGACCGCGCGGCATCGTCGAGCCGCCCGAGCGCGACCGCCACGAGCGCGCACCGGGCGGCGGCCCACGAGGCGAACAGCGTCAACGTCGCTCCCGCGGCCTGCGCGGACTCCCCGAACGCCGCGGCGGCCTCGTCGAGCCGCTGCTGCTCCTGCAGCGCGATGCCGAGCGCGCGCCAGGCGGTCGCGGTCCACCCGCGGTGCCCGACCGTCGCCGGCGACGGTGAGCGCCTCGCGGGCGTCGGCCTCGGCCTCGGCGAGCCGCCCGAGGGCCGACAGCGCCTCCGACCGGTGCCACAGCGCGTACGCCTGCCCTTCCGGCGCGCCGAGATCCCGCGCGAGCTGCACCGCCGCCGACGTCTCCACCAGCCCCTCCGCGGGCTCGGCGTGGAAGACCAGGCCGTGCCCGCGGGTCGAGCGGGGCGTGACGGCGCGCAGGAGGTCGCCCGAGTCCTCGAACAGGGTCGCGATGCGCCCGAACAACCCGACCGCCTCGGTGATCCGCCCGTCGAGGAAGGCCGCCATCGCGCGGCCGTCCAGGATCCGGGCGACGCCCGCTCCGTCGCCGAGGCCGCGGAACAGCGCGAGCGCGGCGTCGGCCCGCTCCGCGGCGCGGCCCGCGCGGCCGAGGTTCACGTCGAGGATCGCCGCGGTCTCCAGTGCGACGGCCCGCGCGGCCGCGTCGTCGCCGGCCTCGACCAGCGCCAGCTCGGCCAGCTCGGCGGCGCGCACCGGATCATGGGCGCCCATGGTCAGCATCGCCGACCGGGACAGCCGCCGTGACCGCGCGGGCCCGACGGCGCCGGTCGAGGCCGCCTGCAGGTCGGCGAGGGCTCCGGCGACGTCGCCGTGCGCGGCCCGCGCCTCGGCCCGGGCGTCGAGCAGGCCGGGCCGGGTCTCCACCGCCAGCCCGGCCTCGGCGTGCGCGGCCGCCTCACGGGTGGCGTACCCGGCCAGTGCCCGGCGGGCGGCCCGCTCGAACGCGGCGGCCGCGGCGGTGCCGTCCCCCGCGTCGCGGTGGTGCCGGGCGACCTCGGCGGGGTCGGCGTCGTCGGCCTCCAGCGCCGCGGCCAGCAGCCCGTGCAGGCGACCGCGCTCGCCCGGCGCCAGCGCGGCGGTCACGGTCTCCCCGACGAGGTCGTGCGCGGTCGCCCAGCCCTGCTCCCCGAGCCGGAGCAGGCCGGCCGTGGCCAGCCCGGACAGGGCGTCGAGGGCCGCGCGCGGGTCGAGGCCCGCCGCCGTCGCCACGATCCGGGCGGTGGTCTCCCGGGCGAGCAGCGCGACGAGCGCCAGCACCTGCAGCGCGCACGCCGGTCTCCCGCTCGGCGCGCCGCCGCACGGCCCGCCGCTGCCCCTGCCGGCCGACCTCCCCGGCGAGTGCGACGGCGGCGGCGTCCCGAGGGAGCCACCGGCCGTCCGGCCCCGCGACGGCGACGCCGCGCACCGCGAGCTCGCGCAGCACCTCGGCCACCGCGAACGGCGTGCGGTCGGTCTCCGCGCGCAGCGCCGCAGCCAGGCGGGGATCGCCGACGAGCGCGTCGAGCCCGTCGTCGGAAAGGGCGCCCAGCGTGACGTCGACGACGCTGCGGCTCGCGCGGACGGCCGCGAGCGCAGACGGTCGCGACGTCGTCGACAGGACGTCCGTCGGCAGGACGCCGTCTGCAGGCACGTCGAGGGCCGGCTCGTCGGGCCGGAAGGCCAGGACGGCCGCAAGGCGGGGCAGCCGGGCCAGCGCGGAGGCGAGGAAGGTGAGGCTGCTGGGATCGGCCCACTGCAGGTCGTCGACGACGAGCACGGCGCCGTCGCGGACGGCCGCGGCGAGCAGCTCGACCCCGCCCGCGAGCACGAGCGCGCGCCGGGCCTCGCCGTCGAGCGGGACGTCGATGCCGTCGATCTCGGGCAGGAGGACGGCCAGCGCGGCGCGGACACGCGGCGCGAGCCGGTCGGCCAGGTGCGCGTCGAGCGCGAGCGCCTCCCGCAGCACCGAGCGCGCCAGCCCCCAGGCCTCGCCCCGCTCGGGAAGGAAGGCGCGGCAGGTGAGGACGGGCAGCGCGACGTCCCGGGTCGCCTCCGCCACGAGCCGCGACTTGCCCGCACCCGCGACCCCGCCGAGCGCCACCACCTCGCGGGCGTCGATCGCCGCGCGCAGCCGGGCGAGCTCCCTGTCTCGGCCGACGAAGGCCAGGCCGTCGAACGTCCGCCCCGGCGCGGCATCCCGGCTCCGGCGTACGGGGCCGCCGTGGGTTCCGGGCACCGGGTTCCCGAGCAGCGCCTGCCGCAGCCGCGCCGACTCCGTCGAGGGGTCGACGCCCAGCTCGTCGCGCAACCGGATCCGCAGACGGTCCAGCGCGGCCAGCGCCCCGGCCCGGTCACCCGCCGCCGCCAGCGCCTGCGCGTGCACCACCGCCACGGACTCGCGCAGCGGGTCGGCCGTGGCCGCGTCGGCCGCGTACCCGGCCGCCGTCGCCGGGTCCCCCACGGCGAGCGCAGCACGGGCCGCGGTCTCCAGCACGTCGACGCGGGCCCGCAGCAGGCGCTCCCGGGGCGAGCGGGCCCACTCGGCGTACGTGTCCTCCGCGAGCGGTTCACCCCACAGCCCGAGCGCGGCGGCGCAGTCACGACCCGCGTCCGCCGGCCGGCCCTCGCGCAGCCCCTGCCGCGCCTGCTGGGCCAGGACGAGGAACTCGGCGACGTCGACGGTGCACGGTCCGAGCGCGTAGCCGCCGGGACCGGTCACCACGGCCTCGGGCACGGCCAGGGCCCGGCGGGCGCGCGTGACGAGCACCGTGATGTTGGCCGCGGGATCGGCGGGCTGCTGGTCCGGCCACAGCGCCTCGGCGAGGACCTCGTGCGGCACCAGGTCGGGTCGCCGCACCGCCAGCACCCGCAGCAGGGTGCGCACCTTGCGCCCGCCGAATGCCGCAGGCGGCACCTCCTCGCCGTCGCGGCGCACCTGGAAGCGGCCGAGCAGCTGCAGGGCCAGTCCGGGCACGGCGTCATCGTCCTCGACCGCCATCGAACTGCAAGGGAACTGAAGTCGGCGCGCCCTAGCGTCGCGGCACGACCCCGAAGGAGGCCCCCGATGACCACGACCCACCCCGCCTACGAGGCCCAGGACTTCGCGACGCCGAGCGAGACCCGCACGTTCCCGAACGGCCGGGTCGACCTGCTGCGCATCGGCGGCGCCGAGATCGGCCGGCTCACCCTCGAACCCGGCTGGCGCTGGTCGACCGACGTGCGGCCGATCGCCGGCACCGAGTGGTGCGAGGCCCCGCACTTCCAGTACCACGTCGCGGGCGTGCTGCGGATCCGCACGTCCGACGGCGAGGAGTTCGACGCCCGCCCCGGCCAGGTGACCACGCTGCCGTCCGGCCACGACGCCTGGGTGGTGGGCGACGAGCCCGTGGTCGTCGTCGACTGGTGGGGCGCCTCCCACTACGCCAAGTGAGAGCGGCGATGGACGAGCGCAAGCTCTACCGCCTGTGCGCCGACGAGTTCGCGGCCCGGGCGCGCCGCATCGGTGACCGCTGGGACGCGCCGACGCCGTGCGCCGGCTGGGACGTGCGCGCGCTGGTGCGCCACGTCGTCGAGGAGGAGCTGTGGGCGCCACCGCTCCTGGCCGGTGCGACGATCGCGGACGTCGGCGACCGCTTCACGGGCGATCAACTCGGCGACGACCCGCTCGGGGCGTTCGAGCAGGCCCACGCCGCGGCGCTGACCGCCGTCGACGAGGCGCCGGACCGCGACGTCCACCTCTCCTTCGGCGACACGCCGCGCGCGGAGTACACGCTCCAGCTGGCCGCGGACCACCTCGTGCACGCCTGGGACCTGGCCCGCGCGGTGGGCGAGGACGACACGCTGGACACCGGGGCCGTCGAGGCCGTCCGGGAGTGGTTCGGGTCGATGGAGGACGCCTACCGCGGCGCGGGCGTGATCGGTGACCGGGTGCCGGTCGACCCGGGTGCCGACCCGCAGACCGCGCTGCTGGCGATGTTCGGTCGGGCGCGGGGCGGCGACGCGCTCGCGGCCGTCGAGCGGTTCGACCGGGCGTTCGGGGCCCGGGACGTCGACGCGGTGATGGCCGCGATGACCCCGGACTGCGTGTTCGAGGACACCAGCCCGCCCGACGGACGGCGGCACGTGGGGGCGGCCGCCGTGCGCGCGGCGTGGGAGGCGCTGTTCGCGGCCTCCCCGAGGCCACGTTCACCACCGAGGAGATCGTCGAGGCGGGCGACCGCGTGGTGGCGCGCTGGCGCTACGACTACGGCGACGGGCACGTGCGCGGCGTGGACCTGTTCACCGTCCGGGACGGGCGGGTGGCGGAGAAGCTGTCGTACGTCAAGGGCTGAGTCACTCCACACGTTGGTGCCCGCACACAAGCAGCCGGACCCGTACCAAGTCGGCAACCCTGGTGCGGGCCCGGCTGTCGGCGCCCTGTGCGAGCGCGTCAGGCCGGGTAGCGCCCCCGCGCCATCGCCTCGAGCCGGGCCACCCGCTCCGCGATGGGCGGGTGCGTCGAGAACAGGCGCGACATCTGCTCACCCGCGCGGAACGGGTTCGCGATCATCAGGTGGCTCTGCGACGCCAGCCGGGGCTCGGGCGGCAGCGGCGCGAGCTGCGTGCCGCGCTCGAGCTTGCGCAGAGCCGACGCCAGCGCAAGCGGGTCGCCCGTCAGCGCGGCCCCGCTTGCGTCGGCCTGGAACTCGCGCGACCGGCTGACCGCCATCTGCACGACCCCGGCGGCGATCGGGCCGAGGAGCGCGATCAGGAGCACGGCGATCGGGTTCGGCCGGTCGTCGTCCGAGCCGCCGAACAGGCCGGCGAACATCGCCATGTTCGCCAGGAAGCCGATCATGCTGGCGAGCGCACCGGCGACCGACGAGATGAGGATGTCGCGGTTGTAGACGTGGCTGAGCTCGTGGCCGAGGACGGCGCGCAGCTCGCGCTCGTCCAGGAGCTCGAGCAGGCCGGTGGTGGCGCACACGGCGGCGTGCCGCGGGTTGCGGCCGGTGGCGAAGGCGTTCGGCGCGTCGGTGGGACTGATGTAGAGCCGCGGCATGGGCTGGCGGGCCGTCCGGGCCAGGTCGCGGACGATGCGGTAGAGCCCGGGCGCCTCGGGTTCGGAGACCGGGCGCGCGTGCATGGCCCGCAGGGCGATCTTGTCGGAGTTGAAGTAGGCGTAGCCGTTCATGCCCAGCGCGACGACGAACGCGATCACCACGCCGGTACGACCGAACAGCGAACCGACCAGGAGGACCAGCGCGCTCATCGCGCCGAGCAGCAGGGCCGTCTTCAGCCCGTTCAGGTGGCGGTGCACGGATGTCGTCCTTCCGGGGACGGCCCTCGTCTTCTGGTGCTGGGCGTCCCCGACTAGGGAACGAACGACGTGCCGACGGTGTTCCAGCGGGTACAGCAGGTGTGTGTGCGGGCCAGACCGAAGCGCCGAGAAACGAGGAGTTAACCTGGAATCATCCACCCGTATCGACCCTGGGACCGGCCTTCACATGACGTCCACCGACACGGCCGCGCGCGAGGTCGTCTCCCGGGACCGGGTCGTCATCCGGTTCGCGGGCGACTCGGGCGACGGCATGCAGCTGACCGGCGACCGGTTCACCTCCGAGACCGCGTCGTTCGGCAACGACCTGTCGACACTGCCGAACTTCCCCGCCGAGATCCGGGCACCCGCCGGGACGCTGCCGGGCGTGTCGTCGTTCCAGCTGCACTTCGCCAACTACGACATCCTCACCCCCGGCGACCGGCCGGACGTGCTGGTGGCGATGAACCCCGCCGCGCTGAAGGCGAACGTCGCCGACCTGTCCCCCGGCGCCGTCCTGATCGTGAACACCGACGAGTTCACCAAGCGGAACCTGACCAAGGTCGGCTACACGGTCTCGCCGCTGGACGACGGCTCGCTGGAGCGCTACACGGTGCACCAGGTCGCGATGGCGACGCTGACCCGCGGCGCGCTGGAGCAGACCGGGCTGAGCAAGAAGGACGCCGAGCGGGCGAAGAACATGTTCGCCTGGGTCTGCTGTCGTGGATGTACCACCGGCCCACCGAGGGCACCGAACGGTTCCTGAGGGAGAAGTTCGCGAAGCGACCCGACCTGGCCGAGGCGAACGTGCTCGCGTTCCGTACGGGCCACGCGTACGGCGAGACCACCGAGTCGTTCGCCGTGACCTAC
>CAWADQ010000074.1:0-38682 GCA_963780835.1 uncultured Actinomycetota bacterium | reverse complement strand
CATGACGGCGGCCAGCAGGTCGTCCAGCACGGCCTCCTCGTGCACCGCCATTCCGTGGTGGCGCATCGCCGCGCCGAGCTCGCGATCCCACACCGGCTCGATCGGCGTCCCGAGAAGGGGCACTCGCGGGCCGTGCAGTGCGGCGAGGTACCGGTCTGCCCCCATCCGCCACGGAACCACCCCGACCTCCGCGACGAGCCGGTTCGCGATCGCGATGCCGGGCCAGTCGAAGTCACCGTGGTAGCGCAGCCGTGCGCCGGCCAGAGTGTGCAGGACGTCCAGCACGACGAGCGCCGGCTGCCCGCTCGTGCACACCGCAGCGACGCCGCCGCCGCGCCGTTCCGCCACGGCCTCCAGCACGCGCGGGTTCTCGCACACCAGCAGGACGTCCGGCGCCTGCAGCTCGACCCGCCGCAGATCCCAGGCGGTGAGGTGCACGGGGTCGCCCGCGTCCGCGGCGAGCGCCATCCGGACCGCGACCGAGGAGTCGCCCCGGCCGCGGAGCCCGAGGGTGAGGCAGGTCGTGGACACGAGGTCCACCCGCACCCCGAACCTCTCCCACAGGCCCCGGCGCTCGGCCGTCGTCACCGGCGGCGGTTCCCCGAGCCGCGCGGCGAGCGCGCGCAGCACGAGCGCCGCGACGGTGCTGCCGTCGTCCAGCGCATGTGCTCCTCCGCCCACGGCGACGGCGAGCTCGGTGCGGGCGATCGACGTCGGCAACCGGGCCAGGGTCTCCACCGCGCGGCGGACCGCCGCGGCCGGGTCGGCGGTCCGGGCGAGGACACCGGAGCGGCGCACACCGTCCAGCCAGGCCTCGACCCACGGCGCGTCGCCCACGAGCTCTCGTGCCAGCGTGAACGGCGCCTCCCGCCCGGCCGCCCGCTGCGCGCGCCGGGCAGCGCGATCGTCGAGCGCGTGGCCGGTGACGTGCTCGAGCACCGCCTGCAGCCCTCCGATGCCGGACCGCTCGGCAAGGGTGGCGTCGACGTCGGCCAGGCTCAGGACGAGCGTCGCCCTCGTCACCGGGCGCCCGACGAGCGCGGACACGGCGTGGCGTTCCTCTCGCGACAGCCCGCTGAGCACGACCCGGCCCTCGGCGCGCAACCCCCGGCCCTCCAGGCGCTCGCGCAGCAGCTGCCAGATCCGGGTCAGGGCGGGATCAGCGAGCCAGCCGGTCGGCCGGATGCTCACCCGTCGACGACCTGCAGCCGCTGGCCGTCCCAGTGATGGCGGTACTGGGCGATGCCGCGCTCGTTCGGGTCGCGCAAGGCTTCGTAGATCGCGAGCGACGGCACGGTGGCATGGTCGCCCCACAGCCGCTCGCTGGTGATCACGAAGTCCAGGTCGAGCTCCACCAGCAGGCCGAACAACAACGGGTGGGTCCGGACGTCGATCTTCGGGAAGGCGTCGTCGAGCAGCACGAATCGCGGCGAATGCGGCGCGGCCCCGGCGAGCGAGCCGAAGTGCGCCGCGGCCGCGGCGAACAGCGGCAGGTAGCACACCACCTTCTGCTCCCCCTGCGAGAGCGGGGACCGGCGGTGCAGGTCGTGCCACGTGCCCGGGGTCTCTGGCCGGGTGTAGCGGATCCGGAAGGCGAACCAGCGCCGGTAGTCCAGTGCACGGGTGAGGTGCTCCGAGTACGAGTCCTCCGGCGCGTCCGCGCGCGACGCCTCGATCAATCGGTGCAGCGCGTCGCGCAGCTCGCGCCGCTCGCCCGGTAGCAGGGCGCCGCTCGGCTGCCCGAGCAGCTCGACCGCGCGGCGGGCGTCCGCCGCGACGTCGTCGCGCAGGGTCCAGCGCAGCTGTACGGCGATGCCCTGGCTCGTGGTCACGCCGCGCAGGAGCTGGTTCATCTCCGCGACCAGCTCCTCGGCCTCCTGCCGGCGTGCGCGCAGGGACTCCCCGAGGTCGCCGAGGACGTGCTCCTCGAACAGCCGGCGCTCCCGCTCGGTGAGCAGCTCGGCGTCGCGAGTGACGGCGGCGGCGAGCCGGGTGGCGAGCGTCCCGATCGGGTGCTCACCCGTGTCGTCCCGCCCGACGACGGCGAGTGCCCCGCCGATCTCGACGACGCGCGGCTCGCGGTCGCCCGCGGGGCCGCTGACGGCGTCCTGCCAGGCCGCGAAGAGTGCTGCCTCCGTGCCCTGGCGCGGCGGCGGGGACAGCTCGGCGAGGCTGCGGGCGAGTGCCAGGACCGATGCGGGCACCGGCGAGCCGGAGGAGAATCCGCGCGCGAGGTCGAAGGTGGCGGCGTTGTCCGCCGTCGTGGAGCCCGCCGCCCCCGTCGACGGCACACCGAGGCCGGACGGCAGCAGGCCTGGAACGGTGTCCACCGCGGCGAGCGCCGCGACAGCCGCCGCCAGCGCCGGCTCCTGCTCGGCCAGCCGCAACGCGGCGTTGCGGCTGGCCTCCTCGGCCGCGCCGGTCGCGGTCAGCAGCGAGCCGATCCGCCCGGTGAGCTCGCGCTCCCGCCGTTCCAGCTCGCCGGCTCGCTGCTCGGCGGCGGCGATACGCTGCTGGATCTCCCGCAGCGACGCCCCGACCGTGGCCTCGAGCTCGTCCGCCGCGGCCCGGGCAGTGTCCGCCCGCTCCTGGGCGGCGATCGCCGTCCCCGCCGCATCCTGCGCCTCGTCCGCCTCGGCCGACGCCCGCTCGGCGTCGTCGGCCCACCGCAGCAGCGCCGCGCGCAGCGGCGCGGCGGCGTCGGCGTGCCGGGACAGCGCGTCGTCGAGGCTGCGCAGGCGCTCGCGGCGAGCGGCGAGGCCGACGGCGTCCATCGGAAGGTCGTGGGCCGCGGCCAGCTCGGCCAGGTCGCGGCGCCGCCCTGCCTCCGCGACCCGGGCGTGCACGGCGACCTCCTCGGCCTCGGCCGCGCGCCGGTCCGCCTGCGCGGTGACCCGCTCCCGTTCGTCCAGCCGCGTCCACGCCGTCAACAGCGCGCTCGTCGAGGGGACGCCGGTGAGCCACGCCTCGATCGCCGCACGCGCCTCCCGCGCCGCGATCTCGGCATCGCGCGCGGCGTCCCGGGTCGCGGCCAGCGCGGCGATGCGGGCGTCCAGCTCGGCCAGGCGCCGTGCGCGTTCGGCGGCTCGGGCGTTGGCGCCGACGTACTGGGCGACCGGCTTCGTGGAGCGGCCCGTGAGGGGTCCGAGGCGCCAGGAGCCATCGGTGCCGACAACCGCCGGGATGTCAGCGCCCACCTCGTCAGCGCCCACCTCGTCGGGACCCGCCAGGGCGACGCGCGCGAGCACGCTCCGGACCACGGCGGCGTCGACGGGCCCACCGTCCGGCGGGTCGGGCCGCAGGACGGCGTCCAGCCGCGAGCCGGCCGGCGTCGGGGGGCCGACCGGCAGGACGACGTCGTACCCGTCGGCGTCGAGGACTGCGCCGTCGGCGCGGACCCACGCGTCGAGCAGCCCCGACGCCTCCAGCGCGGCCTCGACCCCGGCTCGGGATTGCGCGTCCAGCGCGTCCGCGAAGTCGACGAGTCGCCACAGCGGCGCGCCGTCCGCGGGATCGCGCTCGCCCCGCCGCCACGGCGGAGCCGGCGGGGCCGGATCGCGCTCGGCGGCCACCTCCTCCCGGCGGCGGACCGTCTCGGTGTGCTCCCGCTCGGCGGCGCGCCGCTCGGCGCCGGCGGCCGCCTCCTCCGCCCGGCGAGCGTCCAACGGGCCGGTCGCAGCGGCGCGGGCGAGCGCGGCCACCGCGCCGACCGTCTCGGCCGTCAGCTCGTCGGGCGGGTCGAACGGCACGGCCTGCGGATCCGCCTGCCACGACCCGAGCGCCGCCGCGTACTCGTCGCCGGCGGCGGCGGCCGCGCGACGCGCGTCCGCCAGGCGGCCGCGCTCCTCCTCGGCCCGCTGCTCGGCGACGGCGGCGTCCTGCTCGGCGCGCTCCCGGGTCGCGACGGCGCCGTCGAGCGCCGTGCGGGCGGTGTCGACGACCGCGACGGCGGCGAGCAGCCCACCGAGGACCGGGCGGGCGCCGCGGACGGCATCGGCGTGGCCTGCCAACCCCTCGGCCGCGGCCTGGGCCGCGTCGACAGCAAGCAGATGGACATCGTGCAGCGCCGCCGGCACCGCCAGGGCCACCCGCGCACCGGCGCCCGCGAGCTCGGTCGCCAGCTCGCCCACCCGGACGACGTGCGCGGACACCGTGGTCTCCAGTCCACTCGCGTCGCGCCGGACCCGCTCTCCCGAGGTCTCGGCGCGCCGCCGCGCACCGTCTGCTGCCTTCCGGGCGGCCTCGGCTGCGGTGGCCCGTTCCCGCGCCATCTCCTGGCGGGCGCGTAGCTCCCGCGCGTCCTTCCACGCGGGGTCGCCGCGCAGCTCGACGAGCCGCGCCTCGCACTCCCGCCGCTGCGTCGCCACCGTGCCCTGCTCCGCCTCCGCAGCCGCCCGCTCGGTGGCGAGGCCGGCCACGTCGGCGGCGCACCGCTCGGCGTCGCGCGCCCGGCGAGAGCGCTCGCGGTGCTGCTCGACGGCCTCCGTACCACGCCCGCGCAGCACCTCCCGGGCGTAGTGCCCGTAGGCGGTCGCCAGGGCTGCGACACCCTCGGCGCTGCGCCGCTGGCGGTCGAGCTGCTCGCCGAAGGCGGCGAGCTCGTCGAACGTGTCGCCCGCGGCCCGCACGGCGTCGTCGTCGAGCTGCGGGAGCGCCTGGACGAGCTGCTCGGCCAGCCGCGCCGGCTCGATGTCCTCTCCGACCTGCGGCTGCCGCAGCCAGTACAGCAGCCTCAGCAGCTCGTCGTACTGCGTGGGCGCGAGGCCGAACAGGAGCCGGCCCACGTGCTGCTTGTACCCGCGCGGCGAGTCGAAGAAGTGCCCGCCCGCGGCCTCCACCGCGGTCCGCAGCCGTTCCCGGGCGAGCGGGCCGGCCTCGTCCTCCAGCATCAGGTCCTCGCCGACCCGCCCGGGCACCGTGAAATACCACGACGTCGCCGTGCGCGCGGACTGCGACGCCCGGATCCCGACGCCGCACGTCACGACCTCGCCCGGCCGGGCGAACTCCACCCACAGGTAGCCGGCGCGGTTCTGCTTGCCGTACCCGTCGAGCATCAGCCACAGCAGGCTGGTGTGGTGGCGCGCGGACGCCGTCATCCGCTGCTTGTCACCGTCCAGCACGAACGGCAGCAGCATCTCCAACGTCTTCGACTTGCCGGCGCCGTTCGCCCCGCGCAGCAGCAACCGGCCGTCCGCGAACTCGAACACCTGGTCGTCGTACTGCCAGACGTTGAGCACGCCCGCACGGGAGAACCGGAACCGGTCCGTCACGGTGCCCTCCTCCTCGAACAGCGACGGCTGGCCGCCCGGTGAGCCTTCGGTGATCGAGGCACGCACCGCGTACCGCGCCCCGGCGGCGTGCACGAGCCACGCCCCGTCCGGGTCGAGCCGGACGAGCCCGGCGGCGACGAGCACGGACCGGGCGGCGGCGAGCGCCGCGGCGGCGTCGTCGCGGTACTCCCGCTTGAACCCCGCGCCCCATGCGGCGAGCACCTCCGACGAGACCGCGGCGACCAGCTCCGGGCCGGCCCGCCGCCACACCCTCTGCTCCGCCGCGGCCTCGCGGGCGCCGGCCCGCAGGCGGTCGGCCAGGCCTTCGAGGACGAGCAGGGCGAGCCGCCGTGCCGAGCCGGCACCGGGGAACTCCACGTCCGTCAGCTCGCCCTCCGGGTCGACCGCCACCGCGCCCTCGGCGCGCAGCTCCACATCCAGGCCCAGCCGATCCCGGAACCACTCGCGTTCGCGGTTGCGCCCGCGCCGCCACCACTCGGCCTGCTCGTCCGTCAGCTCGTCCGTCGACAGCACCGGTGACTCGACGAGACGGCGCCGGACGGCGACCCGAGCGCCGCCTGCAGCCGAGGGCAGCGCGGCGACGTCGAGCAGCTCGTCCGGACCCTCGACCCCGGCGAGCGGCGCCGCGACCAGCAACGCCAGCCGGTCGCGCCGCACGTCGAGCAAGGACGCGGTGCGTTGCTCGGCCCAGTGCTCCAGGTCGCCGTCGCGCTCGTGCAACACCCCCAGCGCCACCAGCGCCGCCAACGCCGCGTGCAGCGCCCGCCGGTCGGCGATCGCGTCCAGGTCGACGTCCAGCCCGGCGTCCACCGCCGCCGAGCGAACCTGCGCCACCAGTTCGTCGACGAGGAGCTGGCCCTTGCCGCGGGTGAGCGCGGCCAGGGTCAGGCACAGCAGCGCGTAACCGCGGGGGGTGAACGCCTTGCCCGACTTCCGGACCAGCGGGCGGGTCGCGTCGCGCCCCAGCCCCGCCTTGAACAGCCGGGCCGCACCGGGCTCGACGACGAGCCGGTAGCCCAGGCCGTCCGCGAACATCCGCGCCAGCTCGACGCGGTGCCTGCGGACCAGCCGCAGGTCGTCCGCACCCGGCCCGTCGGCGTGCAGCAGCGGCGAGCGCAGCAGGGCGCGGGCGGCGTGCCTCCGCTCGGCGGTGACCTGGACGTCTTCGGCCGCCGCAGGGCGCTCCACCCGTCTCGTGCTGCGTTCGGTGCCGTTCAACCCGTGGCCCTCCGCTCCCCGGCCTCGATGTGCACCGTCAGCGTGAGGTCGACCAGCTCGAGCCGGCCCGCGGGCCCCGTCACGGTCGTGCTGACCCCGGGCGTCCGCGTCACCACCAGCCGGACCTCGTCGACCCGCGCCTCCGCGGCATCGTGCGGCCCGAGCGGGCGACCTCGGCCGACCAGTGCGCGGGCGTAGAGGTCGAGCAGGGCCGCCCGCGCCTCGTCCGAGAGGCGAACGGCAGCGAGCCGCCCCGCGTGCCTGCCGACCTCCGCGAGCGCGGCCCTTCTGCGCCGCTCGGCCGCCTCGCGTTCGGCGAGCCGGGCGGCCTTGGCCGCCGCGTAGTCCTCCCGCTGGCCCGCTCGGCCGCGGACCGCCCGCACGCCCAGCTCGCGCAGCGCCACCGGAACCTCCGCCGAGGGCGTCCGCCACCAGGACGCGGTCGGTGGGACCGGGTCGCCGTCGTCGTCGGCGGCGAATGCGAGGTGGCGGCACGAGTAGAGGCCGAACGCCGAAGCCCACAGGGCGTGCGCGGTGTCGTCGTCCGCTTCCGCGAACCACCGGGCGAGCTTCAGCAGGTCGCCGTAGCGGCTCTGTTCCTGACGACCACCTGCGGCGATGCGACGCAGATTGACCAGCAGTGCCCGCATCGCCTCCGTCGCCAGCCGCCGCACGCCGGCGGCGTCGGAGTCCCGCCCCGGCGCGCCGACGAACCAGGCGTGCAGCCCGTCCCAGTCCGCCGGGTCCAGCCCCGGCGCGCGCCGCGCGGCCTCCCCCTCGACGCCGAGCAGCCGCTGCCCGACGTTCGCCCGCGCACACAGCACCGGCACCCGTAGTTCGACGTTCTGCAGCGCCTGTGCGAGCTGCGGCATGTGCCGAGCGACCTCGTCGACGAACCGCTGCAGGTAGTCCAGCAGCGCGGTCTTGAAGGCCTGGAACTCGGAGCGGTCCAGGTCGTAGCGCACCAGGACCTGGGCGAGGTAGGTGTAGAAGTCGCGGGTCGACGACACCAGCCGCTCGAACTGGGCGAAGAGCGTCGCGATGTCGCGGGCCAACGCGTCCGGATCCGCCCGGGCGATCGCCGCGTCGTCGAGGCGGCCCAGGCCGACCAGCCCGTCCAGGATCCCGCCGAGCATCTCGGTGGAGACCTCGCGCGCCGCCTCCGTATGCCCGAGCAGCTCCTCGACGTGCCGCTGCACCAGCTCACCGCGCTGGGTGAGCTGGTACCGGGCACGGTTCTGCAGGTACTCGCGCAGGCTGCGGGCCTCGGTCTCGCGCGGACTGCGCGCCAGGTTGCCGTGCTCGACGAGATACGACAGACGCGCGTCGACCGTGTCGACGTCCAGGGCGAACCCCTGCCCGGCCAGCCGCTGCGCCACCTCGGCCGCCGACTGGTCCGACAGCAACCCCGACACCTCGCCGGTGAACGTGCGCATGATGGCGAGGTAGGACGACGCCTCCTCGTTGACGGCATAGCGCAGCGCCTCGAGCCGGACACGGCCGCCGTGCGCGAGATACTCGCGCTCGTCAGGGGCCGTGGGATCGGACACGCGACGACACTAACGGGGGGCACCGACAAGACCGCGTGCACCGGGCCGTCAGTCCCACCAGAAGCTCCAGCGCGTGGATCCGCGGAGCAGGTTCGCGTAGTCCCGGAGCGTGCCGGGGTTGCCCCGGTACGTGTCGTCGCAGAACGCGTAGTGCTCGGCGGCGATCGCCAGGCACTCCGACCGCTCCCACGGTGGTGCCGCAACGGCCAGCTCCAGCGTCGCCCGGCCCATCCGCACGAGCACCGCCCCGAACCGGTCCTCCCAGGTACGCAGCACCGCCGACACCGTCGCGGCGTCCCACTCCTCCCCCGCTCCAGCCCACCCGACGGCGGCCGGGACGTCGGCCGGCCGGGTCACCGCGACGAGCGCGAGCATCTGCTCGTCCAGCAGCTCGGCCTCCTCGACCGCCGCGGCGACGACCTCGTCCGGCCGCACGAGCACGGCGCCGGCCGTGGGCGGCGCGAGGCCGGGAAAGGCCGCGCCGAACGGCGCGAGACAGTCGGGATGGAACACGCAGCCGCCTGGGTATCGCTCGGCGAGCACTGTGGCGACGTCGCACCGCGGCACCCGGGCCAGCGCCATCCCGGGCTCCCAGCCGGGCTGCAGCGAGCCGAGGGCATGGTCGGCGAGGAGCACAGGGCAGCGGCGGCCGGTGGACGCGGCGGCCAGCAGCCGGCCATAGTGCGCGGCGTCGTCGAAGGGCGCTCGGCTCAGTGCGAAGGTGCCGCGGTCGTGCATGGCAGGAAGGGCGTCGAGAATCGTCATGACGCACTGGACGGAAGCCGAGCCGCCGTGGTTCCGGCGGACCACACGACTTCTCGATCGCGACGGCGGTGGATCGCTGTGCCGGCTCGTCAGTCCCACCAGAAGCTCCATCGCCGCGCTCCGCGGAGCCTCTGGGCATACCGGCTCAAGGTCTCGGGCGTCGGCGAGTCGTCGTCGCAGGTGAAGGCGAAGTGTTCGGCAGCGACCCGCCTGCAGTCCTCCTCCTTCCACGGGGGCGCCGCCACCGCCAGCTCGAGTGTCGACCTGTACAGCCGCACGAGTACCGCGCCGAACCGGTCCTCCCAGCTGCGCAGCACCGCGGACACCTCGGCGACGTCGTCCCAGGAGTTGCACATGCCGCTCCACCCGGCCGCCGTCGGGATATCCGCCGGCCGTCCGACCGGGGCGATCCCGAGTAGCAGGTGCCGTGGCTCAGCTGCCTCCCGCACAGCCGCCTGGACGACGGCGGCCGGCTGTAGATCCGCGGCGTCGGCGAACCGTGGCGCGAGGCCGGGAAAGGTCGCCCCGAACGGTGCGAGCCAGTCGGAGCAGGTCAGGCAGGTTCCGGGCCACCTGTCGGCGAGCACCGCGGCGGCGTCGTGCCGCTCAAGCCTGGCCAGGGCCGAAGCCGGGACCCGGTCGTTCGAGAGCCGCGGCAGGGCGTCGTCGGAGAGGAGCACCGGGCAGCGGCCGGTGCGCGGCGCGTCGGCCAGCAGCCGCCCGTACAACGCATGGTCGTCGAAGGTCGCGCAGCTGATCTGAAGGCGACCGTGGGGGCGCATGGAAGGCAGGGATACAGAGGGTGGCATGGCGAACTGGACGGATCCGGTGCGGCCGCGGTTCCGCGGAACCCGATGCCCCGTCGCCCAAGGCGGCACACGCCGCAGCGCGCAGCTCCCGAAACGTACTCACGGTGCCCGCACCACCCCTGCTCCAGCACTGTTCAACCGCCGGTGCCCCGGGTTCACCCGTCGCCGGTGACCGGGTCGCGTCAAGCGTGGCGCTCGGGCCGCCGGTCATGATCGATCTGTGGTCCTGCACGACCGATCGAGGCCGGCCCCGTCTTTCTCGAGCTAGCCTCGAATCCGGCAACGTCACCGGCGGCTTGTTCGACGCCGAGCCCGTTGTCCTCGACGAGCGCGCAGTGTCGCTCGACCCGCCTGCGGTGCTCGTCCCACGTCGCGCCGATCTCGGCGGCCAGGTGCGGCCACCGGATGATCATCCGAGCGTGTTCGGCCTCGGGCCAGAAGACCGCCAGCGCCGTCGCGGAGTAGTGGTGCAGGGAACCGGATCGTAGGGGGCCCAGCGCAGGGGACGGCACGGCCCGTGCCACGATCGGACATGGCTTCCCGCGGCAGGCGCAGGGCGCGCTCTGACAAGCATGCCGGTCCGGCCGGTGTCGTGACGGATGAATTGCTCGAGCAACTCGCGGCGGCCGGCGCTCCGCCGGACCTCCTGGAGGTGTTGGCTGACGCGTCCGAGCTCGAGGAGGTCCTCGATGGGCTGATCGCTTCGGGTGCCCTGCCCTCGCCCGAGGAGGCCTTCGAAGCAGTGCTGGGCGGTTTCACGCAGCTCACCGACCCGGACTGCGACCCGCTGACCGCGGAGCTGAGCGGGTACGAGTTCCTTGCCACCCTGCGGGCGGCCGGCGACGGTACCGACCTCTCCGCCGTCCTGCACAGCATGATCGAGAGTGCGGAACGAGTCGGAGGCTCGGAGGCGTTGGCGATGACCCGGGTGCTCGGCCTCACGGGGCCGGAAGCGGTGCGGCCCGCCGCCTCGGCCGCGTCCGCGCGGCTGGTGGCGGGTGGCCTGCCCGATGTGGCGTGGGCCGGCGTCGTGGGTCGGCCGAAGGCCGGGGCCTGCTTCGGCTACAGCGACCTGGCCGGGGCCCAGGAGGTGATCGCGCTGCGGTTCTCCTACGGTCGGCGGCAGCATGCCGTGTCGGTGCTGATCGACCACCAGCTGGGCGGCGGGGTGAAGGACTGCTACGTCGCCGGCCGGCCGCGCCTGCTCCGCAGGCAGTACGCGGAGCTCGCCGAGATGCGCGGTGCCTCGCTGCACGACTACTCCGCGCCCGAGGCGGTGGAGATCCTGGAGCGGGCGCTGGCGGCTCGGCCGTGTCCGGTGGAGCTGGACCAGATCGAGGACGTCGGTATCCATCTCGACCTGCTCCGGTCTCGAGTGGACCTGTTGCGGCGACCTGCGCTGCCGAACCGGCCGGCCCGGGACGCCGCCCGCCGCTCTGTGCACCGACTGAAGATCGGCCTGCGGGGTGCCAAGCCGCCGATCTGGCGACGGATCGAGGTGGCTTCCGATACCTCGCTGGAGCAGCTGAACGACCTGATCCAGGCCGCGTTCGGCTGGCTGGGCGGGCACCTCTGGGTCTTCACCACTGCCAACGACGAGTTCGGCCCGGCGGACGCCGAGCTGGGCTTCCGCGACGCCGCCCGGTCGACCATCGCCACAGTCGTGCCCCGGGCCGGAGATCGGCTGCGCTACACCTACGACTTCGGTGACGACTGGCAGCACGACATCGTCGTCGAGCAGGTCGCGGCCGCCGATGTCACCGCGACCTACCCGCGCTGCCTGGGTGGGCGACGGGCCGCGCCACCCGACGACTGCGGCGGGATCGGGGCATATGAGGAGCTGCTGGAGGCGCTCGCCGATCCGGGCAATCCCGACCACGCCGAGCGAATCCAGTGGCTCGGTGATCGGGTGCCGACCGAGTGGAACCCGGCTTCGTTCGACCGCGCCGCTATCGACGCCGCACTGCTCGCCGTCGCGAGCGACGCTGGTCCCGGCCCGGTGGCCAGGCCGATCGGATGATCAAGGGTTGACCGGGACGCCAGGTGGGTCGGCTGCCGTCCTGCAACGCTTCGGGTTCCACCAACAGCCCCTGCCGTTCGTAACGCTTGCAGGTACGGCAGCTGCCGTACCCGATCCGGCCGCTCGCCGTATCGGTCCTACGAAACCTACCTCGGCTCCGCGCCGTCCCTCGTCACGGCCAGGCGCGGCGAGATCATGGATGCGCTGGTGACCACCGTGGCGGTGGAGCCAGCCGCAGGTCGTGGCTCGGCAGCTGGGACCGCGGACCTCGACCAGGTGCCGCCGACCGAGCTCGCCCATGTGATGCGGCAGGCCGCGAGCAAGATCGTCACTGCTCCTCCAGACGGTACTGCTCCGCCAGAATGATCCGCCGCGCGAGCGGAACGGCGTCGTCGTCCAGCACGGCAGGTCGGTGCTCGGCTTTGTCGACGGCGCGTCGATCGGCCTCCTTCGCGTCGCTCCGGCGCGCGAACGCGTCGAACAGCAGGGTCTTGTTCTCCTGGATCTCGCGCATCCGCTCGTCGACGCTGTCCTTGGCGAGCAGGCGGTGCACCTGGACGGTGCGGACCTGTCCCATACGGTGCGCGCGGGCGACGGCCTGCTGCTCGGTACTGGGCTTCCACTGCGGCTCGGTGAGTATCACGACCGACGCCGCCTGCATGTTGATCCCCACCCCGCCCGCCTCGATCTGACCGAGCAGCACGGCGTGTCCGGAGCGCCGCGTGAACTCGTCGACGAGCTGCTGGCGGACCGCCGGTGGCACGGATCCGTTGACCGTCCCGACGACCGTCGGCCCGAGCGCTCTCCCGACCGTCTCCAACACGCCGAGGAAGAACGAGAACACGACGACCTTCAGGCCGTCCTCGGCGGCCTCCTCGCAGATCTCGCACAGGCGCCCGAGCTTGGCCGAGTCGGACGACAGGTAGGCCGCCTGCCGCATCTGCATCAGATTGCGCGCGCCAACCGCGGCCGTGTACGCCTGCTCGTCCGCGGCCGACAGCCGCACCCAGTCCTCCACCTCGATCTTCTCCGGCAGCTCGGTGAGGACGTCCTCCTGGTTGCGCCGCAGGTACACGGGCGCGACCGCGCGGCGGAACGCGCGGGCACCCGCGAGCGCGTCCGACGCGTCCACCCGCCGCGCGACCTGCGGCTGAACGTAGTCGACCAGGTTGCGGAACTCCTCCACCCGGTTCTCCATCGGCGTTCCCGTCATGAACAGGACCCGCTGGGCGTCGCGCGCCGCCCGTGCCACGGCCTGTGACCTCGCTGCGGCGGGGTTCTTCACGAAGTGCGCCTCATCGACGATCAGCATCGCGACGCCCGCCGTGCGCACGTCTGCCGGCAGCCGGGCGAGCGTTCCGAACGTGGTGACGGCGACACCCCCCTCGTGCAGCCATCGGCGAGCCGCGCGATCGCGCTCCGAACCGTGGAGGCTGTGCGCAGTCAGGCGGCTGTGCTTGGCGGTCTCGTTGAGCCAGTTGATCTGCACGCTGGCGGGGCAGACCACCAGGAACCGACGCTGGCCTCTCGCTGCCAGGTGCGCGAGCACGGCGAGCGCCTGCACCGTCTTGCCGAGCCCCATCTCGTCGCCGAGGATCGACCGCTCCTGGTGGATCGCGTACTGCGCTCCGAAGACTTGATAGCCACGCAGGGTCGCCGTGAGCAGGCCGGTGTCCAGCGGGACGGCAGTGATCTGCTGGTGCAGCTCCTCGGGGATGAACCCGCGGGCGGCCTCCCCCTCGTCGGCCCGCCGGCGTGTGCCCACGGTCGAGAGGACGGCGTTCACCGACGCTGCGTCGGTCCGGTAGCCGTACCAGAGCTGGTCGGGCGGGTAACTGCTCGGATCAACGGTGCTCTCGCGCTGCGCCACTGTCTGCTGCAGCGCTTGTGTCGACGGTTCGGCGAGGAGTGCGTCGAGCCGGGCCAGCGCGTGCAGCGCCGCGTTCTTCGTCGACCTGCCGGCGAAGAACATCCTCAGCCGGCTGCCGGCACGTTCGGCCTCCTCTGCCAGTGGCACCGTGCGCGCCGTGAAGTTCTGCAACGGCTCGCGCAACGTCGCGGCGGTGCCATCCGCGGCGCGGATCGCAGCGAGGGTGGCGAGCAGCCGCGTCTGGCCGGGGTCGGGGTGGTCCGGGTCGAAACGGAAGCGGGTGTCGTGGTGCACCTGTACCGCAGCAAGGCGAGCAGCCTCCACCACCTGGTACACCGTCTGCGGCCCCACCCCGGGGACGGCGTGCAGCCGGTCGTCCTCGGCGGCCAGCACGTCGGCAACCGTGCGAAATCCCGCCCGTTCCAGCTGGTTGAGTCGCACTCCCCGGCCGGCGACGTCCTTGAGCGAGCCGAGCGGCTTCTGCCGCAGACGCGTCGCGACTGCCTCGGCATCGAGGATCTCGACCTGCTGCCGGGCGCTCTCGCGCAGCGCAACCGGCGCGCCGAGGAGTGCGGCGGCTCGCAGTGCGAAGCGGCGGACGGATTCGAGGGTGGCCTGCGCTCCTGCGCCGACCTTCGATCTCGCGATCGCGATCGCCTGGTCGTCGCCCTGCTGCTCTCCCGCCACGTGCTCTCCGCTCCCTCCGTCGGCTCCGGCCCCACAGCGTCCGGGACGTATGTCGGTCATTCAATATCTGCACGGCCGGGATCGAGCAGGTCGATCTCGCGGCACAGCTCGACGACCTGCGGGTCGTCGTCGCCGTAGCGCCGCCGGGCGTCGTGCAGGACCGCGCCGAACAGCCGGACCGCGGCGGCGGTGTCGCCGGCGAGGGCGGCGCACGTCGCCTCCTGGCGTCGGCAGCACAGCGCGACGTCGGTATCGGCCGCATCCGTCGCCAGCCCGTGGTAGAGCGTCCGGGCCGTGCGGTAGTCCCCCCGGTCGAACTGGATGTTGGCGAGGGCGAGCCGCAGGCTCACCACGTCGGCGTGCGTGGGCCCCAGGGTCGAGACGGCGGGGTCGAGGGCGGCGCTGAGCACGTTCGCCGCCTCGCTATAGCGCGAGCGCCGCACGAGCTCTGCGGCCTCGGCTCGGACCTGCGACAGGTCCGGCCGCGATCGCGTCGGCGACGGCGGGCGCGCTGTCGCCACTGCGGTCGGGGCTTCCCGGTCGCCGCCGACCACCGCGGCGTAGAGCTGCACGGGATCCGGTTCGGGCCGCGTCACCCCGAGCAGGGCACCGCGCCCGTGCACGAAGGGGAGCAGCCGGTCGTAGACGTGCTCGGCCGGGCCGGCCCGGTCGCCAGGATCCTTGGCCAGCAGCGCGAGGACGAGGGCTTCGAGCGCGAGCGGGACGTCCGGGCGTTCCCGACGCACGCCGGGCGGCCGCTGCTCGACCTGTTGTTCATCACCGCGTGTGCGGTCGCCGCCCGGAACGGGCTGCGGCCGGTGAGCATCTCGTGCAGGGTGCAGCCCAGCGAGTACAGGTCGGTCGCCGGGCCGGTCGGTTCACCGACGACCAGCTCGGGAGCCATGTACGCCGGCGTCCCGATCGTCTGGCCGGAACGCGTGATCTGCGAGTCGCCGGCGCCGAGCGCGACGGCGAGGCCGAAGTCGAGCACCCGGACCGCACCGTCCGGCCCCAGGACGAGGTTGGCCGGCTTGAGGTCGCGGTGGACCAGCGACGCGGCGTGCGCGGCCGCCAGCACCGCGCACGTCTGCGCGGCGATCGCCGCCGCCCAGCCGATCGGGAGCGGCCATGCTCGGCGACGACGTCGGCGACACTGACCCCTCGACGTACTGCATGACCAGGTACGGACGCCCGTCTGCGGCGACACCGGTGTCGTGGACGGCAGGCACACCGGGGTGCTCGAGGCGCGCGGTGATCCGGGACTCGCGGTGGAAGCGCCGCACCAGTTCCGGGTCGGGCGTCCCGTCGGGGAACCTGATGAGTTTGATCGCGACGCGGCGGTCGAGCCGGAGGTCGCGGGCACCCCAGACCTCCCCCATGCCGCCGCGCCCGATCGGCAGGTCGTCGAGGGCGTAGCGGTCGTCGAGCACCGGCCGGCCCATCACGGCTCCGGGTCGACGCGGCCGTCGGCGAGAGCAGCCGCCGCGGCCTGTACGTAGGAACCTCCGGCGTCGGCACAGCGACGCACGGCCGTGTCGAACGCGGCGAGGCCGGCGAAGGCGGAACCAAGCCGACGCTGCTCGTCGATCGGCAGCAGCGGCAGGCTGACCCGGCGAAGGTTGCTGCGGCTGAGGCTGGTCGCTGCCCGACCGGCACTGGAACCCGAGGCACGCAGACAACCGGCCAACAACTCAGGGTCCAGCAGGGCCGGATCGGGTCGCAGGCACAGCAGACGCGGACCGAGGACGGCGCCTACCTCGGCGCCGCCGACCACCCGGACCGCCACGTCCCGCCCGGTGAGGACCGGCACGACGACGTCGCCGGGCCGCAGGTCCACCAGCGCCGGATCGCTCGCGGTGCAACCGGTCGGGCCGCGGGAGGCGGCGAGGTCGCGGGCGGTGAGCACGGGGACCTCGCCGCCGTCGACGGTCGTGCGGGTCGGCGCCTGGAGCACGTCGATGGCGGATGCCCGGATGAGGTCTCCGATGGTGGTCGTCGGCCGCTCGCCGGTGCGGCTGACGAACGGGGGCACCGCCGGAAGCGACCGAACCGCATGCTCCAGGACGCGGCGCAAGGTAGCGAGGTCGTCGTCGGCGGTGGGCGGGAGGACGTGCCGAGCCGGGGAGAGGTCGACCTCATCGTCGAGCAGGTCCACCGGGGAGACGGCGCGACGACCGGGTCCATCGGCCGGTCCGCCCTCGAGGAAGCGCTGCCAGTGCCCCGCGACGTCGTCGGGCTCGGCGACGACGAACAGTAGGTGTGGCGGAGGCGGCTCGTGGGGGCGCGGGCGCTGCAGCACCCACACGTCGACCGAGCGGCCCGCCTCCCCCGTGAACCCGACCACCGCCCGCAGGGCGCCGCTGCGCACGAGGTTGCGCCGGATGCGTCGGCCGGCCCGCCGGTCTGCCGCCGCGGCCGGCATGACCATGACGACCCGGCCGCCGGGCTCGGCGTGGCTCAAGCAGTGCTGGACCCAGGCCAGCTCCGGCTCCCCCCGCGGGGGGAGCCCGTGTTGCCACCTGAGGTCGGTGCCCAGCTCGTCGTGCCCCCAGGCACGCTCCCCGAAGGGTGGCTCACACACGACCGCGCCGAACAGGCGCCCCGGGAAGCCGTCGGCGCGCAAGGAGTCGCCGACGGCCGACCTCGACCACGCCGCCGTCGGCGATGACGCGCGCGGCGGCGATGCGGCAGATCGCTGCATTCGTGTCCTGCCCGGCGAGCCGGGTCGCTCCTCGGGACCGGGCCGCGGCGAGCAGGCCGCCCATGCCGCAGGCGGGATCGAGGACCGTCCGGCCGGAGACGGCGGCCAGGTCGGCGACGAGCTCCGCGAGCGCATCGGGGGTCGTCGGCACCCGGCGCGCCGTGGCCTCCTGGAACCGCCCGATCAGGAACCGGAGGGCGTCCCGCGGATCGCTCACCGCCGCGAGCGTCCCGACCCGGCGTAGCGCAGCGACCAGGACGGGGTCGACCGCCTCCGACGCCACGGCGGGGAACTCGGGGACGAGCGACAAGAGCGACGCGCGTAGTGCACGGGGAACTCGTCGTCGGCTGCGGCGTCGAGCTGCGTCCATGCCTTCGGCGCCCGGGCCAGCAGCACGAGCAACCCGCCGAGCAAGCCGACGGCCTCGGCCAGGTCGAGGTCGTCGACGTGACTCCGGAGGTCCTGCCAGACCCGTTCCAGGGGCGTGATCTCCGCGGCGCGGCCGTGCGTCCGCAGCCAGCCCTCGACGTCGGCGAGGCGATAGAGCGGGCTCGCGGCCGTCCCCCCGACCGGTGTGGGAAAGTCGGCGAACCGGCGCCGCCAGTTGCTCACCGCGGCGCGGCCGACCCCGGCGAGCCGAGCGATGTCGGCCGATGCGACCGTCGACGTGCCCGGGTCGCTCACCGCACTCCCTCGCTGCGCTCGGTCGGTGCTTCGCGAAGCGCTGTGTTGAATGATTCGCTCGCAAGCTCGCTCATCGTGGTCCCACGAAGAGCCGCGCCAGCGTGCCGTCGGCGACCAGCGCATCGAGGTGCTCCGCTGCCCGCTGCGGTGCCGCGCCGCCGCGGATCAGGAGCCCCGCCTCGATGTTCGTGTCCACGCCCGACTGCGTCAGGTTGGCACTCGACACGAGCAGGGCCCGCCGGTCGGCCACGGCAATCTTCGCGTGCATCCGGGCCGACCGGTCCGGGCGGTGCGCGACCGGCCAGTGCCACAGCTCGACGCCGGGCACCGTCAGGAACGCGGCCGCAGGCTCCGGGCCCCCGAGGGCACCTGCGGCCCCCTGCAGCGTCTCCACGACGACGGAGACGGCCGCCCCCCGGGACCGCGCCGCGCATAGCGCGTCGACCACCGGGGGGTGCGGGCGCGCCGAGTAGGTCATCAGCCACAGCCGGTCCACCGCCCCCGCGACGAGGTCGACCAGCGCCTGCGCGGTGGACCGCACCGGCACCGCATGGTGGTGCGGCCCGCTCCACACCGACTCGACGCGCTCGGCGGCGTCGCGGCGGGCGTACCCGTCGGCCACGCCGCGCAGGTAGGCCGCCGCCCGGACGCGGTCGACGTCGTCCCGCTGCTGCGCGTCGCGGATGGCCGACACCAGCTCGGCCTGCCCGGGCATGGCGCGGCCGCTGGTGGACCGGCCCGTCTCGATGTCCGCGGCGAGGCGACGCAGCATTGCAGGACCCAGGACCTCGGCGGCGTCCCCGACGGCCGCGGCGAACGCGGTCACGGCTTGTAGACCGACCGGAAGGCCGGGTCGATCGGGACGACGAACCGCCGGTCGAGGAACCGGTTGCCGCGCTCGCACGTCGTCTCCGAGACGAACAGGCAGACGTGGCACGCCGCCCCGTGCAGGAAGTCGGCGGGGAACGCCGGGAGCCGCTCGGCGCACAGCGGGTCCGACGAGCAGCGCTCGGCATCGTGCAGCGCGCGCCGGAAGATCCGGCTGAACGTCCGCGGCTCACCGAGCGACACCAGCCCGCCCAGGGTGCCCTCGGCGTCGGGGACGGCGGTGTAGATGAGAATGCCGCTGCGCGGGTCGTCCTCGGACCCGGCGTAGATCCGTTCGGTCAGGCTCGCCGCGCTGTAGCCGCACTCCAGCGCAATGGTGCGGATGAGCAGGTGCGACAGGGTGTGCAGCGCGATGAACCGGGCCCCGGGCCAGTACGCCATCTCGTCGAAAGTGGCGGTGATGCGGTCGGAGTACCGGTTGCGCCGGTAGCGCGCGTACGCGTCGCGGTGCGCCTGCAGCACCGGCGAGTCGTCGACGGCGGTCTCCCACCCGGACAGCAACGGCTCGGGCAAGCGGACGAACAGCCCTTCGCCGCGCACCTCCGACGCCGGCACCCACTCGGGGTGCGGCGATCGGCTCAGCGGGGCGATCTTGACGACGTCGGGGTCCTCGGGGTCGGGGGCGTCGAGGCGGCTGAACCCGACGAGCGCGCGGGCCTCGCGCAGCCGCTCGGCCTGCACGACGTCGTCGACGAAGTCCGATACCTCGGGAGCGATCCCCGGCCGGTGCAGGGCGAAGTCCGGCGTGGCGGCCGGATGGCGAGCGGCGGAGAAGACCTCCCACTCCTCGGTCCGCAGGTCGACGTAGCTCTCCTCCCCCTCGCCCGGGTCGCCCTGGCCGGCCAGCGCCGCCCGGTGTGCCTCCATCGCGGCCCACAGCTCGTCGTCGGTCCACGCGCCGAAGTGCAGGAGAGCGGGCACGGCACTGCGGGCGAACGCGAGCACGTTGCGCGGGAACCCCTCGATCTGCTCCCAGTGCTCCGCGACCTTCCCCGCCAGCTCGCTCTCCCCCGTCTTCGGCACCGCCAGGGCCGACAGCGTCTTGCTGAACCACTGATTGGAGGCACCGACCACCAGCACCTTGGGCTGCTGCGGGCAGGGGGTGGGGTCGAAGGTGCGCAGGTGCGGGTGGCGTCCCCGGCAGGCGGGCAGGTTCTGCTCCCCGGTCTTGCCCAGGGCTTCGCGGACGTTGCGCTTGGCCTTGCAGCTCATGCACCGGATCTCGACGTTGGCCCCGAGGTTCGCGCTGCGGTCCTGCATCCGCAGCCGCGGCCGCTCCACCTCGGGGCAGGGCAGCCCCTGATGGACGAAGTGGCGGAACGGGAAGTCGTCGAGGTGCCCGGCCACGCAGCTGAGCACGAAGCGGGCCGCCACCGCGAGCGGCCGCTTGTTGCGCGCCCGCGGGCAGTCGGCGTGCACGAACCGCGCCTCGTGGGGGCGGTACGGGTTGTCGTTGACGAAGGTGAACGTGCTCGACGTCGAGGGCGCCAGCTCGTCGCACGCGGTGCACCGCAGCCAGTCCGGGAACGGGACCACCGGCACGCCGGTGCGCGCCGCCTCGCTGTTGGGGTTGGCGTCGGTGCCGTCGAGCCAGGGGGCCTTCTGGAGCCGCTCGACCGAGCGCATTTCCGGGAGCCGCTGCACGGCCGCGAGCAGGCGGCGCTCGACGACCGGCTCGGGCGGCGCCGGATGGTAGGTCCAGTCGTCGATGCCCCGGACCAGCACGGAGAAGTTCGGCAGGTCGATCAGGGCGCCGACGCCGCTGGTGAACATCAGGTGGCTGGGACGCACGGCCCCGACCCGCCGACGGTGCAAGCCCGCGTTCATCGCGTCGCCCTTCCGGTCAGGGTGCTGTCCCCGAGCTCGTCGCCGTCGGGTTCGTCGTCCGCCTCGCCGGCCGTGGCTCGCCGCGCGGTGCCGAAGTCCCACGGCGGCTCGTTGAAGTCGGGCGTCCGCAGGTCCGCGGGGACGAGCAGGTTGATCTCGTTCTCGGTCTCGCGCATCGACATCGCCACGGTCTGGTCGTCCCAGGCGCCGCTGCCCGCGCGGTGCAGCAGGCCGCGCAGGATCGCCTGCCCGCCGGTCGTCTTCTCGTAGCCGAGTGCCTGGTCGGGCGCGGCCTGCCACTGCTTCCACACGTCGACGAACCGCGTGATCCGCTCCTGGAGGTAGCTGCGGCCGCGGACGGCGCCGATCGCCTCGGCGCGAGCCAGCATGCGGTCGAACACCTGCGCGACCACCGGGCCGTCCAGCGACACGGTGCCGGCGTCGCGGTTGCGGGAGAAGGAGTCCACGACGTTCCGGACGGCGGCGACCAGCATCCCGGCCGTGGTCCGGTCCAGCGAGCGGCGCGTGTACGGCGTGACCGACAGCGCCTCGACCTGCCGGTAGAAGGTGGCGTGGTAGTGCCCGAAGTCCTCGTAGTGGGCGAGGTCGCGCGGGCGCGTCCAGTTGTAGAGCGTGACCACCAGCCCCGGCCGGTCCGCGGACCGGCCGACCCGCGACGACGCCTGGATGTACTCGGCCGTGTTCTTCGGCTGGCCGGTGACGACCATCAGCCCGAAGCGGGAGACGTCCACGCCGACCTGGAGCATCGACGTGGCCAGCACGACGTCCACGGGCGTCGTCCCCAGGCGGCTGCGCTCCCGCGACCGCTCGGACAGCGCGTGCGGCGGCCGGCGGAACCCGCCGCGGGAGTCCTTGGAGTCGAGCGCGGCCTTCCAGTCGTCGGCGATCGCCTTCCGGCGTGCCGAGGTGTCGATCTCGGGGTCGAAGCCGATCTCCAGCTTCTTGAGCGCCGCGCTGATGTCGGTCGAGGAGATGCGCGACGTGAGCTCGGCGATCTCCAGCATCCGGATGCCGGTCAACCGGTCGGACAGGCCCTTGAGGTGGCCGTGCCGGCGGACCCGGGTGGTGACGTCGTCGTCGAGGTAGCGGCGCATGCCCGCCAGCTCGCGGGTGGCGTTGAAGTAGCCGACGACCGTCATGTAGGGGTCGGCAGGCGCGCCGTGACTGTCGAACAGGGTCTGCCCGGCCAGCAGCAGGATCTCGGCGAGGCGGATCTCGGCCGACTTGAGACGCACCCCGTGCGCGCAGACCCCGACGTAGCGCCGCCCGGGGTTGCCGGGGGTGACCGGCACCTGGGCGGAGAAGAAGGTGTCGGCGACGTCGAGGACGGGCGGCGGGAAGACCGCCAGCTCGCGGCCGAACACCCCCCGCACCTGCTCGCGCGCCCGCTTCGTGGTCGCGGTGGAGGCGATGATCTTCGGGCCGACCGGCGTGCCGGCCGGCCCGGTCCAGGTGCACAGCTCGTCGACCGCCGACTCGAACAGCCCCACCGTGGTGCCCAGCGCCCCGGAGATGAGGTGCAGCTCGTCCTGGATGATCAGATCCGGCGGGCGGAGCCGGACCACCGGGCGGCTGGTCACCGCGGGCCACCCGGCCTTCGCGTTGTGCTTGGCCCGGCAGCCGGTTTTCGCGTCGAGGTCGTCATGCCGGTAGCCGTGCCGCGGGCACTGCTCGCGGACCCGCCCGAACAACGCGCCGGCGAAGCCGCGCCAGGGCAGCTGGGCGAGCTTGTCGACGGTGGCGATGACCAGCGCGGGGGTGTAGCGGTAGATCTCCTCGTCGATGGTCAGGACCGGTAGGCCCTCCCGGCTCTGCAGCCGCGAGAACGGGCAGGGATCCTCGCCCTCTCCGTTCGCGCAGTAGAGGAACACGCGCCGCGCCACGTCGTCGGTCCGCAGGTCCCGGTGACCGGCGAGCGGCGTGCCGCACCAGGGGCACGACAGCGTCTGCAGCACGTTCACCCGCCGGCCCTTGCCGGCCTCCCGGGCGTCGTTGATCTGCTCCTCGGCCTGGGAGTACCAGTTCGGGGAGACCGTGCCGCCCACCCACAGCCCGATCCGGAAGGGCGTCGTGCCCCAGCGCTGCTCGTCGTCGCGGCGGACGACCTCGGCCGCGCACACCAGCGCCGCCGCGCGCTGGAACTGCTGGGCGGTGAGCAGGCGCAGCGTGTAGCGCATGAGGACGGCGACGCCGTCGCCCCCGTTACGGGCGTCCACTCCCTCCCCGACCACGCCGTGGCGCCGGCGGATCGCGAAGGTGTAGGCGGTGAGCCCGAGGTAGGCCTCGGTCTTACCGCCACCGGTCGGGAAGAACAGCAGGTCGACGGTCGCGGTCGACGCCGCGGCGCGCTCGGGATGCCCGATGTCGGTCAGCGAGGGCAGGTTGAGCAGCACGAAGGCGAGCTGGAACGGGCGCCAGCTCGCGTTCTCCGGGGCCTCCACCTTCGCGAGCGCCTCGGTGTACGACAGTCCCTTCTCCTCGCGCAGCCGGGCGACGGCGGTGTGCCGGCGCTGCAGGGCCATCACGCGGTTGGCGAACCCGAACGCGGCGAGCGCGTCCGCATGGCCGGGGACCTGCGGGTCGGTCAGCAGCGCGATGCCCGCGCGGATGCGGGCCGCGGCCTCCCGGGCGGTCTCGACGGCGCGTTCACCGGTAAGGCGCAGCGGCGGGGGCAGCGACGGAACGTCGGCGGCCCGTTGGTCGAGCCAGCGCGCGTAGCCGTCGGCGAGCGGCGCGAGACCGCGCCGCAACGTAGCCGCGTCGGCCTTCGCCAGCTCGTCCATCGACAGCTCCGCGGCGCCCACCGAGCCGGCGGCGACGGTGGCGGGCACGTCGTGGTGCGGCAGCCAGGTCGTCTCCAGCTTCCACGCGGCCCGGGCCCCGGGCTCGGGCTGGTACGCGTCGGCGGCGACGTTGTGGCCGACGGCGAACCGGAGCTGGTGGCGGTAGAGCAGCCGCAGGTGCAGCTCCTCGGGGTCGTCCGGGCCGGACCCGCCGTCGGCGGGGTCGTCGACCGGGGCGAACACCGCTGCGGCGCCGTCGAGCGCGGTGACCGTGATCCGGGACTGGTAGAGCCACGCCTTGTCGGGCCGGCTGTCGGGTTCCTGCTGCGCGTTGACCAGGGTCAGCCGGACGACCCGCTGCCCGTCGCGGGGGCGCACCTCGACGGCGAGGTACACCTCCGGGGCGCGGTCGTCGCCGACGAGCGGGATGGGGTAGCTGCGCTCGCCGTCGAGGCGCACCTCCCGCTCGTGGCGCACCGGCACGCGATGCCAGACCGCGCGCACCCGCCCGTCGGGCGCCGGGGCCTGCTCGGTGTCGTAGCTCCCCCACTCGATGACGGCGTGCAGCACGTCGACGTCGGCGGCCACGGCGAACGTCAGCCCCATCGACGAGGCCCACATCCGCCCCAGGTTCTGCGGGGTGACGATCTCGGGCAGGTCGGCCTCACCGTCGCCCGAGACCCCGGGCTCGGTGTCGGGTACGCGATCGGCCGAGTCGCGCGCGGACTTGAGCGCGGGCTTGGGGCCGAGCATCCCGACGAGGTAGCGATCGCGCGGCCCGCGCGCGCCCGGCGCGAACCGCTCCTCCGGGCCGTCCCACGGTCCGAGGAGGTCACGCTCGATCAGGCGCTGCAGCTCGCCGCGGACCTCGTAGGACGTCGCGTCGGCGAAGGGCTGGGGGACGTCGAGCGGGTCGACCGGATCGGACAGCACACCCTGCTCGCCGCGCGGGTCGTCGAACAGGCCGGTGGTCGGGGGCCGGGACATCAGCGCGCAACTCCTCGGTGAATCGGGGCCGGATCCGTGAGGTGATAGCTAGTCCTCCACCTGTGGATCCCCGCCTTGCTTCGCTGGGCGTTGATCCACAGGACACGCGTTAGGCTGCACGCGTGACGGTGGTCGCTGACGTGCGCTTCGCCGTGCCGCTGTACTCCTCGCGGGAGGCGGCCGGCTACCTCGGCGTGCCGGCCACCACCTTCGCCTCGTGGGTGAAGGGCTACCGCCGCGACTTCGCGCACCGGCCGCCGGTCGAGGGCGCACCGCTCGTCACCGGCCTGCCGCCGGAGGTCCCCGGCGGCCCGACGATCCCGTTCGGCGGCCTCGCGGAAGGGATGTTCCTCTCCGCGTTGCGCCGCGCCGGGATACCCCTCCAGCAGATCCGGCCGATGCTCGACCTGGTCCGCACCAAGCTCGGCATCGAGCACGCCCTGGCCTCCCGGCGGCTGTACGTCGTCGGTGCGCAGCTGCTGTGGGAGGTCAGCACCGAGGACGACGTCGACGAGGAGGTCCGGCACACCGCCCGCGACCTCATCGTGCTGCGCGACGGGCAGTACGTGTTCCGGCAGGTCATCGAGCAGTACCTGCGGCAGATCACCTACGACGACGAGTACGCCCGGCGCCTGGAGCTGCCGCGCTACGAGGTCGCCCACATCGTCACCGACCCCGAGGTCAACTTCGGCAAGCCCTACTTCGCCCACAGCGGCACTCCTCTCGCGGTTGTCCGCGACCTGCTGCGGGCCGGCGAAACCGTCGCGGACGTGGCGGGAGACTTCGGCATCCCGATCGACGAGGTCACCGAGTTCGCCCAACGCGAGCGGCTGCTCGCGGCGTGACCGACCCGCGGCTCGCGCTGTTCCTCGACCGGAGCACGCAGGGCCGCCGCTACGGGCCGGGACGCCGCCCAGGACATCTCCGATACCCAGTGGATCGCCGAGGCGCCAGCGGCGGCGCTACGTCGTGTTCGGCACGAACAACCTTCGCGTGCCCGACATGGTGGCGCTGTTCGCCACCAGCCTGCCTGCCATTCGAGCGCACGCAGGCGAGCCCGGCCCCTGGGTGCTGCGGATCGCCCGCCATGGAGCGGAGCGGCTCCCGCTGCGCTGCGACGACGCCCGGGTACCCCGAACGCCTGATGCCGCCGGCCCGAGAAACCCCATGATCTTGACGCGTTTTCGCTGCTCGGAGCCGCGCTGCCGCACTCTTTCCGCGCAGTCGGTGAGCGGTCGGCGGGGTAGGTCGAACGGGCCATTTTCGAACGGGTGTTCGAGTAGAATCGGGGCATGTCCGCCGGGTCGCTCGACACCGCGCACCGCCTGCTCGCGCAGGCGGTCGACGCGCTGCGCGCCGTGGCGGAGTCGGGGGCAGACGACGAGCTGGTGTCGCTTCTGACCGTGTGCGAGGGCGCGGCGCGGCGGCTGGACCAGGTCACGGTCGACGCGGTGGCCGCCCTGGAGCGGCGTGGCACGTTCAGCGAGCGCGGCTACAAGTCGGCAGCCGGCGCGTTGGGCGACCTGCTGGGGTTGGAGCGGTTCGAGGCCCGCCGTCGCGTCACCGCCGCCGAGCACGTCACGACGCGAGTCGGGCTGGACGGCTCGCCACTGCCGGCGCGACTGCCCGCGACGGCCGCGGTCTTCGGCGACGGACGGGCAAGCCTGCGGCACGTCGACGTCGTCGCCCGCGTGCTCGGCAGCAAGGCGGCCGGGCGGCTGACCCCGGAGCAGTGGGCGGGCGCGGAGGAGCAGCTCGCCGCGAAGACCGACGAGTACACCCCGAGCGAGCTGTACGCCTGGGGCACAAGGCTGGTCGACGCACTGGATCAGGACGGTGAGGAGCCGGACGACCGGCCGCCGGCGCAGGTCAACGAGCTGTTCCTCAGCCGGAACCGCGACGGGGGCGGCAAGCTCAAGGGCCGGTTCGACGACGCGGCGATGTTCGACGCGATCGCCGCCGTGATCGACGCGAAGGCGAAGCCGCTGACCGGCGACGACGACCGCTCCGCCGGTGAGCGGCAGGCCGAGGCACTCGCCGACGTGTGCGGGTACGTGCTGGACCACGCGCCCTCGTCGACGGTGCCCGAGTGCGGCGGGCACCGCCCGCACGTGACCGTGCTGGTCCGGCTGGAGGACCTGGAGAACCGGGCGCGCGCCGCGGCGCTCGACTTCGGCGGCACGCTGTCGCGCCGAGTCGCTGCGGATGCTGTGCTGCGACGCGGCGGTGGTGCCGATCGTGCTGGACGGTGCGGGCCAGCCCCTGGACGTCGGCCGGGCGACCCGGACGATCCCGGACGGGCTGCGCCGGGCGGTCGCCGCCCGCGACCGCGGCTGCGCACATCCCGGTTGCGACCGGCCGGCGTCGTGGTGCGAGTGCCACCACATCGTGCCGTGGGAGTGCGGGGGCGAGACGAAGCTCTCCAACCTGGCCATGCTGTGCCGTGTCCACCACCGGCAGATTCACAGCACGGAGTGGATCTGCCGGATCCGCGACGGGCTGCCGGAGTTCATCCCGCCCGCGTGGATCGACCCGGAGCGCAGACCGCGGCGAAAAGCGTTGCCGCATCTTGCCCGAGCAGATTTCGCACCGGCGGGATGACGGCGGCATCAGAACAGGCCCTCGGCGTCGGACTTCTTCGGCGCCCGGGCGGTGCGCGCCTTCTTCTTGTCGTGCAGACCCTTGGCCACCTCCTCGGCGTAGCGCTCGTGGTTGAGCTCGAGGAGGCGGTCGAGGATCTCGCGCTGCGCCCACGGGCCGATCGTGTAGCGCAGGTCGCGGCCGGCGGGGTGGAAGCCGTGGTCGAGGCGGTCGAGGAGGTCGTCCCAGCCGTAGGCCGTGACCGTGGCGCGGTCGATGGCCTCGTGGATGCGGCGGAGCTCGACGATGTCCTCGTCGTGGACGGTGGGGTCGAAGACGAGGTTGTAGGTCTTCGTGAGGCCGGTCTGGCGGGCGAGCATGACGGAGCGGCGGTAGGTGTCGAGGCGGTCGCCGAGGGTGCGCATGTCGTCGGTCAGGTCGGGGAGCGGGAAGGTCTCGAAGACGTCGGAGGGGGTGTAGCGGAGGTCGGCCTTCATCGACGAGGCGCGGGAGACGGCCCACCAGTAGTGCGGGGCGCTGGACAGCAGAGCGAGCATCGCGGTGTCGTCGGTCGCGAAGACCACGAGCGCCGTGCGAGAAGACCTGGCCGGTCGGAGACCAGCGCGGGCATCACAGTCTTGCTGTCGCAGCGTGATGGCGACGACCCGCTTCAGACCCGGCGATCGACTCGTACAGCTCGTCGCGGCCTGCGCTCCGATACCGCCACCACCGTCTCGCCGGCGGGTCTTGCGCATCCTTGCTCCTGTCGCGCTCCGGCTTGACCAGTCGCCCGCACCCGCTGCGTAGCAGCTCAGTGCAGGTGCGCGCCTCGGTCCTCCGACCAGTCCTGGAAGTTGATGACCCACCGGCTCGCCGGCGCAGTCCGGGCGCGAGTTCAGATCCTCGCCGTTGAGGTACGGGAACAGCACGTCAGCGTTGCGCGGCGTCGGCGGCGATTAGCCGCTGCGCCTGCGTCAGGCTCCATCGTGAAGCCCATGCCGAGGACGTTCGAGCCCTGGAACGACCGACCGGCGTTGGCCGCCAGCCGGTGCGGGTTCCCGACGACCCGCGACGCCGGACTCCAGCGACGGGGTGATGTCGCGGACGACCACGCCCTCCGTCCAGCTGCGCCGCCGGCGTCGACTCGAGCCGCGCGGCTCGTCCACACCGCGCAGTACTCCAGTACCGCGCTGCGCGACGGCCACGGCTCGCTCTTGATCGCCCGGCGGATCGTGACGCCGTCCGCGACGAGCTGGTCGAGGCCGACCTCGCGGGTGTCGCCCTGCGCCAGCGTGTTCGTCGCGATCAGCCCGGTCTGGCCACTGGTCGTTGAGCAGCTGCGTGGGCGCGGAGCACGAAGTACGCGACCAGATCGGCGTTGCCCTTGGCGCCGCGACCAATCACCGTCGACCAGGTACTCGCGGTACGCCGATGCCGAGTCGCGCCGCTGATCTTCTTGCCCGCCGAGGAACGGCGGGTTGCCGATCACCGCGTCGAACCCGCCCCGCTCGAACACCTCCGGGAAACACCAGCGGCCAGTGCAGCGGCGTCCGCACGATCCCCGCCGCCTTGGCATCGGCCGGCGTGTCGGTCTCCAGCCACCGCCGCGCCTTCTCCCGCGCCGCGAACTCCTCCCCCGCCGCCACCTTGTCGGCCAGCGCGACGGCCTCCTCGTACAGGCCCTCGCGGCTCACCCGCTTCTGCTCGCCCAGCTCCTCCCGCACCCGCGGGTCACGCGAGCCCGCCGTCTTCTGGCTCCCCGCCAGCGCCGCGCCCACCGCGAGGTCGGCGAACAGGCGCAGGCGGCCGGTCGCCATCTGCGCCTCGTCCGAGCAGCAGGCGCTTGTGCTCCAGCGCCGCGATCGGGTCGTCGCCCGGCTCGATCTCGGTCAGCCGCCGCCGTGCCGCGGTCGCCTCGGCGACGGCGCTGCGCACGTCCGCCGACCACGGCAGCGTGCCCTCCCGCCACTTGCGGGCCTGTTTCGGGTCGAGGCACAGGTACTCGATCTGCTCCACCGACGTGACGCCCAGCAGCGAGTCGCCCGCCACCAGCCGGTCGTCGAGGAACGTGAACGGCCGCTGCGGGTCCATCGACACCAGCCACAGCGACAGCTTCGCCATCTCCACGGCCATCGGGTTGATGTCGACGCCGTACAGGCAGTGCTCGATGACCTGCCGGCGGGCGTCGACGACCACCGGGTCCTCGTCGGCGTCGCGGGGCAGCGTGTCGTCGCGCAGGGTCCGGGTGATCTTCCCTTCACGGGCCCACGCGGTGACCAGGGCCTCGCCGAGGTAGCGCGCGGCGGCGACGAGGAACGCGGCCGAGCCCATGGCGATGTCGGCGACCTTGAGCGCCAGCAGCTCGTCGCTCGACCGGTGCGTCCACTGCGACTCGTCCGCGGTCTGCAGCGGGCCCACGTGGTAGAGCAGCGGCTGCAGCGCGTGCTCGACCACCTCCTCGGCCAGCTTGCGCGGCGTGTAGTGGGTGCCGGTGTTGCGCCGCAGCGCCGAGGCCGTGACGTACAGCGCCCCCGGCATGATCACGACCGGGAGGTCGCGCAGGTCCGTGCGCAGCAGGCCGTAGAACGGCAGCAGGCGCTCGATCAGCGAGATCTTCTGCCCCACCACCGCGCCCAGCACGCTGCGCGCCGCCTCGCGCTCGGCGGGGTCGAGCGGGGCGAGCCGCTTCTCGATCGCCTTGACCGAGCCGATGCCCGACGCCTTGTAGCGCTCGGCCAGCGTGGCGGCGAGCGACTCGGCCGGGATGTCCTCCAGCTCGGCGAGCGGGACCTCGTCCTCCAGGCCCGGCTTGCCGACCAGGCCGACCACCACCTCGGCGGCCCGGTAGCCCTCGAACGACAGCAGGCCCTCGTAGACGTAGCCGATCTGCTCGACGTCGAGCTGGCGGAACGACAGCGTGCGCCGCTCCCGGTTGCGGCCCGTGCCGACCCACACGTGCTGCACCGCGCGGAGCATGTGCAGCACGGTGCGGTCGTCGATGGTGCGCGGCATCCACAGGTAGGCGTCGGGGTCGAACAGCGAGCCGTCGTGGGCGTGGATGGTCAGGCGCGGGTGCTCGATCCCGTCGTGCACCGCGGTGAACAGCGCGAGCAGCCGGTGCCAGGCGGCGGTGGAGTTCTCCAGCTCGTTCTCCGAGCCCTCCCGCGCCCGCTGCTCCAGCTCCGCGCCCAGCCGGCCGGCCGAGTACGACTGCGCGTACAGCTCGTTGTCGCTGGGCAGCAGCCGCCGTTCCTCGGCGAACAGCAGGAACACCACGCGCATCATCACCGACACCGCGCCGCGGTAGACCTCGTGCGCGGTGACGTTGCGCAGGCTCTCGCCCTGGACAGTGAGGTCGGCCCGGCCGATCGCGGTCACCAGCAGCTCGACGGCCTGGCGAACCTGCACGCCGAGGGCCTCGGTGAGGTCTTCCTGGCTGTCTTCGCTGCGCTTCCACAGCGCAGGGAGGCGCTCGGCGTCGGGCACCCCGAAGAACCGGCGGCGCTCCAGCAGCGAGCGGAACGCCCGCACCACGTCGCGGTCGGCTGCCTCCGGCCAGGCCACGGCGTCGAACACCGCGACCGACGTCACGTCGCCGCGCGGCGCGCGGACCAGCGCCCACCAGCGGCCGTCGGTCACCAGGCCGAGCGGGACGTCGTGGTGGCGGCACAGCTGCGCCACCCGATCGACCGGGGTCGCCGCCCACGCCGACCCCGGGATCCGGGCCGTGGGCTGCTGCCCCGGGTCGCACAGCAGACCCAGCAGCCGCACGTCCGTCGGCTTGACCTCGCCGGCGCGCGCACCGGGCTCGGTGCATGATCCTGGCTCGGCAAGCACGAACGACGGGCTGACCGTCGTGTCGTGCTCGGGCCGGTCGACCGCCAGGGCGGTCAGGTCCGCGGAGTCGGCCCACCGCAGATCGTCGCGCCAGCCGAGCAGGTCGCCCAACACGAACTCGACCCAGCGGCGCTGCCCCGTGGTGACGTCGTCGCGCCACGCGCCGTGGGCGCGGCGCAGGGTGTCGCGCTCGACCGAGTCGATCGGTTCGAGCGTCGGCCAGGTCTCCCGCAGCACCGGCAGGGACAGGAACGGGCCGGTGACCTCGACCAGCGCGAGCCAGTCTCGGTGCTGGCGGACCGGGTCGACGGCCGGGGGACGGTGCCCTCGAGCCCGACTCCCTCTGGGCACCACCGTCATCGCACGGCCTCCCGTCGCGGCACCACGAACACGACCGCCACCGGGAAGCGGTGCGGCTGGGGGTCGGCGTAGCGGCGGGAGACGGCGGCCAGCTCGCGTTCCCGGTCCTGCGGCAGCTGGTCGAGGCGCTCGGCCCACGACCGCCGGTCGCGGCGATACTGCGCGAGCTCGTCGCGGCTCTTCCCGACCTCGGCTCGGCTGATCAGTGCCTGCTCGAGGTCGGTGTCTTCCTCGGCGAGCTTGCGGCGCAGCGTCTGCGCGAAGCGGTCGAGCCGGTCGGCGATCCGCTCCTGCTCCTCCTGCGCGCGCTCGGCGAGCACCCGCTCCAGCGACCGCTCCCGGGCGTTCGTCCGCCAGTCGATCGCGGCCAGCACGCCGTCGCGGACGGCCGGCCAGCGCTCCGCCAGCCGGGCGTGGATGTGCGGCGGTGCCGGGACGCCGTCCGCCAGCGCGCGGGACACCACCCCGCGCAGCGCGCCCAAGTTCTCCCAGCGCCGGAAGCGGCCGCGCTCGGGCATCCAGCCACCGGCGTGCAGCACCTCCTCGTGCAGCCGCACACCGTCCGCGCCGACGAGCACGAACCGGGAGAACGCGCCCACGAGCACGTCTTCCAGCACAGGGTCGTCCGACAGCACGGCGGTGACCCGGTGCAGCCCGGTGTCCGACTGCGACACCGCGGCTCGCAGCAGCCCGGTCGACATGGCGACGAGCGGGTGGTTGAGGTGGGCGAGCACGACGTCGTCCCGGTTCACCGCAGCGGCCGGGTCGAAGGTCACGGGCCGCTGCCGTGGCACACGGTCGGCGGTCTCCAGCTTCTCGGCGAGCCCCGCGGTGGCCCGGTGCCACGAGCCGGTGAGCGGGGGGACGTCGAACAGCCGGTCGTCGACGTGCCGGTCGCTCGAGGTGCGGGCGCAGGGGGCGCTGCCGGGCCAGCTCCAGGGCGGTGTCCACGACCCGGCGCACCCCCGCCGGCGTGATGCCCAGCTCGGCGACCGTCGCGTCGAGCTGCTCGCGCAGCTTGCGGACCTGCCGGGGCACGTCCGTGTCGACCGGCACGTCCGGGCCCGGGCCGGCGTCGGCCGTCTCGACGTCCAGGGTGACCTGCTCACCCACCATCCGCCGCTGCACGGCGTCGGCGAGCACCGCGTTCACCGAGCCGAGGTCGGCGCGCATCGTGACGACCTTCCGCGCCACCCGGGCGAGGAACTCCAGGTCCGCCTCGAAGGCGTCGACGGCGTGGCCCCAGCCGGTGCCGACGAAGTGGCGGATGTCGGGAGCGGTCTCCTGGCCGTAGCGGTCGATGCGGCCGATCCGCTGCTCCAGCCGGTTCGGGTTGAACGGGATGTCGTAGTTGACCAGGCGGTGGCAATGGCGCTGCAGGTCGATGCCCTCGCTGGCGGCGTCGGTGGCCAGCAGGATGCGGACCGGGTGCTCGGTCGGGTCGGCCTGGAACGCCAGCCGCAGCTGCTCGCGCTCGTCGCCGGCGATGCCGCCGTGCAGCTGCGCGACGTGCGGGGCGTCCATGCCCTCCTGGCGCAGCAGCGCGGCGAGCCAGCGCTGCGTGTCGCGGTACTCGGTGAACACGACCACGCGCTCGTTCGTCCAGTGCCGGTCCGGCCGGCAGACACCCTGGAGGTAGGTGATCAGCTCGCGGGCCTTCGCGTCGGCCCGGGCCTCGTGGGCGAGCGCCCACTCCTCCATGCTGCGCAGCACACCGATCTCCCGGTCGACGCCGGTGAGGGGTGCGTCGGACTGCAGCGGGATGGCCCGGTCGAGGGCGTCGTCCTCGGTCTGGAGCAGGGTCTCGTCGTCGACCAGTTCGGCGTCGTCGCGGAACTCGTCGAGCCACTCGTCGTCCTCGTCCCGCGGCGGGGGCACGGGCCGGCCGGACCGCCGTTCCAGGGTCTCCAGGTAGACGCCGACGGTGTGCGCGAAGGCGGCCGGGCTGGAGAACAGCCGCTTCTTGAGCAGCAGCGTGACCAGGTCGACGGCCTTGCGACCGGTCCGGCGGGTGGTGCGGGCCCGGCGCAGGGCGGTGAACTCGGCGAGCAGCCGGTGGACCGCGCGTTCGCTCTCGGGGTACTCGACGGCGATCGTCGAGGTGTGCCGCGCGACGAAGCGGGGCGTGCCGTCGGCGTTCACGATGTCGCGCTTGAGCCGGCGGACGACCGTCTGCTTGACGGCCTCGCGGTCCGGGTCCACGCCCGGGCGAAGCGCTGGTCGTCGAGGATCTCCAGCAGGCGGTGAACGACGCCTGGTAGCCGTTGTGCGGCGTCGCCGACAGGAACAGCCGGTGGGTGAAGTGCGGCGCGAGCCGGCGGATGAGCTTCGTCTGCTGCGAGTCGACGGCGTAGACCTGGTGCGGCGCGGCCGGGGCGACGTGGTGCGCCTCGTCGAGGATCAGCAGGTCGAAGGCGCGAGCGGCATCGCCGTGGGCGTCGGGCGGCAGGACCTCGTCGAGCAGCCGCTGCGCCTTGGGGCCACGCAGCCAGGGCAGGCTGACGATCGTCAGCGGGAAGACCGCGAACGGGTTCGCTGCACTGCCGAAGTCGCGGCGCACCTGGGCGCACCGCTGGGAGTCGACCACGGTGAACTCGAGTCCGAACTTCTCCGCCATCTCGTCGTGCCACTTCACCGTCAGCCCGGCCGGGCAGATGATCATGATGCGGCGCGCGCGGTGGCGCAGCAGCAGCTCCTGGGCGACCAGCCCGGCCTCGATCGTCTTGCCGAGGCCGACGTCGTCAGCGAGCAGGAGGTTCACCCGCGGCGCGCCGACGGCCCGGGAGACGGGTTCGAGCTGGTAGTCCTCGATCGCGACGCCGGAGCGGAACGGCGCCTGGAGCGTCTTGACGTCGGCGGAGGTGACCGCGGACCAGCGGACGGCGTCGAGGAAGGCGGCCAGCCGCTCGGGCGGGTCGAAGCCGCGCTCGGCGACCTCGGGCAGCGAGCCGCTGGGCAGCACGAGCCGGCCGGGCTCGACCTCCCAGATCACGTCGAGGGTCCGGCCGTACTCGCCATCCTCGACGCTCTGCAGCGTCACGCACGTGCTGCCGGCGGCCTGCTCCACGTCGCCGACGACCCACTTGCGGCCGCGGACGGCGACCAGTGCGCCGACCGAGGGGATCTGCTGTCCGGTACCGCTATCCATGCGCGGTCCGCGCGTCGACGTCGTCACCTGCACCTCGCTACCCTCTGCCCGTTCCTGTGGACGCGACTGCAGACCGCCGCATCAGCCCAGCATCTCGCGCGCGTCACCCCCCCCCCTCGTGCCTGGGAACCCGAACATCCAGGTGGGACAGCACCCGACGCTCCTCTCTCGCCTCGTTGCGACGAACCGTAGGACATGACACTGGCAACAGTCTATTCAGTCGCAGCACTTGTGTACTGAGTTCACAGCTGCTGTACTTCGGCTGCGATGCCTCGGTACCTGTAGCGGACCGCATCGATGACGAGGTGCGACGCCTACTTCGGTGGAGCCACGGTCGGCCTGACGGGCTGACCCCGCGGCCCTGTCGCCGCGCAGAGGGGGCGGCGGCAGGGCACCACCGGAGCAGTCGGAGCTGGCAGGCTGCCCGTCGATCGCGAACGGGATCGGGACCAGGAGGTGGCGCGGTGGCGCAGCTCGGGATCGGCGTGGAGTTCCTCCACGAGTTCGGCAAACTCGAGCCGTCCATGCGCCGCCGCACCGTCGAGGCCGTCGAGAAGTTCTCGGCGCACACCCACGCCGGCCTGCATCTGGAGAAGCTCACCAACCCGCGTGACGCGCGGGTCCGCACCATCCGCATCGACCAGTTCTGGCGCGGTGTCGTCCTCGCCCCCGAGCGTGGTGACCAGTACGTGCTGCTGCGGGTGCTTCCGCACGACGATGCGATCGACTGGGCCCGTTCGCGGACGTTCTCGGTCAACCCGGTCTCCGGCACGCTCGAGGTCCGCGACGTCGTGGCACTCGAGGAGCTGACCGGCGCCGCTCCCGTCGCCTGTCGAGCCGGACCGGCTGTTCGCGAAGGTGGGCGACGCGGACCTGCGCCGCCTCGGCATCGACGACCAGGTTCTCGCGGCCGCCCGCACCATCACCGACGAGGCGGCGCTGCACGCGCTCGCTCCCCTGCTGCCGGAGAGCCAGGCCGACGTCCTCCAGGCGCTGGCCGCCGGCTACGACGTCGAGCAGGTGTGGGCGGATGTCGTCGCCCCGCGGATTCCGACGGAAACGGTCGACACCGACGACCTCGCCGCGGCCGTCGAGCGCACCCAGGGCCGGATCGCGCTCGTCGACGGACCCGACGAGCTGCTCGCGCTGCTCGCCAAGCCGCTCGCCCTGTGGCGGGTGTTCCTGCACCCGTCGCAGGAGGTGGTCGCCTACCGTCCCACGTACTGGGGCAGCGCGCAGGTGACCGGCGGCCCGGGAACCGGAAAGACGGTCGTCGCGCTGCACCGCGTGAAGCACCTCGCGACGAGCCGCGAGCTGCCGCCGAAGTCGATCCTGCTCACCACCTACACGAGGAGCCTCGCAGACGCACTCGAGCGCGACCTGACGCAGCTCCTCGATCCCGAGCAGCGCTCTGCCGTCGAGGTGCTCAATGTCGACAGGTGGGCGCTCGGCGTCGTCCGCGCCGCCCACGGCCGGGTGGCGGTTGCGAAGGACGAGGAGTTGCTCGGTCGGCTGGAGGGCGGCCCCTTCCCGCCGACCTTTCTCATGGAGGAGTGGCGCCAGGTCGTGCTCGCGAACGACGTGCACAGCGAGGAGGCCTACCTGGCGGCCCCGCGCCGCGGTCGTGGGCGAGGCCTGACGAAGGGGCAGAAGCGGCAGGTCTGGGCAACGCTCGCGGCCTTCGTCGACGGCCTGCACCGCGACCGGTTGCGGACGTGGCTCACCGTCGCCGACGAGGCGGCCCGGCTCGTCGCCGGGCGCGGCAACGCGCCTTTCCGGCACGTCGTGGTCGACGAGATCCAGGACCTCCACCCGGCGCAGTGGCGACTGCTGCGTGCTGCCGTCCCGATCGGCCCGGACGACCTGTTCCTCACCGGCGACCCGCACCAGCGGATCTACGGCAACCATGTGAGCCTGCGCGCCGTCGGGATCTCCGTCGCGGGCCGCTCCAGCCGGCTGCGGATCAACTACCGAACCAGCGCCGAGATCCTGCAGTGGGCGATGGGCGTGCTCGGCGACGTCGCCATTGCCGACCTCGACGACGGCCTCGACTCGCTCAGCGGTTACCGCTCCGCCCTGCACGGCGAGCACCCCGACCTCGCGCCTGCGACGACCCCGGCACAGGAGGCGGAGGAGCTCGCGCTCGCGTTGCTGCAGTGGCACGAGGACGGGGTCGCGTGGGGTGACATCGCCGTGGTCGGCCGGACCCGGCGCGGCGTGCAGCGCATCGCGCGCGAGCTGCACGCGCACGGAATCCGAACCGCCGAACTCGGCGACCGCGACATCCCGGACGACGCCGTGCGGACCGGCACGATGCACCGCCTCAAAGGGCTGGAGTTCCGGTGCGTGGCGGTCATCGGCGCCGGCCGGGATGCGCTGCCCCTGCCTGCCGCCGTCGCGCCGGTGTCGGAGGACCCGGTGCGTCATGCGCTGGACGTGCAGCAGGAGCGGTGCCTGCTGTTCGTCGCGTGCACGCGGGCGCGGGAGCGCCTGCGCGTGTCGTGGAGCGGGACCCGGAGCGAGCTGGTCCCCGTATGACTCACGCTGTGGCCGGGTCATGGCCGAAGTCGCCGAGCCGCTTGCGCGCGACCTCCCGCTCGCCGTCGGTGAACAGATGCGCGAACTGCGGGTCGACGGCCAGAGCTTCGACCGTGAGGTCCAGCCGCTGGCGCTCCCACAGCGTGACGAAGCCGTCGCTGACGGCAGGCGCAGCGAGCAGGCGCCGGGCGGCGCCGAGCGCGCCGTGCTGGGTGACCATGACCCGGAAATAGCGCGGGTTGTAGCGCAGCTCTGCCCGGGACCGCTCGATGATGTTGAGGACAGCGCGGTCGAACGCGCCGCTCGTCTCCGCCGGCTCGTCCTGCGCCGCGTCGGGCTCCGGCGCGACGACGCCGCTTTCGCTCTCGCGCTCCCCGGACGCGACCTCGTTACGCCGCTGCACGTAGCCGCGCAGAGCGTCCACCGAGGTGAACACCTCGCATCCCAGCTCCGTGAGCCGGGGGATGTCCGCCTCGTCCGGGTCCAGCTCGAGAACGACGGGCGAGCCCTGCCCGGGCTGCAAACCGTCCGACCAGAACGCCTCTGCGACGGCCAGCGGGCGCCCGGTCTCCGGGTCCGCGATCTCGGCGTCCAGCGCGGGCTTCGCGTAGCCCATGCCGGTCAGCTCGTCGACCAGCGCGGCGAGCTGCGCGGCCCGAGCGTCGGACTCGTCGGACTCCGGTGACACCGCCATCGCCTCGAGCCGGTGCCAGGGGCGGGTGCCCGCGAGGAGCTGGCCGAGGAAGTCGTTCGCCGCTGCCGCGAACAGCTCGCGCCGGGCGGCGAGGAAATGCGGGTAGTGCTCGATCTGCCACAGCTTCGGGTCGTCCGGGATCCACTGCGACCGCAGGACCTCCGGTTCGAAGGAGCCGAGGTAGTCGGCGGGGTCGAGCCCGTTGAGGCTCATGGCCGACGACGGGGTGAGGAAGGCGAAGTTGGCGATCGCGTTGACCTCGGCGCGGCTGTACCCGGCCTTCGCCAATACGTGCTTGGCGAAGATCTCGTGGACCTGCACCGCCGAGGCGTCCTGTCCGAGCGGGTGTCCGGTGGCCAGGTCCCGAGCCGTGAAGACGCGAGCGAGGAGATAGAGCAGCGGGTAGGCCCGCGAGCCGCGACCGACGCCCTCGAAGTCCTGGGCGTCGACGGCCATGTTGCCCTTCCTCGTGCGGGACAACGTGGCGATCACCCCGTCGATGCCGCTCTTGTCGACGGTCTCCAGGTCCTTCGCCAGGTGTGTCTCGGTCGGGCCGGTGAACCGCCCGCGCACGGCGGCCTGGATGTACCAGTACAGGGCCTTGTCCGCCTCGGCGCCGTCGGCGAACCGACCCCCGGCGTTCTGCAGGTGCCTCGTGAGCACCGGGATCGCGTAGCGGCTCATCAGCACCCGGTCGTGGTCGAGGCCCAGACGCCCGATCGCGAGTTCGGACAGGAAGTGATCGACGTGGCGGACGGTGTCGGTGAGCGCCTCGCGGAAGCGGTCCGCGGAGACGTCCTCGAGCGCGGAGAAGGGCGCCCGGCCAGTGGCCACGGCGTTGACGTTCCGCAGGAGCCAGTCCGGGGTGAACTGGTAGCCCGCGTCGCGCCAGCGGTCCAGGTTGCGCCGCATCGTCGGGCGGGCGTCCCCCCACTCCGCGCAGATCCGGGCGAGCGCGAGGTCACCTTTGGAGAGCTTCGTGCCGCCGGAGTTGACGCGATTGAAGATGTCGACGACGACGTCGACCGTCTTGTCCGCGCCGGTGATCGCCTCGATGTGGAACGACCGCTCGAGTATGTTGCGGAGCCGGGCGATCCGATCGACGTACTCGGCAAACCGCTCGCGGGATTCATCATGCGCGCTGAGCAGGGCGTACACGGCGCTCGGACCGTCGACGAAGAGGGCGGTGACGTCCACCCAGCGCGGATCCCCCTTCATCTTGACCGGAGCATGGAACTGGAACGCCTCGGACTCGACGTGGAACCGGAGCCCGGCGAACGCGTCGGGGTCGCCGTCGAAGAACGACGGGGCTCGGCCGCGGACGACGCCGTAGAGGGTGGTGACCCGCTGCTGACCGTCGAGGAGGAGCTGCTTGGGACCGGCGGTCGTCGCGCCACCACGCACGGCCTGCCCGCTCCCCTCGG
>CAWADQ010000073.1:0-163825 GCA_963780835.1 uncultured Actinomycetota bacterium | reverse complement strand
GCTGGGGCTGGGCGTGTCGACGGCGGTGTCGACGGGGGACAAGTACGACGTCAGCGGCAACGACATGCTGCTGTGGTGGCACGGCGACGAGCGCACCCGTGTGGCGGTGCTGTACCTGGAGTCGTTCGGCAACCCGCGCAAGTTCTCCCGCTTCGCCCGACGGCTCGCCGAGCGCATGCCGGTCGTGACGGTCCGGTCGGGCAGCTCCGCGGCCGGACAGCGGGCCGCGGCGTCGCACACCGCGTCCACGGCCACGCCGCGCGTGACCCGTGACGCGCTGTTCCGGCAGGCGGGCGTGCTGGCCGTCGACCGGATCGACGAGCTCACCGAGCTGGTCGCGGCGCTGTCCTGGCAGCCGCTGCCGGCAGGCCGGCGGACAGCGATCGTCGTGAACGCCGGAGGGGTCGGCGTGCTCGCAGCGGACGCGTGCGAAGCGCACGGCCTGATCGTGGCGCCGCTGTCCGACCGAACGCAGCGGACATTACGACGCCTGCTGCCGCGCGGTGCCGCGACGGCCAACCCGGTGGACACCTCCGCGGTGGTGCCTCCGGACGTGTTCGCCTCCGCGGTGTCCGCCGTCCGCGTCGACCCGGGCGTGGACGCGGTCCTCGTGGCCACGGTGGCCACCGCGCTCACCGACCCCTTCCCCGGCGTCGCCTCCGCGGCGGCCGAGAAGGGCATTCCGGTCTTCGCGATCCGGCTCGGCCAGGCGGAGCACGTGACCGGGCTACCCGTGCCCGGCGCGGGCGTGACCGTTCCCGTGTTCGCCGACGCCGCCGCCGCGGCCGCGGCGCTCGCGCGGGCGGCCACGCGCGGGGAGTGGCTGGCCCGGCCGCGGGGCACCGCGGGACCGCTCTCCGGGATCGACGACGGCCGGGCGGGTGGCGTCGTGGCCCGCTTCCTCGCCGGGCATCCGGAGGGCGGCTGGTTGGAGCCCACACAGGTACAGGACGTTCTCGAGGCGTTCGGGCTCCCTGTCCTCCGGAGCACCGTCGTCGACGGGCGGGCCGGGGCCGTTGCGGCGTTCACCGCGGCAGGCGGCCCCGTGGCGATGAAGGCCGTCGTGGACGGTGTGCTGCACAAGTCCGCCGCGGGCGGTGTGCGACTGGGGCTCGACTCCGTCGAGTCGGTATGCCACGCGGCGGCGGAGTTCTCCGCACTGTTCGGGCCACGCCTGCGCGGGTGTCTGGTGCAGCCGATGGCGCCCGCAGGTCCCGAGCTGCTGGTGGGAGCGACCAGCGATCCTTCCTTCGGGCCGCTGGTCACGGTCGGGTTGGGCGGTACGGTGACGGATCTGGCGGCCGACCGGGCGCACTGCCTCGTGCCGTTGTCCGACGCGGACGCCGAGGAGATGCTCGTCGCCTTCCACGCCGGCGCCCGGCTGTTCGACGAGCACGGTGACTCCGCGGCGGCCCGCGCAGCCGTCGTCGACGTCGTCGTCCGGGTCGGACGTCTCGCCGAGCAGCTTCCCGACGTCGCCGAACTCGACCTCAACCCGCTGGTCATCGGGGCGGAGGGCTGCGTGGTCGTCGACGCCCGGATCCGGGTGGCACCAGCCGTGGCTGTCGACCCCACGCTCCGCGCACTCGGCTTCTGAACGGGGGACCCGTGGTGGACAGAGGAACAGCACCGGGCGCGGTCGTCGTCGGGGTCGACGGATCGGCCGCCGACACCGCTGCCGTGCGGTGGGCCGTGCAGGAGGCGCACCGACGTCCGGCGCGGCTGTGCGTCGTGCACGCGCTGAGCCAGCGGCACAGCGGGGCCTTCCAGCGCGCGAACCCGGCGTTCGTCGCCGAGGAGCGGCGTGCCGCCGACGACGTCCTCGGCTCCGCCGTTCGACAGGCCCGCGCGCTGGCCGGCGACGTCGACGTCCACCCCGTGCTCGAGGCCGGCCGGCCGGCGGTGGTGCTGCTCCGGCGGGCAGCGGCGGCCGACCTCGTCGTACTGGGCTCGAAGGGCCGGGGCGGCTTCGCCGGCCTGCTGCTGGGTTCGACGTCCCTGCAGGTGGCGATGCACGCGTCCTGCCCGGTCGTCGTGCTCCGCGACCCCTGCACCGGCGCAGGCCCGGCGAGCGGACGAATCGTCGTCGGGGCCGACGGATCCCCGACCTCCGACAGCGCCCTGCGGTTCGCCTTCACGTGGGCGCAGCGCCACGGCCGGGGCCTGACCGTGGTGCGTGCCTGGGGCTCCCCGGCCATCTTCGTCGACGTCCCGGGCTCCGCGAAATGGGAGCAGGTCGAGAAGGAGGAGCAGGCGGCGCTGTCCGAGGCCCTGGTCCCGTGGCGTGACCGTTATCCCGAGGTCGACGTCCTGGAGAAGTCCGTCCAGGGGAACGCCGCAGCGCTGTTGGTGGACGAGTCGGAGACAGCCGAGCTCCTCGTGGTGGGCAGCCGCGGCCGCGGCGGGTTCGGCGGTCTCCTGCTCGGCTCGGTCAGCCACGCCGCCCTGCACCACGCCCACTGTCCCGTCGCCGTGGTGCGGCGCTGACGACCGGCCGGCGGCTCAGGCCTGCTCCGCGGCGGCGAGCTCGCGCTCGATGTCGGCCGTCGTGACCGCGAGCGCGGCGACCAACTGCGGGAGCACCGTCCGCGAGTACCGGGCCGTGGGAAGTGAGATCGACACGGCCGCCTCGGCGCGGCCCCCGGCCGTCCGCACCGTCCGGCCGACCGCGGTGACCCCGGTCTCGGTCCGTCCGTTGTTGATGGAGAAGCCGCGTTCGCGCGCGAGGCGCATCTCGCGGCGCAACGCCTTCAGGTCGGGCCGCTCGTCGAGGCGGTCGGCCCACCGGTCGTCGGCGTAGACCGCGTCGAACTGCGCCGACGGCAGGTCCGCCAGCAGGAGGACCCCACCGGAGGTCCGGTGCGCCGGGAAGACCATGCCTTCCCGGTTGCCCACGCGCAGGGCCTGGGTGCCCTCCACCGAGCCGATGAACCGGACCTGGTCGCCGGCCAGCACCAGCAGGTTCGTCGACTCGCCGACCCGCCCGGTGAGCACGGCCAGGTGCGGCATCGCGACGGCCCGCAGCAGTGCCGCGCGCGAGTTCGACCGCGCCGCCAGCGACAGCACCGGGCCCGCGCTGTAGCGCCGGTCCTCGTCCTGCACGGCGAAGTCGCGGTAGCACAGCGTCGACAGCAGGCGATGCGCGGTGGAGCGGGCGACCCCCAGCCGCTGCGCCGCCTCGGACACCGTCAGTGCCCCCTCGACCTGCAGGATCGTCGCCAGCAGCAGCGCGTGATCGACACTCGTGATCGCGTAGCTCGGGCGGTTCTTCACAGCAGAATTATATGTTCTGTTCTGAGGATCGGGCGTCACTCTTCTCTCACGGCGCCGCACGGCGGACGGGCCTTCGGCCCCATCCCTGCGGAGGCTGGATCCGCAGGCCAGGCCGGGCGTGACACCGGCACACTTCAGAGAGGCGTGAGCAGATGCAGTTCTATCTCAACGGCTACAAGCCCGGTGATCCGTTCGTCGAGGACCCGCATCCGTCGGCCGTCGACCGCCCGCACGTCCTGCCCGAGGACGTCGACGTCCTGATCGTGGGATGCGGTCCGGCCGGGCTCGTCCTGGCCGCGCAGCTGGCCAACTTCCCGGACATCCGGACCGCGGTGATCGACCGGAAGGACGGCCCCCTGGAGGTCGGCCAGGCCGACGGGGTCGCGTGCCGCACGGTGGAGATGTTCGAGGCGTTCGGCCTCGCGGACCGGCTGATCCACGAGGGCTACGGGGTCAACGAGGTCGCGTTCTGGCGCCCGGACGCGCAGGACCGGGCCCGGATCGCGCGCACCGGACGGATCGACGACGTCGAAGTGGGCCTGTCGGAGATGCCCCACGTCATCGTCAACCAGGCGCGGATGCTGGCCTATCTCCTCGATCACATGGAGCGCTCGCCCAGCAGGCTGGCTCCGTTGTACGGCCTGCACGCCACCGACGTCCGGATCGACACCGGCGGCGCGGCGGAGTACCCGGTGACCGTCACCGTGGCCCAGGTGAAGAAGGGGGAGGAGACCGGGGAGATCTCGACGATCCGGGCGAAGTACGTGGTCGGCGCCGACGGGGTCATCCGGGGTCGACGTTGACGCTGATCGACGAAACGAAACAGCGCAAGCGGCATAAGAACGGCACGTGCACGAGCTGCGGCGCGGACATCAACGACGCGCACGAGGTGGGGGTGGAACGCCGCCAGGTGTTCGACCTGCCACACCTGCAGCGGCGAAGTGGACGCTCAACAGATCGAGCCACTCTTCACGAAGCGTAGCTGGACGCCTGCTTTCTGCGAACGGTCGTTGGGGTAGGTCGTCGGTACGTCGCGCAGACGCGCGCCGCGCGGGGACCGGCCGGCAGGCCACACGCCCCGCGCGAGCGCTTGCGGCTGCATCAGGCACAGCGCCGCGCGGCGCCGAGGGCTGTCAAGTTTACGGTGTAACTGATTTTTGTTGATCTATCTGCGGCCGGCGGACAGGCGTCCGTCGAAGGCCATGTCGAAGGCGTTCAGCGCTGGCTTCCAGCGCATCGACCAGCGGCGTTGGCCGGTCCCGGTCGGGTCCAGGCTCATGATCGCCATGTAGACGCACTTCAGCGCGGCTTGCTCGTTGGGGAAGTGCCCGCGGGCCTTCACCGCCCGACGGATCCGGGCGTTCACGCTCTCGATCGCGTTCGTCGTGCAGATGATCTTGCGGATCTCCGCGTCGAACTGACAGGAACGGCACGAACTCCGCCCAGGCGTTCTCCCACAACCTCACGATCGCCGGGTAGCGCTCGCCCCAGACCTCGCAGAACTCCAGGAACCGCTCCATCGCCGCCGCCTCGGTCGGCGCGGTGTAGACCGGCCGCAGCGCCTTCGCGATCGCGTCGTAGTGCTGACGCGCCGGCGTAGCGGAAGCTGTTGCGCAGCAGGTGCACCACACACGTCTGCGTGATCGTCTGCGGCCACACGGCGGTGACCGCGTCGGGCAGCCCGGTCAGGCCGTCGCAGACCAGCATGCAGCACGTCGTCCACGCCGCGGTTCTTGATCTCGGTGAGCACGTGCAGCCAGTACTTCGCCCCCTCCCCGACCGGCCGCCGGTCACCGACGGGCTTCCCCGGCCCACAGCCCGAGGATGTCGCGGCGTGCCCTCGCACGGTCACCGCGAGCGCAACGTAGATCGGCCGGTTGGCCACCTTCCCGTCGCGGATCTTGACGTTGATCGCATCGATGAAGATCACCGGGTACACCGGGTCCAGGGGCCGGTTCTGCCACTCCGCCATGCCCTCGATGACCTTGTCGGTGATCGTGGAGATCGTCTGCGCGCGACACCTGCGGCGCCGTAGACCTCGGCCAGGTGCGCCTGCACATCTCGCCGGTGGTCAGGCCCTTCGCCGACAGCGAGATCACCAGCTCGTCGACCCCGGACAGCCGGCGCTTGCGCTTGCCCACGATCTTGCGGCTCGAACGATGCCGTCGCGGTCGCGCGGCACGTCGATCTCGACCGGCCCGACCTCGGTCAGCACGCGTCTTGGCGCGGTGGCCGTTGCGGGAGTTCCCGCCGTCGCGGCCGGCCGGCGTCGTGGCGTGCCATAGCCGAGGTGGTCGGTGATCTCGCCCTCGAGCGCGGACTCGACCAGCCGCTTGGTCAGCTGGGCCAAGCAGCCCGCCCTCGCCGGTCAGCTGCAGCCCACCGTCGCGGGCCTGCCCGGCCAGCCGGGCGATCAACTGCTCGTCGACCGCGTCCAGGTCGTCCGGCCCGCCGGCGAGCGGTCGTGCGGTCACCGGCCAGCACGTCCGAGATCCACGACCTGCGCTCGGGCATCACGATCAGTCATCAGGTGCTCAGTCTCCTTGATCGGAGTTACACCGTTGTTTTTACAGGCCAGGGCGTTTGTGCTCTCGTGTGCCGGGACGCTCGCAAGTCGTTTGCTCCGGGGTTGCTCCGCTTAGCTGCACGCACTCCGGTGCGTCTCCTGCCGCCGCAAGGCGACCGATGACTTTCCGCGCGGGTAGCGGGGCCGGGGCACTGCTCACGGCATAGGTCCGGACGTGATGCTGCGGTGACGGTGGTTGTCCAGCATGGAATAGTGCCTAGGCCGGCGGGTGAACGGGTGACTGGTTGACGCCGCGGACGCTGCGTGCGATCGAGGGGGTCGCGCCCGGGTGGGTGCGCCGTGGAGGCTGCCGTTGCCCAGGACGGTGCGGTTCGTTGCGGGTGTCCCGATGAGGGGCGGGGCAGCGGCCGGGTTGCGTCGGCCTGGCGAGCGGCTAGATGACGTGACGCGGCGGGCTTCGAGGACACGGTCCAGCGGGGACCTTGGCGGCCTATCGACGCACCTTGACGAGGAGCCGGCCCAGCCGTATGCGCCGACGCGGCTGGCCTACGAGCTGTCGCACATCGTCGATGGCCGCTCGGCCCGGAACGCTGGCGCTGGAGTTTCGCTGCCTGATTCTGCTCGCCCGCCTGCTGGCGGGGCCGGCGGTGTCCCGGCTGCGCTGCAAATGACGCCGCCGGGTGACCGGAGCGAGGCGCAGGCGCGGCGGTTTGCCAGCACCGGTGGGTGGGGGCCACCCGGGAGTCCCGGCGGGGCGGTTCCGGTATCCTGGTTCCAGCCTGCGCGCGGTGCAGGCCGCAATCGCGGGCCCGGAACTGCGCTCGACGGGCAGGCCCGGCGCGAGCTGGAGCCGGCACTGGGCGGGGATCTCGGGGCGGTGCGGGTGCACACCGACCCGGCAGCGGCGGCCTCGGTCCGCGCGCTCGGGGCCAATGCCTACACGGTCGGTCCGGATATCGTGTTCGCGCCCGGCGCTACCAGCCAGCGACAGGCGCGGGACGCCAGCTGCTGGCGCACGAGATCGCGCACGTGACGCAGCAGGCCGCGTCGGGAACCCCGGTGATCGCAGCCGACCTCGATATCAGCAAGTGGGACGTTCTGGGCGTCATCGGTCCCGGCGCGATGGTGATTGGCAACGCGCTTGACGTTTCCGCCATCGACCTGCTGGAAGCCGTCGCCCGTGCTGTGCTGGGCGAGACGATGACGGCCATCCTGCGTGAGTTCCTGATTGGTTTTCAGGAAGGAATCGAGGACGCCGAGAAATACCATCCCGACCAGATGCAGCGCCTGTCGGACAAGTTCGGCAACTTCGGTATCGGAGACGCTTCCAGCCTCATAGACGGATACGCAGTAGGCGTTCTGGAAGGGCTCTGGGACTCAGTCAAGGATCTCTGGCAAGCGGTCATCACCCTCGCGAAGCTGCCGGTCATGCTCAGCGAAATCCTGAACACACCCCTGCACGAGCTCGCGGCCCGCATTGCCCCGCGCCTGACCCGGTTCACGGCCATGATCGACGAGCTGCGGAACGAACTGGCCAACCTGGTCGGCGCGTTGCTCTCAGATCCGCAAGTGCGGGAAGAGTTCATCGACGCGGCCCGCACCGCTGCCCTGGCCCAAGTCCGGGCGTGGGGGCACGGCGCGGCGGCGGAGTTCCTCGAGTTCCTGGACCAATCGTGGTACAAGATCGGCAAGTGGTTTGGCCACGTCGTCGGTCGGATCGTGTTCGAGGTGCTGCTGGCCGTCCTCACCGAGCTGATCGGCAACCTCCTCAAAAAACTGGGGGCACTGGTAGGCGAATCTATCGTTTGGGTAGTCGAGAACGTCGCCGAGGTCTTGCGAGCGGTCGGACGGTTCATCGGTGACGCACTGGAGTGGGTGCAGGAGGTTTTGGGCCGGCTGGCTGGCAAAGCGGGACAGTTGTTCGAGCGGCTCAAGGTGCTGCTCACCCGCCTCAAGTCGGGGGTCGCCGACCTGATTGACGTCACCCAAGCGGAAACCACCACCGAAGGGATGACGGCGCTCTTGGTCCCGAAAAACTAAAGGCAGCCACCACGCTCAAACCGTTCACCCGAGACTTCCCCGGCACCTGTCGAGCCGCCAACAACCGAGATCCACGCCCCCTCAGAGGCGCCCGCACCTGCGACACACCTCCACCCGAGCCAGCCCGTCAAGCCGGTGCGCCAGCCGGTGCCGGTGCAATTGGAGGGTAAGAGCCACGGTTGTCCGTCAAGCGCGTGGGCAACCGGCTTCAGGTCTGGCTGTGCAGCAATGGCTGCGGGAGAGTTGACCGGAAAACTCGAGGCAATGATCGGGCGATTGCCGGAGGGAAACGAGGCGGCCCGCGCTGAGCTGGAAGGTCTGCTCAAGGAAGTGCGCGCTGAAGCGGCCTGGATTTGATGCCAATCCGGCGCCGAAGAAGCGCAGCGGAAACTTCAGAAACTGGGCGGCGACCTGGAGGACATTGGAAAGCGACACCCAGCGCGTGAATCCAGATATCCCCGTCGCGCCGACCTCCGCTCCGACAGCGCCCAAAACACCAGCTAGAATCATGCAGAAGACCCATCCGAGTGGTGCAGCAGATCCAACCGCAGTTCCCAAAGGCAAGCGCACACTGATCAACCCCGCCGACAAGGACCCAGAGAATATACCAGCGTTGACGCGCGAGAATGAGTCAGCAGACATCCTAGGCCAGAAGGGCTATGATGTTGAGCAGAACCCCAAGGTCCCCGGCCCCACAATCCCGACTACAATATAGAAGGAAAAGTGTTCGATTGTTACGCACCTAGCGAAAAGAAGCCCGCCAGGGGCATCTGGTCCTACATCAAGGAGGAAAAGTTGGAAAAAGGGCAAACGACGCGAGTGGTGCTGAACCTTCAGGATTGGGGTGGGGACATCGCCGCGCTGAAGAAGCAGTTCCACGACTCGCCATCGCCTGGCTCGATGAGATAATCGTGATTATGAAAGACAAGAGCGTCTTCCACTTGGTTCCCTGAGAAACCATGGCTATCGAGTTCTCGCTCATACTGTCCGGACCAACAGCGCCCGAGGCAATTATGTCCCGGTTGTATCCCGCTGAGAGCGGCCAGCCTGAGTTTATCCGCCTCGACGGACTCTGGGTCGCCGACGAACGCGAGCGGCTAGGCTTCATCCTCCGACTACGGCAGGGCATGCGAGGATATTTTGATGCTGAGGCCGACGATGAGGCATGGACTTGGGAGCCGGATGTCTATGTTAATCTAGGGTTCGTCCTCGAAAAGGAGGCCCCGCAGACTACTACTTACCGGCACATGCTGGAAATGGTAGCGCGCATTCTGGCTACCGGGAACGAAGATGCAGCGCTAATTCAGAATGGCAATTACTTGTTGCTACGACGCCGCGCAGGCAAGCTTGAGCGGCTCCCGGCTGGATTTTGGGATAGCGTGCACCCCAGCGAGCTCCCCGACAGTCTTCAAGCGGGCAGTTAGCTACTCTCGCCGTGGAAGATCAGAATCAAGGTGAAGCGCCCGCAGCGCAGCGAGGACGTACGACCTTGATTGTGATCTTTTCGCGGCGTTAGGCTCGCCCGGCGCGGGAGGACCGCCCGGGCCCGCTCTTGCAGGCGCGGTCACCGGGGTGCGTGACGGCGGGAACCGCCAGAGTAACTGATCAGGTCTGTCGCGTGGCTGCTTGATCTTCTTCTGGTTGTGTCGATCATTGCCTGGTGTTCACTGGCCGGGGTCCGTCCTATGAGGAGCTGGCGGCCCTGGTGGTGCGGCAGGCCGAGCGGATCGAGCAGCTCGAAGCGGAGGTCGCCGAGCTGAAGCGGCGGTTGGGCATGGACTCGACCAACTCGTCGAAGCCGCCGTCGTCGGACTCGCCGTTCGGAGGCGTCCGCCGAAGTCGCTGCGGCGCCGCAGCGGCCGTAAGCCGGGTGGCAGCCCGCTCCCGCAGCGGCGTCCGGACCGCGATCGGCCGCGAGCTGGCCGGCGACCCGATGAACCAGACCTGGGGCGTCATGGACGTGCTCGCGGTGACCGACTTCCCGGACATCCGGCTCAAGTGCGCGATCCACTCCGCCAACGCGGCAACATGCTCATCATCCCGCGCGAGGGCGGGTACCTGGTCCGGCTCTACATCGAGCTGGACAACGTCCGTGACCGGGAGATCCTGGAGAACCGCAGCGCGACGCCCGAGAAGCTGGCCGCGGTCGCGAACCGGATCCTGCACCCGTACACCGTCGACGTCCGCGACGTCGGGTGGTGGTCGGTGTACTCGATCGGCCAGCGGTTGTGCGACAAGTTCGACGACGTGCCCGCGGAGGAGACGGGCACCCGCCTGCCGCGCGTGTTCATCGCGGGCGACGCCTGTCACACGCACAGCGCCAAGGCCGGCCAGGGCATGAACGTGTCCATGAACGACACCTGGAACCTGGGCTGGAAGCTCGCAGCGGTCCTGCGCGGGACGGCGAAGCCGGAGCTCCTGCACACCTACTCCGACGAACGCCAGAAGGTCGCGAAGCAGCTCATCGACTTCGACCGCGAGTTCGCGACGATGTTCAGCGCCCACCCGGCCGAGGACAGCGACCCGTCCGGAGGGGGCGTCGACCCGGCGGAGTTCCAGCAGTACTTCATCACCCAGGGCCGCTTCACCGCGGGTGTCGCCACGAAGTACGCCCCGTCGATGATCACTGCGGAGCCGGTGTTCGAGCACCTTGCGGAGGGCTTCCCGGTCGGGATGCGCTTCCACTCGGCCCCGGTCGTCCGGCTGGCCGACGCCAAGCGGGTCCACCTCGGCCACGTCGCCCGGGCGGACGGCGCCTGGCGGCTCTACGTCTTCGCGGACCGGAACAACTCCCACGTCACCGAGCTGTGCGAGTTCCTCGGGTCGGACGTGTCCCCGATCACGCGGTTCACCCCGGCCGGGGCCGACCCCGACTCGGTGATCGACGTCCGCGCCGTGTTCCAGCAGGGGCACCGCGACCTGGCCGTCGACGCGATGCCGTCGGTCCTGCTGCCGAGGAAGGGCACGTTCGGGCTGGTCGACTACGAGAAGATGTTCTGCCCCGACCCCCAGGCGGCCGACATCTTCGACCTGCGCGGTGTGAACCGCGAGACCGGCTGCATCGTCGTCGTCCGCCCGGACCAGTACGTCGCGCACGTGCTCCCGCTGCACGGGCACGAGGCGCTGACCGACTTCTTCGCCGGCGTCCTCGTCGACGCGAAGTAGGGGGAGACCACCATGACGACATCGGTCACGACGACACACGCTCAGGACGCCCGGCGACGGCGCACGGTCGCCTGGGTCGTCACACTCGCCTTCTTCGGGCTCGTCTTCGACGGCTACGACCTCGTCTACTCGGGCGTGCCCTTCGGCAGCCTGCTGGCCGCGCTGCTGGCCATCGTCCTGCTCGCGACCATCGGCTGGCGGGGCATGTTCTGGGTCGGTGCCCTGCCGATCGTCACGCTGCTTCCGCTGGCCTTGCTCAAGATGCCCGAGTCGCCGACCTGGCTGCTGTCCCGCGGCCGGGTCGAGGAGGCCCGGGCGATCTCGGAGCGGACCGGGATACCGCTGACCGAGGCCCCGCCCCCCGCCGCGCCGGACGGCGCTCGGCGGGAGCGGGTGGGCTTCGCCGGACTGTTCAGCGCGGGGAACGCGCTGCCCGGCGATCCTGCTCGGGTTCATGAGTGTGACGGGCCTTGTCCTGGTCTACGCGCTCAACACCTGGCTGCCCGAGCTGATGAAGCGCGCAGGGTTCTCGACCCAGGGCTCGCTCGCCTTCCTGCTCGTGCTCAACGGCGGGGCGGTGGTCGGCGCGCTGATCGGTTCCCGGATCGCCGACCGGCTCGGGCCCAAGCCGGTGGTCGCCGGGAGCTTCCTGATCGGGGCGATCGCGATCGCGCTGCTCACCCTGAGCCTCCCGATCGGTCTCCTGCTGCTGTTCGTCGCGATCGTCGGTCTGGGCACGAGCGGCACCCAGACCCTGATCTACGGCTTCGTGGCCAACTACTTCCGCACGAACGTCCGTGGCGCCGCCGTCGCGTGGTGTGCCGGGTTCGGCCGGCTCGGCGGCCCGTGCGGCGGCCTCTGGTCACCGCGGGCCTGGCCCTGAACTCGATCTTCTACGTCCTCGGCGGCTGGCCCTTGGGCGTGGTCCTCCGCTCGTGCCGACCCGCTCGGTTCAGGCGGACAGGTCGACGACGACCTTGAGGCCCTCGCGGCGTGCGGCCGAGGCGAACGCCTCTGGCGCGTCGTCCAGCGGGAACCGGTGCGAGGTCGACCACGACAGGTCCACCGCCCCGCGGACGGCCAGCGTGATCGCCCGCCGGTAGGCGTCGGCGGTCATACGCCGGGCACAGGCCAGCGTCAGGCCCTTGCGGCGCATGGTCGAGGCGGTGAACGTGGTGGAGTCCTCGTCCGGGATCCCGACCAGCACGATCCGGGCACCGGGCCGGACGAGGTCGGCGGCGCGCGCGAGCCCGTCGTCGACGCCGCTGACCTCGAACGCCGCGTCGCAGGTGCCGTCGAGGGCCGAACCGCGGACCACCTCGTCCGGTGCCAGTGCCGTCGTCGCCCCGGCGCGCAGGGCCGCCGCGCGGCGGTGGGGGAGCGGCTCGACCGCCACCACGTCGCAGCCGGACAGGACCGCGAGCTGGACCAGCAGCAGCCCGATCGGCCCACAGCCGACCACCGCCACCGTCCAGCCGAACCGCAGGTGTGCCAGGTCGGCCGAGTGGACCGCGACGCCGAGTGGTTCGAGCAGCGACCCGGAGGCCGGGTCGTACCCGTCGGGCAGCAGGTGCAGCCTCCGGTCCGGCCAGGCCAGGAACTCGCGCAACCCGCCGTCGGTGTCGCCGTGGCCGGCGAAGTGCATCCGGGTGCACAGGTGCTCCAGCCCGGAGCCGCATTCGCGGCACTGGCCGCAGGGCAGGGCGGGATCGAGCCCGACCGAGCGGCCGGCCAGCGGGCCGGAGACCACGACGCCGGCCATCTCGTGACCGAGCACCAGCGGTCGGGAGATCGCGGCGTCCCCGATCGCGCCCGCGGCGAACCAGTGCAGGTCGGAGCCGCACAGCCCGACGGACGTCACGCGGACGAGGCTCTCCCCGGCCCCGACGACCGGGTCGGGCCTCTGCTCGACGCGGATGTCGCCGGGCGCGTGGAGGACGGCGCAACGCATGATCGGGCCGGCTCGGCCGTCAGCCCCAGACGTCCTCGGCGACCTGCACGACCAGCCGCAGCTTGTCGACCTCCTGGTGGGGGTTGAGCACGTTGCCCTCGACGGTCGAGGAGAACCCGCACTGCGGGGAGAGGCAGAGCTGGTCGAGCGGGACGTACTTGGCGGCCTCCTCGATCCGGCGCTTGAGCACGTCGGGGTCCTCGAGGCGCCCGCGCTTCGTGGTCACCAGCCCGAGGACGACCTGCTTGCCGGGTGGCACGAAGCGCAGCGGGGCGAACCCGCCCGAGCGCTCGTCGTCGAACTCGCAGAAGAACGCGTCGACGTCGAGCTCGCCGAACAGCGCCTCGGCGACGTGGTCGTAGCTGCCCTCGGCGGCCCAGGACGAGCGGAAGTTGCCCCGGCACGTGTGCACGGCGATCCGCATCCCCTCCGGCCGGTCGGCGACCGCAGCGTTGATCACGCGGATGTTGCGCAGGTGCGCCTGCTCGGCGTCCTCGCCCCGCGCGGCCAGCATCGCGCGCTGGGCGGGATCGTTGAGGCAGGAGAGGCTCGTGTCGTCGAGCTGCAGGTACCGGCAGCCCAGCCCGGCGAGGGCCCGGATCTCCTCCGCGTAGACCGCCGAGAGGTCGGCCCAGAACCGGTCGAGGTCCGGGTAGACGGTGCGGTCGACGGCGGCGATCCCGCTCCGGAAGTGGACCATGCTGGGTGCCGGGATGGTCATCTTCGGCACCGCCGTGCGGACCTGCTCGGCCAGGAACCGGAAGTCGTCGGCGAAGATCGGCTCGTCGAGGTGCAGCGGCTCGCGCACGGCCAGCCCGGCGGCGATGAACTCGCCGCTCTCCTCGTCGTTGCGGAAGGTCACCACGATCTCGTCGTCGGTGCGGGTGACACCGCCGAGCCGGTAGATGAAGTCCATGTGCCACGACGTGCGGCGGAACTCCCCGTCGGTGGCCGCGCGCAGGCCGATGTCCTCCTGCAGCGCGACGACGTCCCGGATCGCCTCGTCCTCGACCGCGCGCAGGCGGGCGGCGTCGATCCGGCCCGCCGCGGCGTCGTGGCGGGCCAGCACGAGCGAGCGCGGGCGCAGCAGGCTCCCGACGTGGTCGGCCCGGAACGGCGGCTCGGTACGGGGGTACATAGGCGTGCAACCTAGCGCCCCGTTCCCCAACATTCACCCGATGTCCGGGCCGATCGAACTTGCTCGACCACGACGATTCCTGCGCCGGCTGAGCTCGGTGTCAGAACGGTGGTGGCGTGTCGAGGTCGGTCGGTTCGGTGTCGCCGTCCGGCGGCGCCGGGGGTGGGTCGGGCGTCCACAGGGTGAGCGAATCCGGTGCTGGTGGGGCCGGCTGATCATGCTGATCGTTGTCGGGTCCGGGACAGGGGTCGGGCAGCGGTGGCAGGACGGGCTCGGGGCGGACCGGGTATCGCCCGCCGAGTGGGCTGGTCCAGAGGAACGTGCCGGGGCTCGGTTGTCGGAGGGTCCAGCCGGCTTGTCCTTTGAGGGTGTGGTCGTGGCGGCACAGCGGTGCCAGGTCGGCGGCGACGGTGGGCCCGCCGTACCGGTGGTCGACGGTGTGGTCCTGGTCGCAGCGGGCGGGGCGGTGGCGGCAGCCGATGCCGACGCAGGTGCGGTCGCGGATCTGGATGTGGCGGCGCAGCGCGGCACGGGGTAACCGGTCGTCGGGGTGGGCGTCGAGGTCGCGCCGGTCGCGTTCGCAGTACTGGCGGGCGATGTCGGCCAGTAGGCCCGCCCAGCGCGCCACCGCAGGCCCCGCATCCTCGCTGCTGTTCGTGAGGGTGGCGAGAAGCGCCGCAGGTACGTGCAGCTCGACGATCCCGCCGGGTGGCCCGGTGGTGATGAGCCCCGCGGGACGCCGCCGGGTGACACCGTCGAACAGCAGCCGACCGGTGCTGTCGGTGATGGCATAGCGCCATTGGGCGCGGAGTTGGCGGGCGACGACGGCGCGGGCGTGGGAGGCGGGGACCGGGCCGAGGCCGGGGATCTCGCCGGGTTGCTCGTCGTGGCCGAGCAGGGTGGACAGTGCCACCCGCACCTCGATGCCGACGCGTTGGTCGTCGCCTGTGGTGGCGTGGTCGGTCCCGGCGTCTTCTGCGAGCTTGCGACGACCCTCGACGGGCTCACTTACCATGGCAGCCCGCGTGGTGGGCGCGTCCCAGGTGGCGGTTCTCCTTGTCGCCGCATCGTCGGTGGTCGCGTGCCCAGTGCCGTCGGTGTGGGCGGTGCCGGTATGGGCGGCGCCGCGCGGGTGGCCTGGTCGTCGCCGGTGCCGCTCGGTGGCAGGTTGTCGTCGCCGGGGTCGGGCGGTGGTGGGTCGTCGTTGCCAGGACGGTGGGCGAGCAGATGGGTGATGATCTGGTCGCGGTCAAGGTGGTGAAGGGTGCCGTCGAGCAGCCCGGCCAGGATGTCCACGCGGATCTGGTCGAGGGTGGAGGGATGTCCGGCGCGGCGGGCGGCGTGGGCCAGGAGGTCGATCCGCTCGACGGCGGCCTGCGCCTGGGCGGGGGACAGGCCGCGGGCGCAGAGCACGGCGGTGCCGTTCTCATCCAGCCAGGCGCACACCGTGCGGTCGCGCAACGCCTTGTGGTAGCGGCGCTCGTAGTGCCGGGGATCGATGGCCGCCACCAGGCGACGCAGCCGGGCGACGAGCTGGCCGGGGGTGAGCCGGCGGGCCAGCGGAAGCAGGACCGCGCAGACGGTGCTGATCTGGGCCCCGGTGAGCCCGCTGAGGTGATCGGCGAAGACGCGCACCTTGGATCGGTCGAGGTCGCCGGCGAGGTATGCCGCGTACACCTGGGGGAGGTCGTGCACGAGCTGCTCGGCGAGGTCGCACTCCCGGTCGGCCGCGCGCCGGGACCAGGCCAGGGCGGCGCGGACCTCGTCGGCGGCGTAGGGCACCGGGTGGTCGAGCCGGTCTACGGCGTCGTCGTCGAAGGTGGGAGCGGCCCGCCCGATCTCGGCGATGACGCCGAGCAACCGGGCGGCTTCGTGGTTGGCCTGCCGGGACTGTGCGGCCAGCAGCGCCAGCAGTTCGTTGTTGGGCACGTGGGTGACATCGATTCGAGCCAGGGCGGCGGCCAGTCGCGGGCCGGCCGGGATGCTCGCCAGGGCCGCGAAGCCGTCCACCACCGCCACGTCCTCCACCACCGCCACGTCCTCCATCACCGCCACGCCTCCACCACCGCCACGTCCTCCATCACCGCCATGCCTCGAACATACATTCGACCACCGACAGTTCTGGGCACGCGACGGTCCGAACGGCGAGCTGCCACCTCTCGGTTCGGCGCCAAGCCTCCGGCCGTTCCTCTCCGAAGAACCCAGCACGCACGCAGGCGTCCGGCCCCTCGGGCCGGGCCGCGGTGTGCAGGGCCGGGCAGGGGGCGCAATGGCGGTGCGGTGGGGTCCGGGGGTGCGGCTGTGGGCGACGGCCGTCGCCTGCCTGGTCGGAGGTCTCCTCGTGACGGGCGCGACCACGCCGCCGCCCGGGGGCGACGCGACGCGCGTGCTGCAGCTGAACCTGTGCAACAGCGGTCTCGCCGGCTGCTTCACGGGCCGGGCCGTCGACCGGGCGGCTGCGGTGATCCGTGCGGAGGAGCCCGACGTGGTCACCCTCAACGAGGTGTGCGAGGGCGACGTGCCCGTCCTGGAGCGGGCGCTCGCCGACAGCGGGCCGGGCGGCGCGACCCTCTCGGCGTTTCGGCGCAGCGGGGGACCGGCGCACCGGCGGCGCGGTCCGCTGCCGCAACGGACAGCGGTACGGGATCGGCATCGTGGCGCGGCTGCGCCCGGACGCCGACGGCCGTACCGGCACCCACCAGCTGACCCTGGGTGGGATCTTCCCGATGCAGGACGTCCGCCAGCCGGAGCAGCGGGCCTGGCTGTGCGTGAAGGAATCCGGGTACGGCCTTCACCGCCTGCACGACCCACCTGGCCAGCTCCAGCCCGGCGGTGGCGCGGGCCCAGTGCGGCTACCTGCTCAGGTGGGCGGTCCCGGCTGCGAACCTGCGGGACCGCGGCCGTCGTGCTCGGTGGCGATCTCAACCTGCGGTTCGGCGGCGTCCCGGACGGGGAGTCGTGCATCCCGGCCGGCAGCACGCGGGTCGATGACGAGGGAGTGCAGAACGTCGTGACGACGTCGGCGTTCGCGATCGCGGCGCGCCGGTTCGTCGACATGGACGGGACGACCGACCATCCAGGACTGCTGGTCGACCTGCGCGCTGCGGGATCTTCCCCGTTCGGGGGCATGCTCGCTCGCGTCGCCGCGTGACCCGCTGGACGCTCCCTGCTCGGTGCAGGACTCGCGCCCGGATCCGCGAGCTGCTGCAGATGCGCTGACCGGTAATTACGGGCTGTCGCCCCTGCGCAACACGACCCCTCAATGCGCGCGGAATGTGCAGCCGAACGGGTAGCGAGCATTGCGCTGCGTGAATTTGCAGTGGATGTCCGGGTGAAGATCCAAGACTTCTGCCATGCCGGGTAACGTTGATCCGCGGCACAGCGAGTGATCGGCGGAGAAACGTCGTGGCGGGTACGCGGGTCGGATGTCCGGCCCAACTCTCAGCTACCCGTTACCGCTGAGTCCCGACCATTCGGTGAACGAACGGACATCTGCATGACGATTCAGTACCAAGACCTGCTTCTCTCGATGCAGGTCATACCCGACGACTGCGACGACGTTCAGGACCAGCCATACCGGTATGCCCGAACCGGTATCGCCGAGCCGGACTGGACCCGGCTTCCAGGCTGGCAGGGTGTGACGCGCCAGGAGTGGGAATCCGCGCAGTGGCAGCGCGCCCATTGCGTCAAGACCATTCGGCAGCTCCGGGACGTCTACGGGTCGCTGCTCCCGGACGATTTCTACGCCGACCTCGAGCAGGACCAGGCCCGGTGGGCGACGATGTCGATGTTGCTCCCGCCGCAGATGCTCAACACCATCGTGCCCGACCGCGTCCCGGACCTCGCCGGCGTCCTCGCGGACCCGGTCCGCAGGTACATGGTGCCGCTGCACTCGGATCGGGTGGGTGAGTGGCCCAGTCATCCCTACGCGACCCGCGACTCCCTGCACGAACAGGAGATGTGGCTGGTCGAGGGCCTCACCCACCGGTACCCCACGAAGGTGCTTGCGGAGATCGTCCCGACGTGCCCGCAGTACTGCGGGCACTGCACGCGGATGGATCTCGTCGGCAACTCGACGCCTCAGGTCAAGAAGCTCAAGCTCGAGACGAAGCCTGCCTCGCGCCTGGACGCCATCATCGAGCATCTGGAACGCAGCCCCGGCATACGCGACATCGTGGTGTCGGGCGGTGACGTGGCGAACGTCCCATGGCGCACCCTGGAAGCATTCGTGGTCCGGCTCCTGGCCATCGACTCGATCCGTGACATCCGCCTCGCCAGCAAGGCCCTGATGGGCCTTCCCCAGCATTGGCTGCAGGACGACGTCCGGCGCGGAATGGAACGCGTTGCGACACTCGCGCGACAGCGCGGAGTGAGTCTTGCACTCCACACACATGTCAACGCCGCACAATCCGTGACACCGCTTTTCGCCCGCGCCGCTCGCGCGATGCTGGACGCCGGCGTCCGGGATGTGCGAAATCAGGGTGTGCTGATGCGCGGGGTCAACGACAATCAGCAGCAGCTGCTCGACCTCTGCTTCGCGCTCCTCGATGAGGCCGGCGTCAGCCCGTACTACTTCTACATGTGCGACATGATCCCGAATGCCGAGCACTGGCGGGTCGCCCTGTGGGAGGCACAGGAACTGCAGCACCAAATCATGGGCTATCTGCCCGGATTCGCCACCCCGCGCATCGTCTGTGACGTGCCGTATCTCGGGAAGAGGTGGGTGCACCAGGTGGCCAGCTACGACCGCCAGCGTGGCATCTCCTACTGGACCAAGAACTATCTCACCAGCATCGAGGCCGACGACCCCGGCGCGCTTCACCGGCACTACGAGTACTTCGACCCGATCCCGACGCTCTCGGCTTCGGGCCAGGCCTGGTGGCGGCGCCACACGCGGGTCGTCCGCGGTGCCGACGCGACCTCGTCGACGCTCACCGGGCGGCGGCCGGAATCGGACCTGAGGGCTTCGGCGCGGTGAACACCCGAGACACTGAGCTTCGCCGACCGGGCCGTGTCGCGGCCGTATTCGAGCACGAGGCAGCGGCCCCGCCGGGTCGGTACGCCCCGTGCCTGCACGAGATCTTCGAACGGCAGGCCGACACGACACCTCATGCGACTGCGGTCGTGTGCGGCAACCGCGGGCTCACCTACGCGGAGCTCGACGCCGCGGCGAACCGGCTGGCTCGCCGTCTTCGTCTGTCAGGTGCCCGCCCGGGAACCTTCGTCGGGATACTCGCGGGCCGGTCGGAGCTTCCGATCATCGGCATCCTCGCCTGCCTCAAAGCCGGCGCCGCCTATGTCCCGATCGACCCCGGGTACCCGGCGGACCGCGTCCGTCACATCGCCGCCGAGCTGGACCTGCGGCTGTGCCTGACGGACACGGATCTGTACCCCCGGGCCGCCGAGATGCTCGGTGCGGACCGCGTCTTCCCGATGGACGACCCTGCGCGCAGTACGGACGTCTCGTCGTCCCGGATGACGCGCGGCGAGTCGGGAGTGTCGCCGACGGACCTCGCCTACGTCATCTACACCTCGGGCTCGACCGGCCGCCCCAAAGGGGTCATGGCAGAGCACCGACACGTGAGCCTCTTCGTCGACGCCTTCAACAAGGTCTGCGGCACCGGGTACGACGATCGGGTCTACCAGGGCTTCTCGCTGAGCTTCGACGGCTCCGTCGAGGAGATCTGGATGGCCTTCTCCAACGGCTCCACGCTCGTGGTGCCCACGGCCGACGCACCGCGCTTCGGGGACGAGCTCGGCCAGTACCTCAGCAGTCTGGGGATCACGTACTTCTCCACGGTTCCGACCATGCTGGCCACGATGGCGCCGTCCGTCCTGAGCCTGCGGACCGTGGTGCTCAGCGGCGAGGTCTGCCCCCCACAGCTGGTGAGTGCCTGGGCGCGGCCCGGGTTGCGGATCCTGAACGTCTACGGTCCCACGGAGGCGACCGTCAACACGACGGTCTTCGAGTGCCGCCCCGGCGAGCCGGTCACGATCGGTCGGCCGATCGACGGCTACACCGTCCAGATCGTCGACGAATCACTCCGGCCGCTCCCGATCGGCGTCGCGGGCGAGCTGATCATCGTCAGCGACACCCTGGCGCGCGGCTACTTCAACGAGCCCGGGCTGACCGACGACAAGTTCGTGAGCATGCCGGGCCAGTGGACCGCGAACGGGGCCCGCTCGTCGTGTCGGTGCTATCGGACCGGCGACCTCGCCCTGTGGCGGCATGACGGCAACCTCGAGTTCCTCGGCCGGGCCGACGGCCAGGTCAAGATCCGTGGCTACCGCGTGGAGCTGTCGGAGATCGAGGCCGTACTGGCCGAGCACCCCCAGATCCGGTCGGCGAGTGTCAGCCTGCTCCAGCGGGAGGGCCTGCAGGAGCTGGCTGCCTACGTCGTCACCAAGCACAAGCACGTGAAGATCGACAGGCATGAGCTGTTCTCGCTGCTCGAGTCCCGCGTTCCGCCGTACATGATCCCCGGATTCCTCGACGTCATCGATGAGCTTCCGCGGACGACGAGCGGGAAGGTGGACCGGCGCGCGCTCCCGCAACCCGTCTGCCCGCTCGTCCGGGTCACCGAGGACGCGGTGCGCCCCCGAACCGCGAGTGAGCGTCTCGTCGCCGACGTGTGGGCCGAGGTTCTCGGCGTCGCGGACTTCTCGGCCACAGCGGACTTCTTCCTGGACCTCGGCGGCCACTCGCTCGTCGCGGCACAGACCGTGACGAAGATCCGGGAGACCACGGGATACCCCATCACCGTCCGCAACGCCTACGAGTTCTCCACCGTGCAACGCCTCGCCGCGCACCTCGACAGCCTGCGCGCCGCCGCGCTTCCGGCCCCTCGAGCCGGGGACGCGGTAGCGACCTCCTGCACCACCACCAGCAAGGACCGGTTCGACGCCGTTCCTCGGTGGCGCCGGCTGACCACCACGACATCGCAGGCATTCTCGATGTACCTGCTGTCGACGCCGGTGATGCTCCCGGCAACTGTCGTCTTCCTGCTCGGTCTCGGCTGGGTCCAGGGAACCGTGTCCACCGCCCGACTGCTCGTCATGGCGTTGGTCGTCGTCCCCGTACTCACCTGGCCTGCGCTTCTCGCGCTCTCGATCGCCGCCAAGTGGGTCCTGATCGGTCGGTACCGGCCGGGCGAGTACCCGCTGTGGGGCGGGTACTACCTCAGGTGGTGGCTCGTCAACAGGCTCTCCGCCTACAGCGGAGCGGGCGCACTGGCAGGGACGCCGCTGCTGCCGATCTATTTCAGGTTGATGGGCGCTCGTGTCGGCCCGCGCTGCACCGTGAACACCACGCAGTGCTCGGCATGGGACCTGGTGTCGATCGGAGCAGACAGCAGCATCGGCGCGGACACCCAACTGCTCGGGTACCGGGTCGAGGACGGCATGCTCCGGATCGGTGGCGTGGACATCGGCAAGCGCTGCTTCGTCGGCATCCACTCGGCACTGGGCCTCGGCGTGCGGTTGGACGACGACAGTGCCTTGGACGACCAGTCGCTCCTCCCGGACGGACACGTGATCCCGCCGGGTGAGGGGCGCCACGGCTCCCCGGCCCTGCCGGCGGACGTTGCGCGTCCGTCCATGGCTTGCCCCGTACGGCAGTCGACAGCCCGGCGGTTCCTGTTCGGGCTCGCCCACGTCGTCGCGGCGGATCTGCTGATCGTCGCGATGATGGTGCCCGGACTCGCCTTCCTCCTCGGCTACTGGTTCGCCTTCAGCCGCGGCGGACTGGTCGGCGGAGCCTCGGCGATGATCGCGTCGGTCCCGGCCGGCGTCGTCGTCTACGCGCTCTACATCGCCGGTCTCAAGAAGATCGTCCTGAGCCGGATACGTCCGGGCACGTATCCCGTTCTGAGCCTCGTCTATCTGCGCAAGTGGTTGTCCGACGGCCTGATGGCCGCTACCCGCGCCCTTCTCCTCCCGGTGTACACGACGCTCTACCTCCCGCCGCTGCTCCGGCTGCTCGGCGCGAAGATCGGGCCGCGCGCGGAGATCTCGACCGTGTGGGCGTTCTCGCCCGAGTTGATCGACATCGACGCCGAGAGCTTCTTCGCGGATGGCTCGATCATCGGTGGCCGCCGCACCGACCGCGGTGTGTTCCAGGTCGGTGTCAACAGGATCGGGCGGCGCAGCTTCGTCGGCAACGGCGCGGTGATGCCGGTCGGCAAGAGCCTGGGCGACGGATGCCTGCTGGGGGTGCAGTCGATCCCGCCCGCGGAGGGCCGGTCGACCCCGGACGGCTCCGAGTGGCTCGGGTCTCCGTCGTTCCCCCTCACCCACCGCGTCAAGGTCGACACGTTCGACACGACGCGCACCTTCAGCCCGACCCGGAGGTTGTTGGCGGAGCGGGCGCTCATCGACGGGCTGCGGATCCTGATCCCCGGCTACGTCGGCCTCGGCACGCTGGCCGCGACAGTGCTGACCCTCTACCTGCTGTACCGGGACGCCGGGCTCGGCGTCATGGTCGGGCTGTCCCCCGTGGTGGGGCTCGTCTACGGCTTCGCGGCGGCGGCGTTCGTGGCAGCGTTGAAGAAGTGCGTGATGGGGACCTACCGCCCGGAGATCAAGCCGCTGTGGTGCCGGTATGTCTGGCTCAACGAGATGGTCAACGGCGCGTACGAGTCGATCTTCGCTCCCGTGGTGTCCACCCTGCTCGGAACCCCGTTCATCGCCCCGTTCCTCCGCATGATCGGGTGCCGGGTCGGGCGCCACACCTACATCGCGACCACGCTGTTCTCCGAGTTCGACCTCGTCGAGATCGGCGACTTCGTCGCCCTGAACCACGGTGTGGTCGTGCAGAACCACCTGTTCGAAGACCGCGTCTTCAAGTCGTCGACGCTCCGGATCGAGGACGAGGCCTCCCTCGGCAACATGAGCATCGTCCTCTACGACTCGGTGGTGCGGCGGGGTGCGGTCGTCGGACCGCTGTCGTTGGTGATGAAGGGAGAGGCGATCGAGGAGCGCACCCGCTGGCAGGGCATCCCCACGGTCCAGGTTCAGGGATAGCCGGCGCCGTCCTGCGGGTACGGGGAGCGCGGGATCTTCCCCGTCGGGGACGTCCTCGCTAGCGTTCGCGCGTGACCCGCTGGACGCTCCCGCCCGACCGCATCCCCTCCGCGTGGTTCAACGTGGTGCCGCACCTGCCGACGCCGGTCGATCCGCCGCTGCATCCCGGCACGCGGGAGCCGGTCGGCCCTGCGGACCTTGCCCCGCTGTTCCCGGCGGCGCTCATCGAGCAGGAGGTGAGCGCCGCCCCGTGGATCGACGTGCCCGGCGAGGTGCTCGACATCCTGCGCCTGTGGCGGCCGACCCCGCTCGTGCGCGCCGTCCGGCTCGAGAAGGCGCTGGGCACCCCGGCGCGCATCTACTTCAAGGACGAGTCGGTCTCCCCGGCGGGCAGTCACAAGCCCAACACCGCTGTGCCGCAGGCGTTCTACAACCATCTCGACGGCGTGCGCAGGCTGACCACCGAGACCGGGGCCGGGCAGTGGGGCACGGCGTTGGCGTTCGCCTGCGCGCAGTTCGATCTCGACCTCAAGGTCTACATGGTGCGGGCCTCGTACGAGCAGAAGCCCTACCGGCGGATCGCGATCGAGACCTGGGGCGGCGAGGTCGTGCCCTCACCGGTCGACGAGCCGGGGCATCCGGGCTCGCTCGGCTCGGCGATCTCCGACGCGGTCCGCGACTGCGTCGGCCGCGACGACACCCACTACGCGCTGGGCTCCGTGCTCAACCACGTCCTGCTGCACCAGACGGTGATCGGGCTCGAGGCCAAGGAGCAGCTCGAGCTCGCCGGTGAGCGGCTGCCCGACGTCGTCATCGCGCCGTGCGGCGGGGGGTCGAACCTCGGCGGGATCGCGTTCCCGTTCGTGCCCGACGCCGGTGTGAGGCTCCTCGCGGTCGAGCCGCTGTCGTGCCCGACGTTGACGCAGGGGCGCTTCGAGTACGACTTCGGCGACACGGCCGGGCTCACCCCGCTCATGCCGATGTACACGCTCGGGCACGACTTCGTGCCGCCCCCGATCCACGCCGGCGGGCTGCGCTACCACGGCGACTCGCCGCTGGTCTCCGCGCTCGTGCGGGACGGGCGGATGGAGGCCGTCGCGTACCCGCAGGGCAAGGTGTTCGAGGCCGCCGTGCAGTTCGCGAAGGTGGAGGGCCGGATCCCGGCGCCGGAGTGCGGCCACGCGATCCGCGCGGCCGTCGACGAGGCCCTGGCCGCGAAGGAGACCGGCGAGGAGAAGGTCATCCTGTTCAACTACTGCGGCCACGGGTTCCTGGACCTGTCGGCGTACGACGACTACCAAGCCGGTCGCCTGGTCGACGAGCAGGGCTGAGCCGGGGCGGCGGCCTGCGCGCGCAGCGCGCGCTCCCGGTCGTCGAGCTGCTCGATCACGATGCGCCGCAACGCATGCGGGGCGTCGTCGTGGTCGTGCAGCCAGGCGCGGGCCTGCCGCACCACGGGGTGCTGCTCGGGCCGCTCGCCCGCGTCGAGCGACCCGCTGGGAAACAGGCCGCGGGCAAGGATGGTGGCCATGGTCATGCGTGCGGCGGCCCACCATCCCGTGAGCGAGGCGAAGTAGCGCTCGGCGTAGCCGGGCGCGGGCGGGTCGGCGGGCCGGTTGAAGCCGTTGACGAGCGCGCGCAGCTGGTCGTTGGTGACCGACTCGTCCGTGGTGGCGCGCTGCCAGGTCGCCTCGCGGGCCGCGGCACCGGGACGGCTCGCGACCGCCAGCAGGTGGGCCCGCCGCCCGGTCATCGTGTCGTCCGCGGCCAGCGCGGCGTCCAGCTCGGCGGGCGACGCCGCGTCCTGCGCGGCCAGCGCCACCCAGCAGGCCCAGCGCAGGTCGGGGTCCACCGGCAGGTCCGCGGGCAGCGTGCTGCCGTCGAGCAGGCCGCGCACCGCGGTGACGCCGTCCGCGCTCGTGGCCGCGGCGCGGGTGAGGTGCCGGGCCCAGGTGAGCTGCGCGTCCGATCCCGACGCCGCGTCCTGCAGCCCGCCGCGGCAGGTCGCGACGAAGCGGGAGCGCGCCGCGGCCCGCTGCGCAGGCGGCAGGTAGTCGTCGATCGCCGCACCGATCTCGCCCAGGACCGTGTCCAGCAGGTCGGCGGCCGGCTCCCGACCGACCTGCCCGAACGCGACGTCCAGGTAGTCGGACGCGGGCAGCTCGGCGTCGCGCACGGCGTTCCACAGCGCGGACCAGACGAGCGCGCGGCTCAGCGGCGCCGGGATCGCGGCCAGCTGCGCGCGGACGGTGGCCAGCGAGCCGGGGTCGAGGCGCACCTTGGCGTAGGTGAGGTCGTCGTCGTTGACCAGCACCAGCGCGGCCGGGCCGCCCACGGCCTCGGGCACCTCGGTCCGCGGGCCGGCGACGTCGGTCGCGATCGACCGGGCCCGCGCCAGCCCGTCGCCGCTGCGCTCGTACAGGCCGATCACCACGTGGTGCGGGCGGTCGACGGTGACGCCGGTCATCGCGTCGACGGCGTCCTGCGTGACCGTGAGCCGGGTGATCCGGCCGTCCGGGCCGGTCTCGACCACCGGGTCGAGCCGCGAGATCCCGGCCGTCTCCAGCCACGCCCGCGACCAGGCGCGCAGGTCCCGGCCGGACGACCGCTCCAGGCAGTCGAGCAGGTCGGCCAGCTCGGTGTTGCGGTACGCGTGCCGGGCGAAGTAGTTGCGGGCGCCGGCGAAGAACTGCTCCTGCCCGACGTAGGCCATCAGCTGCTTGAGCACCGACGCGCCCTTCGCGTAGGTGATCCCGTCGAAGTTCTGCCGCGCCGCCTCGAGGTCGTCGACTCCTCCGACGATCGGGTGCGTCGTGGGCAGCTGGTCCTGGCGGTAGGCCCACGCCTTGCGCCGGCCGGCGAAGGTGACCCACGCGCCGTCGAACTCGGTCGCCGCCTCCGTGACGTGGTAGCCCATCAGGTCGGCGAACGACTCCTTCAGCCACGTGCCGTCCCACCAGCGCGGGGTCACCAGGTCGCCGAACCACATGTGCGCCATCTCGTGCAGGATCACCTCGGCCCGGCGGGCCCGGTCCGCCCGCGTCGCGGCACCGCGGTGGAGGAAGCCCTCGGTGAAGGTGACGAGGCCGGGGTTCTCCATCGCGCCGAGGTTGTACTCGGGGACGAAGATCGAGTCGTACTTGCCCCAGGGGTAGGGGAAGCCGAAGGCGCGGTCGTAGAAGTCCAGGCCCTGACGCGTGACGGTGAAGATCGCCTCGGGCTCGAGGTACTCGGCCATCGACGCCCGGCAGAGCACCCCGAGCGGCACGTCCCGCCAGACGTCGTCGACCCGGTGGTAGGGCCCGGCGGCCAGCGCGGTGAGGTAGGTCGACTGGGGTGGCGTCGGGGCGAACGTGATCGTCGCCGACCCCGCGCCGTGCGGTCCGGCCGGACACGGGTTGCCCGGACACCACCTGCCAGCCGTCCGGCGCGGTGACGACGAACGTGAAGCGCGCCTTGAGATCGGGCTGCTCGAAGTCGGCGAACACCCGCCGGGCGTCGGTGGGCTCGAAGTGGGTGTAGAGGTAGGTGGCGCCGTCGACGGGGTCGACGAACCGGTGCAGCCCCTCGCCGCTGCGGCTGTAGCGGCACTCGGCCTCGACCACCAGCTCGTGGGGGCCGGCCGCCACGCCCGGCAGGGCGAGCCGCGCGCCGTCGTACCCGGTGACGTCGAGCTCACGGCCGTCCAGGCGGGCCGTGACGACCCGGTCGGCGATCAGGTCGACCCAGGTCTCCCCGTCCCGCGCGGTGAAGGCGATCGTGCTGCGCGAGGGGAACGTGGCGGCACCCGGGTCCGCGGCCCTGCTCAGGTCGAGCTCGACACGGTAGCTCTCGACGCGGAGCGACTCCGCGCGCGTGCGGCACTCGGCATGGGTCAGATTGGTCGAGGGGGAGGCCACGCGGAACATCATCCAGGAGACGGGTGGCCCGGCCTCAGACGAGCGGGGTCGTCGAGGCGGCGAAGTGGCGCAGGGTCGCGTCGACCGCGTCGGTGAACCGGCCGAGAGCGGTGCGGTCGACGTCGTCGAGGCGGTCGCAGGCCGCGTGGTAGCAGGGGTCGAACTCCTCGCCTGCGCGTCCGCCCCACGCCTTGGCCTGCGCGTCGGTCTTGTCGTCCTCGTCGCCCGCGAGCACTCCGCCGGTCGGGATGCCGGCGGTGACGAAGGCGTCGAAGTCGGACGCACCGTCGAAGCCGTCGCGGTCGGCGACGGCACCGACCCGGCCGAGCTCGTCGATGAGTTCCTGTGCCACCGTCGCCGAGCCGGCCGGACCGGCCTCGTCGGGGCGACCGGTGCCGCCCTGGACGAAGTAGCCGGCGTTGGGCGAGGCGACCATGTCGAGGTTGACGTAGAGCGCGACGGCCGCGCGGCCGGCCGGGTCCAGCCCGTCGACGTAGGCGGTGGAGCCGTCCAGGCCGTCCTCCTCGGAGCCCCAGAACGCCAGGCGGACCCTCGCGGGGAAGCCGGGTGAGCCGCCCATCTGCTCGGCGATCTGCAGCAGCGACGCCACCCCGGAGCCGTTGTCGTTGATCCCCGGGCCCTCGGGGACGGAGTCGAGGTGTGCGCCGGCCATGATCACGTGTGCCGGGTCGCCGGTGCGGGTCTGGGCGACGACGTTGCGGTAGCCGCTGCCGGGCTCGCCATCGACCTGATAGGTGGGGGTGGCGACGTCCCAGCCGGCGGCGCGCAGCACCGCGGCCACGTGGTCGACGGCCGCGTCGTAACCGGGGCTCGGCGTGGATCGGGTGCCCCCGGCAGCGTCGGTGATCCGCTGCAGCTCGGCGAGGTGCGCGTAGGCGCCGGCACCGGCGGGGCTGGTCGGGGCGGGTGCCGGAGCCGGCGCCGCGCAACCGGTCAGCACCCCTGCGGCGAGCACGGCCGCGACCAGTCGTCCGAGTGCCCTGCTGTACATGAAGTCCTTCCGGGGTCCGAGCCGTGCCGTCGGGACGCTACCGGGATGCGCGGCGTGCGTAACGCTGGCCGGTGTCGTCGCCGTCACCGGCGGTGGGCTGTAACTCATCGATCGACCGTCAGATGTGTTCGGATGAACCATTCCGCTGGTACGATTTCGGCATGAAGGCCACCATCGACAGTGCCGGTCGTCTGGTGATTCCCAAGGTGTTGCGGGATCGGCTGGGTCTTCGTCAGGGTGAGGTCGAGGTCGAGGCGGACGGCGCTGACCTGCGGGTGCGGGCGCCGGCCGACGACACGCTCGACGACCAGGATGGTTGGCTCGTCATCCCGGCCACGGGCCGGCCGCTCACCGATGACGAGGTGCGCGAGTTGCGCGATGCCGACCAGCGCTGACCGGACGCCCGAGCTGCTGCTCGACACCAGCATGGCGGTCGCGCTCAGCGTCGCCGACCACGAAGGGCGGGTGGCGGCCCGGGCTGCGGTGGAGGGCCGACGGCTCGGGCTGGCGGGTCACGCAGCGTTCGAGTCGTTCTCGGTGTTGACCCGGCTGCCGGCCCCTGCCCGCCGCACACCCTCGGCTGTGGCTCGGCTGTTGGCCAGGAACTTCCCGCACACTCGGTACCCGTCGCCGGGCGCCCTCGCAGCGCTGTTCGGTCGGCTGGCCGAGCTGGGGGTGGCGGGCGGGTCAGTGTACGACGCGCTGGTCGGCATGACCGCGGTCGAGCAGGGGGTTCCGCTCGTGACCCGGGACCATCGGGCGCTTGGCACCTACCGCGCTCTGGACGTCGAGGTGATCATGGTCGGATGACCGCCACCGTGGGTGTGCGGCCAGTGACTCGGGCCACCGAGGGACCGGAGTGAATGTCGCCGGCCGGGGCACTAACCTCCACCGGGTGGGTGCGGAGGGCGTCTGCCTGCTCCGGGGACGGGCGCGGGAGCTCGCTGTGCTGATCGACGCCTTCCGCGCCGCCCGTTCCGGCCACGCGTCAGCGGTGCTCGTCGGCGGGGACGGCGGGGTCGGCAAGACGCGGCTGGTGGAGGAGCTGGCCCGGCACGCCCGGCAGCAGGGTGCCGTGATCCTCACCGGGAACGCCGTCGACATCGCCGACGCCCCGCCGTTCTGGCCGGTCATGTCCGCGATCCGCAACGCCGTGCGCACGGAGCCCGACGCCGCCACGCCGCTGCGGGAGTGGCTCGCCCGCCTCCCGCACCCGAACGGCGACGGCCCGGGTGCCGGTCCGCCCGTCGTGCTCCTCGACTTGCTGCACCAGCTGGTCGTCGACCTCGCCGAGCGGCGCCCGGTGCTCGCGGTGATCGAAGACCTCCAGTGGGCGGACCGGTCGACCCGCGACCTCGTCGCCTACCTCGTCGCCAACCTCGTCCGCGAGCCGGTGCTCGTGGTCGGCACGTTCCGCACCGACAGCCCGCGCCGGACGCCTGACCTCGACGTCGCGCTCGCCGAGCTGCGCCGGCTCCGGAAGGTCTCCTCGCTGGACCTGCAGCCGCTGCCGCGCAGCGCGGTGGCGGCGCTGGTGGCGGACCGGGCGCCCGGCCGGCCGGATCTGGAGAGGCTGGTCTGGCAGCGCTCGGCGGGGAATGCGTTCATCGCCGAGGAGACGGTCCGGGCCGTCGTCGGCGGGGACGCCCGCGGCCTGCCGACCACGTTGCGCGAGATCGTGCTGAGCCGGATCGCGCTGCTCTCGCCCGCCGCCCGGCAGGTGGTCCGGGCGCTCGCGACCGGCGTCGGGGCGTTGCGGCACCGGCTGCTTGCCGACGTCCTTGACCTCGATCCGACGGCCCTGGTCGAGGCGCTGCGGGAGGCGGTGGCACACGGCGCTGTCCGGGTCGACGACAGCGGTGACGGCTACCTGCTCCGGCACGGCCTGCTGGCCGAGGTCGTGGCGGCGGACCTGCTGCCGGGGGAACGGCTCGACCTGCACCGCCGCTTCGCCCTCGCCCTGGCCCACGGCGGCGACCCGGGTGATCCCGGCACGGCCTCGCGGCTGGCCCACCATTGGTACGAGGCCGACGACCCGGGGGAGGCGCTGCCCGCCGCGGTGGCCGCCGCCGAGGCCTCGCAGGCCATCCACGCCCATGCTGAGGCGCACCGGAACTGGCTGCGCGCAGCCGAGCTCGTCGACCGGGTGCGCCCGGCCGGCAGCGGCCCGCACCCGACGGGCCTGCGCCGGACCGACTACCTGGACCGGGCCGCGCGTGCCGCCGGCCTCGCCGGTGATCACGACCAGGCGGTCGCGCTGCTCGACCGGCTCCTCGACGACCCCGCGACGGGAGCCGGTCTGCCGTCCGCGCTGCTCACCGCGCGTCGGGGCGGCGCGCTCGCGGCCGCCGGGCGGGCGGGGGAGGCGCAGCGCAGCTACCGCGCCGCCGCCGCGCTGCTGCCCGGGAGCGGCGCGGACGCCGAGCGCGCCCAGGTGCTGGCCGGGTACGGCGCGGCGCTGCTGCACGCCCTGGATTTCGCCGGGGCGCGCACCGTGGCTCTCGAGGCGCTCGAGCTCGCCCGGCGGGCCGGGGCGCACACGGTCCAGGCCAGGATCCTGGCCGTCGTCGGCTTCAGCTCGGCCTACCTCGACGACGCGGAGGCGGGGTCGGCGGCGATCGACGAGGCCCTGCTCGTGGCGGAGCGCACGGGTGAGCCGGAGGCCCTGGGCGAGGCGTACCTGCGCCGCGCCGAGCTCCTCACCGGCCCGCTGAACCGGCTCGTCGAGGGCGTCGAATACGCGCGCGAGGGTGTCGAGCGCGTGCAGGTGCTGGGGCTCGCGCGCACGGCCGGGGTCGCGCTGCTGACCCACGCCGCGAACGCCCTGTTCCGGCTGGGCCGCTGGGACGAGGCCGGCCGGGCGCTCGCGGAGGCGTGGGACCGCGCGCCGACGGGGGCGGCGGCGCTCGACGTCCGGTTGGCGCGCTGCCGGGTCACGCTGGGCCAGGGTCGGCTGGAGGAGGCGGCCGCCGACCTCGAGGCCGTCGAGCTGCTCTGCGGGACGACGGCCGGACCGCGCCAGCGGATCCCGCTGCTCGTGCTGCTCGCGGCGCTGGGGCTGTGGCGCCGCGAGCCGGCCGCGGCACTGCGCCACGTCGGGGACGGGCTCGCCCTGGCCGAGGCGGGCGTGGGGGACATCTGGTCGCTCGCCCCGCTCGTGTGGCACGGCACCCGCGCGTGGGCGGACCTCGCCACCGCGGGGCAGGTGCCGTCCCCGGCGCAGGTGGACCGGCTGCGGCACCACTGCGGAGAGCTGGCCCGGCGCGGGCCGACGACGGTTCCGGCGGTCCGCGCCGTGGTCGAGGCCTTCAGCCTGATGTGCGCGGCCGAGATCGCCCGCGCCGAGCACCGCGGCGATCCGGACGTCTGGGCCCGCGCCGCCGGGCTGTGGGAGCGCCACCAGCACCCGTACCCCGCGGCGTACGCGCGGCTGCGCCACGCCGAGACGCTCCTTCACCGCAGCCCGCGCAGCACCGCCGCGGCCGGGGTGCTGCGGGAGGCGGAACGGGCCGCCCGGGACCTCGGCGCGCAGCCCCTGCTGGACGACGTCGTCGATCTCGCCGCGCGGACCGGCGTCCCGCTCACCGAGGCCCCGCCGCCGGACCCGCCGGACCCGCCGCAGGCGCGCACGCCGCTCGACGAGCTCACGGCCCGCGAGCTCGAGGTCCTCGTCGAGCTGTCCAAGGGCCTCACCAACCGCGAGATCGGCGAGCGGCTCTTCATCAGCGAGAAGACGGTCGGCGTGCACCTGAGCCGCATCTTCCACAAGATCGACGTGCATACGCGCGTGCAGGCCAGCGCCGTGCTGCATCGTTCACGGCCGGCGCCGGGCCGCCCGTGACGCCCGTGGGGTCGCCCGTGGGGTTTCGGTGCCCTCCTCGAACAGCCGGCGCAGTAGGACGAGCGCCCGACCCCGGGTGGGGCCGATGCTGCCGATCGGGATGCCCGTGCGGCGGGCGAGCTCGGCGTAGCCGGGCGGCTCGTCGCGGAACAGCTCGGTCAGGAGCAGGGCGGAGCGCGGCGGCAGCGTGATGAGCAGGTCGCGCAGCCGGCGCACGGTGTCGGCGTCGACGACGGTCTGCTCGACGTCGGCGGTCGCGTCGGGGAACGCGCTGCCGTCGGGGTCGTCGAGGGGGTCGACCCGCCACCGTTCGCGGATGATCCGCAGGCACTCGTGCCTCGCCGTGGTGCGCAGCCACCCGCCGAGGGCCTCGGGCTTGCGGATCTTCGAGTGGTTCTCGACCATCTGCAGCCAGGTCCGTTGCGCCGCGTCGCGCGCGTCGGCGTGCTGCATCCCCAGTGCGAGGATCGTGCCGGTCACAGTGGGTTCGTACCGGTGCACCAGCTCCCGCCAGGCGACCTGGTCGCCCCCGGCGACCGCGTGCAGCAGCTCGCCGGTGGTGGCCGGCGGGGCGGATCGTGGTCGATGACGGTCATCGCGGTCGGTCATCGCGGCCTTCCTGACGCTCGTCCGGACGAGATGAGGAGGAGCGTCGGCCGACTGCCCGCCGCGGGCGTCAGGCGAATGCCTTATGTGGTGGAGCGGGCGCGCCCTACATCGTCGGGCGGCTCGCCCGTCCGGCCCTGAGGGCTAGTGCACGAGTGCGCCGGGTTCAGGTCAGGGGGTTGACCGCGTTAGCGGCGGGGACCTTGACCCCGCCGACGGACTCGAGGGTGATCCGATCCCAGCGCCGGGTGCCCAGCAGCGCGCCCGGCAGCCCGAGCACGCGCTCGGGGATCCACAACTCCCGCTTCGTGCGGAGGAACTCCGCCACCTTGTGCGACTCCCAGTTCAGCTTGTCGCGCACGATCGCATCGGTGCCGTTCTTCACCGCAGAGGCGTAGGCGAGCGCGTCCCACCAGACCCGCTCCCGGTAGTACTTCAGCCCGGCCTCGCTGAGGCGCTCGTCGAGGTTGCCCAGCAGGTTGTCGATCAGGGCGATCCCGGGTGCGTAGTCGCGGGCGAGGACGTCCTGGATCGGCCGCAGCGTCCGCACGAGCAGGTTGTTGACCTGATCGTGGTCGAACTTGCGCAGCTGCAGCGTCGGGTAGTCGTTGAGCTCGGCCGGGTCGAGGTTCGCCGCGATGGCCCGCGGGAGGTCGTAGTTGATGTGGGCGTTGATGCCGAGCAGCGCGTTCTGTACGACCGTCGACCGGAAGGACCGGCAGGCCGTGTCGGCCGCCTTCCACGCTCGCTCGACGCTCTCGTCGGGTTCGCGCCCCCGGGTGTCCAGCCCCTTGAAGTAGAGGCTGGCGAACTTCCCCGACAGCGCCCGCACCCAGTCGGCGTCCAGGAAGACCTGCTTGCCGTGGTAGTCGCCGAGGCCGTGGATGGCGGCGTGCACCTCCAGCGTCATGATGTAGTAGAGCCGCAGGAAGATCGCCCGCTTGTCGCCGGCGGCGTGGAATCGCTGCAGCGTGTCGCGCATGTAGTCGAGCGCCTCGTCGATGTTCCTCGGCTGCTGCGCTGCGAGCTCTCGGTCGTTCATCCGGCTCCCCTGGACGGTGTGACGTACGTGCACTGGTACGTGCACAGAGAGCCACGCCGACCCGGTCCTGATACCGGAGGTCCCCGAAGGGCGCGCCGGATGCCCGTCAGCCTCCCCAGATGTCCTCCACGAACCGGTCGGTCGACCGCAGGCCGGCGAGCCAGGCCTGGGCGTCGGCCTCGCCGGTCCCGGTCTTGTCCCGGAAGATGCGGGTCAGGGCGCTCCGGACGCCCGGTGCGATCGTCGAGGCGTTGCCGCACACGAAGACCGCGGCGTCCTGGCGGAGCAGGTCCCACACCTCGTCCGCGCAGTCGAGCATGGCGTCCTGCACGTAGCGGCACGCGGCGTCGGTGGCGCGGGAGAAGGCGTTCTCGACACGCACGAGGCCGAGATCCTGGTAGCCGCGCAGCTCGTCGGCGTAGAGCAGGTCGACCTCCGCGTTGCGGCAGCCGAAGAACAGCAGCGACGGGCCCACGGGAACGCCCTGGTCGCGCAGCGCGGCACGGTCCTGCAGGAAGCCGCGGAACGGCGCGAGCCCGGTCCCCGCCCCGATCATGATCATCGGAGTGTGCGGGTTCTCCGGCGGGTGGAACGCGATGCTGGGCGAGCGGACGAAGGTGAAGACGGTGCCGTTCTCCGGCAGTCCCGCCAGGTATCCCGAGCCGATCCCGGTGAACGTGCCGGTGCCGGAGCGGGCCGGGCCGCGCAGCACGCCGACGGTGATGCTGCAGGCGTCCGGGCTGGCCAGGGGCGAGGAGGAGATGGAGTAGTAGCGCGGGCGCAGCGGCGGCAGCATGTCGAGGAACTCCGCGAACGGCAGCGCGCAGGCCGGGAAGGCCTCCAGCAGGTCGAGCAGCGACCGGTTCGGGGCGTACACCTGGTCGCGGTAGTCGTCGCCGGCCAGCGCCTCGAGCGCGGCCTGCTGGCCTGCGTCCGTGGTGTGGCGGGCGAGGGTGGCGATGTCGTCGCGGCCCGCGACGTCCTGCAGCTCCACACAGCTGCCGAGCACCCCGAGCAGCGGTGCGGGCTCGTCGATCGGCAGGTGGGTGTGCGAGCCGCTGTTCGGGATGATCGTGACGTACTGGCCGGCGTCGAGCCCGAACCGGGTGATCACCCGCCGGACGAGGTCCACGCTGTTGCGCGGCAACACCCCGAGGTGATCGCCCGTGTGGTACCCGGCGCCGCCGGTCAGGGCGACCTCGATGTGCCGCGTCGACCGCTCCGCCGGCTTGCCGTTCGTGCCGCCGAGCAGCTCGCGGTTCGCGCGCACGGTGGCGGGCCGCGCCTCGTAGGAGACGATGACCGGGTTCGTGACCTGGCGGTTGGTCAACGTGATCGACAGCCGCGGGCCGGCGGGCGCCGTGGTCTCGCCCACCTCGGCGGGCAGGTTCAGGGCGGTGGCCAGGTCGGACCAGAGCCCGCCGTGCCAGTCGCGGTAGGCGGCGTCGAAGTCGCCTGCCGCGTTGCCCTCGCCACGGTCGCGGATCCGGCGGCCGCCGTGGGCGGCGAGCTGGTCGTCGAGCAGTGTCGGGACGGCCTGGTAGGTCGCGGCCCACTCGGTGTTGCCGCAGCCGAAGACCGTGTAGGCGACCCCGTCGGCCGCACCGTCGGCGGCGCCGCGGATCCACTTGCAGAACGCGGCGGCGTTGTCCGGGGGTGTCCCGTTGTAGGAGGAGCAGACGATCAGCACCGCGCCGTCGTGGGGGAGGTCGTCGACGTGGTCGTCCAGCGCGCCGAGGGTGACGGCGAAGCCGCGCTCGGTGCCCTCCTGGGCGAGCTTGGCGGCGATCGACTCCGCGGTGCCGAGGTTCGAGCCGAACAGCACCGCCAGCGGCGTCCCGTGCCGGGCGACCAGAGGTGCGGCCGCCGTCGCCGGCGCCGTCGGCTGCACGCGGGAGGCGGCGGTCGGCTCCGGCCCGGTCCGGTCGATCAGGACCCCGGGGCGGGGGCGGACGAGGATGTGGAAGTCGTCGGGCTTGATCGTGAGGGTGGTCTTCGTCTTGAGCTCGTAGTGCAGGTGGTCGACGAACTCGAACCGCTGCACCAGCATGCCGAGCACCAGCAGCGCCTCCTGGATCGCGAACTGGCGGCCGATGCACGCCCGCGCGCCGGTGCCGAAGGGCTTGTAGACGTTGGGCGGGAGTGCGGTCATCCGCTCGGCGGCGGTGTGGTCGGGGTTGAACTCGGCCGCGTCCGGGCCCCAGACCTCGGTGTGCAGGTGCAACGCCTGGCTCAGCACGAGGATCGGGGTGTGCGCGGGGATCGCGTACCGGCCGCCGATCACGGTGTCCTCGAACGGTTGGCGGGTGAAGCCGGGCGCGGTCGGCCACAGGCGCAGGGTCTCGTCGAGGATCTGCCGGACGTACCGCAGGCGGTGGACCTGCTCGAACGTGGGCGCGGCGGTGGTGCCGAACACCTCGTCGACCTCGGCGCGGGCGCGGGCGAGGACGTCCGGGTTGTTGAGCAGGTAGTAGATCGCGAACGAGAGCAGCCCCGAGGTCGTCTCGTGGCCGGCGATGAGGAAGGTGATGCACTGGGCCCGGATGTTCTCGTCGGGCAGCATCTCCCCGGTCTGCTTGTCGACGCCGGTGAGCATCCGCCCGAGCAGGTCGGTCGTGTCGGCGGCATCGCCCCCAGGTCCATCCAGCACGGCGCGGCGCTCGGCGATGATCTGGTCGACCAGGTCGTTCATGAACGCCTGGTCCTCGTCGAGCTGGCGCTTCGCCCGGATCCGCAGCCGGGTCTGGACGGGCAGCTGGCGCATGCGGTTCTGGGACTCCTCCAGGATCCGGACCATCGCCTCGACGAACGGGTGCGGGGTCTCGCGGTAGAAGGAGTTGAACCGGTAGCCGAACCCGCACAGCGCGATCGTGTCCAGCGTCAGCCGGGTCATGTCCGCGGGGACGTCGACCTCCTCGCCCGGGTTGACCCGGGACCACTTGTCCATCAGCTGGTCGGCGAGGTCGAGCATCTTGGGCATGTAGTCGCGCATCGACTGCAGGCTGAACGGCGTCATGAGGATGTTGTGCGCGCGCGCCCAGAGCGGGTCGTCGGTGTCGGACGGTGAACAGTCCCGACCCGGTCGCGCCCTTGCGCAGGTTGGCCAGGCCGCCGGAGACCTTCTTGTCGAACCGCTCGTCGTCGCAGACCTCGTTCACCAGCTCCGGGCCCGACACGAACAACCGCTCGCCACCCGGTGTGGCGATCTTGAAGAGCGGTCCGTACTCCTGGGCCATCCGCACGAAGCCCCCGAGGGGGTCGGCCCGGTCGATGTCGAAGGCGTTGCCGAGCAGCGGCAGGGGCCGCGGGCCGGGGATCTCCTCGAGCGGGCCGGAGGCGGCGTCGGTGTGCGTCGTGGTCATGGTCGGCTCCTCGGGGCCGTCGCGAAGCTCATCCATCGCCGTTCTCCCGGTCGGTCGTGTCGGAGTCACAGGGTGCGGCGAGGTCGATCTCCTCGAGCACCCGCAGCAGGTCGAGCACCCCCGTGAACGCGGTCGCGTCCGCCCCGGGTGGGTGGACGACACCCTCCAGGCGCCCGTCGACGGTGCGGACGAGGTCGATCAGCAGTCTCACCGGCCCCTCCACTCACGCGGTTCGGAGGCGTGCCCGAGGGTGCCGCGCCCGGGGGGCGGGGGAACTGTCAGGACCTTCCAGCGGACCTGCCAGTTGCGCTGTTGAGCCGCGCCGCGAGCTCGCGGCGGGAGGAGACGCCGAGCTTCGCGTAGATGTTGCTCAGGTGGAACGCGACGGTCCGGCCCGTCACGAACAGCGCGGCGCCTGCCTCCTGGTTGGTGCGGCCCGCAGCGACCAGGCGGGCGACGGCGAGCTCCTGCGGCGTGAGGTCGAAGGTCCCGCCCGCGGCCGGGGGGTGCAGCCCGGCGGCGCGCAGCAGGGCGTCGCACCGCTCGAGGTACGGCGCCGCGCCCATCCGTCCCAGCCGGGCATGTGCCGACCGCAGGAGGTCGACGGCCGGGCGCCGCTCACCCGCGGCGAGCAGGCATCGGGCGTGCGCCATCTCGAGGCGGGCCCGGGGCAGCTCGGCGGGCACCTGCTCCGCCAACGCCGCCGCCCGCGCGTAGGCCAGGCGCACGTCGGCGCCGGCCGCGGAGACCTCCGCGATCTCGCACCGCAGCCGGGCCGCCTCCAGCGCCGACCAGCCCGGCGGGCGCCCCGCCACGCGCTCCTCCAGCTCGGCGAGCGCGGCCTGCGCCTCGTCGGTCCGGCCGAGCCCGAGCAACGCCTCGACGCGCAGTGCCCGCCAGGGGAGCACCCCGACCCGGTCGACGGGGTCGTGGACGGCCGGGTCGGCGTAGCTCGCCAGGGCCTCGACCATCGCGGCGTGGTCGCCGCGGGCCTGGGCGAGCACCGCCCGGGCCGTCGCGGCGTGCGCCCGGGCGCCCCACCAGGGCAGGAGCTCCGCCGCCAGCGCCGCGGTCGAGACGCGTTCCTCGGCGGTCTCCCAGTCGCCCCGGCCCGCCGCGACGTGGGCCGCCAGAGCGTTGGCGACGCCCGCGCCCAGCAGCACCCCCGCGTCGCGGACGAGCGACACGGCGAGCGCGCCGTTCACAGCGGCGGCGTCCCAGTCGCCCAGCCGGTACTGCGCCTCCGCGAGGTGGCCGAGGACCATGATCCGCCCCTGCACCGACATCGGCGGTGCGCCGTCCCGCCCGACCCCGGCCAGGTCCGCCGTCGCGGCCGCGACGTCGTCCGCCCACAGCGTGAGGATGCCCGACATCGCCCGGGCCTCCTCCGCCTCGGCCGGGTCGGGCCCGGCCCGCCTGCGCGCCAGCTCCCGCTCCGCGTCGGTGTGCCTGCCCTGCACGGCGAGCCCCAGGACGTGCACGAACCGCGCCAGCGCGGCGACCTCCGGCGGTGCGTCCGACGGCGGCGACTGCGCCGCCAGCCCGGCCGCGGGGCCCGGGTCGCCCTCGAGCAGGGACACCAGCGCGAGGTGGGCGGCGGCGACCGCGCGTCGCCCGGGGCTCGCGTCGGCGGTGTGCAGCGCGGCCGTCAGCGTCTCCCGCGCGGTGTCGAACCGGCCGGTCAGCGTCTCGAGCTGACCGAGGACACCGTCGAGCCCCGGTGTCGCGGGCCCGGCGCGCAGGTCGGGTTCCGCGCGCAGCGCGCGGGCGAGCTCACCGCCGGCGAGCATCGCCCCGACGGCGAGGACGAGCCGGGCGCCCCGCTCCTCCGGCGTACCGCTCAGGTCGGCGGCCGCCGTGAGCCGGTCCGCGGCGTGGCGCCACCGGCGCGCGCCGACCTCGGCCCGGCCGAGGGAGGTGAGCTCGGCGGCGAGCACGGGATCCGGCCCGACGGCCGCGGCGACCCGGTGGTCCATCGCGGCGTCGCCGCCGAGCAGCCCCGCCGCGGCCCGGTGCAGCGCGTGCCGGCGGCCGGGTGCCAGGTCCGCGTACACCGCCGCCCGGACCAGCTCGTGCGGGAAGGCGACGTGGTGCGCGGCGCCGGTCAGCACCTCGTCGAGCAGCCCCGCCCGGACCGCCTCGTCCAGCGCCGCGAGCGGGTCGGCCGGCGCGGCGAGCGCGACGACGTCGGACAGCGGCGAGCGCCTCCCGAGCACGGCCGCCGCCACGACCAGGTCCTGCGCAGGCCGCGTCAGCTTGGCCACCCGGACCAGCACGAGGGCCGCGAAGGAGCGAGGTGCGGGCAGGATCCGCGACGTGTCGGCGAGCGCCTCGGCCGGGAGCTCGGTCAGCAGCGCCGTGGCGTGCAGCGGATGGCCGTCGGTGTGGTCGCGCAGGCGCCTGCCGGCCTCGGGGGTCAGCGCCGGGCCGCCGACCGCGCCCGACAACGCGACGATGTCCTCGGCGTCGAGCCCCCCGAGCCGGATGCGGTGCACGAGGTGGTCCTGCGTCAGGCCGCGCTCCCACCACGCCGACTCGGGCGGTGTGTCGTCCCGCGCCGCGACCACCACGAGGACCTGATCGCGGCGCAGCCGTCGCCCGACGAACACGAGCGCCCGCGCCGTCGCGTCGTCGACCCACTGGGCGTCGTCGACCACGACCACCACCGGGCCCGAGGACTGCAGGGCGCCGAGGACGGTCAGCAGCTCGGCGCCCACCGCGAGCGGGTCCGCGTCCGGCGCGGGCCCCGCGGCGAGCAGCGGCCCGAGGAACCGGCGGGGCACGTCGCCGACCAGCTGGCCCAGCACCCCGAACGAGAGCCCGGCCTCGCCCTCGTCGCCGTCGCCGCGCAGGACGCGGACGTCGGCACGGTCGTCGAGGAGGCGGCGGACGAGCGACGTCTTCCCGATGCCTGCGGGACCGCTCACCCACAGGACACGCGGGTGCCCGGTCCGGACGCGGTCCAGTTCCGCGCCCATCGTGGCGAGCTCGCCGGACCGGCCGACGAACGTCTCCTTGCGGGACACGACATGCAGTCTGTCGGCGCGACGGCGCCAGGGGAACGGGCGTCACCGCGTGGGGAACGTCTGCCACCCGGTGTCACCGCTCGCCATCGGCCCTACCCTGAGCGCCGTGACCACCGCGACCGAGGCTGCGCAGCGTCTCGCGGCGGCGGTCGACGACGGGAGGATCGACGCGTTGTGTGAGCGGCGGCGGGTTCGGCTGCTCGCCCTGTTCGGCAGCGCGGCTCGCGGGCACGGCCACCGCTGACAGCGACCTGGACGTGGCGGTCGAGTGGCTGACCGGCGGCGATGTCGTCGAGCTCGTCGACGCCCTGACCGTGATCACCGCCTTCGACCGGATCGACGCCGCGGTCCTCAACGGCGCGGGTCCGACCCTGCGCGCCCGTGCCCTGGCCGGGCGCGGGCTGTACGAGAACGAGCGCGGAGCATTCGCCATCGCTCAGATGGCGGCACTCGCCGAGTGGCGGGACACGGCGTGGTTGCGCCGGCTCGACCTCGAACGGATGGCCGAATGACGCCCCGCCGCCTCGAGCTCGACGTCGTGTACGTCCGGGAGGTCTCGGCCTACCTGCTGGCATGCGGTCGCTGATCATGACGAACAGGGGCCCGCGGGAACGGATGGTGCGCAGCGCCGCCCTGCTCTTCCGCGAGCGCGGGGTCGGCGGGACCGGCATGCGGGACGTCGTGGAGCACGCCGAGGCGCCGCGCGGGTCGTTGCAACACTACTTCCCCGGAGGCAAGGAGCAGCTGCTCGTCGAGGCGATGGCCTGGATGGCCGAGCGCGCGGCGCGCCCGCTGCGCGACGCGGTGGCCGCGCCCGTCCCGCCCTCGCCCCGTGAGGTCGTGGACGGTCTGCTCGACCGGTTCCGTGAGGTGATGACGCTGACCGGCTTCCGGGGTGGCTGCCCGATCGTCGCCGGGGTAGCTGACGCGTCGTGGGACAGCCCGGCCGTGACCGCCGGTGCGCGGGAGGCCTTCGCGACCTGGCTCACCCCGCTGCAGGAGGCGCTGGAGCGCGGCGGCCTGCCCGCGGACCGGGCCGCGCGGACGGCGCTGCTGGTCGTCAGCGCTGCGGAGGGCGCCCTGGTCATCTGCCGCGCGCGGGGGGATGCCAGCGCGCTCGACGCCGTCCAGGAGGAGCTCGCGATTCTGCTGGGGTGAACCCCGCCCGCCGCTATGACGAACGTCATAGTGCGCGAGGTGCTCGCCGGGCCGTAGGACCGTTCTATGACAGCTGTCATAGAACGGGACGGTCGTGGTGCAGGGGGAGGCGACCGCGGACACCGTGCGGGAGCTCGTCCGCAGTTGCTCGCCGGGGTCCTTGCAGGCGCGGTTCTCCCTGCCCGGTGCTCCGGATCCGGACAGGGTGTTCACGCGATACCGGCGCTACCTGCTGGCCGGACCACCGTGCGGGATGGCGACCCTCGCGACGGTGGGTGGTCGTCCGGTCGGGCTGCTCAACCTGGTGGTCGTCGCCGACGGCCTCGTCGAGGTCGGCCTGCTCGTCGCCGATCCATGGCAGGGGCGCGGTGTCGCGACGAGCCTGCTCGCCGCCGAGCTGACCGGGCCGCGATGGGTCGGCTGGACGGTGCTGGCCGACGTCCGGGCCGACAACACGGCAGCGCGTCGGCTGCTCGCCGCGCAGCGGTGGGGCGTCCGTCGCCGCGTCGCCGCCGACGGCGAGCACCTCCAGTACGAGATCGTCGTCGGAGAGGCCGATCCGCGACGCTGATCGGGAGACCCGTCAATGTCCGGACGACAAGGCGCGCCTCCCACCGCATGGACGGCTGGGTGCCATCCGTTGCGCATCGCGACCCTGCCCCCACACAGCGGCGACACCAACTGGGCGGACCTCGAGCCCGGCGTTCGCGTCGCTGTCCGAGCCGGTGCAGCGGCTGGCCGAGCAGCTGACCGCGGTGCACGACGGCACCCGCGAGTTCGGCTACCTCCTCGCCCAGCGCCGCAAGGGCGAGGGCTCGCTGTGGGAGGGGGAGCCCCGAGAGCCGGCACCTGCTCGACCTGTTCTACGCCCACATCACCAAGCCCGAGCACATCGTCCGGCACCGCTGGCGCCCCGGCGACGTCGCCATGTGGGACAACCGCGCGACGGTGCACTACGCCAACCGCGACTACGGCGACGCCCGTCGAGTCATGCACCGCATCACTCTGCGGGGCGACGAGCCGTTCGGCGTGGAGACCCTGCCGTAGCCGCCCTCGGCAGAAGTGACACGGTGAGCCGCGGCGCCGCGATCATGCGGCGAGTTCCATGTCGACCAGTGACCGGTGCAGTCGCTTCAGCGTCCGGATCCGGGTCGGACCGATGCTGCCCACCGGAAGCCCCGTTCGGCGCGACACCTCGTCGTAGCTGATGACGGGCGACTGGTAGAACAGCGCGTTCACGAGGAGTCGCTGCCGGTCGTTGAGCTCGCCGGCGGCCAGTCGGACCGCGGCGGCGGTCTCGGCGGCGACCACGACGTCTTCGGGGGAGGGATCGCCGGCTGCGACCCCGTCGCCCGCCGACTCCGACGCCACCTCCGGACGGGACCGGCGGAGGAGCGCGGACGCCTCGCGTCGCGCGGTCGTCGCGAGCCAGGAACCGAGCTTCTCGGGATCGCGGATCGTTCCCCCGTAAGCGAGGAGTCGCAACCAGGTGTTCTGAGCGACGTCCGCGGCGTCGGATTCCTGGAGCCGGAACTCCGCGGCGATCGATCGCACGAGTCGGGCATAGCGTGTGACGATCTGCTCCCAGGCCGATCGGTCACCGGAACGGGCGGCGAACAGCAGATCGGTCGTGGTCGACTCGTATCGGACGTCGGTGGAAATCGACATCGACTGCTCCTCGGTCATTTCACATTTCCGGTCGTGCGGTGCCGCGAAAGTGTCCGGCGGATACCCGAGGGAGTGCGAGGGTGACGGCCCCAGAATCGGGTGGCGACACCCCTACGACACGGTAGGGATCGCCCTACGCCGGGGCCGCGGCCGTGGGCGCGGCGCGGCCCGCAGCGGCGTCCGGGAAGTGAGCCGGTCGGGGTGCGGGCCGTTCGGGAGCGTGACGCGGTGCGTCCGGCACTGCCGCCGCCGCTGCCGGGGGGACGAGCCTGGGTGCATGGCCGGGTTGGATCGCCTGAGCGGGTCGGACCTCCTGATGCTGCAGTCGGAGGAGGCGGGCTGGCCGATGCACATCGGCGTCGTGGCGGTGCTCGACGGCACCTCCTCGGCCGACGGTGGTGCTGTGGTCGACGGTGGTGCTGTGGTCGACGGTGATGCCCTGGTCGACGCGGACGGCCGGTTCGACATCGAGGCCGCGCGGCGGGCGGTGGGCCGGCGGCTGGACCGGGTGCCCCGCTTCCGCCAGGTGCTCCACGTGCCGCCGCGCCTGCTGGGGCCACCGCTGTGGGTGGACGCACCCGCTGTCGACCTCGCCCGGCACGTGCACGTCATGCCCCTGGCGCCGCAGGCCGGCACCGCACAGCTCGTCCAGGTGGTGGAGGAGCTGTGGAGCCCGCGGCTCGACCTCGCGCGTCCCCCGTGGGAGATGTGGTTCCTGCCCGGGCTCGCGGGCGGCCGGGTCGGGGTGCTCCTGAAGCTGCACCACGTCGTCGCCGACGGCGTCGGGGGGATGGCGCTGCTCGGCGCACTGCTCGACCGGGAGGTGACCGGGGAACCCCGTGTCTCCGATCGACCGCCCGCGGCGCCGCCGTCGACGTCCGCGCTGCTGCGTGATCAGCTCCGCCGGCTGCGGCCCTCCGGGAGGGCGGTCTCCGCGCTCGCCCACCCGGTCGTTCTTCTGCGCGGGATGCAGCGGGCGTGGGCGGCGATGCGCGAGCTCGACGCCGTCCGGCGGATGCCGCCGACGAGCCTGGATCGCGTCGTCGGGACGGGGCGCCGGCTGCACGTCGTCAGCGGTCGCCTCGACCTGGCGCGCGACGTCGCGCACGCACACGGTGCGACGGTGAACGACGTGCTGCTGGCGGCCGTCGCCGGAGGCCTGCGGGCGCTCCTGCTGAGCCGGGGGGAGGACGTCCACGATCTCCGCCCGCTCGCCTACGAGCCCGTCACGCTCCTGCTCCGCCGCGCCGCGGCGGCCCGCCCCGACGAAGGCGGCATGATGTTCGTTCCCCTGCCTCTGGGAGTCGACGACGCCGTCGAGCGGCTCCGCCAGGTGGCGGTGGCCGCTGCAGGCTGCAAGCAGCACGTCATCCCCGCCCCGGCGGGCGGGCCGAACCGCAGCCGGCTCGTCCGCCGGCTCATGATGCGTTTCGCGGCGCGGCAGCGCTGGGCCGACGTGTACGTGGCCAACATCCCCGGTCCACCGGCGCCGCTGTACCTGGCCGGCGCGCAAGTGCAGGAGCTGTACCCGGTCGTGCCCCTCGCCGGACGGGTGCCCGTCGGCGTCGGTGCGCTGTCCTACGCCGGCCGCCTCGGCATCACGGTCGTCGCGGACAGGGACGCCTGCCCCGACATCGACATCTTCACCGACGGCCTGCGCGCGGCGCTGGCCGCGCTGGAACACGCCGCCTCGACCGCCGTGCGTCCCCCGGACGCGCCGACCGCGGCCGGGCGCGAGAGGGGAGCACGCAGATGAGCGACACCAGCAGGCGCACGAACGGCGTCCCGCTGCCCGCCCGCATCGGCGACGGGCGGAGCACCCACACGGTCTTCCCACCCGCCGTCGTGCCGGTGCAGCGCGGGCGCGGGCGCACGATCGGTGTCCTGGTCACCGACGGCGAGGGCACGCGGTGGCAGCGGACGACGGACGTCGAGGGCCTGGCGAAGCTCGGGATCGTCGCCGCCGCCGCGGTGGGTGTCGCCGCGGCGGTGCACCGGCCCTCGGCTCGTGTCGGCCGGCTGTCCATGGGGCCGGGCGGCTGGGTGAGCTTCCGTGGCTTCCCGGCGCCCAAGGGGGAGCGGCGCCGCCCGTGGTGGGCGGTGCTGCTGCGCGCCCATCGGGTCACCTGACGCACACGGCGACCGGAGATGCCCGGCGGGCGCGCGTCTGCGATCAGGATCAGGCCATTTCTGGAACACATAGGGTCCGGTCGCCCCTGCCGCGCTGCCCGGGACCCGTGGACGCTGCAGTCATGACCACAAACATGGACCTCACACGGGGCGCGCCCCACCCGGTCCGGGTCGAGGGTGCGCGGGACGTATCGCTGTCGCGCTGGCTGTGGCTGATCAAGTGGCTGCTGCTGGTGCCACACGTGGTGGTGCTGATCTTCCTCTGGGTCGCGTTCGTGGTGCTGACCGTGATCGCATGGTTCGCCATCCTGATCACCGCCCGGTATCCGCGGGCGATCTTCGACTTCAATGTCGGTGTGCTGCGCTGGTCATGGCGCGTCGCCTACTACGGCTACAGCGCGCTGGGTACCGACCGCTACCCGCCCTTCACCCTGGCCGACGTCCCCGACTACCCGGCCCGGCTCGACGTCGCCTACCCGCAGCGGCTCTCGCGGCCGCTGGCACTGGTCAAGTGGTGGCTGCTGGCGCTGCCGCATTACCTGGTCGTCGGGCTCTTCCTGGGCGGTACCGGATCTGTGACCTGGCACTACGGCGACGCCGCCACCATCGATTCCGGAACCGGGCTGGTCGGGCTCCTGGTGTTCATCGCCGGGATCGCCCTGCTGTTCACCGCTCGCTACCCCGACGGGATCTTCGACGCGGTGCTCGGCATGGACCGCTGGGCGCTGCGGGTGGCGGCTTACGCGGCGCTGATGACGGACGTCTACCCGCCGTTCCGGCTCGACCAGGGCGGGAGCGAGCCCACTCCGGCCCCGCTGCCGCTCCTTCCGACCGACGGCGAGCCGGCCGCCCCGACACCGGCCGCGGTGGGCTGACCCTGAGGCCCTGACCGCGGGCGTCGGACCTCCGGCGCGTACTCAACCAGATGGTTGACGAAGGCGGTGGTCGAGCCATATCCTTTATTCAACCGGTTGGTTGAGGAGGGGTCGTGGCAGAGCAGCTGTCCCGGCTCTTCGCAGCCCTGGCGGACCCGACCCGGCGCGACATCGTGGCGCGGCTCGCGGTCGGGGACGCCACGGTCGGCCAGCTCGCGGAGCCCTATGAGGTGAGCGTGCAGGCGGTCTCCAAGCACCTGAAGGTGCTGGAGGACGCCGGGCTGGTCAGCCGCAGCCGCGACGCCCAGCGGCGGCCGGTGCACCTCGAACCCGAGGTGCTGGAGCTGATGACGAGCTGGATCGAGCGGTACCGGCGCGCCGCCGAGGAGCGCTACCGCCGCCTGGACGCCGTGCTCGCCGAGATGAACGCCGACACCGTGGTCAACGCAGACGAGGAGCAGACCCCATGAGCATCGTGACCGAGACCCGTATCGAGGCCGACCCGACCGTTCCGGTCATCCACATCACCCGTGACTTCGCCGGGACCCCCGAGCAGCTGCTCCGGGCGCACACCGACCCGGAGCTGTTCGTCCGCTGGGTGGGACCGGACGGTCTCAGCTCGCGCATCGACCACTGGGACGCCCGGACCGGCGGCAGCTGGCGCTACGTCGCGACCCACGGCGACGACGAGCACGCCTTCCGCGGGTGCTTCCACGAGGTCCGGCCGGACCGCATCGTGCAGACGTTCACCTGGGAGGGGATGCCGGACGCGGTGGCGCTCGAGACCCTCGTCTTCGAGGACCTGGGCGGCGGGCGCACCCGGCTGCACGCCTCCTCGCTCTGCGACAGCTTCGCCGCGCGGGACGGGTGGCTGCAGAGCGGCATGGAGGTCGGGATCAACGAGGGCTACGCCAAGCTCGACGGGCTGCTGCGCGACGGAGCCGTCTGATCCCCGGGTGGTGCCCTGCGATCATGTCAAGGCGCTGGTCACTGCACCTGTAAGGTCGCGCCCGTGTTCGGGGCGGAGTTCGAGCCGATCGACGTCGTGGTTGCCAGAGATGGTGGAGCGGCTGTCCGGATCCACGCGGTCCGCGGCGGCGACGGGCCACCGGTCCTGCTGCTGCACGGCTTCCCGCAGAGCCACGTGATGTGGCACCGGATCGCGCCCGAGCTGGCGCGCGAGCACACGGTCGTCGCGGCCGACCTGCGCGGCTACGGCGACTCGGACCGGCCCGACGCCGGTGCGGACCACGCCGGGTACGCGTTCCGGGCCATGGCGGCCGACCAGGTCGGGCTGATGGCGGCGCTCGGCTTCGACCGGTTCACCGTGATCGGCCACGACCGCGGCGCCCGGGTGACGCACCGGATGGCGCTGGACCACCCGGACCGGGTGGAGCGGCTGGCGCTGCTGGACATCCTGCCGACGGCCTACGTCTACGCCAACGTCGACCGCACCTTCGCGACCGCCTACTACCACTGGTTCTTCCTCATCCAGCCCGCCGACCTGCCCGAGCGCCTGATCGCGGGCGACCCCCGGTACTTCCTGCACCGCTCGTTGGGCAGCTGGGGCAGCGGGCTCGACGCGCACGCACCCGAGGCGCTGCGGGAGTACGAGCGGGTCTTCGCCGACCCGGCCGCCCGGACGGCGATGATCGAGGACTACCGCGCCGGTGCGTCGATCGACCTCGAGCACGACGCCGCCGGCACCGCCGCGGGGCAGCGGATCGCCGCACCGTGCCTGGTGCTGTGGGGGGAGCGCGGGGTGGTCGGGCGCCATCGGACCGGGCCGCTGGACGTCTGGCGACCGCTGGCAGGAGAGCCGGAGCTGGTCACGGGAAGCGTGATCACAGGGGCGGGGCACTTCCTGGCGGAGGAGAACCACGCCGACACCCTCGCCGCCGTGCAGACGTTCCTCCGCACATGATCGGTTCAGGGGTCGCGGCCGACGCGCAGGCTCGGCGTGACCTGCGTGCCCGGTCGGGTCGTCGAGAACCGGAAAATACCGTCGAACAGGTGCGTGCGCGGAAGGCGCGGTCGTCGCACGATGTGTGCATGTCCGCGGACCGCACGACGGCGCCACGCCCGGCGTCCACTGTGGGCGGCGTGCGACGGGGTGCCGGGTGACACAGAGCGTGTGTGCCGAGTGCGGCGAGGCCAGCCCGTCCGGAGTGCAGTTCTGCCCGTCGTGCGGTCACTACCTGTGGAGTTCGGACGGGCCGGTCGAGGAGCCTGTGGTCGACCTGCACCCGGTGAGCCCGACCGTGCCGGCCGACCCGCCGACCGCGAATCCGACCGTGATCCCGACCGTGTCGGCCGATCCGCCGACCACGTACACGGATCCGCCGACCGCGTACACGACCGCGTCGGCCGATCCGCCGACCGCGATCATGCAGGGGCGGGTGCCCGCGCGCCGGACGCCGGAAGACCGGGTTCGCCCCGACCCGGTGCCCCCGGAGCGGGTGCGCCCGGATCCGGTGCCCGCGGACCGGGTGCCAGTGGACCGGGCGAGGGCGGTGGAGCCGCCGAAGGACACCGCGCGCCCGCCCGAGGTGGTGGTGGCAGACGGCGATGTCGTGCTCCAGGCCGCCCGCAGCGGAGGCGTCGAGCTGCGGGTCAGGAACCCCTCGTCGATCGTCGAGGGGTACCGCGTCGAGTTCGAGCGGCCGCCGCCCTGGTTGTCGGTGACCGTGCCGGAGATCAGGCTGCTGCCCGGGGACCGCACGTCGGTGCGGATCGGGTTCGACGTGCGGCCGGACACGCCGGTCGTCGCCCAGCGCATGCGCCTGCGGGTGCGGGTGCGCCCGGAGAGCGACGAGCGGGTGCACACGGACGTCGAGATCGCGCTGGTGGTGCCGCGTATGGGCGGTCCCGCGCGGATCCGGACGGAGCCCGCCGTGGTGCGCGTGAAGGACGCGCTACGCGGGCGGTTCACCGTGCATCTGGACAACCGCGGTGCCAACCACCCCCGCCGCGTCACGTTCGCCGGCTCGGACGACGAGGGGGTCGTGCGCTTCGAGTTCGACCCCGCGGTGGTCGAGGTCCCACCCGACGGTGGTGCCGCCGTCCAGGTGCGGGTCATGGCGCCCCCGCCCGCCGCCGGGGAACGCTCCGAGCGCTCCCTCACCGTGCGGGCGATCGACGACGGGACGGAACTCCCCGCCGTCGTACGGCTGATCCAGGAGACGTCGGCCGCGCCGGTCGAGGTCCCGGTGCGGCTCCGGTTGGAGCCGAGCGCGCTGCGCACCGACGACAGCCCCGTCGCCGAGCTGCAGGTCGTGGTGGACAACCGCGGGGGCAATCGGGAACGGCGCGTGCGTCTCGTCGGGCACGACCCGGAGAAGCGGATCGGGTTCGTGTTCCGGTCCGTCGAGCTGTGGGTGCCGCCCGGCGTCGAACGCGCCACGCCCGCGCAGCTGCGTGCCCCGGTGCCGCCGCCCGGTGAGCAGGTGGACCGGACGTTCACGGTCACGGCCACCGACGGACGCCTCGAGATCGAGTCGGCCGGGCACTGGGTGCAGCGGTCCGCCGTGTCGCCGATCACGACCGCGGCGATCCGGCTCGAACCCGAAGGCGTTCGCGTGCGCGACCGGCCGGACGCCCACCTGTCCGTCCTGGTCGACAACCAGCGGGGGACCCGCCCGCTGCGCGTCCGCCTGTCGGGTCAGGATCCCGAGGGCGCGGTCCGGTTCGCCTTCCAGCCCCCGGTCCTCGACGTCGCGCCCGGGCGGGTCGGGCGCGCGGACCTGCAGGTGGTCGCCCCGCCGCCCCCGCACGGCGAGGAGAGCGTGCGGGCCCTGCGGGTGCGCGCCGCGGACGAGCACGGTGCCGTCGAGGCGACCGGCGCGCTGCACCAGTACAGCTCGCCTGCGGCGATCTCGACGGCCCGGCTCACCCTCGAACCGCAGCGGGTCGTGACCCGCAACGCCGGTACCGGGCGGCTGCGGGTGCAGCTCGACAACCGGGCCGGCGCGTTCCCGCTGGCGGCGCGCCTGTACGGCACCGACCCCGAACAGGTGGTCCGGTTCGCGTTCCGGCCGAGCACGCTCGAGATCGCACCGGGGCAGGTGGGAGTCGCGGACGTGCGGTTGTCGGCTCCCCGACCGGACGGCGGCGAGACCCTGACCCGGCCGTTCACGGTCGTCGCCGACGACGGCCGGGGTGCCGTCGACGCGGCGGGCAGCTTCGTGCAGTCGGCCGGGGACCGGCGCCCGGTGTGGCGGGTGGTGCTCACCGTGCTCGGGGCGCTGCTCGTGGCCGTCGGCTGCTTCCGCGACTGGGTGGTCAACGATCCGGACTCCCTGCTGCCGGGCCTGTCGACGATCGCGGCGAGCATCGGGCGGACGGCCACCGCCGGCGCGCCCGGCACCGCGGGGGAGGCGGCAGGGCTGCTCCGGACGCTCGAGCCGATCGAGCGGACGCTCACCCTGCTGCTCGCGGGGCTCATGGTGTTCGGGCTCGTCGGGCCCACGGGGCGGCTGACGCGGATGACGGGCGTGGTCGTGGCGCTGACGATGGTCGTGGTCGCGCTGTTCTGGCGCTCCGCCGGGCCGTTCTCCCTCGCCGACGGGACGTTCCTGGTCGCGGTCGGCGGGCTCGTGGGCTTCGTCGGCGGCCTGTGCGTGCGGCGGTGAACGACGAGCACCCGCGCCGCCGCGCTCACCCCCCGTGAGCGCGGCGGCGCGAGGCCGGCGGTGCTACTTCAGCGCCGAGCCGGTGCGTGGACCGTCGCTCATGACGACGCAGGCGATCGTGTGGCCTGCGGTCCACGTCGTGTCGTCGGCAGGCACGAGCGTCCCGGTCGAGTAGGCGGGATCCGTGAGCGTGGCGTAGCGCGACCTTCTGGCGCAGTTCGCCCTCGCAGTCCGTGCCGGCCCGGTTGGCCCGGACGTCGGCCAGCGTGTCGGTGGGGGAGTACACGACCTTGGCGATCACCTGGTCGGTGTGCGGCGACGCGCACGGGACGGCCTCGACCGTGCTGATCGGCGTGCTGGTGCCCGGAGCGGGCGGGAGTTGGCCGGTGTTGTAGCAGTCGCCCGCCCGGAGGTCGAGAGCCGAGAGCGTGCCCGCCTCGCGGAACCCGACCTGGTCCGCCGCGTTCGTGGCCGGGGTCAGGTCGGCCTGCGCCGGGGCCGGGTACCGCTCGGGGCCCTGGAGCGCGATGACGGCGGCGAGGACGACCGCGCCCACGAACCCGCCGCCGAGGGCGGGGAGGATCATCCGCTTCTTGCGCGCGGGGGCCGGGGCGGGAGGAATGGTCGCCGGCCCGCGCATTCCCGGCATCGCGCTGTAGTAGGTCGGGTACTGCATTCCCGCGGGTGGCCCGTCGATCGTCCCGAACGGCATTCCGGCGGGCGGGCGGTCGTTCGTCGGGAACGGGAATCCGTTCTGCGGGCCGTGGTTTCTCGGGTACGGGAATCCGTTCTGCGGGCCGTGGTTCGTCGGGTACGGCCCCGGGGGCGGGCTGAACGGGTTCATGATTCCTCCGAGCGGCGGCGCACCCGTCGCGATCCTTCTCGGATCGGTTGAGGCGTCGGTAGGAAATGTGCGATCGAGCTCGTGTGCCGCAATCGTCGCCCTGTTCCACGGGCCCGTCACTGGTGCGCTCCCACGGCAACGGTGGGGAGTGCCCCCGGAGGAGACGGGGGTGGACCCCACCCGCCCCCGGTCGACCTGCGTCAGGACCCGGCAGCCACGGGATGACGCGGCTCGTAGACGCCCAGTGGACCGCCGCCGGGCAGCCGGATGGTGCACAGGCGCCCCCAGCCCTGGTCGCTGATGCCGCCCTCGACCACCACCCCGCGGCTGGTGAGTTCGGCAACGGTGGTGTCGATGTCGTCGCACATCAGGTAGAGCTCGTGTCGGGCGGGGCCCTCGGTCGGGTGCACCGCGACCTCGGCGGGCGGCAGAGCGACGATCATCCAGCCGCCCCCGGCGTCGACTGCCGTCGTGCCGAGCAGATCACGCAGGAACGCTCGGTCGGCCTCCGCGTCGGTGCTGTACACGACGACGTGCGCGCCAGTGATCACGTGGACCTCCTTCGTCGGCGTAGCCCGCATTCTGCGCGTTCGCCGCCGGGCGTGGTCCGGTGACCGGCAGGGGTGGAACCCGCTGCCGTGATCGCCACGAGCGGTCCGCGCGCCGCACCCACGCCGCTCCTGCACCTGTCCTGACGATCTCCACGGTCGCCGTGGGCAAAGGTGAGCTGGACCATTAGCCTGCGGGTGTGGACTACGCGGCCGCCGTCGCGAGCGCCCGCCGGCACGGCGTCGGCGACCTCCTGCACCGCACCGCGCGCCGCTACCCGGGCAAGCTCGCCGTCGTGGCCGGGGACCTGCGCGCCACGTACGAGGAGTTCGACACCGCGGTCAACCGGGCCGCGCACGCGCTCACGGATCGGGGCCTGCGGCCGGGCGACCGCCTCGCGCTGCTGTCGCACAACTGCTGGCAGTTCGCCGTCGTCGCCTTCGCGACGGCCAAGCTCGGCGTGGTGCTGGTGCCGGTCAACTTCATGCTGACCGCGCCCGAGGTCGCCTACATCCTGCGCCACTCGGGCGCGCGGGGGATCGTCGCCGAGGACGCGCTGGTCCCGACGGCGGAGAAGGCGCTGGCCGACGCCGGGGTGGCGAACGCGATCCGCGGCTGGATCGGACCGGCCGGCGCGGCGGCACCCGCGGGCTGGGACGCCGTCGACGGCTGGTGGCGGGACGGCCCCGCGGAGGCCCCGGACGTGCTGGTGGGCGACGACGACCCGGTGCGGCTGATGTACACCTCGGGCACGGAGTCGCGCCCGAAGGGCGTCCTGCTCTCGAGCCGCTCGCTGATCAGCCAGTACGTCAGCTGCGCGATCGACGGCGGGATGAGCGCGGACGACGTCGAGGTCCACGCGCTGCCGATGTACCACTGCGCGCAGCTGGACTGCTTCTTCTCCGTCGACGTCTACCTCGGCGCGACCAGCGTGATCCTTCCCGGGCCCGACCCCGCGGCGCTGCTCGCGACGATCGCGCGGGAGCGGGTCACGAAGCTCTTCTGCCCGCCGACCGTGTGGATCTCGCTGCTGCGCCACCCCGACTTCGCCGCGACGGACCTGTCGTCGCTGCGCAAGGGCTACTACGGCGCCTCGCCGATGCCGATCGAGGTGCTGCGCGAGCTGCAGCGGCGGCTCCCGGACGTCGCGCTGTGGAACTTCTACGGGCAGACCGAGATGGCGCCGCTGGCGACCATCCTGCGCCCGCACGAGCAGCTGGAACGGGCCGGCAGCGCGGGCAGGGCGGCGATCAACGTCGAGACCCGGGTCGTCGACGTCGACGGCGTGCCGGTCCCGCCGGGCACGATCGGCGAGATCGTGCACCGGAGCCCGCACGCGGCGCTCGGCTACTACGCGGACGAGGCGAAGACCGCCGAGGCGTTCGCGGGTGGCTGGTTCCACTCCGGCGACCTGGGGGTGCTCGACGCCGACGGCTACCTGTCGGTCGTCGACCGCATGAAGGACATGATCAAGACCGGGGGCGAGAACGTCGCGGGCCGCGAGGTCGAGGAGGCCGTCTACCAGCTCGACGGGGTCGCCGAGGTGGCGGTGTTCGGCATCAGCCACCCGTACTGGGTGGAGGCGGTCGTGGCGGTGGTCGTGCCCAGGGCCGGGGTCGACCTCACCGCGGACGAGGTGCACGCGCACGCCCGCGAGCGGCTCGCGGCGTTCAAGCGGCCGAAGTACGTGGTGTTCGCCGACGCGCTGCCGAAGAACCCGAGCGGGAAGATCCTCAAGCGCGAGCTGCGGGCGACGTACGCCGCACTCGCGGCCGCAGACGGCTGACGCGCCCGTTCGACCGAGGAGGACGGCACGTGGACGCACCGAGCGGGCCCGCGCCGGCGGCAACCGCCGAGCTGTCGGCCACCGACCTGGCGGCCGTCCGCGACCTGCTCCTCGCCCACGTCCCGGACGTCGGCCCGCTGCGCGCGTCGCTGCTCGCGGGCGGCCGGTCGAACCTGACCTACGCGCTCACCGACGGCACCCACCGGTGGGTGCTGCGCCGCCCGCCGCTGGGCCACGTGCTCGCCACGGCCCACGACATGCGCCGGGAGTACCGGGTGCTGCGTGCCCTCGCACCCACCCCGGTGCCGGTCCCGCGCACGGTTCTCGAGCATCCCGACGCGGACGTGCTCGGCGCCCCGTTCTACGTCATGGAGCAGGTCGACGGCGTCGTCTACCGGACCGCCGCCGACCTGGCCCTCCTCGACGCCGACGGCGCCCGCCGGCTCGGTCACGCGTTCGTGGACGCCCTCGCCGACCTGCACGTGGTCGACCCGGCAGCGGTCGGCCTGGCCGACTTCGGGCGCCCGGACGGGTACCTGGCCCGCCAGGTGCGCCGGTGGACGGCGCAGCTGGCCGCGTCGCGGTCGCGCGAGGTCCCGGGCTTCGCCCTGCTCGCCGACCGCGTCGCCGGCACCGTGCCCGTCACGCAGCGGGCGTCGATCGTGCACGGCGACTACCGGCTGGACAACGCGATCGTGGCCGCCGACGACCCCGGTCGCCTCTGCGCGGTGCTGGACTGGGAGATGGCCGCTCTCGGCGACCCGCTCGCCGACCTCGCGCTGTTCGCCCTCTACTGGCAGGGCTGGGGCGTGCGGGACAACCCCATCGCGGCGACCCCGGCCGACCACGGCTTCCCGTCGGCCGCCGCGCTGGCGCGGCGCTACGCCGAGCGCACCGGCCTCGACCTCGCCGACGACGCCTGGTACTCCGCCTTCGCCTGCTTCAAGCTCGCGGTGATCTGCGAGGGCATCCACTACCGCCACGTGCAGGGCCTGACCGTCGGTGAGGGTTTCGACCGGATCGGCGCGCTCGTGCCGGCGATCGTCGGGCGGGGTCTCGCCGCGCTCAGGACCTGATCGCAGCTCAGGAGACTCGATGGACTTCGCCTTCGACGAGCGCACCGAGCAGCTGCGCGGCGCGCTGCTGGCGTTCATGGACGCGCACGTCTACCCGGCCGAGCCGGAGTTCGAGCGCACCGACCCCGAGGCCCCGTTCTCCTGGGAACGTCCGAAGATCATGGCGGAGCTGCGGGCCGAAGCGCGCCGCCGCGGGCTGTGGAACCTGTTCCTGCCGGACGCCGAGCGCGGGGCGGGCCTGACGAACCTGCAGTACGCCCCGCTCGCCGAGATCACCGGGCGGAGCCCGCAGGTCGCCCCGGAGGCGCTCAACTGCGCCGCCCCCGACACCGGGAACATGGAGCTGCTGCACCTGCACGGCACCCCGGAACAGCAGCGGCGGTGGCTCCTGCCCCTGCTCGAGGCCGAGATCCGCTCGGCCTTCTCGATGACCGAGCCGGACGTCGCCTCGTCCGACGCGTCCAACATCGCGCTGCGGATGACGCCGACCGCCGACGGCGGGTTCGTCCTGGACGGCCGCAAGTGGTGGTCGACCGGCGCGATGAGCGGCGACTGCGCGCTGCTGGTCGTCATGGGGGTCAGCGAGCCCGCCGCCCCCCGCCACCGGCGGCACTCGATCCTGCTGGTGCCGCGCGACACCCCGGGCGTGCAGGTCCGCCGCGGCCTGTCGGCGTTCGGGTACTGGGACGAGACCCACGGCGGGCACGCCGAGGTGGCGTTCGACGAGGTGCGCGTGGGGCCCGAGGCCCTGCTCGGCGAGCGCGGGCGCGGCTTCGCGCTGGCCCAGGCCCGCCTGGGGCCGGGGCGCATCCACCACTGCATGCGCCTGATCGGGATGGCCGAGCGGGCGTTCGACCTGATGTGCCGGCGCGTGCTGGACCGCGTCGCGTTCGGCAGGCCGCTCGCCGAGCAGGGCGTGGTCCGGGAGACGATCGCGGACTGCCGGATCCGGCTGGAGCAGCTGCGGCTGCAGGTGCTGCGGTGCGCCTGGTTGATCGACACGGTCGGTGCGCAGGGCGCCGCGACCGAGATCTCGGCCATCAAGGTGGCCGCGCCGGCGACCGCGCAGTGGGTGATCGACAAGGCGATCCACGTCCACGGGGCGGGCGGGATGAGCGGCGACCACCCGCTGGCGATGCTCTGGGCCCAGGCCCGGGGGCTGCGGTTCGCCGACGGTCCGGACGAGGTCCACCGGATGGTGCTCGCCCGCCGTGAGCTGGAGCGGTACCGGACCTGACATCGCACGGTTCACACCGTTGGCCGAATAGCTGACTACACCGAGTGTTTTGGGTCACCCGAAAGTGCATACGGTGCGGCCCGGCGACAGCATGCGGGACGGGGAGACCGCATCGTCGTCACGCACGGTGAGAGGTCATGAGGGGGTACGACATGAGGTCCGCGAGGTGGAGGGTGCGCCCACGCGGCGGCGCGGTCGTCGGCCTGTTGGCGTGTCTGGTGGTGCTGGCCGGGTGCTCGGCGACGGCGCCGTCGGGGCAGGCGCAGGCAGGGGCCGCCGCTGCACCGCCGGCACCGTCGGCACCTGCGGCGCAGCCGCCCGGTGCCCCCGCGCAGTCGTCGGCGGCCGAGGCCGGGACGGACGGGGCGCTGCGGCTGGAGGCGCTGCTCGGCCAGCACACGATCCAGGCCGGTGACCTGATGCGCGGCCGGTTGCGCAACGACGAGGACTTCGCGCAGGCCGCGAACGCGGCCGTCGGGCAGAACACCGAGGAGCTGGCCCAGCAGGTCGGGGCGCTGGGTGGCGCGGATGCGGCGGCCCGGTTCCAGGGCCTGTGGACCGACCACGTCACGGCGCTGGTCAACTACTCGCGCGGCCTGGCCACGAACGACGCGGCGGTCCGCGACGAGGCCCGCGCCCGGCTGGACGCGCTGAACACCGAGATCGCCGACGTCGCTCGCCACGGCCACGCAGGGGCGGCTGGACCGCGACACGGTGCAGAAGGAGCTGAGCACGCACGTCGACCACCTGGTCGCGCAGGCGGACGCCTACGCCGCGAAGGACTACGCGGGCGCCAACGCCGCGTACCGCGAGGGGTACCAGCACGCCTTCCGGCTCGGCGGCACGCTGGCCACCGGCCTCCTGCCGCCGGACCAGGCCGCCGGGCTCGGCGCGCCGGCCTGGCAGCTGCGCTCGGAGATGACGCGGCTGCTCGGCGAGCACGTGGGCCTGGCGCTGGGCACGCTGCGGGCCGGCGCGACCAACGGTCCCGACTTCCCGGCGATGGTGGACTCCCTCAACGGCAACACGACCGACGTCACCGCCGCCGTCGGCAGCCTCTTCGGCGAGCCGGCCGCGTCGCAGTTCATGTCGTTGTGGGCCGACCACCTGGACCTGCTCGGCACCTACGCCGCGGACGTCGGGGCGGACAAGCAGAACCGCCGCCAGGCCGTCGAGGACGACCTGCACAACTGGCAGCAGCGGTTCGCGGCGTTCATCGACACCGCCACGCAGAGCCGGGTGCCCGCACCCGACCTCGCCGCGGCCCTGCTGGGCCTCGACGACCTGCTGCTGCAGCAGGTCGACGCGTTCGCCGCCCGCGACTTCCCGCGGGCCCAGCAGCTGGCCAACCAGACCTACCCGCAGGTGTTCGGGCTCGCACGGAACATGGCCGACGCCTTCGGGGCGACGCTCGCGGCCCGGATGCCGCAGGGCGGCGCGAAGACCGGTGCCGGTGGGATGGCGGCCGACCTCGTGCCGCCGGCCGCGGCGCCCCCGCCGGCCGCCCTCCCCCCGCCGGCCGCCGCACCCGGGCCCTTCCGCTCGGTGCGGACCTACCAGGAGGTCGCGCCGCCGGTCCGCCTGCGGATCCCCGCGGTGCGGATCGACACGCCGCTGCAACGGCTCGGCCGGGCCGCGGACTCGACGGTCGAGGTGCCCCGGGACGTCGGGGTCGCCGGCTGGTTCGCCGACGGCCCGCGGCCCGGTCAGAGCGGGCCGGCGGTGATCCTCGGTCACGTCGACTCGCGCACCGGTCCCGGCGTGTTCTACCCGCTCGCCGGGCTGGCGGCGGGTACCGAGGTGCTGGTCGACCGCGCGGACGGCAGCACCGTCGCGTTCCGGGTGAGCGGTGTCGTGACCGTCCCGAAGTCCGGGTTCCCCACCGACCAGGTGTACGGGCCCACCCTGCAGTCGTCGCTGCGGCTCGTGACGTGCGGTGGCCCGTTCGACCGCACAGCCGGGAGTTACCGCGACAATGTCATCGTCTCCGCCGACCCGGTGGTCTAGCCGGGCCGTCCTGCTCGTCGTCCTGCTCGTCCTGTCGGCACTACTCGTCCTGCCGGCGCTGCTCGCCGCGCCCGGCGCGGCGGCGCAGCCATCGCTCGTCGCCGTCCCCGCCGGTACCGCCGACGGCCAGGTCCGGCTGGTCGTGCAGGTGCCCGGCGGTCCGGTCCCGCCCGACGCCATCGGCGCCTCGGTGAACGGGCAGTCCCAGGACGCCCACGCCGAACCCGTGCTGTCCGGTCGGCTGGCGACGGCGCTGGTGGTCGACGCGTCCGCCGACGGGGCCCCGATGCTGCCGGTCGGCCTCGCGGGCGGGGCGAACCTCGTGCTCGCGGCGCCACCGACGACGCGCACGACGCTGGTCACCGACTCCACGCCGCCGGCCGTCGCGCTGCCATGGCCGTCGGGACCGGCGGACACGCTGCGCGCGCTGAGCGACGTGCGGGCCGGGGGAGCCCGGAGCACCGCCGCCGCGCTGGACCTGGCCGTCGCCCAGCTGCGGGCCGGGGCGACGGACCCGCGGCTCGTCGTGCTCTACACCGGCGCACCCGACGCCGGGGGCGAGCCGGCCGCGACCGTCGTCGAGCGGATGCGGGCGGCGGGCGTGGTGCTGGCGGTCGTCGGATCGGGGGAGACGGCGTCGCCGTTCTGGACGGCCGTCGCCGAGGGCACCGGCGGGATGGCCGTGACCGCCGGGCCCTCAGGGGTCATCGGCGCGTTCGACCAGGTCACGGCCGCGCTCGGCACGCGGTACCTGGTGACGTTCCCCGCGCCCGCGCGGCTCCCGGCCACCGTCGCGGTGCAGGTCGACACGGCGGGCGGCCCCCTGTCGACCGAGGCGACCGTGACACCGGCTGCGGCCCCGCCCGGCAGCGGTGGCACGGGCCCGGTCGTCGCCGTGGCGATCGGCGGGATCATCGCGGTGGTCCTCGTCGCCGGTGCGGTCGTGCTGGTCCGCAGGCGGGCGGGCGGGCGGCGAAACGGCGCGGTGGTCGGGCCGGTCTGGAGCATCCCGCCGCTGCCCGGCGACCTCGTCGACCGCGCGGCGGTGCGGGAGGAGGTGACGGCCGCGGTGCAGCGTGGCGGGCCGGTGTGGCTCCGGCCCCACCCCGACGTCGAGGGGCTGGGGACGACCACCGCGATGCTCGACTTCGCGCACCGGCACCGCGACCGCTACGACGTCGCCTGGTGGGTCCCCGCGCGGGACGCCGACCTGGTGCCGGACCGGCTGGCCGAGCTCGCGGAGGCCCTCGACCTGGCCACGGCCACGGATTCGGCGGAGCGGTCGGCCACGGCGCTGCTCGAGGCGCTGTCGCGGCGGAACCGGTGGTTGCTGGTCTTCGACGACGCCGCCGGCCCGCGGCAGCTGGCGCGGTACCTGCCGGACGGTCCCGGCCACGTGCTGATCTCCTCGTCGGATGCGGGGTGGCAGGAACAGGCCTGCCCGGTGACCGTGCCGGCGTTCACCCGCGCCGAGTCGGTGTCGCTGCTGCGCTCCCGGTGCCCGGACCTGTCCGCCGAGGCCGCGGACCGGATCGCGGCGCGCCTGGACGACCTGCCGCTGGCGGTGGACCCGGCCGCGGCGGTGCTCGCCGACCCGGACACGGACGCCGACGCCGTCCTCGACGCGCTGCCGGGCGCCCCGGCGCCGTGGGAGGCGGTCTGGGATCTCGCGCGGGACCGGTTGGCCGACGCCGACCCGGCCGCGCTCGCGTTGCTCACCCTCGCGGCCTGGCTGGGCCCGGCGCCGGTGCCCCTCGCACTGCTGACCGACCACCCGGACGTCCTGCCGGAGCCGCTCGCCGCGGCGTCGGCATCCCGGTCGGCTCGCCGACCACGCCGCGTTGCTCGATCGGCGTGGCCTGGCCCGGGTCACCGACGACGATCTCCTGCTGCACCCGATGGTCGCCGGGCTGCTCACCGACCGGACTGCGGCCGAGCACGCGGCCGTCGGCGGGTGGGCGGCGATCGCCGTGCGCCTGCTGGCGGCCGCCGCCCCGGACCGGCCGGCCCGCGACCGCAGCACCTGGCCGACCTGGCGGTGGCTGTTGCCGCACGTGGTCGCCGCGACCGACCCGGCCCGGCGGCTCGAGACCGTCGCCGCCGAGGTCGGCTCGCTGCTCGGCGCCGCAGGCACCTACCTGGCGGCGCGCGGCCGCTCGCACGCCGCCCGGGCGCTGCTCGACGACGCGCACGAGTTCGACGTCGTCGCCCGGCTGCGGACCGCCGGTGAGGCGGCACCCGAGCAGCCGGCGTCGGAACAGGCGGACACGCGGTGAGGGCTGCGCCTCACCGCGTGCCCGGGCTCTACCTCACGCAGGCAGGTCGCGCACGTACCGCCCGGGGGCCGGGTCGAGCACTGGGTGCACGCTGCTGCCCAGGGCAGTCGGTGCCGGCCCTTCGTCGCCCGAGCGGGCCTTGAGCCACTCGATCCACGGCTCCCACCAGCTACCGGTGTGCTTCTCCGCGCCCTTCAGCCACTGCTCCGGGTCGGGCCCCGGCGTGCCACCGGTCCAGTAGTGCGCCCTGGGGTTGCCCGGAGGGTTGACCAGGCTCGCGATGTGCCCGGAGTAGCTCAGAACGAACGTCGACTCGCCGCTGAGCAGCTGCGTGGTGCGGTAGCAGCCCATCCAGGGGGTGAGGTGGTCCGTGACCGCGCCGGTGACGAACGTCGGGATCTTGATCCGCTCGAGGTGCAGCGGCGTGCCCAACACGGAGAACGCGCCGGGCTTGGCCAGCCCGTTGTTCGCGAAGATGTCGAGGAACTCGCAGTGCAGCGCCCCGGGCAGGTTGGTCCCGTCGGCGTTCCACGCCAGCACGTCGAACGCAGGTGGCTTGTCGCCCATCAGGTAGTTGTTGACCCAGTAGTTCCAGACCAGGTCGTCCGGGCGCATCCAGGTGAACGCGGCGCCCATCTGCCGGCTGCTGATGAGACCCTTCCGGCGTGACCGGGCCTGGGCGAAGCGCAGCAGGTGGGCGCTGGACATGGCGTTGATCGGCGCGCGGTCGCCGAACTCGAAGTCGAGCAGGGTGACCGCGTACGACATGCTGTGCACCCGCTCGTCACCGATCGCGGTGAGGTGGTTGAGCAGCGTGGTGGTGATGATGCCGCCGGCGCAGAAGCCGATCACGTTCACGTCGTCGCTGCCGCTGACCTCGCGCACGGTGTCGATCGCGTCGTTCACCCGCCGCGCGTAACTGTCGAGGTTCCAGTCGCCCTGCTCGACGGTCGGGTTGCGCCAGCTGAGCAGGTAGGTCGAGATGCCGTTCTTCACGGCGTACTCGACGAAGCTGCGGCCGGGGCTGAGGTCGACGACGTAGAAACGGTTGATCGGCGGCGGGATGATGAGCAGCGGCCGCGCGGACACCTGCTCGGTGCTCGGCTGGTACTGCAGCACCTCGCCCATCGGGTCGCGCTGCGACGACCGCACCGGGGCTGAGCGCGAGGTTGCGACCCACCTCGAACGCGCCCGGCTCGACCATCCTCGGCATTCCGCCGTTGTTCCGCAGGTCGTCGACGAAGTGCCCGAGCCCGCGCGCCAGGCTGCGCCCGCCCGTGTCGAACGCGCGCTTGAGCGCGGCGGGGTTCATCGGGAGGTAGTTCGTCGGGGCGAGCGTGCTGATGAGGATGTTCGACGCGAACCGGGCCTGCTCGGCGCGGCGGGAGTCGTCCGTCTCCTCGGCGTAGTCCTCGACCACCTTGGTGAGCGCGCCCGCGGCGGCCAGGTAGCCGCGTTGGATCCGGTTGAAGAGCGGGTTGCCCGACCACGCCGGATCGCTGAAGCGCCGGTCTCCCTTGGCGGGGGCGACCTCCGAGCGGCCGACGGCGACGCGCGCGAGCTCGCCGCCCAACCGCACCGCCTCGCGCGTCACCGCCTGCCCATGAGTGAGCGGCGCGGCCAGGCCGCCGAGCGTCTCCCCGATCGACGGGATCCCGAGCACCTCGCCGCCCTCTGGCTCCACAGTGACCTGTCCGTTCTCGGACCTGGTTGTTTCCGTGCTCACGGCCATTCCTTCCGACGGGCGTCGATGCCGATGTCGGCCGAACCGGGCCCTTCGTCCCGTCAGATACGGACCGGAACGCAGGTGTGCGGTTCGAGCGTGAGAAGCACGCTAGACCCAGTGGCACAGCAGCCACCAGGAATGTGCGGTATATCATGCTACTGCTTGATATACCGCCCACGCTCGTACGGTGACGTGCACCGCAGAGTCGCGGTGCGCTCAAGCAGAGGAGAACGCAGATGGCGCGCGAATCTCAGGACCGGGTAGCAATCGTCACGGGAGGCGCTCGCGGCATCGGCGCGGGCATCTCCCGGCGGCTGGCTGCCGACGGCTTCGCCGTGGCGGTCCTCGACCTCGACGAGGCAGGGGCGGAGGCGACCGCCAAGAGCATCGTCGCCGACGGCGGGCGGGCCGCGGGCATCGCGGTGGACGTCGCCGACGCCGAGTCGGTGTCCGCCGCGGTCGACCGGGTCGTCGCGGAGCTGGGCGAACCGACCGTGCTGGTCAACAACGCCGGTGTCACCCGCGACAACATGCTGTTCAAGCTCACGGAGGACGACTGGAACACGGTCATGGCCGTGAACCTGCGCGGTCCGTTCCTCATGAGCCGCGCCGCGCAGAAGTACATGACGGCCGCCAAGTGGGGTCGCATCGTGAACATCTCGAGCATCTCGGCCCTCGGCAACCGCGGGCAGGCCAACTACGCTGCCTCCAAGGCCGGCATTCAGGGCTTCACCAAGACCCTCGCCATCGAGCTGGGCAAGTTCGGTGTGACGGTCAACGCGATCGGTCCGGGCTTCGTCGACACCGAGATGACCCGCGGCATCGCCGAGCGCACGGGTATCCCGTTCGACGACATCGCGGCCACCTACTCGAAGGACATCCCCGTCGGCCGCGTCGGCAAGCCCGCCGACATCGCGGCGGTCGTGTCGTTCTTCGCGCGCGACGACGCCAGCTGGGTGTCCGGCCAGGTGATCTACGTGGCGGGTGGCCCCAAGGCCTGATCCCCCAGGGGTGGGCGAACGCAGGTTTCGGCCTGCGCTCGCCCACCCCGGGATCGCGGCGCTGCGTGATCGGCGAGGGTTAGGATCGTCCGCGGCAGGGAGGCCTGCGCCGGGAGGTCCTGATGCTCGTCGTCCACGTGCACGTCCACGTCACACCGGACGACGTCGAGACGTTCCTCGCCGAGACCCGGCGCAACGCCGCGGCATCGCTGCAGGAACCGGGAGTCCGGCGCTTCGACGTGCTGCAGGACGAGAGCGACCCCGCGCACGTGGTGCTGAACGAGGTCTACGTCGACCAGGCCGCCGCCGACGCGCACAAGCAGACGCCCCACTACGCGCGCTGGCGGGACGCGGTCGCCGGGATGATGGCGCAGCCGCGGGCGTCGACGCGGTTCACCGCCGTGTTCCCGGCGGAGGACGGCTGGTGACTGCGTTCGACCTCGCGCTGCCCCGGAAGGTGGTGTTCGGCCCGGGCCGCGCGGGGAGCTCGCGGGACTGCTGCCCACCCTCGGCTCGCGGGTGCTCCTGTGTACGGGCAGCGACCCGGCGCGGCACCGGCACCTGCTGGGCGACGTCGAGCCGGTCGCCGTCGCCCGGGTCACCCGCGAGCCGCTGGTGGACGACGCGCGCGCGGTGCTCGCGCAGGCGCGGGCCGCCGGTGCGGACGTCGTCGTCGCCATCGGTGGCGGCAGCGTCCTGGACCTGGCCAAGGCGGTCGCGGTGCTGCTCGGGAACGGGACGGACCCGATGGACCACCTCGAGGTCGTCGGCCGGGGGCTGCCGATCGAGCGGCCGTCCGTGCCGTACGTCGCGGTGCCCACCACCGCGGGCACCGGCGCCGAGGCGACCGCGAACGCGGTGCTGGGCTCGCCGGAGCACGGGCGCAAGGCGAGCATCCGCAGCCCCCACATGCTCGCGACAGTCGCACTGGTCGATCCGCTGCTCACGCTGGGCTGCCCGCCCGCCGTGACCGCGAGCAGCGGGCTGGACGCGCTGACGCAGTGCCTGGAGCCCTACGTCTCGCCCAAGGCCAACCCGGCGACCGACGCCGTCGCCGCCGAGGGACTGCGGCGCGGGGCGCGCTCGCTGCGCCGCGCCCACGACGACGGCGACGACCGGGCCGCGCGCGAGGACATGGCGCTCTGCAGCCTCTTCGGCGGGATCTCGCTGGCCAACGCCAAGCTCGGGGCGGTGCACGGCGTCGCGGGCGTCGTCGGCGGGATGATCGACGCACCGCACGGGGCGGTGTGCGCGGCGCTGCTCGCGCCGGTCGTCGAGGCGAACGTCCGCGCGCTGCACGACCGCGACCCGGACTCGCCCGCGCTCGACCGCTACGCCGCCGTCGCCCGGCTGCTCACCGGCCGTGACGACGCGACGGTCGACGACGCCGTGGCCTGGCTGCGCGAGACGGTCGCGGCACTCGACGTCCCGCCGCTGGGCAAGGTCGGGCTGCAGCCGGCGCAGTACGCGGAGGTCGCCGAGAAGTCGGCGCGGTCGAGCAGCATGCAGGGCAACCCGGTGGCCCTGACCGGCGACGAGCTCGTCGGGGTCCTGCGGGTCGCGGGCGGCGGGTGACCCGACGCCATCGGGCGACACACCCGCGATGTCGCGGGCGACGGGTCGCGGTGCAGCTATAACCGTCTGATGGCCGACAGCCGCGGACGTACCCCGACCGGCGCGGGTCACGTCACACGATGGTTGCGTGTCCGCTGGGCGGTGGTCGTCGTGTTCTCCGTGGTGTTCGTCGGCTGGGCGGTCCCGGCTGCGACGACCGAACGCGTCGCCGGGCATCCCTCGCCCGTCGAACTGGCCACCGATGTCTTCACCTCGGGCATGCCGACGCCGCGGGACGGCGACGCCGGCCTGTGGCTGTCCTGGTCGCTCGTGGACACCGCGCGGGACCGGCGGGTCGGGTCGGCGAACAGCGACACCGACCGGACGAACTCCGAGTCGAGCATCAAGGCGTGGATCGCGGCCGACTACCTGCGGGTGGCGCAGGCCGAGGGCCGGGCCGTCACGAGCAGCGAGCGCGCCGACATCGCGGCGATGGTGCGCAGCAGCGACAACGCGGCCGCGCAGCGGCTGTACGAGGCGATCGGTGGCGACGCGATCCTGCGGCACCTGCGCTCGGTCTGCGGCGTGACCGTCGCGACCTCGACCCCCGGATACTGGTCGCTCACCCAGATCACCGCCGTGGACGCCACCCGGATCTTCACGTGCGTCCTGCGCAGCGCGCCGGCCTACCCGGGTGGCGACGATCTCCTGACCGACCTGCGGAGCGTGGATCCGGACGACGCCTTCGGGATCAAGGCGGCGCTGCCGCCGACGACGACGGTCTCGATGAAGAACGGGTGGATGCCGCACTCGTCGACGACGGGGGAGTGGAACGTGAACTGCGTCGCGGCCTGGGACGACTACGTGCTCGCGGTCCTCACGCGCTACCCGGTCGGCCGCCCGCTGGCCTACGGCGCGGACGTCTGCCGGGACGTGACCGCCGCGCTCGTCGAGCGCCTGCGGTGAGGTGAGCGGCGCTCACTTCTTCTTCTTGGGCATGTAGAGGTCGGTGATGGTGCCTTCGAAGGCTTCGGCGGCCATGGCGACGGTTTCGGAGAGGGTGGGGTGGGGGTGGATGGTGAGGCCGATGTCGGCGGCGTCGGCCCCGATCTCGATGGCGAGGGCGGCTTCGGCGATGAGGTCGCCGGCGTTGGGTCCGACGATGCCGGCGCCGATGACGCGGTCGGTGGTCTCGTCGAACAGGACTTTGGTGAGGCCTTCGTCGCGGCCCAGTGACAGGGAGCGGCCGGAGGCGGCCCAGGGGAACACGCCTTTGCCGTATGTGACGCCGGCGGCTTTGGCTTCGTTCTCGGTGACCCCGACCCAGGCGACTTCGGGGTCGGTGTAGGCGACCGAGGGGATGACGGTGGCGTCGAAGTAGCTGGTGTGGCCGGCGGTGTTCTCGGCGGCGACCTTGCCTTCGTGGGTGGCTTTGTGGGCGAGCATGGGTTGGCCGACGACGTCGCCGATGGCGAAGATGTGGGCGACGTTGGTGCGTTGTTGTTTGTCGACGGGGATGAATCCGCGTTCGTCGACGAACACCCCGGCGGCGTCGGCGCCGATGACCTTGCCGTTGGGGCGGCGCCCGACGGCGACGAGCACCTTGTCGAAGGTGGCGGTCTCGGGCGCCTTCTGCTTGTCCTTGCTGGCGGTGGCGTCGAGGGTGACGGTGAGCCCGTCGGGGCCGGCGGACATGGCGGTGACCTTGGTGCCCAGCCAGATCGCGTCGTAGTCCTTGGCGATGCGTTTGGTCAGGGGCGTGACGAGGTCTTTGTCGGCGCCGGGGATGAGCTGGTCCATCAGTTCGACGACGCTGATTTTGGTGCCGAGTTCGGAGTAGACGGTGGCCATCTCCAGGCCGATGATGCCGCCGCCGAGGACGAGGAGGCGTTCGGGGATGTCGTCGAGGTCCAGGGCGCCGGTGGAGTCGATGACGCGGGGGTCGTCGTGGGGGATGAAGGGGAGTGTGACGGGTTCGGAGCCGGCGGCGATGATCGCCGAATCGAACGAGACGGTGGAGGTGACGCCGTCGGGGCCGGTGACCGAGAGCATGTTCGGGGAGGTGAAGGTGCCGGTGCCGACCACGGTCTGCACCTTGCGCTGCTTGGCCAGCCCGGCCAGCCCGCCGGTCAGCCGCTGCACGACGCCGTCCTTCCAGCCGCGCAGGGCGTCGAGGTCGATGGTGGGGGTGGTGAAGGTGAGTCCGGCGTGGCTCATCTCCTTGGTTTCGGCGATGACTTTGGCGGCGTGGAGGAGGGCTTTGGAGGGGATGCAGCCGACGTTGAGGCAGACCCCGCCGAGCGGGCCGCGGGAGTCGACCATCACCACGCGCTTGCCGAGGTCGGCGGCGCGGAACGCGGCGGTGTAGCCGCCGGGCCCGGCGCCCAGGACCAGGACCTCGGCGTGCAGGTCGCCTTTCTGCCCGGTGTACGGGGCGGGTGCGCCCACCGCCGCCGGCTCCCGCTCTTCGGGTGGGCGGGGCCGCCGACGACCCGTGCCCGGCAGGCGCGGTCAACTTCTCGTCGAGCACGGGTTGCGGCGCCCGGGCGGCGCCGGCCTGAAAGACGCGGCCCCGCCGAGCCGGCGAGCCGGAGGCGGTGGGCGAGGTGTCGGTCATCGATGGCTCCCGGGCCGGTTGAAGGGACGGTCAGGCGGCGCGCCGGCGGATCTGCCGCAGGACCTCCTCGAGGAAGTCCGCGGCGCCCTCGTTCGCGTGGTGGCCGGTGGTCGCCCGGGCGACGGCGCGGGCCTCCGGGAGCGCGTTGCCCATCGCCACCGGCAGGCCGATCTCGCGCAGCCGCTCGGTCGTGGCGACGATGTCGCGCGCGGTCCACCACGTGAACGCGGCACCGGTCTCCTCGTGCACCCGGCGCAGTGCCGTCGCGTCGTCCGGGTCCATCGTCCGCACCCGCAGGTCGTCCCCGGAGCCCGGGTCGGTGACCACCGCACCGTTGCAGCTCACGCCCGGCGTGCGGAGGCCCACGGTCGCGGCGACGTCCAGCACGTTGGCCCGCGACCGGCCGGTGGCCAGGACCACCGGCACGCCGAGGCGCTCGATCCCGGCCATGGCCGCCTGGGTGCGCGGGGAGATCCGGTGGTCCGGCCCGGCGATGGTGCCGTCCACGTCGAGGACGACGGCGCTCGTCGCCATCAGGACGGAGGGCGGGACCAGCACTTACGCCCCGGTGCCGAGCAGGGCCCCGAGGGTCAGCACCACCGTGGTCATCGGCCAGATGGCGGCCGCGGGCGGGTCGATGTGGGTGTTGCCGTGGTCGTGCCAGAGCCGGGCGAACAGCTCGGCGCACCATGCCGAGAGCGTGCCGCACACGGCACCGATGATCGTCGCGACGATGGCGTTGCCGCCGACGATCGGCAGGAAGGTCAGCGCGCCGAGCCCCGCGATGATCGTGATGTGGTGGGTCACGGGGAAGCTCAAGCCCAGGCTGAGGAACAGCAGCGACATCGCCGAGAGGCTGAAGAACACCAGGTTCGCCACCGAGGCGATCACCGGGAAGAACTCGGCGAGCTTGATGCTCAGGCCGGCGGACAGCAGGCCGGCGAACAGACCCAGGACGGTGTTGGGGACGAACTTCTCGTGCCAGCGGACCCATGCGGCGTCGTCGCGCGGGGCGAAGCGGCCCCACCCTGCCCCATCGGGCAGGTTCCCGAAGATGCTCGTTCGCCCGAACGCGAGACGGGCGACGAACGCCGAGAGGATCACCGTGAGCGCGACGCTGTCGGTGTGCGTGCCGAACCACGGGATCTTGGAGACCCCGAACTGCACGACGTAGCCGAGCATGCCGAACCCGGCCCCGACCAGCAGCACGTCGGGCCGCTCGATCGAGATGAGCGGTACGCCGATGTCCTTGCCGCCGACGTCCTTGCCCGTCCGGGCCGCGTAGGCGGCGGCGGCGACGCCGCCGGCGAACGCGATGTGCGGGCCGAAGACGGGGCCGAAGGCCACGAAGGTGAGGAAGTTGGTCCCCGCGCCCGCCATCGCGATCGCCAGTCCGGCGATCCCCATGAATCCGGTGAAGATGAAGGCGTGCAGGGCGCCGATCGAGGCTGCGAAGAAACCACCGCCGGCAGCGAGCAGAAGTGCCAGTACGTCGAACGTCATGAGAGACCTTCCGTGCGCTTACGTCCTTGTAGCGACGACCGGGTGGGTGTTCGAGGGGCCCCGCCCACGGTGGCGGCACCGAGCGGACCATAGCGGTCTATACAAGTGTGTACAAGTACTTGACCACGGGCGCCGAGCGTGCCTACGTTGCCTGGACCAGCGTGCGAGCGCCGCGTGGCCCGGCGGGCCCGGCGTTTGACGCCGTTCACCTCACTCGACGACGAGGCGGGACTTCATGGCCAAGTACATTCTCGGAATCGACGAAGGCACCACCGGCGCGCGCGCATTCGTCATCGACGACCAATGCGAGGTGCTCGGCCTCGCCTCGGCGGAGCTGACCCAGCACTACCCCCGCCCGGGCTGGATCGAGCACGACCCGATGGAGATCCTCAACGTCCAGCTCGAGGTCATCCGCGCCGCGCTGCGCCAGGCCAAGCTCCAGCCCTCCGACCTGTCCGCGGTCGCGCTGACCAACCAGCGGGAGACGGGCATCGTCTGGGAGAAGGACACGGGGCGGCCCATCCACAACGCCGTGGTGTGGGCCTCCCGGCAGACGGTCGGCGTCGTCGAGCAGTGGGTCGAGAAGGGCCACGGCGACATGATCGAGCAGCGGACGGGCCTCATCCCGGACGCGTACTACACCGCCTCGAAGATCCGCTTCATCCTGGACGCCGTCCCCGGGGCCCAGGAGCGCGCCGAGCGCGGCGAGCTGCTCGCCGGCACCGTCGACACCTGGCTGATCTGGAACCTCACCGGCCGCCGGTCGTTCGTCACCGAGTTCTCGAACGCCTCGCGCACGATGATGTTCAACCTCGAGACGCGCGAGTGGGACGACGACCTGCTCAGCGCCTACAACATCCCCAAGCGCATGCTCGCCGACATCGTGCCGTCGGACACGATCGTCGGCGACATCGGTGCCGACCTTCGGTGCGGACATCCCGATCGCGTCGAACCTCGGCGACCAGCAGGCCGGGCTGTTCGGGCAGGCGGCCTTCGCGCCCGGCCAGTCGAAGATGACCTACGGCACGGCGGGCGTGCTCAACATCAACTGCGGTGAGCACCCGCAGCGGGTGGCGGGCCTGACCCCGAGCATGGCGTGGGGCGTGCAGGGCACGGTCGCCTACGAGATCGAGGGCGTCCTGTTCGCCATGGGCAAGACGATGCAGTGGCTGCGCGACGACCTCAAGCTCATCCACGCCGCGCCCGACTCGGAGTGGTACGCCGGCCAGGTGCCCAGCACGGACGGGGTCTACCTGATCCCGGCCTTCACCGGCCTGTCCGCGCCCGACTGGGACCCGTACGCCCGCGCGGCGATCATCGGCATCAGCAACGCCACCACCCGCCTGCACGTCATCCGGGCGGCGGTGGAGTCGATGGTCTACCAGACCCGCGACGTCGTCGAGGCGGCCGTGCACGGCGGCGCCCACATCGACATCCCCGAGCTGCGGGTGGACGGCGGTGCGGTGAAGAACAACTTCCTCTGCCAGCTGCAGGCCGACATCCTCGGTATCCCGGTCGTGCGGCCGAAGATCGCCGAGGCCACCGTCTTCGGCACCATGCTCATGGCCGGGCTCTCGACCGGGATCTTCACGGACCTGGCCGAGGTCGCCGGCATGTGGAAGGAGGACCGGCGGTTCGAGCCGGCGATGGGCCGCGACCAGGCCGACTCGATGTACGCCGGGTGGCGGGCGGCGCGCGAGCTCACCAAGGGCTGGGCGCGCAACATCCCCGGGCAGGGCGGCTGATGCGGGGCCGTCCGGACCTGGACGAGCTCTCCCGGACGACCTACGACGTCGCGATCGTCGGCGCCGGCATCAACGGCGCCGCGATCGCGCGGGACGCCGCCCGGCGCGGGCTGTCGGTCGTGGTCGTGGACAAGGACGACGTCTGCTCCGGCACGTCCGCCTGGTCCAGCAGGCTGATCCACGGGGGCCTGCGGTACCTCGAGCACGGCGAGGTGGCGCTGGTCCACGAGTCGCTGCACGACCGGGAGCGGCTGCTGCACATCGCGCCGCACCTGGTGACGCCGATGCCCTTCGTCGTGCCGCTGTACCCGCACAACCACAAGCCCGCCTGGATGTTCCGGGCCGGCATGGTGGCCTTCGACGCCCTCTCGTGGCGCAAGTCGGTGCCGCGGCACCGCCGCCTCAACCGGAAGGCCGTCGCCGTCGAGCTGCCCTCGCTGCGCCGCGAGGGCTTCGCCGGTGCGCTGCGCTACTACGACGGCCAGGTCGTCTTCGCCGAGCGGCTCGTCCTGGAGACGCTGCTCTCGGCCGTCGACGCCGGGGCGCTCGCCCTGACCTACGCCGAGGTCACCCGGGTCGAGACCGACAGCGGCCGGGCGACCGGCCTGGCGGTGCGTGACCGCATCAGCGGCGTCGATGCGACGGTGCGGGCCTCCGTCGTGGTCAACGCCGTTCCCGGGCGCGCCGGACGTCACCGTCTACTACGAGGCCCGCTCGGACAACCGGCCGATCCTGGTGATCCCGTGGAACGGCAGGTACCTGATCGGTACCACCGACGACCGGTTCGACGGCGACCTCGACACCACCGCGGGCACCGAGGCCGAGATCGACTACCTGCTGGAGGAGACCAACTTCCTGCTCCCGCGGGCCGGCTGACCCGTGCGTCGATCCGCTACACCTATGCCGGCGTCCGGCCGCTGCCGTACCGGCCCGGCGCCAAGCCCGGCTCGATCCCGCGCTCGCACCTCATCCTCACCCACGACGAGGTGGCGAACCTGGTGACGGTGGTCGGCGGCAAGCTCACGCCGCACCTCAGCCTGGGGCGCGAGGTCGTGGACAGGGTCGGCGCGCTGCTCGGCCGCGCGCTGCCGCCGTCGACGACCGACCACGAGCCGTTGCCCGGCGCCCCGGCCGACGGTGCCGACTGGCCGACGGAGGCCGCACGGCTGCGCGACGAGCTGCCGTGGCCGGACGACGTGGTCGACCGCCTGCTCGCGGTGTACGGCACCCGGTGCCGCGAGCTGCTTGCGCTCCACAGGCGCGACCCGGAGCTGGGCCGGGTGCTCGGTACGGGCCGCGGTGCGCTCGTCGCGGCCGAGGTGGTCGTCGCGGTGGAGCAGGAGGGCGCGGCGCACCTGACCGACATCCTGCACCGGCGGACCATGATCGGTCTGGAGCCGGGGGGGGGCGCGAGATCCAGCGGGAGGTCGCCGAGCTGGCGGCACCGCTCCTGGGCTGGTCGGCGGACGACGTCCGGCGCGAGGTCGCGGACCACGACACGTACGTCGCCGAGCGCTTGCTCGGTGGGGTTGCCAGACCACTGAGCGGAGAGGAACCCGATGCTTCCCATGACGCTCGTCGGCTGCAGCGCGAAGAGCTATTTCACCCTCGAGCAGGCCACGCGGTGGGGTCCGCAGGTCGTCGACGGCGTGTCCGACGACCCCGCGGGCACGGACGGGCTGTTCGTGTGCCCGTCCTTCCCTCTCATCCCCACCCTGCTCGCCTCGTTCGGGGCAGCGGGCGGGCTGGTCGGCGCGCAGGACGTCTCGGTGCACCCGAGCGGCCCGTACACCGGCGAGGTCAGCGCCGAGCTGCTGGCGCAGCTGGGCGTCCGGCTCGTGATGGCCGGTCACCCCGAGCGGCGGCGCCTGTTCGGCGAGACCGACGACGTCGTGCGGCGCAAGGTCACCGCCGCGGCGACGGCCGGGATGGCGCCGATCCTCGTGGTGGGGGAGCAGGAGGAGGGTGAGTCCGCGGAGCGGGCCGTCGCCGCGCAGCTGGACGCCTGGCTCGCCGACCTGCCCCCCGAGGCGGACGTGCTCGTGGCCTACGAGCCGGCGTGGGCGATCGGCCGCCCGCAGCCGGCGCCGCCCGGGCACGTCGCCACGGCGACGCTCGCCGTGCGCGGGCTGCTCGACGGCCGCGTCCGCGATCCCCGCGTGGTGTACGGGGGCAGCGCGCAGCCCGGCACGTTCGGCGGGATCCGTGATGCCGCAGGCGAACCCGCGGCGGTGCCGGACGGGGTGTTCATGGCCCGGTTCGGCCTCGACCCGAAGGATTTCCTGACCGTCGTCGCGGAGGTCCGAGGTCGGGGCATGTCCTAGGTTGTCTATACAGGGCTATACAGGTAGCCTCCTGTGCGTTACAGGTCGCGCACTCGATGGAGAGTGCCGGAGCGAAGGGACCGACATGAGCATCGCCAAGACCGTCGACCTCGTCGTGGCCGCGAAGGAGGCCGGATACGCGGTCCCCGCCGTCAACATCGTCGACGATCTGTCGCTGCGTGCGGTGGTGACCGCCGCCGAGGAGGCGCAGTCGCCGGTCATCATCCAGACCTCGGTCAAGACGGTGAAGAGCATCGGCGCCCCGCTGCTGTCGTCGATCTTCTCGTTCGCCGCGGAGTCGGCGTCCGTCCCGGTCGCGCTGCACCTCGACCACTGCCCGGACCGCGCCTTCATCACCGTGGCGGTCGAGAACGGCTGGTCGTCGGTGCTGTTCGACGCCTCGGACCGGCCGCTCGAGCAGGCCTGGCAGGAGACGAAGGAGGTCGTCGCCGAGGCGCACGCCAAGGGCGTCGGCGTCGAGTGCGAGATCGAGAACATCGTCGGTGTCGAGGACGGTGTCGGGTCGGACGAGCCGGGCCACGCCTACACGCAACGAGCAGCTGGTCGAGGTCGTCACCACCACCGGTGCCGACATGCTCGCCCCGCAGCTGGGCACCGCACACGGGCTCTACAAGGCCTCTCCCGTGCTGCTGTACGACCGCGTCGCCGAGCTGGGCACGCTCTCCCCGGTGCCGGTCGTGCTGCACGGCGGCACCGGCCTGACCGACGACGACTTCCGCCGGTTCATCGCCAACGGCGTCGCGAAGGTCAACCTGTCGACCACGCTCAAGCTCGCCTACATGCGGGCGGCCCAGGCGCACATCGCCGCGGCCGAGGTCAAGGGCAAGTGGGAGCCGGTGAAGATGTTCGACGACATCACCGCCGCGGTGAAGGCGACGGTCGTCGAGCACATGCAGCAGCTCGGCAGCGCGGGTGCGGCGGCGGTGTCGGCATGAGTAGTGACGACAAGAGCAAGGCACTGATCCTCGACTGCGACGGCGTGCTGGCCGACACCGAGCGCGACGGCCACCTCGTGGCCTTCAACCAGACCTTCGAGGAGCTGGGCTTCCCGTTCCGCTGGTCCGAGGACGAGTACGCCGTCCTGCTGAAGATCGGTGGGGGCAAGGAGCGGATGCGCGGCTACCTCGCCGCCCACCCCGAGGTCGACCTCGGCTCCGGGGACGAGCTCGACGAGAAGATCGTCGCCGCGCACAAGCGCAAGAGCGAGATCTACATCCAGCTGGTCGACGAGGGCCGGCTGCCGGGCCGTCCGGGCGTCAAGCGGCTCGTCGAGGAGGCTCTCGACGCCGGGTGGCAGGTCGCCGTCGCGTCCACGTCCGCAGCGCGGAGCGTCGAGGCGGTGCTGCGCGCCGTCGTCGGCGAGCAGACCAGGGCGCGGATGGCGGGCGTGTGGGCGGGCGACATCGTGCCGGCCAAGAAGCCCGCCCCCGACATCTACCTGCTCACGCTCAAGGAGCTCGGGCGCGAGCCGGACGAGGCCGTCGTCGTGGAGGACTCCGAGTCGGGGGCGCAGGCCGCGGCGAACGCCGGCCTGCGGCACGTCGTCACGGTCAGCTCCTTCACCGGCGCAGACCCGTTCCCGGCCGCCACCGTGGTGGTGAGCGACCTGGGTGAGCCGGGCGCTCCGGCGCAGGTGCGCGCGGGCCTCGACGTCCGCAACGACGAGGGCGTCGTCGACGTCGCCGCCCTGTCGCGAGTGCTGGAGGAGGCGGACGCTCCCCGGTGAGCGCCCGGGAGGGGCGGCTACTGGTCGTCGAGGTCGTAGTGGAACTGCAGCCGCAGCTTGTCGCCCCGGAACAGGATCCGGGAGAACTCGAACAGCCGCCCCTTCGGGTCCGCGATCTCGTGGGTGAGCAGCAGCAGGGGCGTGGTCCGGCGGATCTGGAGGGCCTTGGCCTCCGGTCCGTTGGGCAACGTCGACTCCAGGCCCTCGTTGACCTTGCTCATCCGCAGCCCGTGGTCCTCCTCGAGGATGACGCACAGCTGGCGGTCCACCAGGCCGTCGAGAGTGAGGGCGAGCCGTTCGGGTACGTAGGAGGTGTGCAGGCTGATCGGCTCGTCGTCCACGAGCAGCCGCACGCGGCGGATCTCGTGCACCCGCTCGCCGACCGGGATCCGCAGGGCCCGGGCGACGGGCTCGTCCGCCGGGACGACCTTGTCGGCGAGGACCTTCGTGGCGACCGCGTACCCCATGCCCTCGAGCTGCTCGCGGATCCCCTTGTAGGCGGGCGAGCGGGTGGAGATCTTGGGGTGCGCGACGAAGGTGCCCTTGCCCTGCACGCGGAAGAGCAGGTTCTCGTTGACCAGCTGGGCGAGTACCTGCCGCGCGGTCATCCGGCTCACGCCGTAGAGCCGGTTCAGTTCGTTCTCCGACGGGATCTTCTGCCCGGCCTGCCATTCGCCGCGTTCGATCCGGCCGCGAAGGAGGCCGGCCAGCTGCAGGTACAGCGGGATCGAAGCGTCGCGGTCGAGTGTCTCGCTGCCCACGTCGGAAACGGGCGCGATCATTGCATCCCTTCTGCGGAGTGGTGACACGTCGTCCTCCGTTCGTCGGGCGGGTGCGCACCCAACCTTTTCGGCTCCATCGTACCGATTCGGCCTCACCGCCCGACGCCCGACGGTCACGGGCCGTCGTGGCGGCGGGGTCCACCCCGCTCCACCGTGACTATTGCACGTCAGTCGACCCATCGCCTATACATGTACGTACTTGTTCGGCCTATCAGTGCCATCCGTGATGCCGGTCATCCCATGATCCGGCCGGTCTCGACGACGAGAAGGAGCGGTCGCCGCCCCGCGGCCTCCGTGCGTCGTCCCCGGGACCAGCCGGTCACCGGTGACGACGAGGAGAAAAATGCCGGAGACAACGCCGCTGCAGCCGCTCGCACCGTGGGTGTCGCTCGCATCCACGGACGCCGACTGGGACGCCCTCGACCCGCGGGTCCTCGACACGATGCTCGCCCAGCTCCATCTCGTCCGGACCTTCGAGGAAGAGGTGCTGGGGCTGGCGGGGCAGAAGCTGATCAACGGCCCGGCGCACGCGAGCATCGGCCAGGAGGCCGGCGCAGTGGGATCGGTACTCCCGCTCGTCGGCGCGGACCAGGTCAACGGCAGCCACCGCGGCCACCACCAGTTCCTCGCCAAGGCGATCGGCTACGTCGCGCCGGACGGTCTCGACCCCCGCAGGCCGTTGCCCGACACGGTGCGCGAGGTGCTGCACAAGAGCATGGCGGAGATCGCCGGGCTCAAGGACGGCTACTGCTACGGCCGCGGCGGCTCGATGCACCTGCAGTGGGTCGACGCCGGGGCGATGGGCACCAACGCGATCGTCGGAGGCGCGGTCCCCTTCGCCGCCGGGTTCGCCTTCGCCGACAAGTGGGCCGACACCGACAACGTCTCGGTCACCTACTTCGGCGACGGCGCCACGAACATCGGCTCGGTGCTGGAGACGATGAACCTCGCGGCCGCGTGGAAGCTCCCGGTCTGCTTCTTCATCGAGAACAACCAGTACGCCGTGTCGACGACGGTGCAGGAGGCGACCGGCGAGTCCCGGCTCTCCGCGCGCGGGCTGGGCTTCGGCATCCCCAGCTGGCAGGTCGACGGCCAGGACGTCGTGGCGGTGTACCTCGCCATGCAGCAGGCCTGCGAGCACATGCGCAACGGCGGTGGCCCCACGGTCGTCGAGGCCGACACCTACCGCTACTTCCACCAGAACGGCCCGTTCCCGGGCAGCGCCTTCGGCTACCGCTCCAAGCTGGAGGAGTCGGCCTGGCGCGACCGCGACCCGATCGCCAAGATCGAGAGCCATCTCGTCCGCCGCGGCCTCTACACCGAGGACGAGCTCGCCGGCGTCCGCAAGTCGTTCAAGGCGGCGCTGGGCGAGATCGGTGCGGGCCTGGTCGAGCCGGACCCCGCCGGCAAGCCGGGCCAGCAGCGCATCCGGCCGGGCCTGTGGCCGGACCCGGCGTTCCTCGACGTCGGCATCCGCGGCGACCTGTCGAGCCTCTCGGGGCTCACGGTGCGCGAGGAGGCCGACTTCGACGCGGACGAGCTCGAGCAGCGCAAGTTCGTCGACGTCATCGCCGACGTGATGGGCCACCGCATGGAGGAGGACTCGTCGATCGTCGTGATGGGCGAGGACGTCCACCGGCTCAACGGCGGATCGCGCGGGGCGACCAAGGGGCTCAAGGAGAAGTTCGACGAGCGCGTGCTCGGCACCCCGATCTCCGAGGCGGCGTTCAGCGGCCTCGGCGGCGGCCTGGCCCTGGACGGCCGGTACTACCCCGTCGTCGAGCTGATGTACGCCGACTTCATCTGGGTCGCGGCAGACCAGCTGTTCAACCAGATCGGCAAGGCCCGGCACATGTTCGGCGGCGGCCACGACATGCCGCTGCTGCTGCGCATCAAGATCGGCACCGGCACCGGCTACGGCTCCCAGCACTCGATGGACCCGGCCGGCATCCTCGCCACCTCGGTCGGCTGGCGGATCATCGCGCCGTCCACGCCGCTGGACTACGTGGGCCTGGTCAACGCCGCCATGAAGCTGAAGGACCCGGTGGCCGTGCTCGAGCACGACGCCGACCTCTACAAGATCACCGGGGTCGCGCCCAAGCACGACTTCGACTACATCCTGCCGCCCGGCGAGGCCGCGGTCCGGCGGGCCGGGTCGGACGTCACGGTGATCAGCTACCTGTCGATGGTGCACCGCTGCCTCGACGCCGTCGCCGAGTCCGGCGTCGACGGGGAGGTCATCGACCTGCGCTGGCTCGACCGGGCGAGCCTCGACTGGGACACGATCGAGGCCAGCATCAAGAAGACCAACAAGGTGCTGATCGTCGAGCAGGGCTCGCTGCAGACGTCGTACGGCGGCTGGCTGGCCGACGAGATCCAGCGCCGGTACTTCGACTGGCTCGACGCGCCGATCGCGCGCGTCCACGGCAGCGAGTCGTCGCCGAGCATCTCCAAGGTGCTCGAAGCCGCCGCGCTCGCGAGCACGGCCGACATCGTCGACGCCCTCCGCAGCATCTGACCCGGCCGCTTCCCCCGAAGGAACGAGAGATGGCTACCTACTTCCGCATGCCCGGCGTGTCGGCGGACTCCGACGAGGCGGTCCTGGAGTCCTGGACCGTCGAGCAGGGGGCCCAGGTCGCGAGCGGGCAGACGATCGCCTCGGTCGAGACCGAGAAGGCCGTGGTCGACGTCGAGTCCGACATCGACGCGATCGTGCACACGCTCCTGGTGGGGAACGGCGCGACCGTGCCGGTCGGCGACCCCATCGCGATCCTGCTCGGCGTCGACGAGCCGGCCTCCGAGGCCGAGAAGCTGCTCGCCGACCTGGGGGTCGGGGGCGCCCCGGCCGCGGGGACACCGGCTGCGGCGACACCGGCGACCGGGCCGGAGGCGGAGTTCGACGCCGCCGTGCAGGCGGCGCCCGAGGAGGCCGCCGCGCCGGACACCCCGGCGCCCGCCACGGCGTCGCCGCAGCACGTCGACGTCGGGGCCGCGCCCGCCGCGAACGGCGACGGTGGGCGCCGGTTCACCAGCCCGAGCGCGCGCCGCCTGGCTCGCGAGCTCGGCGTCGACATCGCCACGGTGAGCGGGACCGGGCCGAAGGGGCGGGTGGTCAACGCCGACGTCCGCGCCGCTGCCGAGGCCGCACCGGCGCCTGCCGCCCAGCCCGCCGCCGCCCAGCCCGCCGCCGCCCCGGCGGCCCCGGCTCCCGCGCCGGCGGCCGCCGCCGCACCCGCCGCGGCCGTGCCGGAGGGGTGGACCGCGGTGCCGCACAGCCGGGTCCGCAAGATCATCGCGCAGCGGCTGCAGGAGTCCAAGACCACGGCGCCGCACTTCTACCTGCGGATGTCCGCACGGGTGGACACGCTGCTCGCGCTGCGCGCGCAGCTCAACGCCTCGGGCCGCGTCAAGGTCTCGGTCAACGACTTCATCGTCAAGGCCGCGGCGCAGGCGCTGGTGGACGTGCCGGCGATGAACGTCGTGTGGACCGAGGAAGCCGTGCTGCAGGCCCCCACGGCCGATGTCGCGGTCGCGGTGGCGAGCGAGAAGGGCCTGGTCACCCCGGTGATCCGGGACGTCGCCTCGCTGTCGCTCTCCGCGCTGTCGGCGAGGATCAAGGACGCGGTGGGCCGCGCGAACGAGGGCAGGCTGTCGACGGCCGACCTGCAGGGGGGCACGCTGACGGTCAGCAACCTCGGCATGTTCGGCGTCGAGGAGTTCGACGCGATCATCAACCCGCCGCAGGCCGGGATCCTCGCCGTCGGTGCCGCCGTGCGGACGCCGGTGGTGGGGGACGGGCGACACGCTGGAGATCGCCTCGGTGCTCTCGCTGGTGCTGTCGGTCGACCACCGGCCCGTCGACGGCACGGACGGGGCCCGGTGGCTCGCCCGGCTCAAGGAGCTGCTGGAAGACCCGATGCAGATCGTGGTGTGACGCCCCGATCCGGCCGGCCGGTGCCCAGGACACCGCGAGGAGGTGGTCCGTAAGACCACAGTGCAGCTGTCGCCGCTGTGGTCGGCCGCGAAGATCGCCTGGTTGCGGGACAACGACCCGGACGTGTTCCGGCGCACCCGCTGGTTCGCCAACGGCCAGGAGTACTTCCTCCACCGCATGGGCGCCGACGAGTGGGTCACCGATCCGGCCTCGCTGACGCTGAACGGCATGATGGAGATCGGCAAGCTCGACTGGAGCGACCGGATCCTTGCGCTGTGCGGCATCGACCGCGACCGGGTGCCACCGGTGGGCATCCCGTCCGGGCAGGCCGGCAGGCTGTCGGCGACGGCCGCGGCCGAGACCGGGCTGCCCGCGGGCGTCCCGATCTGCCGCGGCGCGGGCGACCAGCAGTGCGCGGCGATCGGCGCCGGCGTGGTGCACCAGGGCGCGGCCGAGTTCACCGTCGGCACCGCCGGCGTCATGGTGGCCCACCTGGACAGCCTGGACCGCATCCAGGGCCGCAACCTGTGGTGGGGCGGCCACGCCGTGCCCGGCGCCTGGGACATCGAGGGCGGCGCGTTCGCGCTCGGGGCCTCCCTGAAGTGGTGGCGCGACCACCTCGGGGCCAGCGAGCAGATCGTCGCCGACGAGAGCGGCGCAGCGTCTACTCGGTGATGGTGGACAAGGCGCTGACCGCGCCGGCCGGGGCGAACGGGCTGCTCTTCCACTCGTTCCTCGCCAGCCAGGTCACGCCGTACTACGACGCGGCGTCGCGCGGTGGCTGGCTCGGGCTGGGGCTCTACCACACGCGCGCCGACATGATCCGCGCGCTGCTCGAGGGCTGCGCGCACGAGATGCGCATGGTCGTCGACGCCTTCCAGTCCGACATCAGAGGCGGCATCACCGATCTGCGGCTGACCGGCGGGGGCACGAAGTCCGACGGCTTCGCCCAGATCATGACCGACATCATCGGCCAGCCCACGAAGGTCACCCGCGAGCGGGAGTGCACCGTGTTCGGTGCCGCCATCCTGGGCGCCTTCGGCTCGGGTGCGTTCTCGTCGATCGACGAAGCCGTCGAGGCCATGGTGAATGTCGAGGGCGAGTTCGAGCCCGACCAGGCCACCAAGGATCTGTACGACGAGGCGAACGGCATCTACCGCGGCATGTACGAGGCGATCGCGGGCGGCGGGCAGTACCAGAAGCTGAACGAGTTCTCGACCCGCTACTTCTGACGGGAAGGGTCCGGCCGGCTCACTCCGGCCGGACCTCGAGCACCACCTTGACGCCCTGCGCGACGAGCTCGATGCCCTTCTCCCACTCGTCCAGCGGCAGCCGGGCGCCGATCACGGACTCGAGGTCGATGTGCCCGGACTCCACCAGCCGCAGCGCCGTCTGGAAGCTGGAGGCCCGTTTGCCGCGGGACCCGACGAGCTCGAGCTCGTTGTTGATCAGCTTGTCGATGTCGACCGAAGGCTGTTGGTGGAAGAACGCGACGAGCACGATCCGGCCGCCCTTGCGCAGCAGCGGGGCGACGCCCTCGAGCACGCCCCCGGCGCCGCTGCACTCGAAGACGCTGTGGGCGCCGTAGCCGTCGGTCATCGACTTGACGACGGCCTCGACGTCGTCGGTCTCCGAGTCGACGGTGCGGTCGACGCCGAGCCGGCGCGCCAGCTCGAGGCGGTCCGCGTGCCGGCTGCGGCCGACCAGCACGACCGTCGCGCCCACCGCCCGCGCCACTTGCGCGCACAGCAGCCCGATCGCGCCGGGCCCGACGACGACGACCACCTCGCCTGCCAGCGACGGGCTCTGCTCGATCACGGCGTGCACCGACACCGCCAGCGGCTCGCTGAGCGAACCGGCGGCCATCGACAATCCCTCGGGCAGCTTGTGCACGGTCTCGGCGGGCATCACCAGCTGGTCGGCCAGGCCGCCGTCGACCGTGGTCCCGATGCCCAGCCGGTAGGGGCAGCGGTTGTACTCGCCCTTGAGGCAGTATTCGCAGTTCCCGCAGCGGTAGGCGTCGGTCTCGACCGTCACGCGGTCGCCGACCGCCAGGTGCGCGGTGACGTCGGGGGCGATCGCGCTGATCGTCCCGGCCACCTCGTGCCCGAGCGTGCGCGGCACCTTCATGCCGTGGCCCCCGGCGATGGCGCTGCGGTCGGTCCCGCAGATCGCGACCGCGTGGACGTCGATGAGGACCTTGCCCGGGGTGAGCTGCGGAGGCGGGACCTCCTGGACGGCGACGTTGCCGGGGCCGGGAGCGAACTTCACCAGTGCGCGCACCGGACGGACGTTACCGACTCACCTTTCGCTTCACCAGACATGTACATACACGTCTATTGCGCAATCGGGCGCGCGCCCGGCACACTCGGTCAGCCGGCGAGCGGTGTGACGCAGGACAACCTCGATGTGGAGGCACGATATGCCAGACGGGTACATCCTCGGGTTGGACGCGGGGACGTCCGTGGTCAAGGCCGCGATCTTCGATCTGCAGGGCAACGAGCTCAGCCGGGGTGCCCGCAGCGTTCCCATCACCAACCCGGAGCCGCACCTGGCCGAGGAGGACATGCAGGAGGTGTGGGTCGCCGCGACCGAGGCGATCAGCCACGCGCTGGTCAACAGCTCCGTCCGCGCGGACCAGATCCTCGGCATCAGCGCCACCGGCCAGGGCGACGGCAGCTGGCTGATCGACCGCGACGGCAAGCCGCGGGGCCCCGCGATCCTGTGGACCGACGGCCGGGCCGGCGAGATCGTCGACACCTGGAACACCGACGGGTCCATCACCCGCCAGTTCGACGTCAGCGGCTGCGGCCCCTACGCCGGCACGACGTCGGCGGTGCTGCGCTGGCGGCAGGAGAACCAGCCCGAGCTGCTCGACGGCGCGATCAACCTGTGGTGCAAGGACTGGGTCGAGTACAACCTGACCGGCGACGCCTCGACCGACCCGTCGGACGCCAGCCTGGCCGGGATCGACGCCCAGAACCGCCGCTACTCCGACAAGGTCTTCGAGGCCTTCGGCATCAACGAGCGGACCCGGGCGGCCCTGCCGCCGCTGCGCAACCCCACGGAGCTGTGCGGCAACGTCACCCGGCACGCCGCGCACGTCACCGGCCTGCGCGAGGGCACGCCGGTGTTCAAGGGCCAGATGGACATCACCGCGTCGTCGCTGGGTGTCGGCGTGGCCCGCCCCGGCGACTGCATGGCCGTCGTCGGCACGGCAGGCATCGTCACGGTGGCGACGAACGACCTCAGCACCGGGTTCCAGCCGCCGGACGTGGGCTGGGTCATCCCGCACGGCCCGGACACCTGGATCCGGGCGCTGGGCATGAGCAACTGCACGCCGAACCTCGACTGGTACCTGCGCGAGTTCGGCGAGCCGTTCCGCCAGGAGGCGGCCGCCCAGGCCCCCGAGGTCAACCTGTTCGCCTTCCTCGACGCCGGGATCAAGCAGACGCCCGTCGGCTCCGGCGGCGTGATCTTCCACGGCTACCTCGCCCCCGGCGGCGAGCGCGCGCCGTTCATCAAGCCCAGCGCGCGGGGGATGTTCAACGGCATCACCGGCGGCCACACCCGCTGGCACCTGCTGCGCGCGGTGTACGAGGGCGTCGCCTACGGCATCCGGGACTGCCTCGACTCGATCCCCACCCAGGTCGACACCGTCCGGATGGCCGGTGGCGGCGCGAACAGCCCGGTCTGGGCGCAGATCTTCGCCGACGTCCTCGGCAGGCGGATCGTCGTCCCGGCCGGCTCGGAGTTCGGGGCGAAGGGCGCGGCGATCGTCGCCGGTGTCGGTCTCGGCGTCTTCGACAGCTACGAGGCGGGTGTGGACGCGACGGTCGAGATCGTGCGCGAGTACGAGCCCGACCGGGCGAAGACGGCGATCTACGACGACTTCTTCGGCATCTACCGCGAGCTGCGTGAGGCGACGATCAACAGCTGGGACAAGCTGCAGGCGGCCACGCGCCGGGCGGCGGCGCTGGCCTGACCACGTCCGGCGGTCCGGCCGTCCGTTCGCGGACGGCCGGACCGCGGCCGTTCGCCGCGCTCCGCATGCGCGGATCCTGCCCTTTGCCCTGTTCGCCGAGGGTCCCGGTTCCTATCGTGTGGGGAGTGGTGAGCGCGTGGGCGACGGGATGGGTGCCGTCGCCGTGGTTCCTGGTGACGCCGCCGCAGCCGGCCGACACCGCCATCGAGCGGCCGCGGCTCACGGCGCTGCTCGACACCGTCGTCGCGCGCCACCGGGTCACGGTCGTGACCGCGCCGGCGGGTTTCGGCAAGACCACCGCGCTCGCCGAGTGGGCCCGGGCGCGGCGCGGCCCGACGGCCTGGTTCTCCCTCAATCACTTCGACGTCCACGCCCGGCAGCTGCACCACGGGATCGTCACCGCCCTGCGCCGGCTGGCCGGGGACGTCGACGACGCCCGCTACGCACCGCTGCTGACCCTGGGCCTCGACTCGCGCGACGTGCACGCGAGCGCGGGCGCGACCGTGCGCGCACTCCACGAGGTACCGGAACCCACCGTGCTCGTGGTCGACGACGTGCACCGGGCCGGCCCCGACGCGGGGGACGGCGTCCTCGGCGTGCTCGTCGCGCACGCCCCGCCGTCCGTGCACCTCGTCCTCGCCGGTCGGGAGGCGCCCGCAGTCCCGCTGCAGCCACTCCGGGCGGCAGGCGAGCTCGGCGAGATCGGCCGCGACGACCTGGCCTTCACCGCGGGCGAGGTGCGCGCGGCGGCCGCGGCGCTGCGCCGGCCGGTCACCGCCGCGCAGGCCGCGCAGCTCCGGAGCGAGGCGGCCGGCTGGCCCGCCGCGGTGCGGATGGCGCTCGTCGCGGGTGTCACCGGCGCGTACGGGCCCGACACCCTGCTCACCGAGCACGTCGCCGAGCAGATCCTCCACGGCCTGCGCCCGGCGCTCGCCGACTTCGTCGTGGCGGCGACGACCTGCGGCACGCTGGATGCGTCCATCGCGGAGCAGCTGTCGGGGCAGCGGCCGGGCGCGGCGCTGCTGGGGGAGTGCGTGCGGTCGGGCCTGTTGCTCGACCACTTCACCGAGACCGACCGCGAGCCCGTCTACCGGTGGCACCCCGTCTTCGCGGCGCGGTGCCGCGCCGTCGTCGCCCGCCGCGACCCCGAGCGGGCGGACCGGCTGCACCGGGTCGCCGCCCGCGCCCTCGCCACGGCCAACCCGCTGCGCGCGGTGATACACGCCCGCCGCGGGAACGACCCCGCGCTCGCCCTGTTCCTGCTCGAGGAGCACTGGCTCGAGCTGGTGCTGCGCGACGGGGCCGCAGCGGTCGAGGAGCTGTGCGAGGCGCTGCCGTCGCCGTGGGGGGACGACCCGATCGTGCTCCTCGTCCGCGCGTGCTGCAGCCAGGTCGCGGCCGGACCGTGCGACGGCGTCGGCGTTGCTCGCGCGTGCGCAGGAGCAGGCGCAGCGGGCCGGGATCGCGGGCGGTGACCGGTTCGCCGCCGCCGACGCGCTCACCGAGCTGTTCCTGGCCGACGGGGACGCGAGCCTCGCGGCGGCCTGCGACCGGGTGGGTGCGCTGCTGCGCGGTCCGACCACCGGGTGGGGTCCGGTGATGCACGCCTGCGTGACGTTCCTCCTCGGGTGGACGGAGCTGCGCCTGCGCCGCGGCCCCGCGCGGGCCGTCGACCTCCTGCGCGCCGCCGAGCGGGAGTGCCGCACCTGCGGTCAGGAGGTCGTCCGCCGCCGCGCCACGGCGAACCTCGCGCTCGCGCTCGCGCTGGAGGGGGCGCTGGGCGAGGCGCGGCGGGTGCTCGACCCGGTGATCGCCGACGGTCGCGGGCTCGCCGACTGGACGAGCGCCGACGCGGGCGTCGAGTGGCTCACCGACGGCTTCCTCTCCTACTGGACCAACGACCTCGAGCGCGCGCAGCGCAGCCTGCGGATCGCCGCGGCCTGCACGGACGACCCGCAGTCGTTCGCGGCGCTGGCCCGGGTCTTCGGCGTGTTCACCGCCGTCGCACGCGACGAGCCGGACGCGCTGGCGGCCGCCGAGGAGGCGCTGCGCGCCGTGGCGGAGGGTCCGGCCCTCGGGGTGGCGTGGCCGTCTACCAGCGGGTGGCCCGCGCGATGCTCGACCTCGACGCCGGTCGCCGCGAGCAGGCCGGGGCCGCGGTGCGCGACGCCGACGACCTGACGGGGACGCCCCTGTGCGCGGCGCTGGGGGCGGAGGTCCTGCGCCGGTGCGGCGACCCCGGCGGCGCGCTCGAGCGGCTCGCCGTCCTGCCCGCCGACCTGCCGTCCTACGTCGCGGTGAGCGCGCTGCTCACCCGCGCGCTGGCCGAGCACGGCGACGGTCCCCGCGCCGCCCTGCACATCGCGCTGGAGCACGTCCTCGCGGCGGCCGCGCCCGAGGGGGTGGTGCGGCCCTTCGCCGACCCGGACCCGCTCCTGCGCGAGGTGCTGGCCGATCACCGCGCCTGGGGCACCCGGCACGAGGCGTTCCTCGTGGCCTGCGTGGCGCGGCCCGTGCGCTGACCGCGTACGGCTCGGCGGCCCGACGCGACGGCGTGTGCATAGCGCGCGCGAGCATCGCGGGCCAGTACCGACACGCGGCGTGTCACCAGTCGGCGCGGTGCGCGGCCCGACGGGAACGCGCCACGGCGGCGCACGGAGTCCGACCTGGTGGCCGCGTGTGCCTGCTCTCCGGTATCGAGGTGGCGGGCCCGTGATACATGCCGGCTGCGCGACACTGCTCGGGTGCCGACGATCGACGACCAGCAGGAGCTCCGCCGCCGGGTCGCCGCCGCGCCCGTCGCCCGGCTCGCGACGGTGCGGCCCGACGGGAGCCCCCGGCTCGTCCCGATCACGTTCGCGCTGCTCGGGGAGCTGCTGTGCTTCGCCGTCGACGAGGTCAAGCCCAAGCGGAACGCCCGCCTCGCCCGCCTCGGCGACATCGCCCGCGACCCGCGCGTCACGCTCCTCGTCGACCACTACGACGCCGACTGGAGGGCGCTGTGGTGGGTCCGGATCGACGGGACGGCCGCCGTGCACGCCGACGGGACGCTGCGCGAACGGGCGCTCGACGAGCTCGCCGCCAAGTACCCGCCCTACCGGGCCGCGCGCCCGGCCGGACCGGTCGTGATCGTCACGCCCCGGCGCTGGAGCGGGTGGTCGGCCCGCTGACCCCGGCCGGACATAGGTGATCGTCGCCCATCTCCGGCGCGCGGGTGCACGGCGGCACGGTGATGCGCTGGATCGACGAGGCCGCCTACGGCGAGGCCGCGGACCTCGAGCCCGGCACGGCGCTGGACGCCGGCTGCGGGGAGGGCGGCGACGCGCACTGGCTCGCGGCCCGTGGCTGGCGGGTCACCGCACTGGACGTCTCGACCTGGTCAGTGCCCAGTTCCTGCACTTCCCGAGCGCGCTGCGGAGGCGGGTGTACGCCCACCTGGCGGCCGCGGTCGCCCCCGGCGGCACCCTGCTGATCGTGGCGCACGAGCCGTCCGAGCTGCACACGGGCATGGGCCACGACCACCCCCCGGACATGTTCGTCAGCGCGCAGCAGCTCGCCGCCGACCTCGACCCGTCCGCATGGGAGGTGCTCGTCACGGACTCCCGCCCGCGCGTCGGGCGGACCGACGACGGCCAGGAGGTGCCGATCTCCGACGCGGTCCTGCGGGCGCGGCGACGCTGAGCCGCGGGTCAGCGGCCCTGCCACACCGGCGGGCGCTTGTCGAGGAACGCCTGCATGCCCTCCTGCGCGTCGCACGTGACGGCGTTCGTCGCCATGATCTCGCGCATCTCCTCGTAGGCCTGGGCCTGCGGGAGGTCGATCTGGCGGTAGAAGGCCTGCTTGCCGATGCGCAGGGTGAGCGGGCTCGCCTCCGCGATCGTCGTGGCGAGGGCGAGCGCCCGGGCGTCGACCTCGCCCGGCGCGACGACCTCGTTCACCAGCCCCCAGTCCGCGGCGGTGGCGGCGTCGATGACCTCGCCGGTGAGCAGCAGCTGCAGCGCGCGCTTGCGGCCGATCGCCCGGCTCACCGCGACCATGGGCGTGGAGCAGAACAGCCCGATCCGCACGCCCGGGGTGCCGAACACGGCCGTGGACGCGGCGACGGCGAGATCGCACGTGGCCACGAGCTGGCATCCGGCGGCGACGGCCGTGCCCTGCACCGCGGCGATCACGGGCTGGGGGACCTCCTGGACCGCCGTCATCATCTCGGTGCAGACGGCGAACACCTCGCGCTCGTCGTCGAGGGTCCGTCCCACCATCTCGCGCAGGTCGTGGCCCGCGGAGAAGGCGGGGCCGGCGGCCCGCACGACGATCGCACCCACCTCGGGGGTCGCCGCGAGCTCGCGCAGCAGCGCGGTGAAGACCGTCATCGTCGCCACGGACAGGGGGTTGCGCTGCGCGGGCCGGTCCAGCGTGAGCACGCCGACGCCGTCGCGCACCTCCGCGGTCACGGGTGCCGAGCCCGTGCCGGTTGTCGTGCCGGTCGCCGTCGTGCTGGTCGCCGTCGTGCTGGTCGTCGTCACCGGTCCGATGCTGCTCGACAGGGGCGGCCGGGTCAACGAAGGTGGACGCCATGAGTGTCTGGCGAGGCGGAGCCCCGAAGCCCGGCGACCGTGCCGAGCTCACCCGCACGGTCGGCCCGGACGACATCGCGCTCTTCACCAGGATCAGCGGCGACCACAACCCGCTGCACTACGACGAGGCGGCCGCCCGCGCGTCGCGGTTCGGCGAGATCGTCGTCCAGGGTGGGATCACCAGCGCGATCCTCAACGCGGTGGTCGCCGAGCGGCTCCCCGGGCCGGGCACGGTGTTCCTCAACGTCAACTGGAACTTCCGCGGGCCCGTCCGCCCCGGTGACGAGATCACCGGGGCGGTCGAGGTCGTCGAGGCCCGCGAGGACAAGCCCATCACCACGCTGCGGACGAGCGTGACCCGCGGCGACGGCACCGTGGTGCTGGACGGCACCGCCGTCTGCTACACGATGAGCCTCGAGTAGACGGTCTCAGAGCGGCTTGGTCTCCACCCGCGGGTAGTCCGGGCGCCACATGGCCTGGTGGATCTGCCCGATCGGGTTGTCGAGCGGGAGCTGGGCGAGGCCCTCGGCCACGGCGGCCTCGGCGACGGCGATGGCGACGGCAGCCGACACCGGCCGCAGGTCGGACATGGCCGGGAGCAGCGGCGCACCCGGGCGGGTGGCGTCGGACAGCCCGGCGACGGCGTCGGCGGCCGCGGCGATCATGCGGTCGGTGATCCGGGATGCCCGCGCCACGGTCACTCCCAGCCCCAGACCGGGGAAGACCAGCGCGTTGTTGGCCTGGGCGACGCGGTAGGTGATGCCGTCGAGCTCGACCGGGGCGAACGGGCTGCCGGTGGCGACCAGGGCCTGGCCGTCGGTCCAGGTGAGGACGTCGGCGGGCAGCGCCTCGGCCTTCGAGGTCGGGTTGGACAGCGGCATGATGATCGGCCGGCGGGTGTGCGCGGCCATGTCGCGGACGAGGGCCTCGGTGAACGCCCCGGTCTGGGTCGAGGTGCCGATCAGCATCGTCGGGTGGACCTGGGCGACGACGTCGGCGAGACCGACCGTGCGGCCGTCGGCCGACCAGCCGGTCACCTCCGCGGCGGGGCGGGCGTAGGGCACCTGGAAGTCGCGCAGGCGCGGGTTGTCGTCGACGAGCAGGCCCCGGCTGCCCAGCGCCCAGAACCGCCGCGTCGCCTCCTCGTGGGAGAGGCCCTCGCGGACCATGACGTCGCGCATCATGTCCGCGATCCCCAGCCCCGCCGTCCCGGCCCCGTGGATCACCACCCGCTGGTCCCGCATCCGCCCCCCGGTCGCGCGGACCGCGGCGAACGCGGCGGCCAGCACGACCGCGGCGGTGCCCTGCATGTCGTCGTTGAACGTGCACACCCGATCGGCGTACCGGTTCAGGATCCGCCGCGCGTTGGAGGCGCCGAAGTCCTCCCAGTGCAGCATCGCGTGCGGGAACAGCTTCTGGCACGCGGTGACGTAGGCGTCGATCAACTCGTCGTAGCGGGCGTCGCGGACCCGGGCGTGCCGCTCGCCCAGGTACATCTGGTCGTTGAGCAACCGCAGGTTGTCCGTGCCCACGTCCAGCACCACCGGCAGCACCCGCGACGGGTGGATCCCGGCCGCCGCGGTGTAGACCGCGAGCTTGCCGACCGAGATCTCGATGCCGCCCACGCCCTGGTCGCCGATGCCCAGGATGCCCTCGGAGTCCGTGGCCACCAGCAGGTCGACGTCCTGCGCCCCGAGGCCGGTGTTGCGCAGGGCCAGCTCGACGTCCTCGGGGTGGTCGACCGACAGGTACACCCCGCGGGGACGGCGGAACTCGCTGGAGAACTGCTCGATCGCCAACCCCACCGTCGGGGTGTACACGATCGGCAGCATCTCCTCGATGTGCTCGGACTGAGCAGCTTGTAGAACAGCACCTCGTTGCGGCTGCGCAGGTTGGCCAGGTACACCCATTTCGCCAGGTCCGTGACCTGGTGGCAGAACTGCGCATAGGTCCGCCGCAGCTGCCCGTCCAGGGTGCTCACGCCGGACGGCAGGAGCCCGGTGATCCCGAGCTCGCGGCGCTCCGAGAGCGTGAACGCCGTGCCTTGGTTGATCATCGGCGTGCTCAGCACCGCCGACCCCCGCGCCGAGATGCGCGCGGTGTAGGTGCCGTCCTCGGACCGGTCCAGCTCGTAGGCTCCCTCGAACACGTCCACGCTCCTTTGCGTCGCGGCGGAACGGCGGCCGCGGCCCACGGCCCCCGAGATCCCTACCCAACACCTCGCGTCGCGCGGCGTCACCAGGAAAGGTGTCGCCGACGCATCCCGCTCGCCCTGGTCGGGAGCGGGCGGGACCGGTAACGGGTCCCGTACACGGAGCGACGAGACTGCCGCGCGGGCCGGTCGGGCCGGTCGGACCACAGGGGGACCCACGGTGGGCTACGTCGAGCGGAACGCGAGCGGACGGACCGAGCTGCGCGTGCACGGTGTCGCGGGCACGGCACCGGAGTCGGTGCTCCAGCATCCGCACACCGAACAGGTCGCGGGCAACAGGGACGCGGGGTTCTTCCGGCGATGGTGGGAGGCCCAGTCGGTCTCGGCGGACTCCCCGGGACGCCGCCGGGAGGCCTATTCCTGGGGCGGGCTGACCTCCGGCGACAACCTCCGCGCGCTGTGGCTGCTCCTGTTGCCGTTCATGCTGCTCAACGTCGCCTTCTACATGGCGCCGTACCGGCGGCCGCCGGAGCCGGACGAGCCGACGGGGTGGCGCGAGCGGTGGACCGTCTGGCGGCGTGGCTGGTGGAGCACCCCGCGACGGGATCGACGGCGCGACCGGTTCAGCGCGTCGGTGCAGCGGCTGCTGGCGCTGTCGTTCACCGTCACCTTCACCCTGACCGCGATCACGGTGGCGATGGACCTGGTCGGCTGGAAGTGCGCGGCGCCGGCGACCGGGGACGTCTGCGGGACCTCCTGGCTGGGCTGGCTGGACGCCGCCTGGTTGCGCGACCGGCCCGGGCGGCAGGTGGCCGTGACCGCGCTCCTCCCGCTCGCCGTGGTCGGGCTGCTCTGGTGGCTCGCCGGTGCGACGTGGGACAAGCTGGAGCGGGTCCGGCCCCCGGCCTCGGACACCGCCGTCCGCCCCGTCGAGATCGAGACGCCGCTCGAGGACCGGGCGATGTGGAACGGTCGCGGCCCGGTCCGGCGGCTGCGGGCGGTGCACGTCGCCACCGGACTCGCGCTGCCGGGCGTCTTCGCCCTCGCCCCCGTGCAGGCGAACTCGGCCTGGCGGCCGACCGTCCTCCTCGCCCTCGTCGCCTTCCTGGTGGCGATGGTGGTCGTCGTCGCGCATCCCACGGTCGCGCACCGGGAGCGGCCGTCCCGCGACACCGGCAAGGAGGACGACGACGAGCGGCGGAGCCCGTTCCGCTTCCTGCCCTGGTGCGCGCTCGCGCTGACCGTGCTCGGGCTCGCCGTGGCGGCGACGGGCACGGTGGCGCGGCAGCCCGGCGCCGCCGGGCAGCGTCGAGGTCCGGAGCACGCTGCCGTGGTTGGCGGGCGCGCTGCAGTGGACGTTCCTCGTCCAGGCCGTGCTGCTCGCGCTGCTCCTCGCGGCCTGCTGGAGCCTGAGGAGGCGGGCCCGGCGGGCGGCGGCGGACGCCGACACCGGAGAGAAGCGCCGGGTCGGCCTCCGGCCCGCGTGGCGCGGGTACGCCATGCCCGCGATCGCGCTGCTCGCCTGGGTGCTCGCCGGCGGGTTCTCGGCGGGCATCGTCCTGCGCGCGGCGGACACCCTCGGGACGCCCGTCGCCCCCGGGTACCGGGGAGACGATGCGTACCCCCTCGTCGTCCCGCTGGCCTACCGGTGGGTGGCCGCCGCCGCGTTCGCGCTGGCGGTCACGGCCGTGCTCTCCGCGGTGTTCGTCTGGGTGCGACTGCGCCGGTGGAAGCAGATGACGACCGATGTCGCGCAGGCCTACGGTGCCGCGGCGACGAAGGCGGACGACGAAGCGCACCGAGGAGATCGCCCGGGCGTGGGCCCGGGCGACGCTCCTGACCGGCGAGGCGCGGCGGGTGCTCGGGTTCCTGCTGGTCGTGACCGCGGTCGTCGTGCTGGTGGCCGGCGTCTGCTTCCTGTTCTTCCGGGACAGCTGGGTGATCGACGAGCGGCTCGTCACCGCGGGCAACGCGGTGCTCAGCGCGTCCGTCCTCGGGCTGCTGTGGGTGGGCCGCCAGGCCTACCGGAACCCTGCACAGCGCCGGACCGTCGGCATCGTCTGGGACCTCGGCACGTTCTGGCCGCGGGCGGTGCACCCGCTGGCCCCGCCGTGCTACGCGGAACGCGCGGTCCCGGACCTGATCGGGCGCCTGGAGTACCTCACCGGCACCGGGACGGACGGCGCGGGCAAGGACGACGGCACGGTGCTGCTGTCGTGCCACTCCCAGGGCTCGGTGCTCGGCGCCGTGGTCCTGATGCAGGTCGGGACGCCGACGAGTGCGCGGACGGCGTTCCTCACCTACGGGTGCCCGCTGGCCCGGCTCTACGGCCGGTTCTTCCCCGCCTACTTCAGCGGCACGGCACTCGACCGGCTCGGCGGGTTCCTGCGCGACACCGACACGGCCACCGACACCGGTGCGGCCGACGGCCACCGCCCCGCCGCCGCCGAGCGCGCCACGTGGCGCTGGCGCAACCTGTACCGGCGCAGCGACCCGATCGGCGGGGCGGTGTTCGTCGACCGCCCGCCGTGTGGTCGTCGGCGCGCGCCGACCCGGACGACGTCGACCGGCCGCTGCTCGACCCGGTGTTCGCCCGTTCCCCGGGTGACCCCTGCTCGCCACCGATCCGCGGCCACTCGAACTACTTCGCCGACCCGGCCTTCGCCTGGACCGCGGACGCCCTGCAGAGCGGCAGGCTGCCCCGCGCCGTCGTGCCCGAGCAGGCCACCTCATCGGAAAGCGCCGAGGCGCGCGGAACGGTGTGACCGGTCGCCCTCGTCCGCCGATTTCGCCAGCGACCTGCGCACCGCCGCCACCGGCACCACCGGCGGCGTCCACCGCGGCCCGCGCCCGCCGCGGTGCTGGCGGGCGACGTGCACGAGCTCCAGAACGAGCGCCAGCAGGACCAGCGGGATGCCGATGGCGCCGAGCAGATTCAGCGGGGGCAGGCTCAGCTCGTTCGTGCCCGACTCGGTCAGCTCGCCGCGCACCGCCTCCAGAGCCCGCACCCGCGAGTCGACGAGCAGGACCGGGCTGCCCACGGCGGCGTCGATCCCGACCGCGACCGCGTCGATGTCGACCTCCTCGACGCGGACGAGGCCGGGGGAGCGCGCGCGGATGCCGCCGTTCACCGAGCTCATCGATACCCGCGAGATCGTGGTCGCCGCGCCCGCGGTCACGCCGGTGGTCGCGCCGACGATGGTGCCGCCGAGGATGCGGGCGTCCGGGCTGAACGAGCGCACCGCGTCGTTCTCGACGCCGACGGCCGAGAGGTCGTGCAGCACCACACCGGACGTTCCGGCCGTCGCGACCACCCCGTCCCGGCCGCCGGTCAGTCGCAGGCCGACGGCGGTGACATCGTCGGCGCCGCGCTCGATCCGCACGCCGGTCTGCGTGTCGGTCACCGCCACGTCGCGCAGCTCCACCGCCGTACCGCCGATGGCGACGCCGGCCAGCTTGACGGCATCGAACGTCGAGGACTGCAGGACGAGGTGCGTGGTGGACTTCTCCATGGCGACCCCGCGCCGTCCGCCTCGGACGGCCAGCCGGTCCAACGTGATCCCGGTGGAGCCGATGTGCGCGAACACCGCGATGGGCTCGTCGACCGCGGTCAGGCCGCTGACCGTGACGTTCGCGGACCGGCTCAGCTCGAGTCCGCCCGAGGTGTCGCCGGTGGTGCGCAGGTCCTCGAGGCGGGCGTTCTGCAGCCGGACCGCCGCGACCCCGAACCGGCCGTTGCCGGACGTGGTGATCCCGGTGATCGGGTGGTCCGTGGTCGTCCCGTCGAACCTGACGCCGTTGCCGCCGTTGCGCTCGGCGCGCACCCGGTTCACGGTGGTGCCGCGATCGCCGGACAGCTCCAGCCCGTCGGCCGTGGAGTCGGTGACCGTGACGTCCTCGAGGCGGACGTCCTGCGTTCGCTGCAGCTGGAGGGCCGTCGTGTTGCGCGCGAAGGTGGCACGAACCAGGGAGCCGCCGGTGTCGGTGTGGAACGAGATCGCGGGTCGCGGCTCGGGAGCGTCACCGGCCGTGCCGAGGTCGGTCACCGTCACGTCGGTGGCGTCGAGCCGGCCGCCGGTCGACACCACGATGAACGGCCGGCCGGGTGTGGCAGGGGCGGGCTGCCCGGAGGCCGGATCGGTGAGGCTCGTGGAGGTCACCGTGACGCCATGCAGGAGGATCCGCCCGCTGCCGGTGTAGATCGCGGCCGCCTCGGGCAGGGTCGCGCCGCCGGTGAGCCTCACGGTGCCGACGTCGCCCCCGATGTCGAGGACGACCCGCGGGGTGAGGACGACAGCGGCCGAGAGCACGGCGGTACCGCCGTCGATCGTGAGCCACGACCGGGGGAGGTATCGGCTCATCGTCGTGAGCGTCAGAGGGCCGATGCGCCGCGGCGCGCGCCGGGTCAGGCGGCCCTGGGTGACCAGGTCGAGGGTGTCGTCGCGGACGATCACCATCCGTGCGGGTCTGCCACGGGCCACCCAGGTGGCCCGCACGCGCTGGCCGGCCGCGGCGAGCTGGGCCGCCCGTCTCGCCGCGGCGGCCGCCGCTCGGGCCTGCCGCTCCGCCTCGGCAGCGCGCGCCTCGGCCGCCCTCTGCGGTGCGCTGCCCAGCCCGGTGCCGTCCGAGCTGCGCGGCGGGGACGGCGCGGAACGGGTCGGGGGCGCCGGTGGTGCCGCGGCGGCCGGAGGCAGCGGCCACCCGCCCACGACGAGCGCAGCGGCGATCACCAACGGACACAGTGCACGGTTCGGCTGCACTCCGGTGCCTCCCCGGCCCCGGTACCCGTTCGTCGGCAGGACAGATGCCTGCTCGCATCCCCGGAGAAACGCTACGCCGTTATCGGTGAGCCGGCGCACCATTCGGCGCCGGCTCAACCGTGCCGCGCCTCGCCTACGCAGTTGTACGTAGGGCCGCGCCGGACGTCGTCCCCCTAACCTGGCCAGGGGACGCAGGCCGACGACTCCGCCGTCGCGCCACGGATCACCCGCGTCCGCTCCGCTGACCCGCCGGAGGTTTCGCCATGCCCATGACCGTGATCAAGGGCGAGTACCGGGTGCTCGGCGCCGCGCCCGACGGCGACTCGATCCGGTTCTATCCCGACGCCGCCGACGCATGGGAGCGGGCCGGCCTGCGGGTCCGGCCCAACGCCGCCGGAGGTGCGCAGTTGCGCCTGGAGGGCATCGACGCCCTGGAAACCCACTACACACCCACGGTCGGTGACCTGCGGAACCTGCACCAGCCGCACGACCTCGGCCGGGCCGCCGCCGCGGAGCTGCTGCGCCTGCTCGGGTTCGACGACGTCCAGCGCGGTGCGAACGAGATCGTCAGCGCCGCCACGCCGGCCACCCGGCCCGGTCACATCCTCACCCGCTTCGCCGACAAGTACGGGCGCGCCGTCGCGTTCGCCTTCGCGGGCACCACCGACAGCCCGGACCTCGCGCCGGTGTTCGTCGACGCCGCCGCGATCGCAGGAAGCACCAACCACCAGCTGCTGGCCTCCGGCCTGGTGTACCCGACGTACTACAGCAAGCTCTTCGTCGACCTCCGGGCGGCGCTGAACCAGGTGGTCGCCGAGGCACGCGCCGCCGACCGCGGCGTGTGGCCCGACGACCTGACGACGAAGGGCGTCACGGTTGACGGCCTGGCCGTGCTCACCGACACCGCGGTGCTGCTGCCGAAGCTGTTCCGGCGGCTCGTCGACTACCTGTCGATCAACAGCGGCGACGTGTCGCTCGCCGGCCTGCCCGCCTACCTCGCCACCCGCGACGACCGCGTGATCGTGGCCTCGACCGGGCAGGTCACCGGCTTCGACAACATCCTCGAGGTCGACGGGCAGACCGTCCTGGCGACCCGGCCGCCGGAGGACCTCGTCTTCCTCGAGGCGTGAGGCGTGCGCCGGACGGCGCTCGACAGGCGTCCGGTGACCGCCGATGATCGGGACCCGACGAAGGGAGGGTCCCCGATGGCCCCGACGCCGCTGATCATCCCGATCGACGGGCGCACGCCCGAGGTCGACGCGCAGGCGTGGGTCGCGCCGACCGCCGTCCTCGCCGGCGCGGTCACGCTCGGGGCGCAGGTGGGTGTCTGGTTCGGCACCGTCGTGCGTGCCGACACCGAGGCGATCACGATCGGGCCGCGGTCGAACCTGCAGGACGGCGTGGTCGTGCACGCCGACCCCGGCTTCCCGGTGACGGTCGGCGCCGGGGTCAGCGTGGGGCACCGGGCCGTGCTGCACGGCTGCACGATCGGCGACGACGTGCTCGTCGGGATGGGCGCCGTCGTCCTCAACGGGGCGCGGATCGGCGCGGGCACACTGGTCGCCGCCGGCGCGGTGATCCTTGAGGGCGCCGAGATCCCGCCCGGCTCGCTGGTCGCCGGCCTACCGGGCAAGGTCCGCCGCGACCTGACCGACGACGAGCGCGCCGCGATCCTGCGCAACGCCGAGACCTACTGCGGGCTGGCCCGGACGCACGCAGCAGCGGGGTGAGCAGCCGACCTCGCGCCGCCCGTGCCGGGTGCGCACGCGGCGTAGTGTGCGGGGCACCTGAGCGACCGGAGGTGGTCGTGGGAGCGCAGCGGTCCCGGCCGCAGACCGCGGTGCGGTCGGCGAACCACCCGGCGCGGTCGTCGGCCGTGGCCGTCCGCGAGCCCGGCCTCGTCGACGGGATCACCCGTCTCCAGCAGACCGCAGGCAACCGTGCGACGGCAGCACGGCTGGTCGCGATCCAACGTGACGCCGCGAAGCAGCCGGGTCCGGCCTCGTCGGTCGATCCGGACTACGACCGGGTCTACAAGGGCTACTGGTCGCTGATGCAGGATCTCATGCACCTGAACGCGAAGGTCGTGTCGCTCATCCGGACGGACTGGACGGACGACCTGGGCCGCGGGCTCACCGAGCTCGGCGACCCCGCGACCGCCAAGCCCGCCGCGATCGCCGCGCTCCAGCAACGGCTCACGGCGACCCGGGGAAACATCGAGGCGGAGGTCGCGGCGGCGAAGGCCGAGTGGAAGTCGCTGTGGGCGGAGTACAAGCAGGAGCGGGACGGGCTGGTCGGCGGCTCGGCGACCGACCTCGAGGCCCTGCGTCTGCTGGACCTGCGCGCCAAGGACGACCAGGGCAAGGTCTTCACGGCGTATCAGTACCTCACCTTCGACGACATCGCCGGGCTGCAGACGATGCTCGCGAACAAGACCCACGTCCGGTGGGCCACCCACCAGGACGAGGTCGAGTACCAGCGGCGCAAGAAGGCCGAGATGGCCAAGCTGCCGCACTACAAGAGCTTCCGGATCCGCACCCTCGCAGGCGGTGCGGTGAGCGTCGGGCCGGTCGGGGGAGAGGTCACCACGGTCGAGCTGGTCGAGGTGGGCGGCCGGACCGGCATGCTCACGTTCGTGGCCGAGGGGCTCGCCCTCGGTTTCGAGGCCGGCGCGCAGGGGCCGCAGTCGTGGACGGACTTCACCACGCCGGATCCCATGCGGTTGGAGCACTTCGCCTGCCCGGGGCGCGTGACCAGCGTCGGAGGGCACGTCATCTACGGCGCCACGTACTCGTGGGTCACCTTCTACCCGGTGGCACAGAAGACGGTGAAGATCGCCAGCTCCGGGCACGGGTGGGGGTTCGGCGGTGGCCTCTCGACCATCGCGGGCATCTGGAAGCTGCGCTCCACCGGCTGACCGGAGGGGACGAGATGCCCGGTCACCGCGGGTGTGGTCTCCTGTCGGGCGGCAAGCTCGGCCGTCCGCGGCGCTGCTGGAAGGGGATCCCGTGACGCATCCGTTCCGCTTCGGGCTCGTCGCCGCCCCGCGCGGCACCGGCGAGCAGTGGATCGCCACCGCCCGGCGGGCCGCCGGCAACGGCTTCGGCACGCTGCTCGTCCCGGACGGTCTCGCCCTGCACGCCCCGATGCCGGCCCTGGCCGTCGCGGCCACCGCCGTGCCGAGCCTGCGGGTGTGCCCGTTCGTGCTCGCCGCCCCGCTGCGCACCCCGCGGGCGGTCGCCTGGGAGGCGCACAGCATGTCCGCGCTCACCCATGGCCGGTTCGAGCTCGGTCTCGGCACCGGCCGCCCGCAGGCCGCCGAGGAGGCCGCGCAGCTGGGGATGCCGTGGGGGAGCGGCGCGCAGCGGCTGGACCGGGTGCGGGAGACGGTGGCCGCGGTCCGGGCGCTCGACCCCGACCGGCGCATCCCGCTGCTGATCGCCGCCGCCGGGCCGAGGGCGCTGGCGCTGGCGGCCGCCGAGGCGGATGTCGTCACCCTCGCCGCGCCGCCGTCGACCCCGCGTCAGCAGGTCGGGGTGATGGCGGACCGGGTGCGGCAGCTGGCGGGCCCGCGGGCGGCGCAGGTGGAGCTGTCGATGAACGTCTTCGTGGTCGGCGACGAGGTGCCGCCGTTCATGGCGGGATTCGTGGGCGACCCGGCCGCGCTGACCGGCGACACCCTCGCCTTCCTGCGCGGCTCGCCCCGGGACATGGCCGACGAGCTGCGGCGCCGCCGGGACGGGCTCGGCGTGACGTACTTCGCCGTCGGCGAGGCGTTCGCGGACCGGTTCGCGCCGGTCATCGAGCTGCTCACGGGCCGTGCGGACTGATCCGGAGCGCCACGACGGTCCGGCTCGTCCTCGTTCCCGACTCCGTGACCCGGCCGACGGAGAGCCGAACTATCGGACCGGGTCGCCGTGCGCCTGCTCCTGCCACGACCACCGGCGATCGTCGGCGACCCGCCGCCAGTGCGCGGAGCGCACCGCGTCCGTCACGGTGACGGCGACGGCGAGGAGGATCAGCAGGAGGAGGGCGGCGAGGGCGGCGGTGAGCATGGCGGTCATGTCCTTCGACGGAAGAGTGGTGGGCCCTGCCGACCCTTCCCGCACGGCGCCGATCGGTCCGCGGAGTGCGGCGGGTGCGGATGCGTAGTTCTGCACAGTCGGTATCCGCCCAGCCGGGATCTGCCCAGCCGGGTTCTCACCGGTCGGACCGGTGGGACATGGTCGTCGTCGGTGGCGGGCACAACGCGCTCACGGCCGCCGCCTACCTGGCTCGCGCCGGCCGTCGGGTGCTGGTGCTGGAGCGGGCCGAGCAGGTCGGCGGTGCGGCCGTGTCGACGGCTGTGGGCGCCCCCGGGGCGCCGTTCCCGGGCGTGGCCGCGCGGCTGTCGCGCTACTCCTACCTGGTCAGCCTGCTGCCCCGGCTGATCGTCGACGACCTCGGTCTCGACGTCCGCCTGGCGCGGCGCCGCGTGTCGTCCTACACACCGGACCCCGGCGACCCGGCCCGCGGGCTGCTCGTCGCCGACGACGTGGACGTCACGCGTCGCTCGTTCGCCCGAGTCGGCGCGGCCGGGGACCACGCGGGTTGGACCGCGCTGTACGCCGGCACGCAACGCCTGGCGCGGGCCGTGTTCCCGACGCTCACCGGCCCCCTGCCCACCCGCGCCGAGCTGCGGGAGCGGGTGGGCGACGACGCCCTGTGGACGGCGCTGGTCGAGCGCCCGCTCGGGGAGCGGATCACGGAGACGCTGCGCAGCGACCTGGTGCGCGGCGTGGTCGCGACAGACGGGCTCATCGGCACGCTCGCCCGCCTCGACGACCCGTCACGGGCCGCGAACCGGTGCTTCCTCTACCACGTGATCGGCAACGGGACCGGCCGCTGGGACGTTCCGGTCGGCGGCATGGGCACGGTGGCCGGGGCGCTGGAGCGGGCGGCGCGGGCCGCGGGCACCCGCATCGTCACCGGTGCCGAGGTGACCGCGATCGACCCGGCCGGCCGGGTCGCGTACACCCACCGCGGCGAGGAGCGCACCGCGCGCGGTGACCGGGTGCTGGCCGGCGTCGCGCCATGGGTGCTGGAGCGGCTCTGCCCGGGTGCGTGCCCGGGGCCGAAGCCGGTCGGCGCCCAGGTGAAGGTCAACCTGCTGCTCCGCAGGCTCCCCGCACTGCACGACCACGCCGTGCCGGCAGTGTCGGGCTTCGGCGGCACCCTGCACGTGAACGAGTCGTACGCACAGCTCGACCAGGCGTACACCGCGGCCCGGCGCGGCGCGGTGCCCGATCCGCTGCCGTGCGAGGCCTACTGCCACTCGCTGACCGACCCGACGATCTTCTCGCCCGAGCTGGCCGCATCCGGCGCGCAGGCGCTGACCGTCTTCGGTCTGCAGGTCCCGGCACCGACGGAGAGCGCCGACGCGTGGCGCACCCGCCTCGAGCGCGCCGTCCTCGCCTCGCTGCGGTCGGTGCTCGCGGAGCCCGTCGAGGACCTGCTGGTCACCGATGCGGACGGGCGGCCTTGCCTCGAGACCCTCACGACCCTCGACCTGGAGCGCACCCTCGCGATGCCCGGTGGCCACATCTTCCACGGCGACCTCGCGTGGCCCTTCCTCGACGACGACGCGCCGCGCGACACGCCCGCCCGGCGGTGGGGTGTGGCGACCGGCCACTCCCGCGTCCTGCTGTGCGGCGCCGGTGCCGTGCGGGGCGGCGGGGTCAGCGGCATCGGCGGTCACAACGCCGCGATGGCGGTGCTGGCGGACGGGTGATCAGGACGGCGCGTCCGTCACCCGCGCGTCCGGGCCCGGGAAGTAGACCGACTCGTGCCCGTCCTGCCAGCGCACCCGGTAGTGCCTGCGGTCGGCCTGGCCGATCACCTCGACGACCTCGCCGTGCCTGCGGGGTGAGTCCAGGGTGACGGTCTCGATGACGATGTGGTCGCCGACCTCGGCTCGCATGGCTCCTCCGGTGCTCGGCCCGCCGTCGCGGGGGTGCCTGCGCAGGCCCCGGACCGCGTGCGGGGGGACGGCCATGCTCCTCCTGTGCACCCGGCTGCGGTAGGGCTGTTACTCCTGGGGCCCCGCGCGCGATACCCCACATGTCGGATCGATTTCGGGGATCGTGGGTACAGCGGGGCTGTGCGCAGCGACGGGAGCGACATGGACGCGATACCGGGCGCGAGGGGTTCCGGCGCACTGTTGGGCGGCCGGTACGAGATCGGGGCGCTCGTCGGGCTGGGCGGTACCGCGCGCGTGTACCGCGCCCGCGACGACGTCGGCGACACCACCGTCGCCGTGAAGATCTTCCCGGCCGGGTCGGGGGCCGGGCCGGGCGGTGACGGCAGCCAGGAGCTCGCCGTGTTGAGCGGGATGCGGCATCCTGCGCTGGTCGGGGTGCGCGACTCGGGGGTCGACGACGAGGGGCGCCCGTTCGTCGTCATGGACTTCGTCGAGGGGCAGAGCCTCGCCGCCCGCCTGCGCGACGGGGTGCTGTCCGTTCCGGCCGCGATCCGGTTGGGTGCGGTGCTCGCCGACGCGCTCGCGCACGTCCACGCGCGCGGCATCGTGCACCGCGACGTCAAGCCGGGCAACGTGCTGCTCGACGGCGAGGGCCACCCGCGGCTGACCGACTTCGGCATCGCGCGGCTCGTCGACGCCACGCGCGTGACGGCCACCGGGCTGGTCGTCGGCACCGCGGCCTACATGGCGCCCGAGCAGGTGCGCGGCGAGGTCGTCGGCCCGCCCGCCGACGTCTACGCGCTGGGGCTGCTGCTGCTGGAGGCGGTCACGGGCCGCCGGGAGTTCGAGGGCGGCGCGCTGGAGTCGGCGATCGCCCGGCTGCATCGCGACCCGGTCGTGTCCCCGGAGATCCCCGAGCCGCTGGGCTCGGTGATCCGGCGGATGACGGCGACGGATCCGGCGCAGCGCCCGGCGGCGTCGGGTGTCGCGGCCGTCCTGCGGGCAGGTCCGCCCGCCGCCCGCCGCCGCCCGCTCGAGGGCCCTCTGGCCCGGCGGCTGATCTCCGCCGGTGCGTTCGCGTCGCTGGCTGCGTCGGTGGTGGCGGGAATGGTGCTGCTCACCGGTGCCGACAACTCCCCGAGTGCCCCGGGTACGCCGCCCGTGCAGGTCGCTGCACCGGTGGCGGAGCCCGTCGGCGCGGCGTTGCCCGCACCGTCGATCACGACGGCTCCGGTGGTCGACGCGCCGGTCGCCGTCGCGCCGACGTCGCAGCAGCGCCGCCCGGTGCCGGTCGCACTCGCGAGGCGGGCCCGTCCCACGACCGTGACGCGCACCGTGGTCCGGGTGACCACCGTTCCGAAGGCCGCGGACGAGTCGACGAAGAGCCGCGCGCCCAAGAAGGACAAGGACAAGGACAAGAAGGACGACAAGGGGAAGCCCGACAAGCCGAAGGACGACCGAAGGAGAGCCCAAGGACGACACCGGCGCTGACCAGGGCGGCGGCGCCACCGACAACGGTGGTGACAACCAGCGGCGGTGACAACAGCGGCAGCGGGAAACGGCGGCAGCGGGAACGGCGGCAGCGGGAACGGCGGCAGCGGGAACAGCGGCAGCGGGAACGGCGACAGCGGGAGCGGAGCGGAAGCGGCGACAGCGGAAGTGGCGACAGCGGTTCGGGCGGCGGCCAGGGCGAAGGCGGCTGACGGCATTCCCTGACGCGGGACGGTGCTGGCCGCGACGGACATGCCCTCCGACCCGGGCGAGGCGCTGACCCGCGGCCGGCCTCGCTGGGGAGGCGCGCCCCTCGCCTGGCTCCGGCAGCTCGCCGCCGGGCTGCGCCGCCAGTCGGTCGTCCTGCCCTCCGCCGCGCGGATCGGGATCGCCGTGGCTGTCGGGGTCGGGGTGGGTCACGCACTGGGGTTCGGCCACGCCTCGCGAGTTGCGGGCCAGTGCGCCGCCGTTCACGGCGGTGGTGAAGGCCCGCGCGGGGAGGCCCGCCAGGGGCCGCGCCGTGCCCTGGACGGGACGGTTCTGCTGCTCGATGTACTGCCGCACGATGGACAGTGGCGCGCCGCCGACCGACCCGGCGAAGTAGGACCCGGACCACAGGCGTTGCGCGCGCCGGTAGTGCCGGACCAGGTCGGGGAACTCGTGGCGCAAACGGCGGGAGGACACGCCCTTGAGGCTGTTGACCAGCTTCGACACGGCGACCTTGGGCGGGTGGTTGACCAGCAGGTGCACGTGCAGCAGGAACGTGCAGCGTCCGACCGGTGCGACGGCGCGTTCTGTGTCGGCTCGCTGAACCGTACGGTGCTCGTGTGCAGCTCCGGTACGCCTACCGCCTGACTCCGACGCCGGGTCAGCGGATCGCGCTTGCGCGGGCGTTCGGGTGTGCGCGGGTGGTGTTCAACGACGCCATCGCCGCAAGACGGGCCGCCCGCGAGGCCGGGGCGCCGTACCCGACGGACGCGGCGCTGTCCAAGGCGCTGACCGCGGCCAAGCGCACCCCGGAACGGGCGTGGCTCGCCGAAGTCTCGGCGGTGGTGCTGCAACAGTCGTTGGCGGACGCGAACACCGCCTACCAGAACTTTTTCGCCTCGGTGACCGGGCACCCGGAAGGGTCGCAAGCTGGGCGCGCCGCGGTTCCGGTCCAAGCGGGACCGGGCGCAGTCGATCCGCTTCACGAAGGCGGCCCGGTTCCGGGTCACCGACGCGGGCCGGTTGCGGCTGCCCGGGATCGGGGACGTCCCGGTGCGCTGGTCCCGGGCGCTGCCGTCGGAGCCGTCGTCGGTGACGGTCACCGTCGACGCGGCCGGCCGGTATCACGCCTCGTTTGTCGTGGAGGCGCCCGACCAGCCGCTCCCGCTCGTGCAGCACGAGATGGGGATCGACTTGGGGCTGACCCACTTCGCGGTGCTGTCGGACGGGAGGAAGGTCGACGCCCCGCGGATCGCGCGGAAGGCTGCGGCGAAGCTCCGCACCGCGCAGAAGGAACTCGCCCGCCGGCAGAAGGGGTCGGCGAACCGGGAGAAGTCGCGCCGCAAGGTCGCCCGCGCCCATGCCCGGGTGGCGGACACGCGGCGGGACTGGTTGCACAAGCTGTCGACCACCGTGGTTCGGGAGAATCCACTGATCGCTGTGGAGACCTGGCCGTCTCGGGTCTGGTCGCGCAGTCGCCTGGACTGGTCATCGCCACCCACTACGGGCTGGCGGTGACGGCGATCACCGTGCTCGCGCTGGGCCTGTTCCACCTCGGGACGCCCACGGGGACGTCGGTTCGGCGCTCGGTCGCGCGGCTGGTCGACACCGCGATCGGGGCGAGCCGCTGGCGCTGCTGCTGGCGGCGGGTGCTGTGGCCGCGCGCGACGCTCGGTGCGGCCTGCCGCACGCGGCAGGCGCGGGTGGTGTCCTGCGGCACGCGCGGTGTTCGCGGCGGCGTCGGTCCCCGAATCCGGCGCGGGAGCTGCCGAGCCGCGCCGCGCGCTGCAGGGCGAACTGGCCGCGCTGCGCACGGTGCACGCCGACGCGCTCGCCGACGCGGGCGGAGCCGACGCCGGCTGGCCGGTGTCGGCCGCGGCCGAGGAGCTCGCGTTCCTCGCGTTGTCGCTCCCGGCGCAGCGCCCGGCGCCGCCGCCCGCGGTCGCCGAGGCGTTCCTCGACCATCTCGACGAGCTGGGCGCGGCCCTCACCGGGCCTGCCCGGACCCCGAGCGGCGCGCCGGTGCTCCCGGATCATCCCCGCACGGTGGCCGCGACCGCGGCCCTGACAGCAGCGGTGGCGGACATCCGGGCCGTGACGTGACGGGAGTCCGTGGAGCAGCGCGACGGCGTGGTCCGGGCGGTTCCGAAAAGCCGCTCGCGTCGGTCAGGCGGAGAGCTTCGCCGTCCCGGCAGGGGTGAGGCAGGCGGCCACGCGCTGGCCGACGGTCGCGGTGGCGCGCGGTGCGATCAGACCGGCATGGGCGAGGCGGTGGGCGGCGGTCTGGTCGCAGCAGCAACGGCCGTCGATGAGCAGATCCGGTTCGGCACCGAAGACCAGCTCCGCGCTCCCCTCGGCGACGGCGCGCAAGATCGCGCGGTCCCGCCGGGACAGGGTCTCCCCGTCGATCACGTCCGTGGTTGTCGCGTCCGAGCCCATGGCGTCCGTACCGTCCGTACTCCCCGTCGTACGGCTCTCAGCGCCGCACGCTCCGTACGGAGGATCGCCCCTCCGCGAAAAGTGTTACGCAGGACACGCCGATCGGCGGTGTACATCTCGGCGCGATCACTGTCCGAGCAGGGCGTCCAGGATCCGGGTGAGCGCCGCGCGGTCGGCGGGGGTGAGGCGGGCGAAGAACTCCTCGGCCTCCGCGGCGCGGGCCGACCGGATGGCGGCGGCGACCTCCTCGCCGCGTGGGGTCGGGGCGACCAGGGTGGCTCGCCGGTCGGCGGGGTCGGGGTGGCGCTCGACGAGGCCGCGGGTCTCGAGGGCGTCGACGACCTCCGTGGCCGACCGTGGCGCGATGCGCAGGTGTTCGGACAGGGCGCCGAGCCGGACCGGGCCGTACCGGGCGAGCATTCCGAGCGCGCGGGCCTGCGCCGGCGTGACGTCCCACGGGGCGAGGGCGGCCGCGGTCTGGGCGCGCAGGCGGCGCGACACCGCGCGGAAGGTGTCGGCGAGCCCGTCCGGCGCGGGCCGTGGTGCCGCCGGCGCCGGCGTCGTGGGCTCCTGCGGGGGCACGGGAACACGGTAGCAAGAAGCAGTGTTGTTGCCTCATGATGAGGTAACCTCAGTAATCTCGACAGACAGGAGTGCTCCTTGGAGAGCGACATCACCCGCCCGTCCCGACGGTCCACCGCCACCGCAGCGGAGAAGGCGCAGGCCCGCGAGGTCTCGCTGCGGCGTATCGCGCGCCTGTTCGCCCCTCACCACTGGTCCGTCGCCGTCGTCACCGCGTTGATCATCGTGTCGTCGGTGGTGGCGATGGCCTCACCCTTCCTGCTGCGCGCCGTCATCGACGACGCCCTGCCGCAGCGGAACCTCTCCCTGCTCGCCTGGCTGGTGATCGGCATGGTCGCCGTCGCCGGGGTGACGGCGGCGCTGGGCGTCGTCCAGACCTGGATCTCGACGACGGTCGGGCAGCAGGTCATGCACCGGCTGCGCACCGACGTGTTCGCGCACCTGCAGCGCCAGTCGGTCGCCTTCTTCACCCGCACCCGCACCGGCGAGGTGCAGTCCCGGATCACCAACGACATCGGCGGCATGCAGTCCGTCGTCACCTCCACCGCCACCTCGGTGGCCTCGAACCTCACCACCGCCGTCGCGACGTTCGTCGCGATGCTCGCGCTGAGCTGGCAGCTCACGCTGGTGTCCCTGCTCGTGCTGCCGCCGTCGATCTGGCTGACCCGCCGGGTCGCGCGCATGCGCCGGGCGATCACCGCCGCCCAGCAGCGCGAGCTGGCCGACCTCAACGTCACCGTCGACGAGGCCCTCTCGATCGGCGGGGTGCTGCTGTCGCGCACCACCGGCACCGGCCCCGCGCTGGTCGAGCGCTTCACCGCGTCGTCGTCCCGGCTGGTCGACCTGGAGCTGCGCGCGCAGCTGGCCGGGCGCTGGCGGATGGCCGCCACGACCGTCGTGTTCGCGGCCATCCCCGCGGTGATCTACCTCGGAGCGGGGCTGTTCCCGGCCGGGATGACGATCGGCACGCTGGTCGCGTTCACCGCGCTGCAGGCCGGGCTGTTCCGGCCGATCACCGGCCTGCTCAACGTCGGCGTCTCGCTGGTCAGCTCGCTCGCGCTGTTCGCGCGGATCTTCGAGTACCTCGACCTGCCCGTCGAGGTCGACGACCCCGCCGACCCCGTCGACGTCGACCCCGCCCGGATCCGCGGGGACGTGCGGATCGAGGACGTCACCTTCGCCTACCCGGGCAACGATGTCGCGGCGGTCGCCGGTGTCACGCTGGACGTTCGTGCCGGCACGACGCTCGCGCTCGTGGGGGAGACGGGGTCGGGCAAGAGCACGCTCGCCGCGCTCGTCACCCGGCTGCACGACCCCGACGCCGGCCGGATCACGATCGACGGGATCGACCTGCGCGACCTTCGCCTGGCCGACCTCGCGCGCGATCGTCGGCGTCGTCAGCCAGGAGACCTACCTGCTGCACGCCAGCGTCCGGGAGAACCTGCGCCACGTCCGCCCCGAGGCCACGGACGCCGAGATCGAGGCCGCCGCGCGCGCCGCGCAGATCCACGACCTGATCGAGAGCCTCCCGGAGGGCTACGACACCCTCGTCGGATCGCACGGCCACCGTTTCTCCGGCGGCGAGCGCCAGCGCATCGCCATCGCCCGCACGCTCCTGCGCGACCCGCGGGTGCTGGTGCTCGACGAGGCCACCAGCGCCCTGGACACCGCGACGGAGCGGGCCGTCCAGCGCGCGTTCGACGAGCTCGGCCGGGGCCGCACGACGATCACCATCGCGCACCGGCTCTCGACGGTCCGCAACGCCGACCGGATCGCCGTGCTGGACCACGGCCGGATCGTCGAGTCCGGCACGCACGACACGCTGGTCGCGCGCGACGGCCGCTACGCCACGCTCGCCGCGTGACTCGCCGAGCTCACCGCCCCGGCATCGCCCCGCCGTAGTCGCTGTACTGGTACGGGTTCTCCACCAGCGCCGTCTCGGGGACGTCGGGGTTCATGCCCTTCTCCCACGCCTCGTCGCCGAGCGTGGACGCGCAGGTACTCCACCGTCGCCTCGACCTCGCGCCGGGCCGCGGCGAGGTCGGCGTCCACGAGCCGGTGCTCGGACTTCACCACCCGCCCGTTCACCAGCACGGTGTGCACGTCGCCGCGCTGGGCCTGGAAGGCGACGTGGCCGTGCGGGTTGAGGATCGGGAACGACACCGGGGAGTGGTCGTTCTTGAGCAGCACCAGGTCCGCCTTCTTGCCGACCTCGATGCTGCCGAGATCCGACTCGCGACCCAGCGCCCGGGCGCCGCCGAGCGTGGCCCACTCGACGACCTGCTCGGCGCGCAGGGCGTGGTTGGTGACCGTGTCGCCCTTCGCGTGCGCCTCCAGATGGTCGCGGGAGCGGTCGGCGCCCAGCGTGGCCCGCATCGCGGAGAACAGGTCGCCGCTCCACCACACGCTGGTGTCCATCGACAGCGACACCGGGATGCCGTGCGCCCGCAGCGCCCAGCTCGTCGGGTAGCCCTGACCGGCGCTCTGCTCGCTCTCCGTGGCCAGCGAGACGGAGCCGCCGGTGGCCGCGATCCGGTGGTAGGAGTCGGCGGACAGCGTCGAGGCGTGGACGAAGACGCTGGTCTCGTCCAGGAAACCGGCCTCGTGGGCGAGGCGGATGCTGTCGTCGCTGGTCGCGCCCCATACCCCGGCGTGGGTCGTGACCGGGACGCCCAGCTCACGCGCCACCTCGTAGGCGGCCCGCTCCGGGAACGCCGGGTCGCCGGTGACGTCGAACGCCATCTGGAAGCCGAGCAGGTCGTCGTTCTCGTCGAGGAGGCGGCGGGCGAACGCCTGGAAGTCCGCGGAGGTGGCCCACTCCCACGGGGCCTGCTGGATGTTGCCGTAGGCGAGCACGAACCGGCCGGGCACCGCGCGCAGTGCGTCGACGGCGGCCTCGGCGTGGCCGGTGGTCTGCAGGCCGTGCGACCAGTCGACGCACGTGGTGACGCCCGCGTCGACGGCCTCCAGCGCGGCGAGCAGGTTGCCGGCGTGCACGTCCTCGGGACGGAAGTGCCGGCCCGACTCCAGGTAGTACCAGACGAAGTACTGGGTGAGCGTCCAGTCGGCGCCGTAGCCCCGCATCGCGGTCTGCCACATGTGCCGGTGCGTGTCGATCATGCCGGGCATGACGATGCCGCCGGAGGCGTCGATCTCCCGGGTGCCCTCGGGAACCGCCAGGTGCGGCCCGACCTCGGCGATGCGGTCGCCGGTGACGAGGACGTCGGTGTCCGGGAGAACCCGGCGGGTGGCGTCGACCGTCAGCACGGTCCCGCCCCTGAACACGACCGAACCGGCACCCTGCGTCATCGCCGAACCTCCCGGACACTCCGCACGGACGAGTGTCCGCAGCGCGGTCAGCGGTACTCTGAAGCCGCGGTGACGGCCGTGTCAAGGATCACGGGGCCGCCGCCGGGAGGGGAGACGCCATGCCGCGCGAGGGCGCCGGACCCGACTTCATCGAGGCGCTGGCCCGCGGCCTCGAGGTGATCGCGGCGTTCCGTCCCGGCCGGCCGGCGCCGACCCTCGCCGAGGTCGCCGCCGCGACGGGCCTGGCCCGCCCGACCGCCCGCCGGATCCTGCTGACGCTCGCCGAGCTGGGCTACGTCCGCGCCGACGGCGGCACGTTCGCGCTCACGCCGCAGGTGCTCGAGCTCGGCGTCGCCTACGTCCGGTCGCAGGGACTGTGGGAGATCGCCCGCCCGCACATGGAGCGGCTCGTGGCGGCCACGTCCGAGTCGTGCTCGATCGCGCAGCTCGACGGGTCGGACATCGTGTACGTCGCCCGCGTGGCCGTGCCCAAGATCGTCGGGCTGTCGGTGCAGATCGGGACGCGGTTCCCGGCGCTTGCCGACGTCGCTGGGGAAGGTGCTGCTCGCCGCGCTGCCGGTGGACGAGCTGGAGTGCGTGCTCGCCGAGCCCTCCCGCTCCGGGCTCACCCCGCGCTGGCAGCCGGACCGCGCCGAGCGGGACGCGGCGCTGCGCGAGGTGCGGGCGCGCGGCTGGGCGCTGACCGACGAGCAGCTCGCGCCCGGCATCCGCTCCGTCGCCGCGCCGCTGCGCGACGGGGCGGGCCGGGTCGTCGCGGCGCTGAACGTCAACGTGCACGCCGCGGAGACGCCGGTGGAGCGGCTCGTCGGCGAGCACCTGCCCCAGCTGCTGGCCGCGGCGGGCGAGATCAGCGCGGACCTCGCCCGGCTGGAGACGGTTCCGCAGGTGACCGTCGCGTCGTAGGAGGGTGCTGACCAACTCCGCCCGTAGCGAGCGCCGCGCAGTAGGGCCGAGTTGGTCAGCGCGCTCCTCACTGTGGCACGATCCCGGACAGCTGTCCGCATGCCGGAGAAGGGACCTGTGTCGTGCCCGACGCACCGCCCGCGGGACCCCTGTCGGGCCTGCTCGTCGCCGACTTCTCCCGCGTGCTCGCCGGCCCGTACGCGACGATGCTGCTCGCCGACCTGGGCGCGGACGTCGTCAAGGTCGAGTCGCCCGACGGTGACGAGACGCGCACCTGGACCCCTCCCGTGCGCGGTGACGTCTCCACGTACTACCTGGGGATCAACCGCGGCAAGCGCTCGGTGGCGCTGGACCTGCGGGACGACGCCGACCTCGAGCTCGCCCGCGAGCTGGCCCGCCGGGCGGACGTGCTGATCCAGAACTTCCGCCCCGGCGGCCTCGCCGGGTTCGGGCTGGACCACGCGACGGTCAGCGCCGCGAACCCGGGGATCGTCTACGCCTCGATCAGCGGGTTCGGCACGGGGCCGGGCGCGCGGGTGCCGGGCTACGACCTCATGGTGCAGGCGGTGTCCGGCCTGATGAGCCTGACCGGCGACCCGGACGGGCCGCCCTACCGCGCCGGCATCTCGGTGTTCGACGTCATGGCCGGCAACCACGCCGTGATCGGCATCCTGGCCGCCCTGCGGCACCGGGAGGCGACGGGGAAGGGCCAGCACGTGGAGGTCAACCTGCTGTCGTCGGCGCTGTCCGGCCTGGTCAACCACAGCTCGGCGTTCGTCGCGGGCGGCGTGGTGCCCTACCGCATGGGCAACGCGCACCCGAGCGTCTTCCCCTACGAGCCGCTCGCCGACCGCGGACCGCGACCTGATCATCGCCGCGGCCAACGACCGCCTGTTCCGCAAGCTGTGCGAGGTCCTCGACGTCCCGGAGGTCGCCGACGACCCGCGGTTCGCCCGCAACCGCGACCGCACCGTGAACCGGGCCGAGCTGAAGCCGATCCTGGTCGAGCGGCTCGCGACCCGCAGTGCCGACGAGTGGTTCGACCTGCTGGTCGCCGCCGGGGTGCCGTGCGGGCCGATCAACACGATCGACGGCGGGTTCGCCATGGCCGAGCAGTTCGCGCTGGACCCGGTGGTCACGGTGGGGGAGGGCGAGCGGGCGGTGCCGATGGCGCGGCACCCGATCACGTTCTCCGCGACGCCGGCCCGGTACGCGCTGCCACCACCGGAGCTGGACGAGCACGGCGCAGAACTACGGCAGTGGCTCAAGGATTCGGGGCTCTCGTCGTGAACGAGTACCCGACGGCCCTGGGCGCCTCGTCCCGCGACGCGATCACCCTTCTCGGCCACGACCTGGCGCGGGACGTCATGGGCGAGGTCGGGTTCGGCGAGCTGGCGTTCTGGCTGGCCACCCAGCGCCGTCCGGAGCCCGGCGAGGTACGGGTGTTCGAGGCGGTGCTCGCCGCGCTGGCCGACCACGGCTTCACCCCGACCGCGATCGTCACGCGGCTGACCTACCTGTCCGCGCCGGACTCGATCCAGGGCGCGCTGGCCGCCGGGCTGCTCGGCACGGGCTCGCGGTTCCTGGGGGTCACCGAGGACACCGGCAGGTTCCTGCACGACGTGCTGACCTCTGCCGAGAACGAGTCCACCGAGCTGCCGACCGACGACGCCGGCTGGGACGCACTCGCGCTGCGCACCGTCACGGCGCAGCGGGCGACCGGGCGGTTCGTCCCCGGCCTGGGCCACCACGTCCACAAGGACGGCGACCCGCGCACGCCCCGGCTGATGCAGATCGCCCGCGAGGAGGGGCTGTTCGGGCCGCACCTTTCGCTGTTCGCCGCGATCGGGCGGGTGCACCCGCAGGTGCTCGGGAAGACGTTGCCGCTCAACGGGGCAGGCGTGTGCGGCGCGGCGCTGGCCGACCTCGGCCTGCCGTTGCCGCTGCTGCGCGGGTTCGCGCTGCTCGCCCGGACGGCCGGGCTGATCGGGCAGCTCGCCGAGGAGCTGCGCCACCCCGTCGCGAACGAGATCTTCCTGTCGGTGGACCTGCACAACCGCTCGGTCGCACCCGACCCCTGGCCGCCCGGCCCCGGCCGATCGGCGCCGGATCCCGAACCACCGGAGGCGTGATGCTGCCCAGATCGATCACGGCGGCCCTGATCGAGAAGCCGGGCTCGCCCGCGGTGCCCGGCGACCGCCCCGAGCCGACCCGGGGCGAGGGGGAGGTGCTGGTCGCGGTGTCCGCGGCGCCGATCGTGCCGCTGGACCGCCTGTGCGCCTCGGGCACCTCCTACTTCGGGGTGCCGTCGACGCCGTACGTGCCCGGGGTGCAGGGCGTCGGGCTCGTCCTGGAGGGATCGGCCGGCCTGGTGAAGGGCACACCGGTCTGGTTCGCGACGACGGCGGGCATGCAGCCGGGCGACGGCAGCATGCGGGCGGTCGCCGCGGTCCCCGAGTCGGACGTCGTCGCGCTCGCGCCGGGCGCGGACCCGGTCCTGGTCGCCGCGCTCGGGCTCTCGGCGGTGGCGGCCTGGATGGCGCTGACCTTCCGCGGCGGCCTGGCGGCGGGCGAGCGGGTGCTGGTGCTGGGCGCCGGGGGCGTGGTCGGCCAGGCCGCCGTCCAGCTCGCCCGGTCCGCGGGCGCCGGGCGGATCGTCGCCGCGGCCCGCGGGGAGCGGTCCCGGGAGCGGGCCCTCGCGCTGGGTGCGGACGTCGCGGTGCCGCTCGGCGACACCGTGTCCAACGATTTGGCTGACGTGGCCCGGCTGGCGGACCGGATGCGCGTCGACGGCCCGGTCGACCTGGTCGTGGACCCCCTGTTCGGCGCCCCGGCCGCCGCAGCACTGCGCGCGCTGCGCCCACACGGGCGCCTGGTGAACCTGGGCAGCTCGGCGGCGGAGACGGCCCCGATCGACTCGTCGACCCTGCGCAGCCGCTCGCTGCGCGTGCTCGGCTACACCAACAACGAGCTGACCCCGGCGCAGCGCGCCGGCGCACTCGCGCACGTCGTCTCCGAGGTGCGCGCCGGCCGGCTCACCGTCGCCCACGAGCCCGTCCCGCTCGTCGACGTCGCCGGCGTGTGGGACCGCGCCGGGCGACCGAATCGTCCTCGTTCCCTAGCTGAGGCAGGCCCGTGTTGCCGGTTCTCCCGACGTCGCTGGTCGGCAGCTACGCCCAGCCCGAGTGGCTGATCGACCGCGCGAAGCTCGCCGGCCGCTTCCCGCCGCGCGTGCGGGCGAAGGAGCTGTGGCGCGTGGAGCCCGCGCTGCTCGGACAGGCCCAGGACGACGCGACCCAGCTCGCGATCCGCGCCCAGGAGCGCGCCGGGCTGGACCTGCTCACGGACGGCGAGATCCGCCGGGAGAGCTACTCCAACCACTTCGCCACCGCGCTGGAGGGCGTCGACGTCGACAACCCGGGGACGGCGCTGGATCGCTCCGGGCACCCCAACCCGGTGCCCCGCATCGTCGGCCCGATCCACCGGCCGCACCCGGTGCAGGTCCGCGACCTGGAGTTCCTGCGCAGCCACACCGACCGGCCGGTGAAGATGACCGTGCCCGGGCCGTTCACGATGACGCAGCAGGCGCAGAACGACCACTACCCGGACCTCGAGTCGGCCGCGATGGACTACGCGAAGGCCGTGAACGCCGAGATCAAGGACCTGTTCGCCGCGGGGGCGGACGTCGTCCAGATCGACGAGCCCTACCTGCAGGCCCGCCCGGACGCGGCCCGCGCCTACGGGCTCGCCGCCGTGAACGCGGCGCTGCACGGCGTCGAGGGCACGACCGCCGTGCACCTGTGCTTCGGCTACGCCGCGATCATCCACGAGCGCCCGTCCGGCTACTCGTTCCTGCCGGAGCTGGCGGCCTGCCCGGCCGACCAGATCTCGATCGAGACCGCGCAGTCGGGGCTCGACCTGGGCGTGCTGGCCGACCTGTCGGACAAGACGATCATTCTCGGGGTGCTGGACCTGTCGACGCCGGAGGTGGAGACCGCCGAGGTCGTCGCCGCACGGGTGCGCCGGGCCTACCCGTACCGGCCGGCGGAGCGGCTCGTGATCGCGCCGGACTGCGGGATGAAGTACCTCCCGCGGGAGTCCGCGGAGGGCAAGATGCGGGCCATGGCCGGCGCGGCGGCGCTGCTGCGTGCCGCAGTTCAGGAGGGGTGAGATGCAGCGGGTCACCGAGGAGAACATCACCGACCTCGCCGCGGCGCGCTGGGGCACCGCCCGCGACCCGCGGCTCGCGGAGATCATGCAGGCGCTCGTGCGCCACCTGCACGAGTTCGCCCGCGAGGTGCGGCTCACCGAGCCCGAGTGGATGGCCGCGATCCAGTGGCTGGCGCGCACGGGGCAGATCAGCGACGAGAAGCGCGAGGAGTTCATCCTCGCCTCGGACGTGCTCGGCCTGTCGATGCTCGTCGTCCAGATGAACCACCGCCTCGAGCCGGGCGCGACCCCCGCGACGGTGCTGGGTCCCTTCCACATCGACGGCTCGCCCGAGCTGGAGTACGGCGCCGACATGTCGCAGGGCCTGCCCGGCACCCCGCTCTACATCAGCGGGACGGTCCGCGACATCGACGGCAAGGCCGTCGGCGGGGCCGTCCTGGACGTGTGGCAGGCGGACACGGACGGCGCGTACGAGGCGCAGCTGCCCGACGTCGACGAGGCGCGGCTGCGGGCCAAGTACGCCTCGAAGTCGGACGGGACCTACTGCGTGCGGACCATCGGGCCGCTCGGCTACAGCATCCCGATGGACGGCCCGGTCGGCGACCTGATCGCACGGACGGACATCAGCCACTTCCGCCCGGCGCACGTCCACTTCCTGCTGAACGTCCCCGGCTACGAGCCGCTGATCACCCACCTGTTCCAGAAGGGCGCGGAGTACCTCGACAGCGACGTCGTGTTCGGCACGAAGGCCGAGCTGGTGGTCGAGTTCGAGCCCCGGGAGCCGGGACCGACCCCGGACGGCGGCACGTCGGAGGTGCCGTGGCTGCTGGCGGTCTACGACTTCGTGCTCCAGCCAAAGGCCTGACCAGCTGGCACCCGGGGGACGATCGCGACACGCGAGACGTATTGACCGGCCCGGACGGTGCTGGTTGGGTGATCGACGATCATCCGCCGGGGTCGCCGGCGGGAGCCGGGAGGGGCGCCATGGGCGACGTCCGATCAGCTGCTGCGATGCTCGGCGTGGCCGGTGCCCTCGTCCTGGCCGGCTGCGCCCCGGCCACACCGAGCGGTACCGCACCGACGTCGGCCGCCCCCGCCACCGTCACCGTGACGGCGTCGCCCACCACGAGCCCGGCCGCCGGGAACCAGCCGGTGATCACGAGCTTCTCCGTGATCCCGGACGTCACGTGCTCCGGCACGACGTCGTCGGTGCCGATGGCGTGGTCGACGCGCAACGCGCAGACGGTGGGGTTCGAGGTCGACGGGGCGCCGGTGCCTGCCGGGGCCGGCTACCCGGTCAGCGGCACCGGCAACGTCGCCGTCCCCTGCGACGGCAAGGAACACGAGGTCGCCCTCGTCGCCGGCGGAGCGGGCGGCCGGGCGTCGGTGTCGCGGCAGGTCAACACGACGAACTCCCCGCCGCCCGTGGGCGCGCCGCTGGTCACCCGGTTCCACGTGCTCGAAGACGTGACGTGCCCCGGTGGCACCGCCGAGGTGGCCGCGGCGTGGGTGACGCAGAACGCGTCCGCCGTGAACTTCTCGGTCGACGGCCAGCCGCTCCCGGCCGCCGCCGGCTTCCCGACCACCGGCACCGGCAACATCGCGGTTCCCTGCGACGGCAACGACCACAAGGTGACGCTGACGGCCACCGGCACCGGCCCGGCGGCGGCGTCGTCGCGGTCGGTGAACACGACGATGTCGACCTCCCCGCTCACGCCGACGGCCCCGACCTCCCGCTGAGCGATGAGTTCACCCCAGGAAGTCGACCAGCAGCGTCGCCAGCTCGTCCGGCGCGTCCAGCGGGATCCAGTGCCCGGCTCCCGTGATCCGGTGGTAGCGCCACGGCCCGGTCACGTGCCGTTGCGAGGCGAGCATCTGGGCCTCGCCGCACCCGATGTCACCGTCGGACCAGACGCCCAGCACCGGGCAGCTCACCGGGCGCAGCGCCGGCCGGGCGGCCAGGCCGGCCAACACCTCGACGGGCAGGTTGGCGCGGTAGTAGTTGAGCGCCGCGGTCAGGGCGCCGGGACGGGAGAGGTCCGCGACGTAGTGCTCGATGTCCACGGGATCGCGCATCCAGGCACGCAGCAGCGCCCAGTCGTCGCGCTGTAGCGCCTCCTCGGCCACGCCCTCGAACAGGAACAGCAGCATGTACCAGGACATCTCCCGCTGGCGCATGTCCGCCAAGTAGTCCGTCGAACGGCCGACGGAGAGTGCGACGTAGCGCTGCACGCGCTGCGGCACCAGGCTCGCCAGCGTCCAGCCGATGCCCGCACCCCAGTCGTGGCCGACGACGTCCGCCCGCTCGACGCCGAGTGCGTCGAGGATCCCGACGAGGTCGCCGATCAGGAGCGGCATCGTGTACTGCGCCACGCCCTCGGGCCGGTCGCTCGCACCGAACCCGCGCAGGTCGGGGGCGATCACCCGGTGCCCGGCGTCGACGAGTGCCGGGATCTGGTGGCGCCACAGCGCCGACGAGTCCGGGAAGCCGTGCAGCAGCAGGACGGGCGGTCCCGAGCCCTCGTCGACGACGTGGAACGACAGGCCGTTCACGGTCACGGTCATCGCGATGCCCTTCGGGACGGGAACTGCACATCGGACCGCCTGCAGTGTCAACCCATCGCGAGGATGCGGGCGACGGTGTGGGGTTCGAACGCCTCCGCGGGCACGTTCTCCGGGCCGAGCTGCGCCGCCAGGCGCGAGCCACCGAGCACCGGATCCGTGCGGAAGACCGCGTTGAACGCCGCGCGCCGGGTCGCCCCGGCCGGGGTGAAGGTGGCCACGAGGGCGGTCTGGATGTCGGCCGCGACCCGCAGCCGCCGCATCCGCTCCCGCCGCTCCCGCACGTAGGGGGTGAAGGCGGCGACCGAGCGGTCCGGGCCGGCACGGACGGCGTCGGCCACCATCCGCACGTCGCGCAGCGCGATCGACAGACCCTGACCGATGATCGGGTCCTTCCAGCCCGCGGCGTCGCCGATGAGCACGACACCGGGGGCGCGCGGGTCGTCGATCCAGGTGTCGTTCATCACCGAGGGCGACCTCTACTACCTCGTCTTCCCCCGCGCACGCGGTCGCGCGCGGCTCCGTCCGTCGGCGCCGACGACGAGCCCGGCGGACACGGTCGTCACCAGATCGTCGAGCTCGAAGCGCAGCGTCGGCGGCGCGCCGGGCACGACCTCGACGTCCCCGACTCCGCGCACCACGGTCGCGCCTGCTTCGGCGGCAGAGCCGGCCAGCGCCTCGCACGCCTCGGGATGGCCGACGTCCAGAGGCCCGGGAACACCGGGGAGCAGGCGGTCCAACGGGAGGGCGTTCGCCTCGGCGGTCACCGGGTCGGTCACCTCGTCGTACGCCACGGCCCGGGTGACGTAGTGGCCGCCCGCGTCGAGGAGCGGCTTCTCCAGGTCCAGCGCGAGCATCTCGGCCACGCCCCAGCTGACGAGGATCTCCCCGCGCACCTTGTCGCGGTAGCTCGTCTGGCGCTCCAGCAGGAGCACCTCGTGACCGTCGCGGGCCAGCACCGTGGCGAGCGCGGAGCCGGCGATCCCGCCTCCCACGATCGCGACGTCCACGGTCAGGTCGGCACGTCCGTCCACGGGATCCCCCTCGTCCGCGGCGACGCCGGGCCCGGTCCCGGCCCGGCTCGCCACCGCGGACGGTCCCGCGCATTCGGGGGCGGGCGCATCGGGGATAACCACGTATCTCACGAGTCGGGGGATCGCTCGCCTACCGGGCTTTCACCTCCGCCGGGCTCCCGGCCCGGCGCCACCTTCTCGAACCGAGCGCCTGATGCGGCAGGCGCGGTGTGCGAGGACCTGGCGCGGGGTCGGGCCGGCCGCACGAGCCGTCGCGTGCTCGCCAAGCTCGAGCAGATCAGCGCCGTCGACGTCGCCAACATCGTGGTCGTGGAGTCCGACGGCCTCGCCCGGGCACGCCGCCGCGGCATAGCGGGAGGCGCGACTGACCGGCGAGGACGGGCATGACGGGACTACTGTCCCTGGGCGACGGGACAGTCGAGGAATACTCGGCTGGCCAGGTTGTTGAGCGTGCAACCACAACTGGAAGGTGGAGGCATGACGACACCCACGACCGACGTCCGCCGCGCGGCCGACCGCTTCGCCACGCGCATCCCGTGGCTGGACTCGCACCACTCGTTCTCGTTCGGCGCTCACTACGACCCCGCCAACACCCACCACGGGCTGCTGCTGGTCAACAACGACGACATCGTCGCACCGGGCACCGGGTTCGAGACGCACCCGCACCGCGACATGGAGATCGTCACCTGGGTGCTGCGCGGGTCGCTGGTGCACCAGGACTCCACCGGGCACGCGGGCGTGATCTACCCGGGCCTGGCCCAGCGGATGAGCGCCGGCACCGGGATCCTGCACTCCGAGAAGAACGATGCGTGGCGGATTGCGGGCGAGCAGCACACCGACCCGGTGCACTTCGTGCAGATGTGGGTGGTGCCGGACGCAGACGGCATCGAGCCCGGGTACGCCCAGCGCGAGATCGACGCCGAACTTCTGTCCGGTGCGCTCGTGCCGGTGGCGTCCGGGATGCCCCAGCACGGCGACAGCGCGATCCGCATCGCGAACCGCTACGCCACGCTGCACGCGGCGCGGCTCGAGCCCGGGCAGTCGGTGACGCTGCCCGATGCGCCCTACCTGCACCTGTTCGTCGCCCGGGGCGACGTGACGCTGGAGGGTGCGGGCGCGCTGGCGCAGGGCGACGCCGTGCGGTTCACCGCGACCGGCGGCCAGCGCACGACTGCGGCAACGCCGGCCGAGATCCTGGTGTGGGAGATGCACGCGTCCATCGAGGCCGCGTGAGAGAGGAAGCGCGACGATGACAACCGAAGAGGACGCCTACACCCGCGCGGACAAGGCGTCGCTCATCACCGAGGAGCAACGGCAGGCCTACACGACCACGCGTGACCGGATCCGGGCCGAGTACCTGGTCTCCCGGGAGCACCGGCCGCCGACCACCGGCCGCGGCGTCCACCACGTCGCGCTGATCTGCCGGGACGTCGAGACGACGGTCGAGTGGTACCAGAACGTCGCCGGCTTCCCGGTGACGGTCCTGTTCGAGAACCGCGACCTCGCCGGGTCGACGCACTTCTTCTTCGACATCGGCAACGGCAACTGCCTGGCCTTCTTCGACCTGCCCGGCGTCGAACCCGGCCCGTACGCGGAGGTGCTGGGCGGGCTGCACCACCTCGCGATCTCGGTGCCCGAGGAGCAGTGGCACGAGATCCGGGGGCGGCTGGACGACCGGAAGATCCCGTACGCGATCCACTCCGGCTCGTCGATCTACACGACGGACCCGGACGGCGCGCGCATCGAGTTCCTGCACGACCCGCTCGGCGAGATGTACGGCAAGCCGACGACCTGACGCGTCGTCGAGTGGGCGACGACGGTGCTCCGTCGTTCTGGTGGCAGCAGGCGGACCGGGTCGAGCGGGCCGCTCTGCCCGGCCCGACGGACGCCGACGTGTGCGTCGTCGGCGCGGGCTACACCGGGCTGTGGACCGCCTACTATCTGGCCCGCGCCGCCCCGGACCTGCGCGTCGTCGTGCTGGAGCAGCGGTTCGCGGGCTACGGGGCATCGGGCCGCAACGGCGGGTGGCTGACCAACTCGATCACCGGCGGCCGGGACCGGTACGTGCGCACCCACGGGGCCGCTGCGGCACACGCGCTGCAGGTGGCCCTGAACGACACCGTCGCCGAGGTGCTGCGGGTCGTCGAGGCCGAGGGCATCGACGCGGAGGTCGCCCGCGGCGGTGAGCTGACCGTCGCCACCAACGCTGCGCAGTGGGCCCGCCTGCAGGCGGCGGTCGCGGCCGAACAGCAGTGGGACGACACGGGCGTCGTGCTGCTCGACGCGGGCCGGGCGCGCGAGCGCGTCGCCGTGCCCGACCTGCGCGGCGCAGCCTGGCAGCCGCACGCGGCGCGGGTGCACCCGGCGCGGCTCGTGGCCGGGCTGGCCCGCGCCGCCGAGGCCCGGGGCGTCGAGATCTTCGAGGACACGCGGGTCACCGCGCTGCGGCCCGGGGGCGTCGAGACCGCCCGCGGCTCGATCACGGCTCGGCGCGTCGTCCGCGCGACGGAGGGGTTCACCGCGCGTCTGCCCGGCGAGCGGCGCACCTGGCTGCCGATGAACTCGTCCATGATCGTGACTGCACCGCTGCCCGCGGGGTCGTGGGCGGACATCGGCTGGGCGGGTCGGGAGGTGCTCGGTGACGCCGCGCACGCCTACGTCTACGCGCAGCGCACCGCGGACGACCGGATCGCCCTCGGTGGCCGTGGCGTGCCGTACCGGTTCGGGTCGCGGCTCCCGGATCCGGCGCGTCGGGCCGGATCGGCGACTGCGACGGCGCGACCCCGCCCGGCACCGTGCGGTCGCTGCACGCAGCGCTGCGGAGGCTGTTCCCCGCTGCCGGAGACGTCGCGGTGGAGCGGGCGTGGTCGGGCGTGCTGGGCGTGCCGCGGGACTGGACGGCCACGGTCGGGCTGGACCGCGCGACGGGACTGGCATGGGCGGGCGGCTACGTCGGGACCGGCGTCGCAGCGGCGAACCTGGCGGGCCGGACACTCACCGACCTGCTCCTCGGCCGGTCCACCGCGCTCACCGCGCTGCCGTGGGTGGACCACCGCGTGCGCTGCTGGGAGCCCGAACCGCTGCGCTGGCTCGGCGTGCGCGGGCTCTACGCGGCCTACCGGGCGGCGGACCGGGCCGAGCACCGCGGCCGACCGTCGACGTCGCCGCTCGCGGATCGCCGATACGATCTCCGGCCGCCACTGACCGCCTGCGCCCGCCGAACCAGGCCGCTCGTGGCTGTCGTGCACAGCGTGGCCGGCCGGTGCACACGCTCTGCGGTGTGCACGGGCGGCCCGGGGTGTGCACGGGCGCTGGGGGTGTGCACGGGCGCCGGGAGGTCTGCCAGGCTCTCCCTATGAGCGAGCTTGCGAGCGAATCAATGTCACAGCGAGCCGGCGAAGCGTCGACCGAGCGCAGCGAGGGAGCACGGTGAGCATCTCTCTCGAGCAGGCCCAGACCGTCGTCGCCGCCGCGCTGGCCCACGGCACCGAGCAGGGCTTCAACCCGCTGACCGTCGCCGTGCTCGACCCCGGGGGCGCCGTCGTCGCGCTGGCCCGCCAGGACGGCTCGGGCAACCTGCGCCCGGACCTCGCCGTCGCCAAGGCCTACGGTGTGCTCGCCCTGGGCATGACCAACCGCGCGATCGCCGCCCGCGCCGCCGACTCCCCGGAGTTCTTCACCTCGGTCGCCACCCTGGCCGGCGGGAAGATCCTCTCGGTGCCCGGCGGGGTGTTCGTCCGCGACGCCGCCGGCACGCTGCTCGGCGCGGTGGGCGTCACGGGCGACGCGTCGCTCAACGACGAGGCGGCCGCGGTGGCGGGCATCGAGGCGGCCGGCCTGGTCCCGGTCACGGGCGCCGAGAGCTGACCTCAGGTATGTGCGGTCGCCGCGGGCCTGCGCCTCGACGGCGTCGAACGCCTTGCGCGCGGCGATCAGCACCGGGTCCCACACCGGGGAGAACGGCGGGGCGTAGGAGAGGTCGAGCGAGAGGACCTCGTCCACGTCCATCTCGTTCCAGATCGCCGTGGCCAGCACGTCGATCCGTTTCGCGGCGTCCTCCCGGCCCACGATCTGGGCGCCCAGCAGCCGGCCCGTGCGCTGCTCCGCCAGGAGCTTGAGCCGGATCGGGGCCGCACCGGGGAAGTAGCCGGCCCGCGTCGTCGAGTCGACCACGGCGCTGACGAACCGGTAGCCGGCCTCCTCGGCCTCCCGCTCCGAGAGGCCCGTGCGCGCCACCTCGAGGTCGCAGATCTTGGTGATGGCCGTGCCGATCACGCCGGGGAACGTGGCGTAGCCGCCGCCGAGGTTGATGCCCGCGACCCGGCCCTGCTTGTTCGCGTGGGTGCCCAGCGCGACGACGGCGCGCTGGCCCGACAGCCGGTGGACCGACTCGACGCAGTCACCCGCCGCCCACACCCCCGCGGCCTGGGTGCGCATCCGGTGGTCCACCGCGATGCCGCCCGAGGGGCCGAGCGGGATCCCGGCGTCGCGGGCGAGCGCGACGTTCGGGCGCACGCCCAGCCCGAGCACGACCAGGTCCGCGGGCAGGCGCAGGCCGGATGCGGTGTGCACGGCCGCGGCCCGACCGCCGTCGCCGGTCTCGATCTCGGCGACACCGTCGGAGAGCACGAGCTTCACGCCCATCTTGCGGACGGCGTCCGCGATGAACCGGCCGACGTCCGGATCGAAGGTGCCGACGGGTGTCGCGGACCGGTCGACGACGGTGACGTCCAGTCCGCGCACCTGGCAGGCCTCGGCCACCTCCAGCCCGATGTAGCCGCCACCGATGATCACGACGTGCTGCACGTGCCCGGCGTCCAGCTCGGCGCGCAGTGCGGCACCGTCGTCGAGGGTCTGCACCCCGTAGACCCCGGCCGCGTCGATCCCGGGCACCGGCGGGCGCGCCGGGACGCTGCCGGTGGCGTAGACGAGGTCGTCGTACGGCTCGTCGTACTCGCGACCCGCGTCGAGGTCGCGGGCCCGCACCGTGCGCGCCGCCAGGTCGATCCCGACGACCTCGGTGCGCGTGCGCAGGTCGATGCCGTTGCGGCGGTGCTGCTCGGGAGCGCGGGACACGAGCTTGTCCACGTCCTCGACCGCACCGCTGATCCAGTAGGGGATGCCGCAGGCCGAGTACGAGGTGTGGCGCCCGCGCTCGAAGGCGACGATCTCCAGCTCGTCGGGGCCGCGGCGCTTGCGCGCCTGGCTCGCGGCGCTCATCCCCGCCGCGTCGCCACCGATCACGACCAGCCGTCGGCTCATGACGGAAACGCTAGTCCCACCGCGGGCGCGGCGTGGTTCGCCGCGATCCAGGCCGCCGTGTGGGTCGCCGCGAGCACGAGCAGCACGGCGACCCACGGCGCGCGGGCCCGCAGGTGCGGGCCCGCGGTCAGCCAGGTCACGACCAGCAGCGCCAGGGGCTGGGCGGCGACGGCGTAGAGGTCCCAGTCGCCGGCCGGGCCGAGCTGGGCGCGCCAGAGGAAGGCGAGCAGCAGCCCCCCGGCGGCCGCGGCCGACAGGAACACCGTGCGGGGATCGCCGCGGAACCCGCGGTCGACCAGCAGCGCCGGCAGCAGCACCACCGCGGGCGCGAGCAGGAGCACGAGCTGGATCTGGTTCCAGAGGTAGTGGGCGTCGGCCGGGGCGAGGAACCGCGACCAGTTCCCGCCCTGCGCCGAGATCTGGCTGTGGGTGAACAGGTCCGCGACCGGCAGCCCGTGCACGTCGAACCAGCCGAGCGCGGCGGCGAGCACCCCCGGCACGAGCAGCACCGCGGCCACGGCCTCCCCGCGGCGTCCGCGCGCCGCGGCGACGGCGGCGAGCACGAGCAGCGACGGCCCCAGGACCAGCGTCTCGAGGTGGAACAGCGCACCGGTCGCGAGCGCGGCGGCGGCAGGCCAGAGCCGCGCGCGCTCGTCGTCGAGGAACCGCAGCGCCGCGGCCAGGTAGACGAGCACGACGACGTTGGCCCACGTGTAGTTCTCGACGTCGCCGAAGAAGACGAGCACCCAGCCGCCGGCCAGCAGACCCGCCGCGGCGAGCAGCCGCCGCGCCGGCGGCAGCCGCAGGACCAACCCGAGCGCGACGAATGCCGCCACCCCGCCACCGACGCAGGAGGCGGCGCGGTAGGTCTGCGCGACGTCCCACCCCAGCGTCGCGTGCAGCACCGCCCACAGCCGGGAGTGCAGGTAGAGCTCGAGCATCTCGTCGTGCGTGACGAACGCGCCGGTGCGGGGCACGGCGTCGGCGATCTTCTGCTGGAGCAGCGAGCCGTCGAGGTTCTCCCGGCGCGAGCTGGCCGCCCAGCACACGACGGTGACCGCCGCGGCGACGCCGGCCCGGACGGCGAGGCCGTCGAGGGCCCGACCGGCGGCGGCCGCCGCCCGGGCCGTGTGGTCGGGGCGCCACGCGACGGCGAGGCCGGCGAGTGCCGCGGCGACCGCGAAGAGCCCGGCCCACCGCGCGCCCGCGAACGCCCACTGGTCGACACCCAGCCAGCGCGTGGCGGCGGCCTCGCCACCCGGCGGCGGTGCCACCAGGCCGTGCCGGAGGTAGAGCGCGCCGAGCCCGCAGGCGGCGGCCGCGACCAGCGCGGTGGCGACGCGCCCGCTGCGCTCGCGGCGGCGGACCGGCAGGTCGGTGAGGGAAGACGGCACGGGCCACTGTGACACGCACCCAGGAGCGGCCCGACTCCTGTCGGGACGGCCGGATCGTGCCGCGGATGCGTTCCGTGCCCGTCTGCCTGGACCGTGTTCCCGCGTCGGGCTTCGGTCAGGACAGGACGGCGGCCACGTCCGTGACCTCGATGTCGTGCGCCTGCCCGACCTCGTGGCTGGTGAGCGCGCCCTCGTGGGTCGACAGGCCCAGCGCCAGCGCCGGGTCCGCGCGCAGGGCGTCGCGCCAGCCGTGCTGGGCGAGCGCGACGACGTAGGGCAGCGTCGCGTTCGTCAGGGCGTGCGTCGAGGTGTGGGGCATGTCGGCGTCCGCTCAGACAGTGTCCGCGTCACCGTGATCTTCGAGCACACGCTGGCGGCGGGCCGGCGCTGACTAGGACACGCGCTAGTGTCCGGTCGACCGCGCTGCGCGCTCGCGCAGCCGGGAGCGGATATGGCGGCTGAGGACGTCGAGCTCGCAGTTCTTCCCGACGTACGTGGTGTTGGCGGGCAGGGTCTGCCCGTCTCGCTCGAGGTCGCTGCGCTCGAGAATGGTGTAGAGCACCACGGGAACCCGTCGGAGACGGCTGTCGTCGAGCATCAGACGTGCACACCGCAGTCCCGCTCGGTAGTACCCGCCCGCCGCGACGTCGTCGGGCCGCGGGGGCAGGTCCCGCCGGGAGGAGGCCCACTTCAGCATGACATCCATGATCACCAGGTCGGGTGCGGCCGTGCGCATGTGGGGAAGGTGGGCCCGGAACTGCTCCTCGGTCGTGAGCGTCTCGACCGTGGCGTCCGGGAAGTCGATGGCGAGATGGTCCGTGAGCGGGCTTTCCTGCAGGTGGTCGTCCTCGACCACGACGAAGTGGGGCAAGACGCCTCCTCGGACGGGGTGCTATGCGAGCGGCAGCACCAGGCGGACGGTGGTGAGGTCGGCGGAAGGGTCGATCACGATCCGCCCGCCCATGGCACGCATCAGGTGGTCCACGATCCAGAGCCCGAGGCCGGAGCCCTCGCCGGTGATGCTGCGCGCCGTGTCTCCGCGCCAGTTCCGCTCGAGGGCGCGAGAAACGTCGTCCGGCTGCAGCGGGATGCCGGTACTGGCGATGGCCACCGTGAGCTCGCCCGGCCCGGACTCCGCAGTGATGCGTACCCGGGTGTGCTCGTAGCCGTACTTGGCGGCGTTGTCGAGGATGTTGCCGACGCACTGCTGCAGGAACGACGTGTCGACGCTCACGAGCCGCCGGGCCATCAGGCGGACGGACTCGCGGTCCACCTCGAACGTGATTCCCCGTCGGGGGTCGCCGAGCACCTGGGCGTCGTCGGCGACAGCGATGAGCAGGCGCACCAGGTCGTCCGCACCGACCCGCTCCGGCTTGGAGACCGGCTGCTGCCCTCGGCTCAACGTCGCGAACACCCCGGCGGACATCGCCACCCGGCTCGCCCGCCTGCACAGCCCGCGCACCGCCCTGAGCTGCGCCTCGACCCGTCCGTCGAAGCGGCCGCTGCGCAGCACGAACTCGGTGCGGTTCGCAGCGGCGCGCAGCGGACTGACCAGCTGGTGCTTGATGTCCTCCATGGCTTCCGCCTCGGTCCGCAGCGCGAGCTCCAGGTGTTTCCGCGCATCGCGCAGGCGGCCCAGCGCGTCCCTCAGGTGCCGGTAGAGCCCCAGCTGGTCGCTGATGATCTCGTTGACCTGGACGGAGTTGTCGGGAGGTGCGGTGGCGGGCCCGGTGGTCTCCAGGACACCGAAGACAGGCCCGCCGATCCCGATCGGTGTGCAGATCACCCACGCCGGTGCCTCGTCGGCGCAGTCGGGAACGAGCCGCTGCCGGCGTCCGCTGCGGACGGTCTCCTGGGCGAGCGCGGACGGACCGTCCGCCGTCCCGTTGCCGGTCCGCGCGACGGCCACCAATCCGGTCGTTCCGGCGGCGGGCGTCGCGCGGTACGCCGTCGCGGAGGCGGACGCGGGAACGACCTCGCGCACGATGCGCACCGCCAGGTCGGCCACCCGGTGTTCCTGACCGCTCTGGGGAGACGGGTTTCCCAGCTCCTCGGCGACCAGCCTGTTGAGCGATGTCATGCCGGCCGCGAGCCGACGCCACGACTCGTTCTCCTCCGAGAGGGCCCGGCCGTGCTGCCAGCTGCGCCAGTACCTGCTCAGCGCGGCGGCCACCGGACGGAGGAGGGCGAGGTCCGACATGGTGAAGTGGCGCGGTGGTCCTTCCGTCCCGAGGCAACGGACGAGCCCGTTGACGTGTGCACCGCTGAGCAGACGCACCTCCATCACGGGCGCGCCCCCTGCCGTGCAGTCGAAGCCGGTCCGGTCGGTGGGCTCGGTGACCGCGACGTCCTGCCCGGCGAGATCGCGTAGGTCACCGGAATGGGCGAACAAGCGGTACCGGCCGTCGCGGCGACCGGGCTCCTCGAGGAAGAGCGACACCTCGGACGCCTGCAGCTCCGCCGCAATCGATCGGCAGACCTCGGAGAGCAGGGCGGCGAGTTGCGTTCGGGAGACCGGCCCGTTCCGGGACTCGACATCCGCGTCGTGCAGGATCGTGTCGCAGGCATTGACGAGGGCGAGCGTCCGGCGCTCCCGTATCGTGCTGCACAGCTCGGGAAGCACCTCGACGAGCTCGACGACCGTGTCGAACACCGGGTCGGCGAGTTGGGCGCACCCCAGTAGCGTGAGGACTCCACGGCACCCGTCGACGTAGTCGATCGGTAGCGCGCCCATGACCTCGAGGCCCACCAGGGCGGGTGCGTGCTGCGGCACGTCGTCCGGAACCGCGAGGGACCGGGTCCGGAAGGCAAGTGCGGTGAGCTCGTCCGCCTCGACCGCGGCGTCGATAGGGGAGGTGTCGTGACCGGGCGATCGTCTGAGCCACAGCGCCACTACGGACAACCCGGCCACACCGCACCGCTCGTCGGGCGCCTCCCACAGCACTGCGCCACAGGAGCCGGTGACCTCCGCGATGATCCGCACCAGCTCGTGGACGGTGGCGGGGCCGTTCGGGTCGAGGGCCGCCCGGACAAGGGTGCGGACGGCGCGGGTCGGGTTCATCCCGGCTCCAGCGGGTCCGCCGCCTGAGGCCACACGGAGGCCTTCGCCAGCTGCAACAACTCGGACCGCGCGCGATCCGCGCGGTGGACCACGGTGCCGTCGAGCCCGGCGTGCTCCTCGGCGAGCTCCTGGAAGACATGGGCCGCTTGCCCGATCAGCGCGGTGTCGCTGCCGAACGGAGAGCCGGCGAGGTCGGCCTCGAGGGCGCGCGCGCAGTGGCGCAGGTGCAGTGTGACCGCGGGCTCCGCCACGACCTCGACGAGCGCGCCCGGCAGGGGCTCGCCGCGCGAGTGCCAGCAGAGCTGGGTCGGAAGGACGTGCAGCAGGTCGGAGTAGACCACGGCGTGGTCGCTTCCGTCCGGCAGCCTGCCCATCGGGCGGAGGAGATCACGGACGGGGGCGCGCGCGTGACCCGACCACAGGCTTCGTACCAGTGGCTCCAGAGCCCGCAAGGCGGCATGCAGGTCCCGCTGCGCCCGCGCCTGCGCCCGCCGTCGCGCGACAGCGACGATCAGGCGGTCGACCGGCGCGGCGTGCGGCGACTCCTGGGCGGTCGCGAGGTCGACGAAGCCTCCGACGAGGCCCTGCAGCCGCTGATCGCCCAGCAGCGGTTCGTTCCGGAAGCGCTCCACGGCCTCGATCAGCTCGTCCGGCGGCACCGGATGACCGGTGACGTTCCCCTCGGCAAGGCGCGCGACGACGATGCCCAACCGGAGGCGGACCGCGACCTCGGGGTCGGAGTGGCGGCGCAGCTCCTCGTCCAGCACGTCGGTCCGGAGATCGACCGACCACCAAGGCGACGATCGGGGCAACGTCGCCGCGAGGACCTGGCGCAGGTGGTTGGTCGCCGTCGCCACCATCATCCGCCGTCGCTGTGTCGACGGCTCGTGTCTGCACGCCACCAGCGTCTCCTCGGCGAGCTTGAGCCGTGCCGACGGTCCCTCCCGCAGGCTCAGGAGCGAGGGCCCGGGCGACGGCGCACCGCGCTGCGCCTCCCGACGCACGGCCGCCAGGTCGACGACTCTCCACCGCTCCTCCCCGGCCGGTTCGACGGCCGGTGCGGCCGACGCCAGGATCTCGGCGATGGCCGGTGGCTGCTCGTCGCAGAACGCGCTGATCTCGGTGATCCCGAACTCGCGCAGCGCGGCGGCGGCTGCGTACACGCGCTGGACGGTCACGGCGTCGGCCCCGTCCGCGTCAGCAGTGCCCGCTCCGGCACGGCCAGGTCCAGAACCGCACTCGCGGGCACCTTCCTCGCCTCCCACTGATGCAGGACGTCCTCGAGCGAGGGCGGCAGCGGCCAGTCGAGCAGCGACACGAAGTGGTCCTTGTCGGCGAGGGGGCGGTAGACCTGGTTGAGTTGCACACCCAGCCTCGCGACGGTCAGCTTGCTCTCGTCGGGCCCGTGGCCACACCGGTCCTCGAACCAGAGCCGCAGCGTCTCCGCGGCGCTGTGGCCGACCAGCCGCGCCCGGCCCTCCACGCTGTCGGTCCTTCGCGCGAGCACCATGCGCAGCGTCTCGGCGTGGCGGCGCGCGGCCGGGGCGAGCCCGAGATCGAGCTTGCCCGCCCATTGCTCGTGGAAGACGTAGGCCACCCAGTCGAGCAGCCCCTCCGCGAAGGTGCTGTCGTTGCTCGCCCGGTCCTGGCGGGCGGGGACATGGCACACGCACTCGTGGGTCAGGAGGATCGGCAGCGCGGCGAACGCGGCCGGACCGAAGTGGTCGTGCTGGATGTGCAGCTCCACCACTGCCTCGGCGACGGACGGTGGCCACGGCGTCATGGCCGTCACCGCATAGGGGTCGCTGCGCGGCGACTCGCCGCGCGGATGCCGGCGGATGTGGGCGACGCCGAGGGTGGCGGAGCGCCAGGTGTCGCCGTACAGGTCACTGGCGAGGGCGGTGACACCGGCGAAGATCCGGCGGAAGGGGTCGTGGGCGCGCGCGCATCGCACGAGGACCTGCAGCTCGGTGAGCAGCTCGCGGGCCGTCGGTTCGAGGTGGTCGAGGCCGAGCGTCTCCGTCAGCCGGGCATTCCACGCCTCGACGACGAGGTTGACCACCGTCTCGTCGTCGACGTCGTCGCGTGCACCACACTCGCGAGCCTGCAGTTCGAGGTCGCGGAGCGCGAACTCGACGACGCCGCCGGTGTCGACATGGTCGCAGAACTGCGCCAACCTGGTCCGGGCGGCGTGGAACACGGCGGCGCGGGCGAGCAGGCTACGCCACATCCATGGTTCGAGCCCCGGGTAGGGCGACAACCTCGCCACGGCCTCAGACCTCCTGGTCCAGATCCTTCTCGGCGCCGAGAGCGCGTGCGCCGAACCTGCGGCGCACGCGCGGCCACACCACGTCCTTCCACAACGTCTCGGCGACCTTCGACCCCGCGCTGACCACGATCCCGACGACGATCGTGGTGAGGATCGGCTCCGCGCCCTGCTCACCCTCGGTCACCTGCGACCGAGCATTCGTCAGTGCGGCCGGATCGAGGCCCGCGTCCCGAGCCGCGAGGCTCGCCTCGCTCGCCGGATCTCCCAGCTCGGACAGCACCTCGCGGGCGACCTCGTCGATCTCGGTCGCGGTCGCGTCGCCCCGTTCGAACCTCCACCGAACCGCCACTGAAGACATGTCATCCTCGCCGTCGTCGTACGGATGGATCGGTCCACTGTTGAGAAGGAGCGGTGAGCGACGGTCGTGATACGGCCGAGATGTCATTTGGCTCGCGGAGATGTCCTCCCCGTTACCGAATGAGTGCTGGTGATGGCGGCCTCGCGGGTTCGCGGCGCGCGCACTGTCGAGATCGTGTCCGGTGGTGCCGTGCGGTGGCCCTCGCTAGTGTTTTCGGCGGGGTCCTCGCCCACAGCGCCGTCGTCCCGAGGACGACCGCTGTTCCCGTCTTGGACGCTTCCCCGTCTTGGAGGATCTACCGTGGTGGACCGTCCTCAGACCATCGCCTACCCGGCACCCGACGCGCGCCCGCGCCCGCGCGACGGTGAGCCGCTGGCGCCGCACGTCATCGTGCTGTTCGGCGCCACCGGCGACCTCGCCAAGCGCAAGCTGCTGCCCGGCCTGGCCTACCTCGCGCAGTCGTCGCTCGCACCGGACATCCGCGTGGTCGGCACCGCGATGGACGACATGAGCACCGAGGAGTTCCGCGCGCTGGCGCGGCGGTCCGTCGAGAGCTTCGGCACGCACAAGATCGACGACGTGGCCTGGCAGACCTTCGCGGACCGGTTGACCTACGTGCCGCAGGGTGCCGGACCCGAGGGCCTGACGGCGGCGGTCAAGGAGGCCGAGACGCTGCTCGGGCCGGGCTGTCGCCGGCTGCACTACCTGTCGGTGCCGCCCAAGGCGGCCGAGGCCGTCATCGGGATGCTGCGCGACGCGGACCTGACCGAGAACGCCCGGGTCGTCATGGAGAAGCCGTTCGGCCACGACCTGACCAGCGCCGTGCGACTCAACGACTTCGTGCACTCGGTGTTCGACGAGTCGCAGATCTTCCGCATCGACCACTTCCTCGGCAAGGAGGCGGCGCAGAACATCCTCGCGTTCCGCTTCGCGAACGGGCTCTTCGAACCGATCTGGAACCGCAACTTCATCGACCACGTCCAGATCGACATCCCCGAGACGCTCGGGCTGGACCGGCGGGCGAACTTCTACGAGTCCACCGGCGCCTACAAGGACATGGTGGTCACCCACCTGATGCAGGTGATGGCGTTCGTCGCCATGGAGCCGCCGACGGCGCTGGAACCGCGGGCGATCAGCGAGGAGAAGAACAAGGTCTTCCGCTCGATGCTGCCGATCGACCCGCGCAAGGTGGTCCGCGGCCAGTACGGCGGCTACCGCGAGGAGCCGGGGTGCGGCCGCGACTCGGACACCGAGACGTTCATCGCGCTGCGGGTCGACATCGACAACTGGCGCTGGGCTGGTGTGCCGTTCTACCTGCGCACCGGCAAGAAGATGGCCGAGGGCCTGCGCATCATCTCGATCGCGTTCAAGGAGGCGCCGCGGACGATGTTCCCGGCGAACTCCGGCGTCGGCGGCGAGGGCCCGGACCATCTGACGTTCGACCTCGCCGAGGACTCCCGGGTGTCGCTGTCGTTCTACGGCAAGCGGCCGGGGCCGGGGATGCGGCTGGAGAAGCTGTCGATGCAGTTCTCCACGCAGGAGACGGACCGGGCGGGCGACGTCCTCGAGGCCTACGAGCGGCTGATTCTCGACGCGATGCGCGGCGACCACACGCTGTTCACGACGGCGGACGGCATCGAGTCGCTGTGGGAGCGGTCGATGCCGCTGCTGGAGGACCCGCCGCCGGTCAAGTTCTACCCGGTGGGCAGCTGGGGGCCGAACGCGATCCACCAGCTGATCGCGCCGAACGCCTGGCGGCTGCCGTTCGAGCGGGCGTGGCGGGTGAAGAAGAGCTGACGGCATGATCCTCCGCCAGTCGGCTGCGTCCGCGGGGCCGGCGACGGGGTGGACCTGCGGCGGTCGAACCGGGGTCGGCGGGGTCGCGGAGGTCGAGGATCGCGGGGCGGCCGGGCTGGCCGACGGCGAGCAGCGCCGGACCCCAGGCCGAAGCACTGGGACGGCTGGAGCTGCAGGGAGGTGACCTCGAGGAGGTCGCGGTCTCGGACGATCACGAGGCCGGTGAGGTCGCCGCAGGCCAAGTACGCGCCGTCGCGGGACCAGGCCACCGAGTGGATGGCGGCGCGATGGCCGGTGTCGACGGTGGCGACGCGCTGCCCGTCTCGGTCCCACAGTCGCAGGCCGCGGTTGTCGCCAGCGACCGACCAGGCGCCGTCGGGGGACCAAGCGAGGGTCCGCACCCACTTGATGTGATCGTCGAGAACGGCGATCGTCGCCCGGGTGCCGGGATCCCAGATGCGCACGGTGCGGTCGGCCCCACCGGTGGCCAGGCGCGCGCCGTCGGGCGACCACGCAGCGGCGAGGATCCAGTCGGTGTGGCCGGTGAGTACCCCGGCAGCCCGCACGGCCGGCTCATCTGACCGGTGGCGTGGTCGTAGGCGCCAGAGCCGGACTCTACGGTCGTCGCCCGCCGTGGCGAGCAGGGTGTCGTCCGGTGACCAGGCTACGACGCGGACCCGATCGGAGTGGCCTATTGACGCATGGAGAAGATGACCGGTTTCGACGGCCCAGAGCCGGAGCGCCTTGTCGCGGCCGGCCGTGGCGACGCACGTACCGTCGGGCGACCACGCGACCGACAGCACCCCGGCGGCTTGGCCGGTCAGGGTCGTGGTGCCGCTCGGGTTCCGGAGCCGGACGATACCGTCGGCACTGGTGGCGGCAAGACGATTGCCGTCGGGCGACCACGCAGTAGTCGGTCACGGATGCCCGACCATCGCCGGAGAAGGCAGCAGTGCCGGTCGTGGGGTTCCAGAGACGGGTGGTGCCGTCGTGGCCGGCGGTGGCCAAGCGGGTGCCGTCGGGGGTGACCAGGCCACCGCCTGCACAGCGCCGGTGTGGCCGGCGAGCATGTCGACGAGCTGACCGGTGAGGGGGTTCCTGAGGCGGGTGGTGCCGTCGTCGCCGGCGGTGGCGAGGCGGGTGCCGTCGGGGGACCAGACGCGACCGCCCGCACGGCGCCGGTGTGGCCGGTGAGGCGTGCGCAGGCGCCTGGCCGGTGGTGGGGTCCCAGATGCGGAGGATGCCGTCGTCGCCGGCGGTGGCCAGGCGGGTGCCGTCGGGGGACCAGGCCACCGTCCTCACCGCGCCGGTGTTGTCGGGGAGCACGCGGACCAGGGCGCTCGACTCGCGTGCTGCAACCCGTCCGTGCACCGCGAGGTAGGGCCGTGGCAGCAGCGGGGCCAGGCGTGCCGGGCGAACCGCAGCCGGACGGGATCCGCGGCCTCCAGCCAGGCAAGCATAGTCACGGCGACATGCTCCGGGCCGCTGTCGCGCTGTGGCCCGACGGAGCAGGTGGGCATGCCGGGCGAGCCATGCCCGCCACCACCCGACCAGCGGATCGTCGGGCACGACCCGGCTGCCACGGCCAGGTCCGCCTCGCCCGCGTGCGGCCCGTCGCGCGCGATCCGCTTCGCCTGGTATGCCGGGTCGGTGACCGTGGCGACGAGCGTGTCGCGGTCGCCGGCACCGGCGAGGTGCCCGGCCAGGTGCTCCCACACGTACGGCTCGTCGAGCGGCAGCGTCCACCACTGGTCCGGTTCGTCGAGCAGCCCGCGGTAGGCGTCGAGGAGCTGCGCGTGCAGCGCGGGCAGAGCGTCGGCGTTGAGGAGCAGGTACTCGTGGGCGAGGTCGTGGAAGCCGATCGTGCCCGTTTCCCTGCCGCTGCGCTGCAGCACCTCCGCCGCCACCAGCCGGTCGAGGTCGGCGGCGGTCTCCTCGGCGTTGCGGCCGCGCGTGTGCGCCCAGTACCGGGCGACCGCCGCGACCGGGATCGCGGTGTCCGGCGGGAAGACGGCCAGCCCGAGCAGCGCCGCGCGCAGGTCGGCGGGCAGCGCGGCGACGGCGATGTTCAGCGCGCGGAACGTCGTGGCGTAGGGGTGGGTCCCGTAGACGTCGGCGTCGCGGGCGAGGTCGGCGGCGATCTCCTCCCACGACGGTCGCGCCGGTCGGCAACCCCGTCCTCGGTCTCGCTCCCGGTGTCGCCTGGCGTCCCATTCCTGGCGGCCCCGCACCGCCGCGGCGAGCAGCGCCACCGCGAGCGGGACGTGGCCGACCGCCGCGAACGCCCGGTCGGCCGCCGGTGGCAGCGTCGCGGCGGGCACGCCGAGCACCTCGCCGGCGAGCGCCCGGGCGGCGGCGGGGGAGAGCACCCCGACCCGGTGCGCCGTCGGCGCCGGCCGCGGCGACGACGCCCTGGTCGCGCGAGGTGTAGAGCAGCCGCCCGCGGGGCCCGGTGACGCGGAAATCCTGCGCGTCGTCGACGGACCACACGTCGTCGACGACCAGCAGCACCCGCTTCTCGGCCAGCGCCGCGCGCAGGGCCTGCGCGGCGTCGGCCCTCGTCCGGGCCTCCGGCCGGGCGCCGAGCCGGGACAGCAGGTCGAGCTGCAGCGCGAGCACGTCCGGGCGCTCGCCGACCGTCACCCAGTACACGCCGTCCGGGAACCGCCGGCGGACCCGGTCGTCGCTGGCCAGGGCGGCCGCGAGCACGGACTTGCCGATCCCGCCGATCCCGTGCAGGCCCACGCCGGCGGGCTCGCCGGTCAGGCCGACGGCGCCGCCGGCCGCGGTGCCGACGACGGCGTCGACCAGCCCGTCCAGCTCGTCGCGCACCACGTAGCGCGGCGGCAGCGCCGGCACGCGGGAGAGCGCGCCGGCGACGTCGCCCTCGGGCACATCGGCGACCGCCGGAGCACCGGAAAGGACCGGGTCGGGCTCCGGGCTGCCGGGCGGGGCGTCGCGGGGGCGGCTGCCGGGCGACGGGCCGGCGGTCGGGTGGGCGGCGGGTCGGCGCGGGCACCGGGACGGGCGGCGGCGGCGACCGCGGCCGATCGCCGGCTCCGGCCAGGGCGGGCTCCGGCGTCACGGTCAGGAGCCGCTCGCAGGCCCGGTGGATGCGCCGGTCGCGCTCGGCCGGGTTCTCGGCGTGCAGCCCGAGCGGGCCGTCGCGGCCGGGGTCGTGCAGCCACTGCACCGCGGCCAGCTCGGGAATCACCTACCAGAAGCAGTCGGCGACCAGCACCGGTGGCCAGCAGGACGTCCGTGCCGCAGCAGCGCCGGCAGCTCGCGGTCCATGACGTAGTCCGACGCCAGGAAGTCGGCGCTCACCAGCACCAGCGCGACCCGGCTGCGCCCGATCGCCTCCTCGATCGCGGGATGCCACTTGTCGCCGACCCGGATCTGCGTGTCGTCCCACAGCTGCAGGTGCTTGCGCCGGACGAGCGGCTTGAGCAGCACCCGGAAGCGCTGCGCCCACGCGACGTCGACGTGGCTGTAGCTGATGAACACCAGGCCGTCGCCGTCGGCGCCGTCACCCGGTGCGGTGAACATGCGCGCATCATGTCAGCGGTCGAGTGACGGCCGCGCTCGTGCGGACGCCCTTCGAGCCCCGTCGGCCCTGCCGTGCCCGACGCCGGACGTGATCGCCTGTTGCGCGTGTCCGCTGTCAGCGATCGCCGCTTGCGCGCGTTGGTTGCGGTTCGATCATCGAGGGAGGCGCGCGATCAGCGATCGCCACCAGCTACACCGTCCACGGTCGTGCGGCCCAGCGGCCGTGCGATCTCGCGGTGGCCGAGCATGCGGAACTGCACGGCGGGGACGCTCGACGACGACCGGACGCGCACGTACGTCGCCCCGCGGCGGCGGAGGAGCGGATGGGCGCGGTCGAACGAGCGGCGGGTCGTGGCGCTGGAGCGCGAAGGGCTGACGACCGACGCCGGGCGCCGGGTGATCGCGGCGGCGCAGGCCGACGGGTCGTGAACGCTGCTGGACGACGTCGACGACCTGGTGGTGCCGCCGGACCTGGCGGCCGCGCTCGACGCGCCGCCCGGCGGCATTGGGACGGGTTCCCGCCGGGGGCGCGGCGCGCGCTGCTGACGTGGATCATCATGGCGAAGCGACCCGCAACGCGGGAGAAGTGGGTGGCGGAGACGGCGGCGGCCGCGGCGGCCGGCGCAGGGGCATCAGGGTCACCTCGCGTCGAACGCCGCCACCGCCCGCTTCGGCGCCGTGCGGCGCCAGGCCTCGACCACCAGCTCGCGCAGCTCGTCGGGATCGACGCGGTCCAGCCGGATCGTCGTCCAGCCGTACCGGCCGACGTGCGAGGCGAGGCCGAACGTCGCCGGGTCCGCGCTCACGAGCACGGTCTGTTCCTCGGGGGAGGCCTTCACCGTGGCGACCACGCCGTCGTCGCCCTCGTACATGCTCGCGAAGATCTTGTCCCGCACCCGGAACGTGGGGTGGCCCCAGGTCTCGCGCTCCTGCGCGCCCGGCAGGCCCAGTGCGAGCTCACGGAGCTCCGCTGCGGTCACCATCGGCGCAGTATGGGCTCACGCCGGCGCGGGCTGCACGACCTGCGCGACCACCCGGGCCGCCGCCCGGTCCAGCGCCGCGACGACGTCGTCCCGGGTCCGCCCGCGCTCGTCGTTCCACCGGGCCAGCTCGCGCATGCGGGCCACGCGGACGTGGTGGGGCGCCGAGCGGCCGCGGCCCGTCCGGATCCGGCGCTCGTGGCCGGATCGGTCACTGCCGAACACCTCGTCCCAGACGTAGGCCAGCGCCGGGCCCGTGTCGACGGCCAGGTCCGCGCGGGGATCGCGGGCGCGGACCGCGAGGGCCACGGCGGCGACCACGCAGGCGCGCACCGATCCGTCGGTGCCGTCGCCGGCCGCGCTCGTCCGCCCCGGCGCGGCGGAGACCGTCCACCGGTTCTGCACCCATCCGGCCTCGACGAGGTCGCGGGCCGCCTCGAGCACCGCCAGCACCTCGACCGGCCGGTCGTGGTGCCGCGGGCGCGGGCTCCACCACCGCCGGCGCGGTGGGGCGGAGGCCGTCCGGGTCGTCGTCGCGATCATGTCACTCCTCGCGGTCCGGGCGGTCCGGTTCGTCGGGGCCGCCGCGCCAGTCCAGACACAGCACCGTGGCATCGTCGTGCAGCTCGCCGCCGGTGGCGTGCAGCACCGTCTCGGCGAGCTCGTAGACCAGCTCGCGGGGGTGGGTGCCCGCCTCGCGCCGCAGCATGCCGGGCAGATCGAGGTCTTCCGCGTTGCGCTCCAGCATCCCGTCGGTGACCAGGACGATCCGGTCGCCGGGGCGGAGCTGCAGCCGCCGCAACCGCAGATCGCGGCCGGCGTACAGGCCGAAGGGCATGTCGATGTCGAGCTCGATCTCGCTCACCTGGCCGCCGCGGACCCGGTAGGGAAAGGGGTGGCCGGCGTTGACGAAGGTCATCGTGCCGGTGTGCAGGTCCACCCGGGCCAGCTGGCCCGTCACGAACTGCCCGACCTGGGCGTGCGTCGCGAGCGCGTCGTTGGCCGTCCGCGCCTGGCCCGCGAGGTCCGCGCCGCGGCGGCGGCTGTTGCGCAGGCTGCCCAGCAGCACGCTCGCCAGCAGCGCGGCGTTGACGTCGTTGCCGACGGCGTCGGTCACCGACAGGTGCAGGGTGTCCCGGTCGAGCGAGTAGTCGAACGTGTCGCCGCCCACGGCGTTCGCCGGCTCCAGCCAGCCGGCGACCGTGAACCGTTCGGTCTCGCAGGTGTAGGAGCCCGGCAGCAGGCGCCGCTGGATCTCCGCGGCCAGCGAGAACGGCGACGTGTCCTGGGCCCAGTCCATGAGGTCCGAGTGCCGCCGGCTGGCGATGACGATCCGGGCCAGCGCCTCGGCGACCGCGGCGATGTCGGCGAAGTCGACGGCGTCGGCCCCCCGCGGCAGGTGCAGGTCGATCACGCCGAGGGCGTCGCCGGTCTCGGTGACCGGCACGAGGATGCGCTCGCCGTCGCCCTCGTCCATCCGCACGATCTGCTGGCGGCGCAGCACCTGGTCGTAGACCGTGCCGCGCAGGGGGACGACCGGGACCGCGCCGTTCTCCTGCTGCACCCGGGCCGCGTTCGCACCGGAGCCGGCGAAGCGCACGACGGCCCGGTGCGTGATGTTGGTGATGAGGAACTCGACGTACGTGGCTCCGGTGAGGGTGGCCAGGCCGTCGGCCATCACGTCGATGGCCTCGACCGGCGAGGCGGCGCACGTCGTGCGCAGCACCTCCCGCAGGTCGACCCGCGGACGGTCGGCGATCGTCACAGTGCTGACCCTACGTCCGCGGGCGCCGTGCGCATCGGCCGTTCGTCGCAGCGAACCGGGTCAATGGGCGCGTGGACCGGATTGCGCACCCGTGATGTCCTCCTCGGGAGCCCGATGCCCAGATTGCGCTCGATCCTCCTCAACTCAGGTGGGCGCCGAACCAGTCGAGCACCTGCCGGTAGACCTGCGCCGCCGCCGCCTCGTTGTAGCGCGCGCCGGTGTCGTTGAAGAACGCGTGGTCCACGCCGGGGACGGTCACCATCTCGTGGGTCAGCCCGGCCGCGGTGAGCGCGGCCTCCAGCTTGTCCCGGCCTGCGTTGACCCGGGCGTCCTTCTCGGCGAACACGCCCAGGACGGCGGCCTGCGACCCCGCGAACCGCGGAGCGTCCGGTGCCGGGCCGTAGAACGGGACTGCGGCCTTCAGCTCGGACGGGCCGGAGTCGAGCAGCTGCCACACCATGCCGCCCCCGAAGCAGAACCCGATCACCCCCAGCGCGAGCCCGTTCGCCCGCCTGCCCAGCTCCGTCAGGCCGCTGCGCAGGTCCGTGACGAGGTCGGCGGTGCTGATGGCGCCCAGCGCGGCGGTGGCGTCGGGGACGCCGGCGGTCCCGCCCGCGCGCGAGAGCAGGTCCGGGGCCAGCGCGCTGTACCCGTCGCCGGCGAGGCGGCCGGCCACCGCGCGGATGTGGTCGGTCAGGCCGCGGTTCTCGTGGACGACCAGCACGGCGCCGCGCGGGCTGTCCGCGGCCGCGTAGGCGCCGGACATCGTGCCGGTGCCGCCGGGGAAGGTCACGTCCTGGCTGCGGGCGCGTGCCGCGGCGACGTCGTAGTCCGGCGCGTCCGTCGGGGTCGCCGCGGCCGACGAGGCGGGCGGCGCGGGGGCGGCGCTCGGCGCCGCGGCGGGGGGTGCCGCGCTGCTGCACGACGCGAGCAGGGTCGAGGCCGCGGCCGTCGTGAGCCCGAGCAGGCCGAGCTTGTGCAGGGCATCGCGCCGGGTCAGCAGGCCGTCGGCGTGGTCGAGGGCGATCTCGGTCGCGAGGTAGGTCCGCAGCGCCATGCGCGCACCGTAGTAATGGACGCTTCAAGATGCAGGTGCGGGGCGGCCGCCCCGCACGGAGTGCGGGGCGGCCGCGTCGTGCCCGGATCGGTCGCAGTCCACGTGTGCTCGGAGCACGGTCGGGGTTCGCTGGTAGGAACACGCCGTGCCCCGGATCGAGGTCGACCTCCCCACTCCCGACGGACCCTGCCACGCCACCCTGCACGTCCCGGCCGACGGCCTGCCCGCGCCCGCCGCCATCCTCTTCCCGGACGCCGCAGGGCCGCGCGAGACCTTCCGGGCCGTCGCGGACCGGCTCGCCGCCGACCGGCTACACCGTGCTGCTGCCCGACGTCCACCATCGGCTGGGCGACTGGCGGCCGTTCGACGCCGCGACGGTGTTCTCCGACCCGCCGGAGCGGGAGCGGTTGATGACGATGGCGCGCAGCGTGACGGCGGAGATGACCACCCGGGACGCCGGGGCGTTCCTCGAGTTCCTCGCGGGCCGCCCCGAGGTGGCCGGCCCGCGGGTCGGCGTGTTCGGCTACTGCATGGGCGGGCGGGCCGCGCTGCTGGTCGCCGGCCGGTTCCCGGACCGGGTCGGGGCGGCCGCGTCGTTCCACGGCGGCCGGCTGGCCGACGCCGCCGACCCGGACAGCCCGCATCGCCTCGCCGACCGGGTGCAGGCGGCGGTGTACGTCGCCGCCGCAGAGAACGACGAGACCTTCCCGCCCGAGCAGTACGCGCGCCTGGAGGCCGCGTACGCCGCGGCGGGTGTGCGGCACACGATGGAGGTCTATCCCGCGGCGCACGGGTTCGCGGTGCCGGACAACGGGACGTACGACGCGGCGGCGGACGAGCGGCACCGGGCGGCGCTTCACACGCTCTTCGGCACCCACCTGCGGGGCGCCCCGGTGATGCCGCGGAAGGTCGCGGACCTGGACTTCACCGGTCTCGGGCCCGCGACGCCGTCGCCGTCGGCATGGGCGGACGAGGTGCTGTACTTCCTGCTCGTCGACCGGTTCTCCGACGCCAGGGAGGACGGCGTGCGGGACCTCGCCGGCGCCGTCGTCGCCGGCTCGACGCCGCCGTGGCGACCCGGTGACGCGGACACCGCGGTGCAGAGCGACGCCGACGCGCAGGCGTGGCGCGCGGCCGGGGTGGGCTGGGTGGGCGGGACGCTCGCGGGGGTGCGCAGCAAGCTGGGCTACCTCGCCCGGCTCGGCGTCACCGCGCTGTGGGTCAGCCCGGTGCTCAGGCAGGCGGCGCCCGCACCCGGGGCCGTCGCGAGCAACTACCACGGGTACGCGACCGCAGGACTTCCTCACCGTCGATCCCCGGTTCGGCGACGCGGCTGCACTGCGCGCGCTGGTCGACGACGCGCACGCCGCGGGGCTGCGGGTGATCCTCGACGTCGTCCTGAACCACGCGGGCGACGTGTTCGCCTACGAGCCGACGGTGTTCGACGCCCGCTGGGACGGTCGCGAGTACCCGGTGGCGGGCTGGCGGACCCCGGCGGGCCTCGTACCGTTCACACCCGAGGCCGCTGCTGCGGCGTGGCCGGACGGCGCGGTGCACCCCGCCGAGCTGCACCCGCCGGAGAGCTTCACCCGCCGCGGCCGGATCGTCGACTGGAACCGGTACCCCGAGTACGTCGAGGGCGACTTCGAGGGGCTCAAGGACATCGCCCACGGCAGCGGCGGGCTCGACGACTACCGGCCGTCGCCCGCGCTCGTGGCGCTCACCCGGGCGTACTGCTGGTGGCTGGCGTTCGCCGACCTCGACGGGTTCCGGGTCGACGCCGTGAAGCACATGGATCGCGGCGCCACCCGGTACTTCGCCTCGGTCGTGCACGAGTTCGCGCAGTCGATCGGCAAGGACCGCTTCCTGCTGGTCGGCGAGAACACCGGGTCGCGCGAGGACGCGATCGCGACCATGGAGCTGACGGGGCTGGACGCGGCGCTGGGGCTCGCCGAGGTGCAGTCGCGGCTGGTGGGCGCGGCGACCGGCGCGGAGGACCCGGCCGGGTACTTCGCGTTGTTCCGCAACTCCGAGCTGATCGGCAAGGACTCGCACACCTGGCTGCGCGACACGGTCGTCACGGGCATCGACGACCACGACCTCGTCCGGCAGGGTCCGGTGAAGGCCCGGTTGGGCGCGACGGTCGACGGCCGGACGCTGGCGCCCGGGGCGATCGCGCTCACCGTGCTGACGCTCGGGATCCCGTGCCTGTACTACGGCACCGAGCAGCGGCTCGACGGCACCGGCGGGCCGCCGGCCGCGGACCGCTACATCCGCGAGGCGATGTTCGGAGGGGAGTTCGGCGCGTTCCGGTCGCGGGGCAGGCACGTGTTCGACGAGGCGGGCCCGCTCTACACCGCGACCGCCGCGCTGCTCGCGCTGCGCCGCGCCGAGCCGGCGCTGCGGCGGGGGCGGCAGTACCTGCGGGAGATCTCCGCGGACGGGTCGGTGTTCGGCGTCCCGACGGGCTTCGGGGGCGCGGTGCGCAGCGTGGTGGGGTGGTCGCGGGTGCTGGATCGGCGTGAGGTGCTGTGCGTGATCAACACCGACCCGGTGCAGGAGCGGACGGCCTGGGTGACGGTGGACGCCGGGCTGCACGCGGCGGGGGAGTCGCTGGCGTTGCTGTACGGCAGCGCGCCGTCGCAGGCTGCCGAGGTGCCGGTGGAGGCGCGCAACGGGTGCGCGGTGGCGATCACCCTGCCCCCGGCGGGGGTGGCGGTGTACGGCTGACGCCGCGCCGGTCCGGAGACTGCGCGCCGGCTTCGCGCACGGCGCGCCGGGATGATCATGCCGGGTCGGCGTCGGTGACCTCGAGCAGCCGGCGCCGGACATCGCGACCGTCGAGGAGCCTGCCGGCCGCGGCGCGGTCGGGGTCGGCGAGGTAGGCGTCGTACCCGGCGCGGTCGGCGAACGACAGCAGGTGGATCTCGGTGCGGCCGTCGGCGGTGCGCAGGCGGCGGTCGAGCCGGCCGCCGTGGCGCTCCAGCAGGGGCAGGACGCGGCGCTCGTAGGCCTCGAACGGCTCGACGGCGTCCGCGGCGAGGTCGACGACCAGCGCGAGCGTGATCGGCGCCTGCGGGACGACGGCCTCGGCCTCGATCTCCACGCGCCAGCGCGGATCGAGCAGGGCGGAGACGGCGATCATCGTGGCGGCGGGCCGGACGTCGCCGAATACCGCGCCGTGCACGGCGCCGACCGCCTCCGCGTCGGCCGGGTCGACCAGGAACATCCGTGTCCGGACCACGTCGCGCATCCCGGCGCCGGCCTCGGCGAGTGCGGCGTCGATGATCGCGAAGCAGCGGCGCGCCTGGAGGCCGGCGTCGTCGGGACACGAGCCGTCCGGGAACACGGGGGCGGTCCCGGAGACCAGGACCCGGTCGCCGACGCGGACGGCGCGAGAGAAGCCGATCGTCGGCTCGAAAGGAGAGCCGGAGGAGATGCGCCGGCGGGGCGAGGCGTCCATGCGGTGCTCGCTACAGCGTCGCCGCGGCGAACTGGGCCTCGTACAGCGCGTAGTAGGCGCCGTGCGCGGCCAGCAGCTCGTCGTGCGTGCCCTGCTCGACGATCCGGCCCGCGTCCATCACGAGGATCAGGTCCGCGTCGCGGATCGTGGAGAGCCGGTGGGCGATGACGAAACTCGTGCGGTCGCTGCGCAGCCGGGCCATCGCCCGCTGCACGAGCACCTCGGTGCGCGTGTCGACCGAGCTGGTGGCCTCGTCCAGGATCAGCAGCGACGGATCGGCCAGGAACGCCCGAGCGATCGTGATCAGCTGCTTCTCCCCGGCGCTCACCGCGCCGCCGTCGGAGTCGACGCGGGTGTCGTAGCCGTCCGGCAGGCTGCGGACGAACCGGTCGACGTAGGTCGCACGGGCCGCGGCGAGCAGTTGCTCCTCGGTCGCCTCCGGGTTCCCGTAGGCGATGTTCTCCCGGATCGTTCCGCCGAACAGCCAGGTGTCCTGCAGCACCATCCCGATCCCGGAGCGCAGGTCCGCGCGCGCCATCGTCGCGATGTCCACGCCGTCCAGCGTGATCCGGCCCCCGTCCAGCTCGTAGAAGCGCATCACGAGGTTCACCAGCGTGGTCTTGCCCGCGCCGGTCGGGCCCACGATCGCGACGGTCTGCCCGGGCTCGGCGACCAGTGACAGGTCGTCGATCAGCGGGACGTCCGGGCGGTACCGGAACGACACGTGCTCGAACGCCACCCGGCCGCGTCGCTGCGCACGGACCGCGGGCCGCTCCGGCTCCGGTACCTGCTCGGGCGCGTCGAGCAGCTCGAACACCCGCTCGGCCGACGCCACCCCGGACTGCAGGAGATTGGCCATCGACGCGACCTGGGTGAGCGGCTGGGTGAACTGTCGGGAGTACTGGATGAACGCCTGCACCTCGCCCAGGGTCATCGCCCCGGTGGCGACCCGCAGGGCACCGATGACCGCCACCGCGACGTAGTTGAGGTTCCCGAGGAACATCATCGACGGCATGATGATCCCCGAGACGAACTGCGCCCGGTAGCTCGCGTCCCGCAGCTGCGCGTTCTTCGCCGCGAACGTCTCCTCGACCTCACCGCGCCGCCCGAACACCGTGACCAGCTCGTGCCCGGTGAACGCCTCCTCGATCTGCCCGTTCAGCTCGCCGGTGTAGCGCCACTGCGCGACGAACTCCCCCTGCGAGCGCCGCGCGATCGCCCGCGTCATCCACGTCGACAGCGGCACGGTCAGCAGCGCGATCACGGCCAGCAGCGGGGAGATCACCACCATCATCACGAGCACGCCGACCACCGTCAGGAGCGAGGTCAGCAGCTGGCTCATCGTCTGCTGCAGGCTCTGCGAGACGTTGTCGATGTCGTTGGTGACCCGGCTGAGCAGCTCGCCGCGTGCCCGGGCGTCGACGTAGCCGAGCGGTAGCCGGTGCAGCTTGTCCTCGACGTCCCGGCGCAGCGTGGCGATCGTGCGCTGCACGATGCCGTTGAGCAGCCAGCCCTGCAGGTACGCCAGCAGCGATGCCGCCACGTAGATCGCGACGACGATCAGCAGCACCCGCCCGAGCGCGGCGAAGTCCACGCCCGCGCCGGGCAGGACGTTCTGCGACTCGATCAGGGTCGCCGTGGTGTCGTCTCCTGCGGCGCGCGCGTCGGCCGCCGCCTGGGCCGTCGAGACGCCGGCGGGCAGCCCGCGGCCGAGCACGCCGGCGAAGATGACGTCCGTCGCGCGGCCCAGCACCAGCGGCCCGATGACGTTGAGCGTCACGCTGGTGATGCCGAGGACGAGCACGACGACCACGCCGAGCCGCTCGGGCGCCAGGCGGCCCAGCAGCCGGCGCGTGGACGGGCCGAAGGACGAGGCCTTCTCCGTGGGCACCCCGATGCTCGCCCAGGGCGGCCCGCCACCGGGGCGGCGCTGTGCGGCCATCCCCCGGGCGGCGCGCGCGGTCTCGTCGGCACCCCCTGCGGCGGGCGTGGCGGTACCCGCGCCGGACGCGCCGTTGCGGTCGGGGGCGCTCACGCCGCCTCCGCCGCGCTGAGCTGGGACTCGACGATCTCGGCGTACGTCGGGCACGTCGCGAGCAGCTCGTCGTGGGTGCCCAGGCCGACGACCGTGCCCGCGTCCAGCACGACGATCGTGTCCGCTCCGGTGATCGTCGACACCCGCTGCGCGACGATCACCACGGTCGCGTCCGCCGTGACCGGGCCGAGCGCGGCCCGCAGCCGGGCGTCGGTGGCGACGTCCAGGGCGGAGAACGAGTCGTCGAACAGGTAGATCGCGGGGCGGCGCACCAGGGCGCGGGCGATCGCCAGCCGCTGGCGCTGCCCGCCGGAGAGGTTGGTGCCGCCCTGCGCGACCGGCGCGTCCAGGCCCGCCGGCATCGCCCGCACGAAGTCGGCGCCCTGCGCGACCTCCAGGGCCGCCCACAGCTCGTCGTCCGTGGCGTCCGGCCGGCCGTGCCGGAGGTTCGACGCGACCGTGCCGGAGAACAGGTAGGGCCGCTGCGGGACGTAGCCGAGGCGCCCCACCAGCTCCTGCGGGTCGAGCTCGCGCACGTCCACCCCGTCCACGGAGACCGATCCGGCGGAGACGTCGAACAGCCGCGGCACCAGCGACAGCAGCGTGGTCTTCCCCGAGCCGGTGCTCCCCACGACTGCGGTGGTGGTGCCCGGGCGCGCCGCGAAGGAGACCCCGTACAGCACCGGGGCGTCGGCACCGGGGTAGCGGAACCCGACCCCGTCGAACACCAGCAGCCCGTCGCGGCGCCGCGCGGCGACGGGCGCCGCCGGGGGAACGACCGACGACCGCGTGTCGAGCACGTCGCCGATCCGCTCGGCGCACACCGCGGCCCGCGGGATCATCATCGCCATGAAGGTGGCCATCATGACCGCCATGAGGATCTGCAGCAGGTAGGCCAGGAACGCGGTCAGCGCGCCGATCTGCATCTGCCCGGCGTCCACCCGCAGCCCGCCGAACCACAGCACCGCGACGCTGGACACGTTGAGCACCAGCAACACCACCGGGAAGATCAGCGCCTGCAACCGGCCCGCGCTGGTGGCCACCGCCGTGAGGTCCGCGTTCGCCCGCCCGAACCGGGTCGTCTCCAGGGGCTCGCGGACGAACGCCCGCACCACCCGGATCCCGCCGAGCTGCTCGCGCAGCACCCGGTTGACCTCGTCGATCATCGTCTGCATCCGGCGGAACCGCGGCACCATCCGGACGACGATCATCCCGACCGCCCCCGCCAGCACCGGCACGCACACCGCGACCAGCCAGGACAGGCCCGCATCCTCGCGCAGCGCCATCACGATCCCGCCGACGCACATGATCGGCGCGGCGACCAGCATCGTGCAGGAGGTGAGCACGAGCATCTGCACCTGCTGCACGTCGTTCGTGCACCGCGTGATCAGCGACGGTGCGCCGAACCGGTTCACCTCCCGCATGGAGAACTCGCCGACGCGGTGGAAGACCGACGCGCGCACGTCCGCGCCGAAGCCCGTGGCGGTGCGCGAGCCGTGGTGCACCGCCGCCACCGAACAGGCCACCTGCACCAGGCTGATCAGCAGCATCACCCCGCCGAGCCGGAGGATCAGCCCGGTGTCGCCTGCGGCGATGCCCCGGTCGATGATCTCCGCGTTCAGGCTCGGCAGGTACAGCGAGGCGATCGTGCCGATCAGCTGCAGCACGACGACCGCCAGCAGCGGCCTCCGGTAGGGCCGCAGGCGGGTGCGCAGCAGGAGGGTGAGCAACGGTGTCCTTCCGGGCTGTCGGGGGCGTCCCCCGATCCTCATCCGTCATACCACCGGGGTCCGACAGAACCCGTCGATATATGCGGCCCCGGGAGACAGCACCGGGGGGCGGGTCACCCGTCGAGCACCGCGCGCACGACCGACGTCGCCGCACCGCGCAGCGCCGCCGCAGCGCCGAGCGCGGACGTCCGCACCGCCACCGGGGAGCGCCACACCACCCGCCGGGCCAGCTCGTCCGCGACCGCCGCGCGCAGCACCGCACCCAGGCGCGGGTAGCCGCCGCCGAGGACGACGGTGGGCACGTCGAGCAGGTTCACCGCCCCCGCGAGCGCGACGCCCAGCGCATGACCACCCGTTCGCAGCACCGCCTCCGCGGCGGGCTCGCGCCGGGCCGCGGCGTCGGCGAGGGCGTCGAGGTCGTCGACCGCCGCGGCGCGGCACATGTCCTCGAGCCCGGCCGCGCGCTCGAGGCATCCGCGGCCGCCGCAGGTGCACGGCGGTCCGGCGGGGTCGACGACGACGTGGCCCAGCTCACCCGCGCGGCCCCCGGACCCGCCGAACAGCCGCCCGCCCAGCACGATCCCCGCGCCCACCCCGATCCCGCCGGAGACGTAGAGGAAGTCGTCGCCCGCCGCGCCTGCCCGGTGCTCGGCCAGCGCGGCGAGGTCGGCCTCGTTGCCGACGGACACGGGCGCGTCGCCGACGACCGGCGCGAGCACCGCGGCGGCCCGGGCGACGACGTCGACGTCGCGCCACAACGGGAGGTTCGGCGCGCGCTCCAGCACGCCGTCGGCGACCACCCCGGGGACCGCGAGCCCGACCCCCGCGATCGGCAGCCCGGCCTCGGCGACCACCTCCGCCGCCAGCGCGGCCGCCGCCCGGAGGCCGTCGGCGACCGGTCGGGTCCGGTGGCCGGACGCGGCGATCCGCTGCGCGCGGACCGCGCCGGTCAGGTCGACCACGCACGCGCCCACGGTGTCGACGCCGATCTCCACCCCGAGCCCGCCCGGCCCGGACCGGTTGAGCTGCAGCGGGCTGGCGGGACGGCCGGTCGCGCCGCGCGGCTGCGGCGAGCTCGGCGACGAGCCCGGCCGCGAGCAGCTCCTCCACGAGCGACGACACCGTGCCCCGGGTGAGGCCGGTGCCTGCGGCGATCCGGGCGCGCGACACCGGCTCGTCCGCGGCGACGGTGCGCAGCACGAGGCCGCGGTTGTGCCGGCGCACGGTGTGCTGGCCCGCCGGCCGGGAGGCGGTCACCGCCGCTCCCGGCCGTCGCCTGCGGCTCGCACCCAGGATGACGGGCCGGCACACAGGTCGTGACCTGTGTGCCGCACCGCGTACCTGTGTGCGAGCGCGCCGTGGGCGCGCGTCCCGACGCAGACCGGCCGCCGACCGGCGCCTCGACGGAGGACCCGTGTCACACCCGCGCCGCGGTGAGGTCGCGGACCTCGGCGTAGCGGGCGCGCACCGCGGGCGTCGGGTCGGCCTCGCGCACGACCGTTCCGGCCGGCTCCCACGCGGGGAGCTCGCCGCGCAGCACCCACGCCGCCTGGCGGGCCGCCCCGTCGGCGACGTACTCGCCCGGCGCCGGCACCACGACCGGTCTGCCGAGCACCGCCGGGGCGATGGCCTGCACGGCCGCCGACCGGGCGCCGCCACCGACCAGGAACACCCGCCGCACCGGCACGCCGGCCACCTCGAGCGCGTCGACGGCGTCGGCGAGCCCGCACAGCAGCCCCTCCACCGCGGCGCGGGCCAGGTGCTCGCGGTGCGCCGTGCCCAGCGTCAGGCCGTGCAGCGCACCGGTCGCGTCGGGCCGGTTCGGCGTCCGCTCGCCCTCCAGGTAGGGCACCAGCGTCAGCCCGCCCGCCCCCGCCGGCGCGTTGAGCGCCAGTTCGGCCAGCCGGTCGTGGTCGACGCCGAGCAGCGCGGCGGTGGCGTCGAGCACCCGCGCCGCGTTGAGGGTGCACACCAGCGGAAGGTGCTCGCCGGTGGCCGAGGCGAACCCCGCGATCGTGCCCGTGGGGTCCGCGGTGGGCACCTCGCTCACCGCGCACGCGACCCCGGACGTGCCGATCGACACCACGACGTCGCCCGGCACCGCACCGAGCCCGAGCGCGGCGGCGGCGTTGTCGCCCGCCCCCGGCCCGAGCACCTGCCCGGTGGCGGCCCGTCCGGCCGCCTCGCCGGGCTGCAGCACGCGCGGCAGCGCGACGTCGCTGCGACCGAGCGCACGCTCCAGCAGGTCGGGCCGGTAGGCGTTCGTGACCCCGGACCAGTAGCCGGTGCCGCTCGCGTCGGAGCGGTCCGTGATCAGGTCGGCGAGGTCGCCGGCGTTCCCGAGCCCGCTGCGCAGCCGCCAGGTGAGCCAGTCGTGCGGTAGGCACACCGCGGCCGTCGCGGCGGCGTTGTCCTTCTCGTGGTCGGCGAGCCAGCGCAGCTTGGTGACGGTGAACGAGGCGACGGGCACGCTGCCGACGGCGTCGGCCCACTCCTGTGCGCCGAGCTCGGCCACGAGGTCGGCGGCCGCTCCCGCGGAGCGCGTGTCGTTCCAGAGCAACGCAGGCCGGACGACCGCGCCCGCCTCGTCGAGGCACACCATGCCGTGCTGCTGACCGCCCACGGCGATCGCCTCGACGTCGTCCAGCCCGCCGGCCGCCGTGATCGCGGTCCCGAGCGCGGCCTCCCACGCGGCCGGGTCGACCTCGGTGCCGTCCGGGTGCGGGGCGCGCCCCTGGCGGACGAGCTCCCCGGTGTCCGCGTCGCGGATGACGACGGTGCACGACTGCGTCGACGAGTCCACGCCGGCGACCAGCCGGGCACTCATCGGCGCACCCAGCACGTGCTCGAGGGCGAGCTGGGCCAGCCGGACGTAGCCGCAGCCGCGCTCGCCGGTCTTGTCGGCGTCGAAGTCCTCGAACGCGCTGCGGTCGGCGAGCAGGTCGGCGACGGTCTCGCCGGGCTTGAGCGTCGGCGTCGCGAGGTCCGCGACCCCGGCCGCGGCGAGCGCCTCGGCCACCGCGGGGTCGGCCCGGAACGCGGCCGCGCGCTCCTTGAGCAGCAGGTACGTGCGCATGTTGGCGGCGGCCGAGACCCACACGCCGTCGATGTCCTCGGTGCGCAGCGGCTTGTAGTCGAAGTGCCGCGGGCCCTCGTACAGCCTGGATCCGTTCTGGCTGGTCTCCAGCAGGTCGACCAGCGAGAACGCGTTCAGCAGGTCGCCGTGGCCGAAGACGAGGTCCTGGTCGTACTTGACCCCGCGCTGCCCGTTGAGGTCGATGTGGAAGAGCTTTCCCGCCCACAGCGCCTGCGCGATGCCCGCGGTGAAGTTCAGCCCGGCCATCTGCTCGTGGCCGACCTCGGGGTTGAGGCCCACCATGTCGCCGTGCTCGAGTTCGGCGATGAACGCCAGCGCGTGCCCGACGGTCGGCAGCAGGATGTCGCCGCGCGGCTCGTTGGGCTTGGGCTCGATCGCGAACCGGATGCCGTAGCCCTGCTCCTTGACGTAGCCGGCGAGCAGGTCGATGCCCTCGCGGTAGCGGTCGAGCGCGGCGCGGATGTCCTTGGCCTGGTCGACCTCGGCGCCCTCGCGACCGCCCCAGAACACGTAGGTCGACGCGCCCAGCTCGGCGGCCAGGTCGAGGTTGCGGAGGATCTTGCGGAGCGCGAAGCGGCGCACGGAGCGGTCGTTGCTGGTGAACCCGCCGTCCTTGAAGACGGGGTGGGTGAACAGGTTGGTGGTCATCATCGGCACGACGAGGCCGGTCTCGTCCAGGGCGGCGCGGAAGCGGGCGATCAGCCGGTCGCGCTCGGCGGCGTCCGTGCCGAAGGGGATGAGGTCGTCGTCGTGGAAGGTGACGCCGTAGGCGCCCAGCTCGGCGAGGCGGTGCACGGTCTCGACGGGGTCCAGCGCCGGCCGGGTGGCGTCGCCGAAGGGGTCGCGGGCCTGCCAGCCGACGGTCCAGAGTCCGAAGGTGAACTTGTCGTCCCGGGTGGGCTGGGGGGCCATGGCGACTCCTTTGTTCGGCCATCGTACAAACTCGTCGGGAGCGTAACGCCGTCGGCGGGCCCGCGGAAGGCGTCCCGGTCAGCCCGCGAACTCCAGCACCGGCAGGCCGTGCACGCCCGGGAGGTCGACGCAGAACAGCGCGCCGGCGAGCGGCTGCGCGGCGCGCGCGTCGGCGTCGAGGCCCTCCCGGGACGTGGTGATGTAGAGCCGGTCCAGCGCGGGGCCGCCGAACGTGCACGCCGTGACCTGGGCGACCGGCAGGGGGACGACCGCGAGCAGGTCCCCGTCCGGGGCATAGCGGTGCACGGCCGCGCCCGCGAAGAGCGAAACCCACACGCAGCCCTGCGCGTCGACGGTCAACCCGTCCGGGAAGCCGGGGCCGTCGGCGATCGGGAAGGCCGTGCGGCGCCCGGTCAGCGTGCCGTCGCGGTGGTCGAAGACGTCGACATTCCGGGTCGGGGTGTCGACGTAGTAGGCACGCGCGCCGTCGGGGGAGAAGGCCAGCCCGTTGGAGATCGTGACGCCGTCGAGCACCTTGTCGACGGACAGGTCGGGAGCGAGCCGGTACAGGGCCCCGGCGCCCTCCCGTTCGTCGTAGGCCATGGAGCCGCACCAGAAGTTGCCCGCGGGGTCCGCGCCGCCCTCGTTCATCCGGACACTCGGGTCGTCCCAGATCTCGGGGAGACGGCGCTCGACCCGCAGGTCGGCGTCGAGGAGCGCGAAACCGCGCTGGTCGGCCAGGACGATCCCGCCGCCCCGGCGGGGCCGGAAGGCGGCCGCGACGGTGCCGACGTGCGTGCGGCGGACCTCGTCGGTGCCCACCAGCTCGAGGATGTCGCCGGCGTGCATGTCGACCCAGCGCACCCCGTCGAACGACGGGTGCCACACCGGCCCCTCGCCGTGGTCGGCGACGACGGGGGACACCGGACGGGCGGTGCGGACCGGGACGCCGGAGGGGACGTTGGCCTCGGGTGTGTTCGGGAACGTGAGCACGGGGCGGGCTACCCGGAGGCGGGCGGCTCCACGCGGGCGATGGGGCGCGGGCGGCGGAGGCGAAGCCCGGGTCGGCGGCGGAGTCCTGCCCGGCGACAGCATTCCATCCCCGCGTCAGAGGCGCGTCATCGCTGTTCAGCCCTGCGCAGATCAGCAACAGCGCGCCTCTCACCCGCTCAGGGCCGGCGGCTGCGCCGTGGCCTATGAGGAGGACCAGGCCCGATGACGACGGTGAACAGCCCGATCACGAGCCACGCCGCGGAGCCGGTCATGAAGCTGCCGCCGACGACCCCGAACCCCTGGCGAGGGTCCACAGCCCTCCGAGCAGCACCAGCACGACGCCGATGCATCCGGCCCGCCCACTGACCCATCACGCCTCCCTCGCGCGCTTGCGGCGCTTGCCCTCGTGCATGGCCGCCACCCGGGCCACGGGGATCGTGTGCCCGTGCTCGATCAGGTCGGCCGGGAGCTCCTGGGGCTCCGGTAGCGCCGCCGCCCAGGGATCGCCGCCCGCCAGGAGGTCCGGGGCGGTCGACACGGTGAAGTCGGCCGGGGTCACGTGCGGGAGGTCGGCCCAGGCCACCGGGAACGACACCGGAAGCCCCGGCCGGATCCGCGGGCTGTAGGCGGCGACGACCGTCGCGCCGATCGATCGGGTGGAGTCGAGGAAGACCTTGCCGGCGCGGTCCGCGCGGACGAACGCCGTGGTCGCGATCTCCGGGTCGAGCACCTCCGCGCGGGCGGCCAGGGCGCGGGTCGCGGCGGCGGAGTCCACGACCGGAACCGGGGTGATCGGCACGAACACGTGGACGCCCTTGCTGCCGCTGGTCTTGACGGCGCCGACCAGTCCCAGGTCGTCCAGCACCCGGCGGATCAGCATCGCCGCGCGGACGACGTTCGCCCAGTTGACGGAAACAGAGCCGTCGCCAGGCGGGTCGAGGTCCAGCACCAGGTGCGAGGCGTGCTGTTCCCCGGCCCGGATCAGTGCGGGGTGGTACTCGACGGCGCGCTGGTTGGCCAGCCACAGCAGCGTGCGGCGGTCGTCGCACAGCGGGTAGGCGACCTCGCGGTGCGACGCCTCGGCCCACACCGTCGTCCGGGCGATCCAGTCGGGCGCGTACTTCGGCAGGTTCTTCTGCATGAACGGCTGCTGCCCGGGACGCACCCGCATCACGGACAAGGCCCGTCCCGCGAGCGCGGGCAGGATCGCGTGGCGGGCGGCGTCCAGGTAGTCGACGAGGTCGCGCTTGGTGTGCTCGGCGCCGTCGAACAGCGGGCCGTCCAGGCTCGTCAGCTCGACGCCGTCACGGGTCTCTGCGGTCCGGGCGGCCATGCTGCAGCCTGGCACGGATCGGCGGTGCGCAGGCGCCGGAAGCCCTCGTCGAGCCCCACCCGCGGTGCCCAACCCAGCGCCGCGCGGGTCTCGCGCTGGTCGAACCAGTGCGCGGTCGACAGCTGCTCGGCGAGGAACCGGGTCATCGGCGGCTCGCGGCGCCAGAGCGTCTCCGCGACGGCGCCCGCGACGCGGGCGAGCCGGGCCGGCACGGAGACTCGGGGGGTCGGCGCGCCGACGGCGGCGCAGATCGACGCCAGCAGCTCGGCGACGGGCCGCGGCTCGCCGCCGGAGACGACGAGCACCCGCCCGTGCAGGTCGGGCGCCCGGTCGAGGGCGGCGACGAGCGCGTCGACCGCGTCGTCGACGTACGTCGTGTCGATCAGCGCGGTACCGGTGCCGACCACGGCCAGCCGCCCGGCCCGGGCCCGGGCGAGGATCCGGCCGACGAGCTGGGTGTCCCCGGGCCCCCACACCAGGTGCGGGCGCACGACGACGACCGCCGGGGGGTCGAGCGTCCGCCGTCCTTGCTCGGCGAGTCGAGCGTCCGGGTACGGCGCGTCGCGCGTCCCTGCCCGGCGAGTTGCGCGTGTGTGCACGGCGAGTTCTGCGTTCGAGCCCGGTGATCCGGCGACTCCTGCGGAGCGGGCGCTGTGGCGGGGGGCGTCGTCGAGACCCAGCACCGCCTGCTCTCCCAGCGCCTTGCTGCGGGCGTAGTGGCCGCGGGCCCCGCCGGGGTCCGCCGGGCCGGCTCCCGCGCCGATCAGGGCCTCGCCCGCGTTCGCCACCGACGGCGACGACACGTGCACGAACCGGGCCACCCCGGCGGCCCGCGCGGCGGCGAGCAGGTGCCCGGTGCCCGCGACGTTCGTCCGCGCGTAGTCCCGCCACGGCCCGACCACGTCGACCTTCGCGGCGAGGTGCACGACGGCGTCCTGCCCGGTGAGCGCCGCGTCCAGGGGTGCGTCGGGGTCGCCCAGGTCGGCGCGCACCTCGCGGAGGGGAAGCCCGGACGGCCGCCGCTGCAGCACGGTGACGTCGTCGCCCCGGGCGGCGAGCGCTAGCGCGACGGCACTGCCGAGCATCCCGCGCGCCCCGGTCACGAGCACTCTCACGGCGTCGACCCGTTCGCGGCGCGACGGCTCGGCTCGTCCGCCCCATTCCCGCCGGTGCACACCCCGCCGGGCTCGTGCATAGCGCGGGCGATGTGCACGGGCGCGTCGCGGTGTGCACGGGCGGCGGGCGTGTGCACGGGTGCGCCGCGATGTGCGCGGGCGCCGGTCACGGGCGCCGCCCCGCTCGCTCGCCCGCCAGCACCCGGCCCGCCCACGCCGCCACCCGCGTGCGGTCGACCTTCGCCGCGTGCCGGATGTCGACGGGCAGGGCGTCGGCGACCAGCACCGCCGCCACCGAGACCCCCGCGACGGCGCGGACCGCGCTCGTCAGCGGAGCGACGGCCAGCAGCGGTGCCCCGGCGCGCCGGACCGCGATCCCCGGCTCGGCGACCACGACCACCACCACCTGTTGCGTCCCCGCCGGCCCGACCCCGACGACCGCCGCCGACGCGATGCCGTCGACCGCCTCGACCCGTTGCTCGATCCCGACCGGCGTCACCGGGCCCGCTGCCGTGTCGACCACGTGGACCAGCCGGCCCTCCACCCACAGCCGGCCCTCGGCGTCGAGGTGCCCGACGTCCCCGGTGCGGTGCCGGCCCGCCTCGCGCGCGCTGCGCCGCTGGACCGCCCACAGCTGGTCGTAGCGGTCCTTGACGTGCGGGGCGGCGATGCTGATCTCGCCGGTGACACCGGGCTCACGGGTGGGCTCCCCGTCGGTGGTCAGCGGGATCACCGCGACGTCGACCCCGGGCAGGGGCCGGCCGACGCACACCCCGTTGCCGGGCCCGGCGGCGTCGATCTCGGTCAGCGCGACGTCGGTCACCGGCAACGCCTCGGTCATCCCGTACGGCGTGTGCGCTGCGGCGTTCGGGAGCACGCCGCGCAGCGCGTGCAGCAGCGCCGCGGGCACCGGTGCGCCGGCCGAGACGACCCGGCGGACCCCGGCCAGGGCGCCGCGCTGAGTGGCGTCGAGCCCGGCGGCGGTGGCGACGACGGTGCGGAGCGCGGCGGGGGAGGCGAAGACGATCGTCGCGTCGACGGCGGCGACGGCGCGCGCCAGCGCCGCGGCGGTGAGGGCGCCCGGCTTCCGCGCCCGCGGCACGGCCGACGGGATTCCGAGCGCCGGGCCGTAGAGCGCGAACGGGGGGAAGGCGGCGACGAGCCGGTCGTCCCGGGTGATCCCGTACGCCGCGCGCAGGGCCGCGAGCTGCGCCCGCGCCTGCCGGTGCCGGTAGACCACGCCCTTCGCCGGACCGGTGGCGCCGGAGGTGAACAGGACCGCGGCCTCGTCGTCCGGCCCGGCCTCGACCGGGAGTGCCGCGCCACCGTCCAGCAGTGCCCGTCCCCGCCGGGCGAGCGCCGCCAGCCCGACCGGCGAGCCGAGGACCCGCCGCAGCCCCGGCGGGACCGCCCCGGCCGCGATCCGGCTGCCCGGGATCCCCAGGGCGGCCGCCAGCACGAGGCCGGGAAAGGCACCGACGACGTGCGCGGGGTGCGCGCCGCGCAGGGCCCGCGCGAGCCCGGCGGCACCCAGCCCGGGGTCGGCCACCACGACGGACGCCCCGGCCCGCCAGCAGGCGTGCGCGGCGGCGGTCAGGTCGGCGCCGGGCGGGACGAGCAGCGCGACCCGGTCGCCGGGGGCCACCCCGTGCCCCGCGAGCCCGGCGGCCAGCTCGTGCACCCGCCGGACGAGCAGCTCCCACGAGATCGACCGGCCCCTGCCTGGCTCCACCACGGCGGGGGAGGGGTCGCCGACGCGGGACTCGAGCGCGGTCCACAGGTCGAGGTGCGCCGTCCGATGCCGTCTTCTGGACCTGCGCGCGAGTCGGCACGTTCGCCGCCGCGAGTCGGCACGTTTGCCCATGCGAGTCGGCGTCGTCGGACCCGCGATGCCGGTCGGGGACGTGCTCCCCGATCCAGGCCCACGCGTCGGTGGCCGCCTCCGGCGCGTCCTCCACCACGAGATGCGACGCCCGCTCGTAGCGATGGACGTCCGCGTGCGGCAGCCGCGCGCGCAGGTCGCGCAGGTAGCGGTCGGAGAACACCGGGTCGCGCGGCCCCCACAGCAGCAGCGCCGGCACGTCGTCGAGCTTGCGGACCTCCTCGGCGATCTCGTCGAGCGTCGCGGCGCTGACGTGAGCCGGCTCGAGCGGGATGTCCGCGACGAACTCCTCGACCGCCCGCCGCCGATCCGCCGTCGCGTACGGCGCGGCGTACGCGTCGCGGACCGCCTCCGGCAGCGCAGGCCGCGACAGCGCCGTGGTGGCCCGCACGAACATCGGCGTCGTCCCGCACACCGCGTGCCGCAGCGCGGGCGTCCGGGCCAGCCGGATGAGCGGCGGCGCGGCGGCACCGGCCGGCTGGTGCACCGCCGTGTTGGCCAGCACGACCGCAAGGAGCCGGTCGCGGTGACGCACCGCCCAGCCCAGCGACACCGCACCGCCCCAGTCGTGCCCCGCGGTCACGACCGGGCCGGTGACGTCGAGCGCCGCGAGCACGGCGTCCAGGTCGTCGACACGGTCCGCGAGCGTTCGCGCCGGGCCCCGCTGCGAGAACCCCATGCCGAGTTGGTCGACGGCCACCACCCGCCAGCCCGGCGGCGCGGCCGCGACGAACCGCCGCCACAGGTACGACCACGTCGGGTTGCCGTGGACGCACACCAGCGTGCCGTGCACCGCGCGCCCGTGGTCGAGCACGTGCCACGAGTGCCCGCGGGCGTCGGTGACCAGCCGCGACCAGGCGGGATCCAGGCCGGGAAGCCCAGGCGGGGGGAGCGCGGCGCGCGTCACCACTCCAGCTCGGTGCAGCACGCGTTGAGGCCCGAGCCCACCCCCATGAGCAGCACCCGGTCGCCGGTCTGCAGGGAGTCGACCTGCGTCGCCAGCGTGAACGGGATCGACGCCGGCCCCATGTTGCCGCGCAGCGGGAACGACCGCGGCACCCGGTCGGAGTCGATCCCGATCGTGCGGCACATCGTCGCCGTGTGCACCTGGGAGACCTGGTGGGCGACGTAGCGGTCCATGTCCGCCCAGTCGAACTCGGCCCGAGCGTCGGTCCACAGGGCTTCCGAGATCGCCATCCCGGCGTCGAGCAGGGCCTTGGCGTCGGTGCTCATGCCGTTCATGTCGCCGATGCACAGCCCGTGATGCTCGGTCGCGGCGCGCAGCACGCTGCCGACGAGCCGGTGCCCCTCCGGGTGCTCGTCGGCCCGGCCCAGCACCATCGCGGCGGCGCCCGACCCGAGCGTCAGCGTCGCGAACTGGCTGAGCACGTCCTCGCGGGTCGCGTCCGGGTGGGCGAGGCGCTCCAGGGTGTTCTCGTGGACCTCCCGCGCGCCCTCCCCGTCGACGACCAGCGCGTAGTCGATCCGGCCCGCGTCGATCATCATGGCGGCGAGCTGCATGCCGTTGAGGAACCCGAGGCAGGCGTTGGCCACGTCGAAGTTCATGCACATCGGTGGCAGGCCGAGCGCGTGGTGCACGGCGACGGCGGCCGACGGTTCGAGGTGCGCGCGGCTCACCGAGCTGTCGACGAGCAGCCCGACCCGTGCGGGGTCGACCCCCGCCTCGGCGAGCGCCTTCGCGCCGGCCATGGCCGCGGCGTCGACGAAGCCCACGTCGCGCGGCCACCAGCGGCGCTCCGTGATGCCGGCCAGGTTCTCCAGCAGCCCGGGGCGCAGCCCGACCCGCCGGTAGGTCGCGGCGAGCCGCTCGTCGAGCTCGACGGAGGTGACGACGTGCGGGGCGTCCACCCCGCAGACGGACAGCACCGTCGCGTTCGCGTAGCGCTGGGTGGCGTTGCCGCTCATGAACTGCCTTTCCTGGCCGGTGACATGTCCCCGTGGATACCACGCGAGCGGCCGTCCCCCGGTTCCCCGACGTGCCGCTCGTCTCCTGTTTCCCGCGGACGGGCCGGTCACACGTTGTGCCGGAGCACCGCGGGAGCGCGCCAGCCGAGCACGGCCTCGGTCACCGAGAGTGCCCGCCGGACCGCCCGGACGTCGTGCACCCGGACGATCCGAGCCCCGGCCAGCACGCACAGCACGACGGCGGCGAGCGTGCCCTCGGTCACCTCGCCGCGCGGGAGGTCGAGGGTCTCCTGCACGAAGTCCTTGTTCGACACCGACGCGAGCAGCGGGAACCCGAGCGTCGCGAGCTCGCCCATCCGCCGGGTCAGTTCGAGGGAGTGCAGCGTGTTCTTGTTGAGGTCGTGGCCGGGGTCGATGACGATCCGGTCCTTCCCGACGCCCGCCGCGATGGCCCGCCCGGCCCGGTCCAGCAGGTACGCCGCGACGTCGGCGACCACGTCGTCGTAGTGCGGCCGCGCGAGTCGCTGCCCCGGAGCGGCCCGGCTGTGGGTGACGACGAGCGTAGCTCCGGCGTCGGCCACCACCCGCGCCATCTGCGGGTCGTGCAGCCCGGAGGTGTCGTTGACGGCGTCCGCGCCTGCCCGCAGGGCGTGGCGGGCCACCTCGGCACGGAAGGTGTCGACGGAGATCACCGCGTCCGTTCCGGCCCGGACAGCCTCGACGACGGGCAGGAGCCGGTCGAGCTCGGCGCGCTCGTCCACCTTCTCCGCGATCGGGGAGAACGGGACCGCGCCGACGTCGACCCAGTCGGCGCCGTGCGCGACGGCCTGCAGCGCGGCGGCGACGGCCTTTTCCAGCGCGAACGTCGCGCCGCGGTCGTAGAAGGAGTCGACGGTGCGGTTGACGATCCCCATCACCGCGACCTGCCGGGAGAAGTCGAAGGTGCGCGCACCGATGGTGCGGACCGGGTCGCCCAGCTCCGGGTCGACGGTCGGGAAGTGCATGCAGGTCCTTCCCGGACGGGCAGGGCGTCCCGGCCACGATAACCGCCGGGTCCGGTTGCCGCCCGCGATCGGGACGCGGTGCGACCGGCGCCGCGGCGGCGCGAACAGGGTGCGACCGGGGTCAGCCGTCACGGTCCCGGGCCTCGCGGACCACCTGCGGCTCCTCCTCGAGGTCCAGCGCCGCCCCGATCAGCGCGAGATGGCTCAGGCCCTGCGGCAGGTTGCCCAGGAACGCGCCGTCCGCCGGGTCGATCATCTCGGCGAGCACGCCGACGTCGTTGGCCAGCGGCACCAGCTCGTCCATCAGCGTCCGGGCCTGCACGGTGCGGCCCACCGCGTGCAGCGCCGACACCGCCCAGAACGACGGCGCGACGAACGCGGCCTCCTCCTTCGCCGCGCCCGTGTAGCGGTACAGCAGCGGGCCGGCGCCGAGCTCGGCGCGCAGCGCGTCGATCGTCGACGACATGCGCGGGCCCACGTCGAAGCCGCTGCCGGCGTGCAGGAGGATCGAGGTGTCCAGCTCGTCCGTGCCCGGGTACCAGGTGAACGCGCCGCGGCTGTCGGACCAGCAGTGCTCGTGCACCCAGCGCGCGATCCGCTCCGCCTCGCTCGCCCACCGGGCGGCGTCGCCGGGGATCTGCCCCATCCGCGCCAGGTGGTAGGCGCACCGCAGGGCCTGCCAGCAGCTGAGCTTGGACGACGTGTAGTGCTCCTGGCGCGGGAGCTCCCACAGCCCGGCGTCGCGGTGGCGCCACACGTCGCACGCCTGGTCCGCCATCCCGGCCAGCAGGCGGCCCGTGCCGGCGTCGAGGACGTGCCCGTGGTCGACGTAGAGCCGGACCATGTCGAACACGTCACCGAACACCGACAGCTGCAGCTGGTCGACCGCCGCGTTCCCGACCACGACCGGTCCGATCCCGCGCCAGCCGGGGACCTCGGGGAACTCCGGCGGGGCGGGCAGCTCGCCGTCGAGGCGGTAGAACACCTGCATCTCGGGCCCGTGCCGGTGGATCGTGTGCAGCAGCCAGCTGATCGCCGTCTGGGTCTCCTCGCGGAGCCCGAACCGGAACAGCGCCTTCAGTGTGTAGGCGGCGTCGCGGATCCAGGCGAGGCGGTAGTCCCAGTTCTTGCCGCCGCTCTGTCCGTGATCCGGGCGGCTCTCCGGCAGTGACGTCGTCGCCGCGGCGGCGATCGAGCCGCTCGGGGCGTGCAGCAGGAGCTTGAGCAGCAGCGCGCTGCGTGCGACGTCGTCCGCCCACGGTCCGGGGGCGCGGAACTGGCCGGACCACTGCTGCCAGGCCGCCACCGTGCGGTCCAGCCGCGCGTCGACCTCGCGCGGGGTGGACAGGTGCAGCGGCTCGGACTGCGACGCCGTCACCCCCACGAGGTGCCGGGAACCGGGGGCGGTGCGGAAGGTGCCGTGGACGGCCTGGTCCGTCACCTCGGTCTCGACCTCGCCGAGCAGCCGCACCGCGAGCGTCACGTCGTGGACGCGCAGGACGGTGCCGTGCACGGTGTCGTGCGCCCAGGGCGACGCCGAGTTCAGGCAGGTGCCGGGGGCGACCGCGAACCGCATCGGGACCCGGCCCGCGACCCCCTCGACGCGGCGGGCGAGCTCCGTCCAGGGCAGCCGCCCGGCGCCGCCGAGGTTCAGCGCGTCGACGACCCGGACCGTCCCGGACGCCGTGACGTGCGTGGTCTCGAGGACGTTCGTGCCCGGCAGGTAGCGCCGCACGGTGCGCGCGGGCTCGGCGGGGGCGAGCTCGAGCCGGCCGCCGTTGGGGGCGTCGAGGATCGCGGCGAACGTGGGGCAGGAGTCGAGGTCGGGGATCGGCCACCAGTCGATCCGGCCGTCGAGGGCGACGAGCGCGACGGTCCGGGTGTCGCCGATCGGGGCGTAGGAGCGCAGGTCGGCGTAGCCGTCCAGGCGATCGGGACCGGCGTCGGGCACCGCGGCGGGGTCGAGCTCGGGGGCGGGCATGAATCCTTCCGTCGGGACGGGTGCCGAGTGCGCCGCTGCCAGTCTCGCCCGGCGCAGCCCCGCCCGGCAGGGCCGGCCCGGTCATCCTCCGTCCGGGGACGGCGTGCGGTGCCGCGACCATCACGTCACGCTCGCGTGCCGGTAGGGCTCCGTCATCGGCCGGCCTGTCCGACCCGTCACCAGAACATGCGTTCCTCCCCGACGGCGGGGAGGATGAAAACACGTGACCCTCACCCGCCCGCGCTCCCGCGCCTCCCGCGCCGCGGGTGACCGGCCCACCGTGCCACCGTTCCTGGTCGTTGCGGCGATCCTGCTGCTCGGCGTCAACCTGCGCGGGCCGATCGTCGCCGTCTCCCCGGTGCTGGACACGATCAGCGCCGACCTCGGCATCAGCGCCACGACGGCCGGGCTGCTCACCGGTCTGCCCGTGCTGTGCTTCGGCCTGGCCACCCCGGCGGCCTCGGCGTTGCTGGCGCGCTTCGGGCTCGGGCGCGGGGTGTCGATCTCGCTGGTCGTGCTCCTCGCAGGCATGCTGCTGCGGTCCGTCGACGGGCTCCCCTCGGCGCTGGCGGGCACGCTGCTCATCGGCATCGCGATCACGGTCGGCAACGTGGCGGTCCCGGTGGTGATCGCCCGCGACCTGCCGCGTCGCGCGGGTCCGGTCCTGGGGGGCTACACCGCCGCGTTGAACGTCGGCTCGATGCTGACCCTCTCGCTGACGGTACCGCTCGCCTCGGCGCTGGGCTGGCGGACGGCGGTGGCGTCGTGGGGCGTGCTGGTGCTGGCGGCCCTGGCCCTCTGGGCGTACGCCACCCGCGGACCGATCCGCGAGACGGCGGCCGCGGCCGGCCACACCGGCGATACGACCACGGACGGCGGGGACGACCGCGCCTGGTGGCGCCGACCGAAGGTGTGGCTGCTGACGGCCGCGTTCTCCGGGCAGGCCTTCGCGTACTACGGCGTCACGGCCTGGCTGCCGCTGCTGCTGCGCGACGAGCTCGGGATGGCCCCCGGCGCCGCCGGTCTGAGCGCGTCGATCTTCCAGATCGCGGCCCTGGTCGGCGCGTTCGGCGTGCCGGTGCTGCTGCGGGTGCTGCCCGGTCCGCGCGGGGTGGTGCTGATCGTCGCCGTGGCGTGGGCGACGCTGCCGCTCGGTCTGCTGCTGGCGCCGTCGCTGTGGCCGGTGTGGTGTGCCGTGGGCGGGGCGGCCCAGGGCGGCGGCCTCGTGGCGGTCTTCTCGCTGGTCGTGCGGGCGGCCCGGGACCTGGCCGACAACCGCCGGATCTCCGCGCTGGTGCAGGGCGGCGGCTACGTCGTCGCGGCGTCCGGGCCGACGGTGGTGGGTGCGGTGCACGAGGCGACCGGGGGGTGGACCGCCCCCCTGCTGGTCGTCCTCGCGGCGATCGTGCTGCTCGGCGTGGCCGGCGCCGCCTCGGCCGGCCGGGCCGTGCCCCGCACCGGCTGAGCCCGCAATCAAACCAAGCTCAAGTCGGTGCGCACGCCCGTCGAACCGGGCCTAACGTGGAGGTACGGGGCACACCCGCCCCGTTCGACGGAGGTCCGGTCGAGATGGACGTCTGGCTGGTCTGGTTGCTGCTCGCCGCCGTACTCGGCGTCGCCGAGCTGTTCACCCTGAGCGCCGCACTCGGGCTGCTCGGCGGGGCCGCGGCGGTCACCGCGGCGGCGGCCGCCCTCGGCGCGCCGCTGCCGGTGCAGCTGCTGGTGTTCGGCGCGGGCGCGGCGACCGGCATCTGGCTCGTGCGGCCCGTGGTGCTGCGGCACCTGCACGCCGCACCGGTGCAGAAGTTCGGCGTCGACGCGCTGGTCGGGCGGACCGCCCAGGTGGTGCGCGAGGTCAGCAGCCAGGGCGGCACCGTGCGGATCGACGGCGAGGAGTGGAGCGCGCGGCCGTGCGACCCGCACGACCCCGCGTACGTCATCCCGGCCGGGGCGACGGTCTCCGTCATGGCCATCCGCGGCGCCACCGCGCTCGTCTATCCCCAGGAGTAAAGGTCATGGAACCGCTGCTGATCGTCGCGCTCGTCCTCGTGCTGTTCGTGGTGGCGGTGCTGGTGAAGGCCGTGCGGATCGTGCCGCAGGCGCGGGCCCGCAACGTCGAGCGGCTCGGCCGGTACCAACGAACGCTCACCCCCGGGCTGAATATCGTCGTGCCGTTCGTGGACCGCGTCTACCCGGCGATCGACCTGCGCGAGCAGGTGGTGACCTTCGCGCCGCGGCCGGTGATCACCGAGGACAACCTGGTCGTCGAGATCGACACGGTGCTCTACTTCCAGGTCACCGACCCCCGCTCGGCCGCCTACGAGATCGCCAGCTACCTGCAGGCCGTCGAGCAGCTCACGGTCACCACCCTGCGCAACGTCGTCGGGTCGATGGACCTCGAGCGGACCCTCACCTCCCGTGACGAGATCAACAGTCGGCTGCGCGAGGTCCTCGACGAGGCCACCGGCAAGTGGGGGCTTCGGGTGAACCGGGTGGAGATCAAGGCCGTCGACCCGCCCAAGAGCATCAAGGACGCGATGGAGAAGCAGATGCGCGCCGAGCGCGACAAGCGCGCGTCGATCCTGACGGCCGAGGGCGCGCGGGCGAGCCAGATCCTCACCGCCGAGGGTGACAAGCAGGGCGCCATCCTGCGCGCCGAGGGGGAGCGGGCGGCCGCGATCCTGCGCGCCGAGGGCCAGGCCCGCAGCATCGACCAGGTCTTCACCGCGGTGCACCGCAACGACCTCGACCCGAAGGTGCTGGCCTACCAGTACCTGCAGACGCTGCCGGAGCTCGCCCGGGGCCAGGGGAACACGTTCTGGGTGATCCCGAGCGAGGTGACCTCGGCGCTGTCGGGCATCGCGCAGGCGTTCGGCCCCGGTGCCGGGGCGCCGTCGACCGCGGACGGGGCGAGCCGCCGGGCGACCGAAGCGCGGACCGGCCGGCCCGTCCGAACTCGCCGCGCCCGAATTCACCGCGCCCGAACTCGCTGCGCCCGACCTCGCTGCGCCCGACTCGCTGCGCCCGGCTCGACGAGCCCGAACTCGACGGGCCCGAGCGCAACGGAAGCGGGAGGGCGGGTACGGCCGGGTAGGGATCGGCTCCGGGGACGAGTTGTGCATCACAGGGGCTGCGGAACGCGTGATCCGCCACCCCGGAGCCGCCGCGGAGGTGTCGCACAGTGCGACTGCTGCCGCGCAAGATCCGCGGTAACGTCCGCACGCCCGCCCTGTCCGTGAGAAAGGACCGCTTTCCATGATCTTCATCGTCGTCAAGTTCCCGGTGCGTCCCGAGAAGGCCGACGAGTGGGAGGCCCTCGCCACGCAGTACGCCCGCGACGTCAACTCCGAGGAGGGCAGCCTCTTCTACACGTGGCACCGCACCGTCGACGACCCCAACGAGTGGGTCTGCGTCGAGGGCTTCCGCGACCAGGACGCCGCCGTGGCGCACGTGAGCTCCGCCGCGTTCAAGAACTTCGTCGAGGTGGCCCCCGACCTCGTCTCCGCCCAGCCGAAGATCATCAACACCACGATCGAGCAGGACGACTGGGGCCCCATGGGAGAGATCAAGCCGCGCGAGTCCTGATCCACTCCGGCCGAGCGCGCCCCGCCGCCGGGGTGCGCTCGGCCGGAATCAGCGGG
>CAWADQ010000072.1:0-41788 GCA_963780835.1 uncultured Actinomycetota bacterium | reverse complement strand
CCGGGCCGCCGCGGAGAAGGCGGCGACCGGCGAGGCGCAGACCACCGCCGAGTTCCTGCTGGGCATCATCCCGACCACGCTCGTCTCGCCGCTGACCGGTGAGTCCGTGCTGTCGACCCTGTTCGTCGCGCTGCTCGTCGGGTTCGCCGTCCAGAGCCTGGGCAGCTCCGGCCAGGCCGTGCTCCGCGGGATCAAGCACTTCGAGCGCGTGGTCTTCCGGATCCTCTCGATGATCATGTGGGCAGCCCCGATCGGCGCGTTCGGCGCGATCGCCGCGGTCGTCGGCGAGACCGGCTGGACCGCACTGGCCGCCCTCGGCCAGATCATGCTCGGCTTCTACATCACCTGCTTCCTGTTCGTCGTGCTCGTGCTCGGCACGCTGCTCCGCGCCGTCACCGGTCTGTCGATCTTCAAGCTGATGAGGTACCTGGGCCGGGAGTACCTGCTCATCGTCTCGACCTCCTCGTCGGAGTCGGCCCTGCCGCGCCTCATCGCCAAGCTCGAGCACATGGGCGTCTCGCGGCCCGTCGTCGGCATCACCGTGCCCACCGGCTACTCGTTCAACCTCGACGGCACCGCCATCTACCTGACGATGGCGTCGCTGTTCATCGCGTCCGCCATGGGCAGCCCGCTGTCGGTGGCCCAGCAGATCTCGCTGCTGCTGTTCATGATGATCGCCTCGAAGGGTGCCGCCGGCGTCACCGGTGCCGGCCTCGCGACCCTGGCGGGCGGCCTGCAGGCGCACCGGCCGGACCTGGTCGACGGCGTCGGCCTGATCGTCGGGATCGACCGGTTCATGTCCGAGGCCCGCGCGCTGACCAACTTCTCGGGCAACGCCGTGGCCACGCTGCTGATCGGCAGGTGGGTCGGCGAGTTCGACCGCGACCGGGCCAAGCTGGTGCTCGACGGCGGCGACCCGTTCGACGAGGCCACCATGATCGACGACGACCGAGGCGCCGAAGCTGGCCGAGCGCTCGTTGCCGGGTCACGAGCGCCCGGCGGAGCAGGCGGCCGAGCCCACGCCGGTCGGCGCAGCGCGCTAACAGTCGCGACCCCGGGGCGGGGGACCATCCGGCGGTGGTCCCCCGCCCCGCCACCATGTTCCGACAAGCCCGAGAAGACGACGGAGAGCCCGCAGATGCCACTGGGAAACTACGAACTGGTCCGGACCGACGACGGTGACTACACCGCCCGCATCTCGGCGCGCGGGATCTCCGTGCTGGCCACGCCGATGATCAATCGGGGGACGGCGTTCACGCCGGCCGAGCGCCGGGAGCTGGGGTTGACCGGGCTGCTGCCCTCGGGGGTGTCGACGCTGGACGGGCAGTTGCGCCGGTCCTATGCGCAGTTCCGCCGAGCGTCGGACGATCTGGCGAAGTGGGTGTATCTGACCAACCTGCGCAACCGCAACGAGGTGCTGTTCTACAAGCTGCTGAGCGAGCACATCGAGGAGATCCTGCCGATCGTGTACACCCCGACGGTGGGGTTGGCGATCGAACAGTTCTCCATCGAGTTCCGCCGCCCGCGCGGGATCTACCTGTCGGTCGACCACCCCGAGGACGTCGAGCTGGCGCTGCGCAACACCGGCCTCGGGGCGGACGACGTCGACCTGCTGGTGGCCACGGACTCCGAGGGCATCCTGGGCATCGGTGACCAGGGCGTGGGCGGCATCGAGATCTCGGTCGGCAAGCTCGCGGTGTACACCGCGGCGGCCGGGATCCACCCGTCGCGGGTGCTGCCGGTGGTGCTGGACGTGGGCACGGACAACCTGCGGTTGCTCAACGACGAGATGTACCTGGGGGAGCGGCACGCCCGGGTCCGCGACGCCCGCTACGACGAGTTGATCGACGCCTACGTGAGCGCGTGTCAGAGGTTGTTCCCGCACGCGATGCTGCACTGGGAGGACTTCGGGGCCTCCAACGCGCGGCGGATCCTGGACCGGTACGCGGACCGGGTGTGCACGTTCAACGACGACATGCAGGGCACCGCGGCGGTCGTGCTGGCCGCCGCGTTCGCCGGGGTCCGTGCGGCGGGTGGGCGGATGCGCGATCAGCGGGTGGTGATCCACGGGGCGGGCACCGCCGGGCTGGGTATCGCGGACATGATGCGCGACCAGATGGTCCGCGAGGGCCTGTCGCGTGAGGAGGCGACGCGGCGGTTCTGGGCGATGGGGCGCAACGGGGTCCTCGGCGACGACCGGCGCGAGCACCTGCTCGACTTCCAGCAGCCCTATGCCCGCCCGTGGGACGAGGTGAAGGGCTGGGGGGCACCGGGTGGCCGGCCGGGGCTGGCCGACGTCGTCCGCGAGGTGAAGCCGACGATGCTGATCGGCACCTCGACGCAGGCGGGTGCGTTCACCGAGCAGATCGTGCGCGACATGGCCGCACACACCGCCCGGCCGATCATCATGCCGCTGTCCAACCCGACCTCGAAGGCCGAGGCGCTGCCCGCGGACGTGCTCACCTGGACCGACGGCCGTGCACTGGTGGCCACGGGAAGCCCGTTCGCCCCGGTCGAGCACGCCGGGGTCACCTACCGGATCGCGCAGGCCAACAACGCGCTGGTGTTCCCGGGGTTGGGGCTGGGGGTGACCGCGGCGCGGGCGTCGCGGATCACCGACGGCATGATCGCCGCCGCGGCCGATGCCGTCGCTCAGCTCTCGGATGCCACCCGCCCGGGTGCGCCGCTGCTGCCGCCGGTGTCCGACCTGCGCCCGGTGTCGGCTGCCGTCGCCATCGCCGTCGCGCAGGCCGCGGAGGCCGAGGGCCTGGCCCAGACCCCGCTCGACAACCCGATCGAGCAGGTCCGCCGGGCCATGTGGCGCCCGGACTACCCGCGGGTGGAGGCCAAGCCGCTCTGACCCACGGGCGTTGCGCTCGCGCCGCCCGGCCGGGCAGGGTCTGTCCCGGTGTCGACGCAGAACCCGGTCATCCGCGTCCTGATCGTGGAGGACGAACCCGCCGCAGCCGAGGCGCTCGTGCTGCACGTCGGGCGGATGCCCGGGTTCGGCGTGGCGGGCCACGTCGGCACCGGCGCCGACGCGCTGCGGCGCGTCGTCGCCGGCGGTGTGGATCTCGTGCTGCTCGACATCTACCTCCCTGACATGTCCGGGCTGGAGGTGCTGCGCCGGCTGCGGGCCGCGGGCCTGACCGTGGACGTCGTCGCCACCACCCGAGCCCGGGACCTGTCGGTCGTGCAGGCCGCGGTGTCGTTCGGGGTGACGCAGTACCTGGTCAAACCCTTCACCTCGGCCGCCGTGCGCCAGAAGCTCGACCGGTACGCCGCCTACCGGGCGTCGCTGGCCGAGCAGGGCCTGCCCGTCGCCCAGGGCGAGATCGACAACCTCTTCGGCGCGCTGCGCGAGACCGCCGAGAGCGCGGGCCTGCCGAAGGGGATCAGCCGCGAGTCGTTGCAGACGGTCGTCACGAGCCTGCGCACCGCCCTGGAACGCGACGCGCGGGGCGCCCACCCGGAGGCCGAGGACGAGGTCGGCGCCCGGTCCGCGGCGGAGATCGCCCGGGAGCTGGGGATGTCGAGGGTGACGACCCGCCGCTACCTCGAGTACCTCGTCGACGCCGGCCTCGCCCGCAGACAGGCGCGCTACGGCGGCGGCAGCGGCCGTCCGGAGCTCGAGTACCGGTACCTGCCCGACCCCGACCACCACCGTCCGGCCGACCTGCGCTGAGGGGTGGATGCAGCCAAAGTGGCTTTCGGTGCGGTAGATGTAGCGAAAGCCACTTTCGCAGCATCGGGCCCGGTGGGAGGCGACGTGGGCGACGACGACCGGCGGCGCTCCCGCGCGTCGCGTCGATGGGCCCACGGGCCGCGTTCCTGGAGCCTCGCCACCCAGCTGTTCGCCTTCCAGGCCGCGGTGATCCTGGTCGTGCTGCTCGGCACCGGGCTCGCCGCCTTCTCCAACGCGTCGACGGCCAACTCCGACGCGGCGCAGGACGAGGTGCTCGGCATCGCCCACACCCTGGCCGCGGCCCCCGTCGTCGTGTCGGGCCTCTCCGCGCCCGACCCGACCTCGGTGCTCCAACCGCTCGCGGAGCAGGTCCAGCGGGACACCGGCACCGACTTCGTCGTGGTCATGACGCCCGACGGCATCCGGTACACCCATCCCGATCCCGCGCAGATCGGCGGGCGGTTCCGCGGCACGATCGCGCCGGCGGTGGCCGGCGGGACCGTCGTCGAGACGTTCACCGGCACCCTCGGGCCCTCGGTGCGCGCGGTGGTCCCGGTCGTCGTCGCCGGGCGGGTCGCCGGCCTCGTGGCGGTCGGCCGGACGATCAACCACGTCAGCGCCGAGATGACCCGCCAGCTGCCCCTGCTCGCCGGCACCACGGCCGCCGCACTGCTGGTGGCGGGCGCCGGGTCGTGGCTGGCCAGCCGCTGGCTGCGGCGCTCGACGCACGATCTCGGGCCGGCCGAGCTGAGCCGGATGTACGAGTACTACGACGCGGTGCTGCACGCGGTCCGGGAAGGCCTGTTGCTGCTCGACCGGGCCGGCCGGTTGCAGCTGGTCAACGACGAGGCCCGGCGTCTGCTGTCGCTGCCCGACGACGCGGTCGGCCGCCGCGTCGACGAGCTGGGGCTCCCGCCTGCGCTCGGGACGGCCCTCGCGGCCGGCACGGAGCGCGGCGACGAGATCTTCCTGACCGACGACCGGGTCGTCGTGGTCAACCAGGCCACCGCCCGCTGGGCCGGGCAGCACCTGGGCACCGTGGTCACGTTGCGCGACCACACCGAGCTGCGCGCGCTGGTCAGCGAGCTCAAGACGATCCGCGGGTTCGCCGAGGCGCTCTCCGCGCAGGCCCACGAGTCGGCGAACCAGCTGCAGACCGTGATCTCCCTGATCGAGCTGGGCCGGGCCGACGAGGCGCTCCGGTTCGCCGCGACCGAGCTGGCCGTCGCGCAGCACCTCACGGACATCGTCGTCGGGGCGGTCGGGGAGCCCGAGCTGGCGGCGCTGGTGCTCGGCAAGGCCGCGGAGGCGAGCGAGCGCGGCGTCGAGCTGCGGGTGGACGACGACCTGGAGGTGCCGGCCGGGGTGGCCGACCCGCGGGACCTCGTGACGATCGTCGGCAACCTGCTCGACAACGCCGTCGACGCCGCCGCCGAGGCCCCGGCGCCGCGGTGGGTCCGGCTGGAGGCCGGCGTCCTCACCGTCGACGGGGTGGAGGAGCTGGAGCTCGCCGTCGCGGACAGCGGCCCCGGGCTGGGCCCCGACGCGGCCGCGCACGCGTTCGACCGCGGCTGGACGACCAAGAAGACGGACCGCCCGATGGGCCGCGGCGTCGGCCTGGCCCTGGTGGCCCAGGCCGTCCACCGGCTCGGCGGGGCGATCTCGGTCGTGAACGAGGTGGGCGCGGTGTTCACCGTGCGGCTGCCCCGGCGCGGCGCGCCACCGCCCGCGATCGGCGGGGTGTCGCCGAGCCGGACGAACCCGCCCGGATCGCCGTCGACGCCCCCGTCCCCGCACGAAGCCCATGAGTTGGCACGCCCTGCCACACCCGCCCGGCCGGTCCGAATGCGGAACCCACCGACGTCGGGGTTACACAGGAAGGGGGGTCGGTCGACATGGCGAAGTGGGCAAGCGTGCCGGCGACCGCATCGGTGTTGTGGTCGAGCGCGGCGCGGTCCAGGTCGTCGAGCCGGTCGCACGCGCTGTGGTAGCAGTGGTCGTAGGCCTCGCCGGCCCGGCCTCCCCAGCTCCGCGCCTCGCGCACGGTCTTGTCGTCCTCGTCGCCGGTGAGGACACCACCCGACGGGACGCCCGCGGCGACGAACGCGGCGTAGTCCGACCCGTCGTCGAAGGTGGCAGGTTCGGCGGCAATGCCGGCCATCGCGAGCTGGTCGGTCAGCACCTTCGCCACGGCGGCGGACCCGGGCGGACCCGTCTGCGACGACCTGCGGCCCTCGCCGCCCTGAACGAAGTAGCCGGCGTTGGGGACGCCAGCATGTCGAGGTTCAGGTAGAGGACGAGGCCGTCGCGGTCGGGGCCGGAGAGGGACTGTACGTAGGAGGTGGAACCGTCGAGGTCCTCCTCCTCCGATCCCCAGAAAGCGAACCGGACGGCGTTGGCGACCTGCGGTGAGCCGCCGAGCCGGGTGGCGATCTCCAGCAGCGCCGCGACGCCGGACCCGTTGTCGTTGATCCCCGGGCCATCCGGCACCGAGTCCAGGTGCGCACCCGCCATCACCACCTTCTGCCGGGTCCCCGGTCCGGGTCTGGGCAATCACCTGCCGGAGCTCGACCTCCTGCCGGTCGTCCCCCCGCCCACCCACGCGCACCCGGTAGGTGGGGGTGCTGACGTCGAAGCCGGCGTCGCGGAGCACCCCGGCCACATAGTCGACGCTCGCCTCGTAACCCGGCCCCGGGGAGGCCCGGTTGCCGCCGTTCGCGTCGGCGATCCGCTGCAACGCCTGCAGGTGGGGGAGGGCGCCGGCCCCGGACACCTCCGCGGTGAACCGCCGCACCCGGTCATCCCCCGGTGCACGCGATGCCGGCGGCGCGGCCGCGCAGCCGGCGAGCAGCGCCGCGAGCAGGAGCACCAGCGTGCTGCGCATGTGGGTACCGGGGACGTCCGCCGAGCTGCCGATCATCATACCGCACGCCTCCACGGGACACGGTGACAGCACGCGCCCGGGCCGGACGCGTGCCTGAGTGCGCGCGCCGACGGACCGACGCCCGGGGGCCTGCCGCGCCAGCTTACGGGCGATCGAGTGGGCGCGGTCGATGGGACCGTTAGGCGCCCAGCCTGCCCTCGGCACTGCCCGTCTACCGACCTTCCATCACGCGGACGGTCGGCGCGGCGCTCACCGCCATGGTTGCCTCCTCCCGCAGGATCAGTAGTAGCCCCTCGCCACTCCGCGCGGTATCGGTAGAACCATGTACGGGTCGACCTCCGTCACCATCGGCCGTAGAGCGAGAGGAGGTTGGCGAAGTCGGTCTCGTCCGGCACGGGGTTGGTGTTGTCGTCGGTCTCGGCGTTCATCACGGACGTCCGGTCGTTGCGGTGTACGGCCCCGAGCGGCCCGAGGGCGTGCCCCATCTGGTGTGGACGGCGACTGCCCGTGCTGTTGCGCAGCACACTCGTCTACGACCCCTGGACCTGACGCTCCACACGTTTACCGTCGTCTTGCCGCACTCGGGTGTCCGGGTTGCCCTCGTCGGCGTAACGTCCAGACAGAACAGCTCCGACCGAGGACTGCGAGACGATGGTCCTCGCGTCCTCATGTTCGCCTACGCGATGGGCGCGGGCGCAGGAATGACCGTGGAGGATCGCGATGGACCTCCGCTTCGCGCTGTTCGAGCGCATCGCGCGGGACAGCGTGCTGAGAAGGCTCCTCGTGAACTACGCGGACCGTCTCGATGACCGCGCCGTTCTGCCCGGGCCTGCAGGTGACACCTGCTATCTGACCATGCAGTGGACGACCGACGACCGGACGAGTACGTGTCCCGAGGGCGAGTCACTGACCGTTCGTGCGCACCTGCCTCGGCATCGATCGCGAGGAGCGTTCCCATCTCGATGTCGTACTGCATCGGCTGGACGCGGCTCTGGCCGTGGACGACGCGGACGGATCGATCACGGTCCGGCGCCGGGTGACGTCGCCGGATGTCGTACAGGACCGGGGCCGACACGATCTTCAAGACCAGGATCTACGACGTGGCTGCCGTGCCGGGGTACGGGGCCTTCCCTTCCCGGTCGAACGCGGTGCGATCGGTTCCGCGCCTCCGGACGGCGCTGCTCCGCATCGCTGAACGCATCTCCAGGGACACCCCGATGACAGGCGTCGCGGACCACGGCATGCTGGTGGCGTACCGGACTTGGTGACCGCCCTCGGAGCGGAACGGAGTCGGCCGTGCGCACTCGAATCGTCGGCCTCGCCGTCTGCGCCTCCGCGTTGGCCATCGCCCTGTTCGGCGTGCCGCTCGCGGTGGCAGTGCTCCAGTACGCCCTGCAGGCCGAGCGCAACCAACTGCGGAGCGTGGCCGACGCCGTCGCGATCGTCGTAGCCGGTGACATCGACGACGAGGATCCGATCGGTGACGTCGGCCGGTACGGCTCCATCGACGTGGCGGTGTACGACGCCGACGGCGTGCTCTTGGGTGGCCGTTCGCCGGCCGGCGGCCCGGAGCCCGAGGTCGCTCAGGCCCTCGCCGGCCGCGTGGGAGGCGGGACGGAGGACGGCAACGTGGTTGTGGCGGTTCCCGTCACGCACGACGGTGATGTGATCGGTGCGGTGCAGGCTGCCTCGCCTCGCAGAGCAGTCGAGCAGCAAGTGGCCCTCACGTGGGCGGCGATGGTCGCGCTTGCGGCACTGGCGGTGACCGCGACCTGGCTCGTCGGGCGCCTGCAGGCCCGGCGGCTGGCGCGCCCGCTGGAGGACCTGGCCGTCGGGGCGCGTCGTCTCGGTGAGGGCGATTTCAGCGTCCGTGTCGGGAGGGGCGGGGTACCGGAGATCGATGCGGTGGCCTCCGCCCTCGACGGCACGGCCGCCCGTCTCGATGATCTGCTCGCGCGGGAGCGCGCCTTCTCCGCCGACGCCTCGCACCAGCTGCGCACACCGCTCGCGGGCGTGCGGCTTCGCCTGGAAGCGGCGCTCGAACGGCCGGACGGGGACCTCCGCTCCGCGATCGGCGAGAGCCTCGTGGACGTGGACCGCCTGGAGGCGACCATCGAGGAGCTGCTCACCCTCGCCCGCGGTGAGCGGGCGGAGCGGGCAGAACCGCTCGACCTCGTGGCGCTGCTCGACGAATTGTCTGCGGAGTGGGGCGGACGCCTGGCCCTGCAGGGCCGCGACCTCGACCTGACGATCGACCGGGGGGCGCCCATGGCACGCGCCTCGGCCGCCGCCGTCCGCCAGGTGCTCGCCGTGCTCGTCGACAACGCCGCGAGGCACGGCAGCGGCACGGTGGCCGTGCGGGTACGCGAGACCGCCGACGCCGTGGCGATCGACGTCTCCGACCAAGGACGCGGCGTGCACGAACCGGAGCGCATCCTGTTCGCCCGGCGCCCCGCGACCATGCACGCGCACGGCATCGGCCTGGCACTTGCGCGGCGCCTCGCCGAGGCCGAGAACGGTCGGTTGACGCTGACCCGGCCGTCACCGCCGGTGTTCACGCTCCTGCTCCCGGCCTCAGCAGGCCAGGTGCCGGCGGGTGATGTGCCCGCCGCTGTGGGCGACGGTCGCTAGCCACCCCACCCGTGGATCTCCGCATTGCCCTGCTGCGGCGTTGATCCACAGGACACGGCTCAGGGCAGCGTGCGCGGCGCCTCGGGCGCCGGGAGTTCCAACCGGTACCCGTGGCCGCGGAGCGTGACGATCTCGGGAACCTCGGCCGCGGTCGCCGCGGCCATCTCCGCGATCCTCCTGCGCAGTGCCGCCACGTGGACGTCGAGGGTCTTCGTCGAGCCGAACCAATGCGCGTCCCACACGTCGGACATCAGCGTCTCGCGGCGGAGCGCGACATCCGGCTCGGCCGCGAGACGGGCCAGCAGGTCGAACTCCTTGGGACGCAGGCGCAGTTCGCGTCCGGCCACAGAGACCCGACGTCGTGGAACGTCGACGACGAGATCGCCGAATCGGCGGACCTCCCGCGCGGTCCCGGTGGCGGCGTCGTTCCTGCGCAGGTGGGCGCGCAGGCGGGCGTGGAATTCGGCCAGCCGGACGGGTTTGACCAGATAGTCGTCGGCACCCGAGTCCAACCCGACCACGACGTCCATCTCGGCGGACCGTGCGGTGAGGATGACGAGGACGCAGCCGGGTTGGGCACGCCGGAGCAGCCTGCAGACCTCGGTGCCCTCGAGGTCGGGGAGGCCCAGATCCAGCACGATGAGATCGACGGCACCGGCGGCTGCGCACGTCAGTGCCGCCGCGCCCGTCCGCTCCCAGATCACGTCGTAGGCGTGGCTGCGGAGGCTCGCCGTCAGCACCTCGCCGATGGTGATGTCGTCTTCGACGAGAAGGATCCGGGTGGCCACGTCTACCTCGCACTCCCGTGCGCCGGGTGAATCGGTGTCCCGGTGCCCTCTCCGGCGGTCGGGTCATCGCACACCCCTGGTCAGCCGTGCCGGCTCAGGTCGTGGAAGAAGTCGTCGACCACGTGCAGTTCGCCGGCGGACACCACCTGGTCGTAGACGTACTTGCCGACGGCGAGGTCGAGCACACCCAGGCCGAACGGGGAGAACACCACCATCCGGTCGGCGGGCACCGCGACCCGACCGTCGATCACCTCCGTCAGGGTGCCGGTGAGGAAGTCCCGGTTCCCGGTGAGCTGCTCGGTCAGGTGCGGAGACGTGTCGGCCTTCAGGCAGTGCTCGACGTCGTCCACGATGTTCGTCACGCCGAGCAGGATCTCCGGCGCGAGATCGCGCAGCGACACGTGCAGCACCACCGGGTGGTGGGCGAACCACGACACCTCGTGGACGTGGGGACGGGCGGCGACGGTGGCGAAGACGACCAGGTCGCTGGAGCGGATCAGCTCCTCCGCGGTGGCGTGCACCGTGATCCGACCAGCCGTGCCCGTCCGCTCCAGGTACCTGCGGAAGCCCGCGGCGCTGTCGGGGGACAGGTCGTGCACGCCGATCCGGTCGAACGACCAGCCGGTACCGGTCAGGTAGGTGTGAACGTAGCGGGCGATGAGCCCGGCGCCGATGAACCCGACCCGGGCCGGGCGGCCCCGGGTGCGGGTCAGTGCGTCGGCGGCCAGCGCCGCGGAGGCGGCGGTGCGGGTGGCGCTGATGATCGAGCTCTCCAGCACGGCGAGCGGGTAGCCGGTCGTGCGGGTCATTGAGGATCAGCACCGCCGACGCCCGGGGGATGCCGGCGGCCACGTTGCCGGGGAAGCTGGAGATCCACTTCAGCCCGTCCACCTGGACATCGCCGCCGAGCGAGGCGGGCAGCGCGATGATCCGCGCGGTCGGGCGGTCCGGGAAGCGCAGGAAGTACGACGGCGGGTTGACCGACTCCCCGGCGGCGTGCCACCGGTAGGTGGCCTCCACCAGCGCGACGATCTCGCTCTCCCGGCCGGCCAGCGCCCGCTGCACCTGGCTGCCGGGAATCACGGCGAAGGGCGGCACGGCGAGCGCCGGCGCGGTGCCGGCGTGGGGTGGGGCTCGCGGTGGCGGTCATCGCGAGCTCCCGTCGCCCGGGAGCCCGGCGAAGCTGACGGGGTCCGCCATGCCGACCAGCACCTTCCGCGGCCCCGTGTAGGGCTCGCGGCTGTGCGCAGTGCGGATGTTGTCGACCAGCAGCAGGTCGCCCGGCTGCCACGGCTCGCGGACGGTGTGGGCCTCGTAGACCTCGTTCAGCAGCGTCACCACGTCCTCACCGATCGGCTCGCCGTTCCCGAAGCGGGTGTCGAACGGCAGCCCGTCCTCGCCGTAGACCTCGACCAGGTAGTCGCGCACCTCTGGGTCGAGCGTCCACCGGCTGAGGAAGGCGATCTGGTTGAACCAGCTGCGTCGGCCGGTGACCGGGTGGCGCACCACCGCGGGACGACGCTGGCGGGTGCGCAGCCCGCCGTCGGCCTGCCATGCGGTCTCGATCATGTTGGCCCGGCAGTACCGTTCGACGGCCGCAAGGTCGTGTGTGCCGAACGCCTCGGCGAACGATGCCCCGATCTCCCCGGTGTAACTGCGGGTGAGCAGCCACCCGTCGCGCTCGAACCGCTCCACCAGCCCGGACGGCAGTGCCTCGAGCACGGCCTGCCCGTCGGCAAGTGCGGTCGCCCCACCCACGGCTGGTGCGGTCAGGCAGGCGAACAACATCAGGCCGGGGACGTCGAGGGTGTAGCTCAGCTCGTGGTGCATGCACATGGGCTGGTTGGCCGGCCATGCCGTCGACGAGTAAGTGCCTTCCGGGTGGCGCTCGCGCGGCGCGAACGCCTCCTGCTCGATCATCAGCTCATCGGCCAGCCGCCGGAATACCGCACCGACCTGCGCACGGTCCCACAGTCCGAGGCCGCGGACCAGCAGTGCGCCGTGCTCGGTCACCGCCGCGCGAAGCGCGTCACGGTGCTCCGCGGCCCAGGCCGCCGGATCGTCGGTGACGGTCCGCAGGATCGCCGGGGCGCCGGAGCCGCCGGTCCAGGTCGGGAATCGTCGAGGCGGACATATCGGTCTCCTTCTCCGGTCGCGTGTCTAGAGGACAGTGGTAGCGGCGACCTGCTGCTCGAACAGCTCGTGCGCCCGGCGGGCCGGCAGCTCGCGGGCAGGGCCGGCGAACCCGTCGAGCTGCAACCGGAGCTCGTCGGCCGACAGCAGGCTCTGCCGGCGGTGCTCGGCGTCCGGGTCCGCGAGGATCTGCGCGAGCGCGGTGAGGTGGTAGCCGGCGATCCGGGCGGCGCAGGCGGCGTCCAGCACGTCCGTCCGGTACCGCAGCCGCAGCATCCGCCCGCCGTCCCGCTCGGGAAAGCTGACGTACAGCACGGCGTCCCCGCTCACCTCGCCCGCGCCTGCCAGGTCGAACACGGTCTCGAACGCCGGGCCGGCCACGCCCAGCTCGCGTCGGAGGTCGTCCACCGGGAACCCGGCGTAGACCCGCAACGCCGACTCGGTGCGACGCGTCTTCTCCACCAGCGCCCGCCACGAAGCGGGTTCGGTCGACAGGAGGCAGGGCAGCGGCCGGACGGCCGCGTCGGCGAGGTAACCGACGACCACGTCGCGCTCGCCGGACAGGGCGGCGAGCACCCTGGCATGCGCGGCCAGCAGCAGGCTCCGCAGCGGCACCCCCAGGTCGTAGGCCAGCCTGCGTGCGGCCACCACCGTTTCCGGGAGATCGGCGTCTCGTGGTCGGCGACTCCCGGAACCGGGTCGAGCGTCCACCGGGGGACCGTCGTGCTCCCGCCGGCGGCAAGCACGCCACGCCAGAAGTCACGGCCGGGCCGCGTCAGGGGGTCCATCGGGCTCTTCGTGAGTGTCGTCACGGTGCGCCTCCTCGGGCGGCGGGCGTGATCGTCCGGCGGACCGGCGGAGCGGCCGCCTCGGGTGGGGGTGATCCGGCGGCTCGGCGAGCGTGCTCAACCAGCCGAACCCTGACCTTTCACCTTCTGCAGTACTCGACTCCGCTGAGCGGCTCGCCAGCGCACCTTGGACTCCACGAAGGCCGCGAGCCGCCCGAGGGTCTCGAAGATGTCACCGACGATCTCGTCGATCTTGATCTCGATCCCGAACCGTTTCCGCAAGGCGACGATGAGCTTGACGACGGTGAGTGAGTTGAGCTCGGGAAGATTGCCGTACAGCCCCGTCTCCGGCCCGAGGTCATCGGCCTGGTCCTCGATGTCCAGCGTGACCACCACGACGGCCTTGACGTCCTCGAAAATCGCCTGCGAGCTCTTCGGCGAGCAAGTCATATGGCTTCACCTCATCGGTCGTTCAGTTCATAGGCGATCGCGGTTATGCGGGCTCATGAGGGCGGGAGGCCGTGAGCTCGCTGCGAAGGAACGCCCGGTCGAACTTGCCGTTCGGTGATCGGGGCACGACCCGACGGACCACCACCTCGGCGGGCACCATGTAGCCGGGCAGCACCTGCCGCAGGCGTGCGGTCACCGCGGCCGGGTCGAAGGCGGCGGGATCGCAGGGGGTCACGACGAGGACGATCCGGTGGCCGAGTGCCTCGTCCTCGAGGCCGAGCGCGACGGCATCGTGGACCAGGCCGGTCTCGTACGCCACCTCTTCGATCTCTTGCGGGCTGACCCGGTACCCCGATGTCTTGATCATGTCGTCCCGCCGTCCGACGAAGTAGAGGAAGTCCTCCTCGTCGCGGACGACGACATCGCCGGACCACACCGCCAACTCGGGCGTGCACAGCTCGACCGGACGGTTCGGCGGCGGCCGGAACCGCTCGGCCGTGCGCTCCGCGTCATTCCAATAGCCCAACGCGACGAGCGGACCTCGGTGCACCAGCTCACCCGGCTCGCCCGGACCACACAGGCTGCCGTCCTCCCGGACCACGAGGATCTCGGCGTTCGGGATGGCCTTGCCGATCGAATCGGGCCGTCGGTCGACCTCGCGGGGATCGAGGTAGGTGGAGCGGAACGCCTCTGTGAGGCCGTACATCAGGTATGGCGCCGCGGTCGGGAAGATCGCTCGCAGTCGTTGCAGGGTAACGCGGGGGAGTCGCCCCCCGGTGTTGGCGAAGTAGCGCATCCCGGCCGCCGCCTCGGACGGCCACGTCTGGCTTGCGAGCTGGATCCACAGCGGCGGCACGGCCACCAGCCCGGTGATGCGGTGCTCCGCGCACAGGCGGACGACATCCCCCGGCAGCAGGTAGTCGGCGAGCACCACGTGGGCGCCGACGCTGAAGCCGGTCGTCAATTGGCTCAGTCCGGCGTCGAAGCTCAGCGGGAGAACGGCCAGGATCCGGTCCTCTGCCGTGTTGTTCAGGTAGGTGCTGACGCTCTCGGCGCCGACGACGAGGTTGCGGTGCGACAGCACGACGCCCTTCGGGGCCCCGGTGCTCCCCGACGTGTAGAGGATCGCGGCCATATCCGTGTCGACGCCGCCCGTCGGAGGACACACGGCCTGGCTCGCGCGCCCGGCGACCTCCGACCAGGGGAGCACGCGGTAAAGCGCTTCCTCGTCCTCGACAAGCGAGTCGCCCAGCACGAGGACGTGCGAGAGTGACTTGCACGCGGCGATTTCGGCGCGTAGGGCCCGCAGCCGGTCCGTGGAGGTCACCAGTACGCGAGCGGCGCAGTCGTCGAGAATGTGCCTCACTTGCCTGGGCCGCAGCACGGGATTCACCGGGACGAACACGCCACCGGCCCGCGAGCAGGCGAGCAGCGCCACGATGGTCTCGATCCTCTTGTCGAGGAAGACCGCGACGCGCTCGCCACTATCGAGCCCGAGGTCGCGCAGGCCGGCGGCCGCCCGCTCCGTCCGCTCGTGCAGATCGTTGTACGAGACCGTGGTCGTCCGCGCGGTCAGGGCGGGCGCGCCGGGGTCGCGTTGAGCGGACCTCGCGACGAGGTCCGGCAACCGGATGATCATTCGGCGGATTCCTTCCTGTTTCTTTCGCCTCGCAGCCGACCAGTGCAGCTCTCCGTGCGCCTGCTCGTCCGGGAGTGCCGGGACGTGTCATCCGGCATTCACCGTGACGGTCGGCGAGCAGTCGGCCAGGCGCACCGGGTCGGCCATCCCGACCAGGACCTCACGCGGTCCGGTGAAGGGCTCCCTGCTGTGTGCGCTGCGGATGTTGTCGACGAGCATCAGATCGCCCGCCTGCCAGGGCTCCCGCATGGTCTTGGCCTCGTACACCTCGTTGACCAGCTGCACGACGTCCTCGCCTATCGGGTCGCCGCCCCCGAAGCGGGTGGTGAACGGCAGCCCCTCGGCGCCGTAGGTGTCGACGAGGAACTCGTGCACCTCGGGGTCGAGCGTCCACTCGTTGAGGAAGGCGATCTGGTTGAACCAGCAGCGCCGACCGGTGACCGGGTGCCGCACCACCGCGCTGCGGCGCTGCCAGGTGCGCAGCCCTCCATCGGGTTGCCACTCGAACTCGATGGCATTGGCGCGGCAGTAGCTCTCGACCGCGCCACGGTCCTCGGTGCCGAACGCCTTGGCGACCGACGCGCCGATCTCCTCGTTGTAGTTGCGGACGAGCATCCAGCCCTCCCGCTCGAGCCGTTCGACGAGGTCACCGGGCAGCGCGTCGAGCACGGCTGTCGAGTCCGCCACACCGGTCGCCCCGCCCTTGGTGGGCGCGGACAGGCACGCGAACAGCATCAGGCCGGGGAACTCGAGCCGGTAGCTCAGTTCGTGGTGCATGCACATCGGCTGGTTCGGCGGCCACTTCGACGAGGAGTACACGCCCTCGGCGTAGGTCTGCCGCTCCGCGAACGCCTCTCTCTCGATCATCAGGCCGGCGGTGGCCAGCCCGCGGAACACGGCAGCGACCTCGGCCGCGTCGCGCAGCCCGAGACCGCGGACCAGGACCGCACCGTGCTCGGCGACGACGGCGCGCAAGGCGTCGCGGTGCACGGCCGCCCAGCTCGGTCCGTCGCCGGTGGCATCGGCTCGCAGCATCGGGACCCTGCCGGGCTGCAGATCCACGTCCAACAGCAAGGTTGATGAGGACGACATCTCGATCTCCTTTCAGCTCCCACCAGAGGAGGAGGTCAGCAGTTCGGGGGCGTGCTCTCGGTGCAGCAACTCGGCCATATCCGCGAGGATCGGATGTTCGGCGATGTCCTTGAGGGACACCGCTCGGTCCAGGGCGATCGCGAGCTTCACCGCCGAGAGCGACGTGCCGCCCAGGTCGAAGAAGTGGTCCCGCCTGCCGATCTGGTCCTCGCGCATGCCGAGCACCTGCGCCCACGCGGCCGCAAGGCGCCGCTCGGTGGGCGTGCTCGGCGCCTCGGAACCCACGTCGACCGCGTCGAGCTCTGCGGCGAGCGCGGTGAGCGCCTTCCGATCGATCTTGCTGTTCGCGGTCAGCGGGAGGCCGTCCCGCCAGTGGAATGCCGACGGAACCATGTACTTGGGCAGCGACGCACCCAGCCGGTCCCGCAGGACGTCGACCTCGACCGGCCGCTCGCCGCTGTAGAAGGCCACCAGGTGCTTGCCCTGGTCGGCCCGTTCGGCCACCACCACCGCCCCGTCACGGACGCCCGGGACGCGCAACAGCGCGTTCTCGATCTCGCCGATCTCGATCCGGAAGCCACGGATCTTGACCTGGGTATCCCGGCGGCCGAGGAACTCCAGCTTGCCCCCGGGCAACCAGCGGCCGTGGTCGCCGCCGCGGTAGAGCCGCTGGCCCGGCCGGTGCGGGTCGGCCATGAAGGCTCGCCGGGTGCGCTCGGGATCGTTGACGTACCCGCGGCCGACGCAGACGCCGGAGAAGACGATCTCGCCAGGGGCACCGAGGGGCACCGGTGACAGGTGCTCGTCGACAACGTAGACGTGCACGTTGTGGATAGGAGCGACCGAGCGGGATCCGGTCGGAGTCGGGCACCCGCGTCATGATCTCGTGATTGGTGTCGTCGGAGGTCTCGGTCAGCCCGTATGCGTTGACCAGCCTGATCTCGGGGTGCAACCCGAACCAGCGCTGCACGAGCTCCTTCTTCAGCGCCTCGCCGGTGGCCGACACGCACCGCAGGTCGGGAAGCTTCCGGGGATGCTGCTCGAGGTAGGTCAGCACGACCTCGAGATAGGACGGGACGACCTGCAGGACGCCGACCCGGCCGCGGACGATCGTGTCGACGTACCGCGCGACGTCGAGGATCACCTCCTGCTCGACGATCAGGGTCCGCCCCCCGACCAGGAGCGCCGACACCAGTTGCCACAGCGAGATGTCGAAGCACTGCGGCGCGGTCTGGGCGACCACGGGCGCGCCGTGGGCCGGGCCCACCCCAAGGTCGTCGATCTTGGCGTTGAGGTGGTTGAGCAGGCCGGCGTGCTCGCACATCGCCCCCTTGGGCTCGCCTGTGGAGCCGGAAGTGAAGTAGATGTAGGCGAGCTGATCGGCCGCCACGGCGACGCCCAGGTCGTCGTCGGCATGGCCCTCGGCGCAGGCCTCCTCGATGATGATCTTCTGCACGCCGGGCAGCGTGTCGAGGGCCTTGTCGAGCATCGTGGTGCTGCCGAGCTCGGTCAGCACCAGCGTGCACTCGGCCCGCGCCAGCGTGGTCGCGATCCGATCGGCCGGGAAGTTCGGCTCGATCGGCAGATACGCGCCACCGGCCTTGAAGATCGCGATGACCGAGGCCATCCAGTCCAGGTTCCGCTCGGTCACCACCGCGACCACGCCCTCGCGGCGCAGCCCACGCGCCAGCAGCGCCCGCGCCAGCCGGTTGGCGTGCGCGTTGAGCTCCCGGTAGGTCCACTGCCGGTCGCGGTGCACGGCCGCGACGGCGTCCGGGTGCATCCGCACGCGCTGCTCGAACAGCTCGTGGAACCGGCGGTCCGGCAGCTCCCGGCGCGGCCCGGCCAGCCGGTCGAGCTGGAAGCGCAGCTCCTCGTCCGACAGCAGGCTCGCCCGCCCGTGCTCGGCGCCCGGGTCGGCGACCATCAGCGCGAGGGCGGTGAGGTGGTAGCCGGCGATCCTCTCGGCGCTGCCCGCGTCGAGCGCGTCGGTGCGGTACCGCAGGTGCAGCGCGAGCCGGCCGCCGGGGGTCGCGAGCGCCACCCGGAGCACGGCGTCCTCGGCGAGGTCAGTGCTGATCTTGCCGCCGGTGTCGAGGCTGGCGATCGGGTCGAACTCGGTCTCGAACGCCGGCCCGGCCACGCCCAGCTCACGCTTGAGCTCGTCCACCGCGAAGTCCCTGTGCCGGAGCAGGTCCGACTCGACCCGAGCGGTGTCCTGCAGCAGCGACCGCCAGGAGCGGGCTTCGGTCGTGAGCGGGCAGGGCAGCGGCCGCCCACCGGGCCCGGCCGCGTAGCCGGTCACCACGTCCTGCTCGCCGGACAGCGCCGCCAGCACCTTCGCGTGCGCGGCCAGCGCCACCGAGTGCAGCGGCAGCTCCAGCCCATCGGCCAGCCGGCGCACCGCTGCCGCGAGGTCGTCATCGAGGGTCGCGACGTGCTCGGCGACGCCCGGTGCCGGGTCGAGCGTCCACCGCGGGATCGCGGTCGCCCCGCCCGCGAGCAGGACAGCCCGCCAGAACTCCCGGCCGGTTTCAACCCGCTTGTCCATCGAATCGTCCCTCCGTTCCGCGTTTGCCGGGTGTCAGCCGCCGCAGACGAGCACGGTGGCGCGGTTGTCGTCGATGCTGGTCTTTCGGACCTGCAGATCGCCCGAGTGCTCGCGCATCTGCTTGGCGGGGTTTCCGCCCCACACGTTCGTTCGGTGGCACTTCCTCGCCCTTCATGAGGAAGGAGCCGGCGACGAGCACCGTGCCGTCGCCCACCGTCACGCCGTAGTGGACCCATGCGCCGACACCGAGCGTGCAGCCGGCACCGATCGCGCTGCGGTCGGACTTGAACCCGCCGTCCTCCTGCGAGTGGCACTGGATGACGCTGTCAATATTGAGCGTGCAGTCGTCCCCGATCGTGGTGAACGTCCGCTCGGGCGCGCGGAAGCCGTCGTCGAAGACCCGGCGGCCGATCCGCACACCCGCAGCCGCCAGAGCACGTTCTTGAACGGGGTGCCGTTGAAGGCGTAGAGATAGGTGTTGGTGGTCAGCTTCCAGAAGCGCTCGTGCCGCCAGAAGGCGCGGTCGTAGATCGAGCAACCCTGCGGCCGCAAGGCCTGCAGCGGCCGGACCAGCCGTTCGATCAGGACGTTGTAGGCGACGCTGACGACGAGGGCCCCGGCGGTGGACAGCGCGAACGCGAGCGCGCCCAGGTTGGCCCAGAGGTCGACGGCGGCCAGGTAGAGCACGGTGACGGCGAAGAACAAGATCCAGCGGATCAGCAGGAACAGCGCCATGGAGATGGTGTTGTAGATGTTCTTGGCCCGGAGGCCGCGGCGCAGCTCGTCCGCGCTCCTCACGTTGAGCTGCTGGTCGCGCTTGACCGACCGCGGGATCTCGAAGCTGGGCGCGCCCAGCAGGCCCACGCCTTCCCGCACCGGTCCGTCGAGGGGAACCATGACCTTCGTCGCGAGGAGGCAGTTGTCGCCCGTCTTGCCCTGCGCGGGATAGGCGATCTGGTTCCCCAGGAAGTTCTCCGCCCCGATCGACACGCGGGACAGGCGGAAGGACGTGCTCGAGAAATCGGCGTTGATGATGGACAGCCCGTCCGCGGCCATCGTTCCGCTGCCGACCGAGGTGAGGAACGGGGTGTCGTGCTTGACGTCTTCGCCGAAGTTCGAACCGGTCTGCCGCACCTCGCGAAGGTCGTAGCCAAGCCAACGCAGGTAGTGGACGACGTAGGAGGTGCCACCGAAGAGAATGCATGTAGAACTTGCTGTTGGTCGTGCGGGCGATCGCGCGGTGGACCCAGTAGTGGAATCCGTACAGCGGGTAGACCTTGTCCGGCGTGATGAAGAGGTTCAGCACGCGCGGAACGGTTCCCACGAACACGAGGCCGACGAGCACGGCGCCGAAGAAGAGCACGGCGGAGATGACCAGCGCGTCGTCGCGGTAGAACGCCCAGCTCGTGAAGGCGACCGGTCCCGGGTCCAGCAGCGCGGCGAGCTGCGGGACCTTCGTGAGCGCGAGGACCACGACGACGAACGCCAGCGGCGCACCCAGCAGGAGCAGGTTCACCAGCTGCACGGTCGCGAAGCCGACCCGTCGCCGGGTGCTGACGTCCATCGTGGGGATCCGCCGGCAGCCGACGTCGGTCGGCTGCGCGGGCGAGCCGTGCCAGCGCTCCCCGTCGGGCACGGTCTGTCCGGCGTGCAGCGAGGAGGAGTGCCCGAGCTGGGCCCCGTCACCCAGCGACGTCCAGATGTCGAGCACCGTCATCTCGCCGACGAGCGCGTCCTTGCCGAGGCTGACCGCGCCCGTCTGGATGACGCCGTTGTGGGCCCGGTAGCCGTTGAAGAACGAGTCCTTCCGGATCACCGCACCGTCGCCGATGCTGAGCAGGTCGGTGCACACGGGCACGTTCCTGGAGAGGATGACGGCGCCGCGCCCGACCTTCGCGCCCAGTGCCCTCAGGTAGAGCGCGTAGAGCGGTGAACCGACGAACAGCGCCATCGGGTTGCGCTGGACCAGGGTCTTGACGAGCCAGAAGCGGAAGTACGCCATGCTCCAGACCCGGATCTCCTGAGGCTTCCACCGGCCGATGAGCACCCACTTGAGCAGGATCGGAACGGTGCACAGGCCGAGGAACAACGCGCTGCCGAACGCGACCGACCGCAGGTAGAGGTCGACCAGGCTCGGGCCGGCCGCGACCCACTCGTAGCCCTTCACAGCGACGATCGCGGTAAGGGCGGGGTAGCCGAGGAAGAACAGGAGCTGCAACGCCCCGCAGAGGACGTACTCACCATTGCGGGCCCGCCTCGGCGGCTCGATGAGAGCCGCCGGAGTTGCTGGCTGCGAGGCAGGCGTGGGTTTGGTGTCGGTTTTGGTGTTGGCGAGGGCCGCTGCAAGACTCCGAATCGTCGGGTGTTTGTAGATGTCCGGCATCGACACCGACGGCAGGTCGGCCCGCTTGCGCACCCGCGCGCAGAAACGGGCCATCAGCATCGAGTCGGCACCGAGGTCATCGAAGAAGTGGCTGTCAACCGACACGTGCTCGGTGCCCACGATATCGGCCAGCACCTCCGCGAAGAGTCGCTCGCATTCGGTGAGAGTGGTCGGATTGTCAGCCGGATCAGCGGTCAGGACGTCGTTGGCGAGGGCCGCTGCAAGACTCCGGATCGTCGGGTGCTTGTAGATGTCCGGCATCGACACCGACGGCAGGTCGGCCCGCTTGCGCACCCGCGCGCAGAAACGGGCCATCAGCATCGAGTCGGCACCGAGGTCATCGAAGAAGTGGCTGTCGACCGACACGTGCTCGGTGCCCACGATATCGGCCAGCACCTCCGCGAAGAGTCGCTCGCATTCGGTGAGAGTGGTCAGATTGTCAGCCGGATCAGCGGTCAGGACGTCGCTGGCGAGGGCCGCTGCAAGGCTCCGGATCGTCGGGTGCTTGTAGATGTCCGGCATCGACACCGACGGCAGGTCGGCCCGCTTGCGCACCCGCGCGCAGAAACGGGCCATCAGCATCGAGTCGGCACCGAGGTCATCGAAGAAGTGGCTGTCAACCGACACGTGCTCGGTGCCCACGATATCGGCCAGCACCTCCGCGAAGCGTCGCTCGCATTCGGCGAGAGTGGTCAGATCGTCAGCCGGATCAGCGGTCAGGACGTCGTCGGCGAGGGCCGCTGCGAGACTCCGAATCGTCGGGTGCTTGTAGATGTCCGGCATCGACACCGACGGCAGGTCGGTCCGTTTGCGTACCCGGCGCAGAAGCGGGCCATCAGCATCGAAGTCGGCACCGAAGTCATCGAAGAAGTGGCCGTCGACCGGAACGTGCTCGGTGCCTACGATATCGGCCAGCACCTCCGCGAAGAGTCGCTCGCAGTTCGGTGAGAGTGGTTCGGATTGTCAGCCGGGTCAGCGGTCAGGACGTTGTGGGAGTATCCCATCAGGTGGACCCCTTAAGCCAGAAATCGAAGTGAGCGTTGCAGGTGCGCTGGGCTGCGTGAACGAAAGTCACATACATGCGCTGGACTCACTGAAAATGAGGGGCCGAGCCCCGCGAAGAGCGCGCATCGGGCTTCCTCGGACCAGCGTCCGGACCACCCAGAGGCGGAGAATAGGGCGGACCGCCGACACCCGTCGTTCCGTCGAGGATGAAGGCGGACATCTCACCCCACCCGCGTGCCCGAGGCCAGCTCGGCCGGGCGCAGGACGTCGTCGCCGTAAATGTCGGCCAGCCAGTTGGCCTGGTAGATGGTGTCGAGGTAGCGCTCGCCGAGGTCCGGGGCGAGGGCGACGGCGACGAGGTCGTCCGCGTCGTGCCCAGCCAGCCAGTCCACCGCCCCGCTGACGACGGTGCCGGTGGAGCCGCCGAAGAGGTACCCGCGGCGGGCGAGGCGGTGGCAGACCCGGACGGCGTCCGGCTCCTCGACATGCATCACGTCGTCGACGTAGGACTCATCGAGCAGCGGTGGCCGAACCGCCATGCCCAGGCCGGGGATCATCCGGCGGCCGGCTGGCGCACCGAACGAGACCGAGCCGACCGGGTCGACGGCGACGACCCGCACCTGGGGGTGCCGCTCGCGGAAGTAGCGGGCGCAGCCCATCAGGGTGCTCGTCGTGCCGGCCCCGATGAACAGCACGTCGACGTTCGGGAACTCCCGGGCAATTGCCGGGGCGGTGGTGCGGTAATGCGCCTTCCAGGCGTTGGGGTTGGTGTACTGGTTGAGCCACACGAAGCGGTCGTCGGCGGCACACAGCGCTCGGATGTAGTTGATCCGTGCGCCGAGCAGTCCGCCGACCAGGTCGGGCTCGGTGACGACGTGCACGGTGGCGCCCAACGCCTCCATCAGCAGCCGTGTTGACAGGTTGCACCGCGAGTCGGTCACGCACAGGAACCGGTAGCCCTTGCTTGCAGCGATCATGCTGAGTGCCACACCGAGGTTCCCCGATGACGACTCGACGAGAAACGCTCCGGGTCGCAGGCGCCCTTCGCGTTCGGCAGCTTCCACCATCGCGGCAGCCGCTTTCAGCTTCACCGAGCCGGCGAAGTTGAAGCCCTCGCACTTGAGGAACAGTGACCACCCGAATATCGACCGAAGGTCGACGTAGAGATCTTCCTCGTTGAAGTCTTGTGCACTGGAGATGACTGTCACGATGCCCCCTTCAGCCATTGCAGAACGGCGTGACGAGGTGTCGTGCAGCCGCCGTGCGTGCCGCGGCGTTGTCGACGCTGGTCCGCCGTGCCTCCTGACAGGGATGGTCCGGTATTCACGACCCGTCGGCCCCATGATCGGCCGGCGATATCGGCGGGTGCGCGCGCCGTACGCGGTATGTCGCGTTGGTGGAGACTTCTGCGGTTCCTGCGTCTAAGGCGAACGCCGGTTGCGCCCGACTCGCGCGGCGGAGCTGTCGACTCCCGCCATGCGGCCGTGCAGATTCGATTGACGAACGCAGCGATCATCAGGCCCCCTTCAATGCCGCCGACGCCACCTCGGCCTGCCCCTGACGCGGCCGATGCGTACTCGCTTGGCGCCGTGAATACGGCGGAGGCGAGCAGGATCGTTAACGTTTCAAAGATCACTCGAGCGAGCGTTCATCCTGCGGCGGGCCGCTCCCCGGCGGGCTGCGCTCCGTCGCCAGTCGGCCGGATCCCCTCTCACGCATGCGGTCGCGGCGAACATCGTCCGACCGTGTCCCCCCGAGAACCACTGCCGACCTGTGAGCCACTGTCGGCCGGCCCTACTACTCGTGGGCCAGAGAATCGCGAGGCCGGCGGCCGCCACCAGCAAGGCGACCATCCCCGGGTCGACCGCGCCGTCGGAGCGCGCGGGACCATCAGGCGGATTGGCCGAGACGGCCCAGACGGTGACGACGACGCCGGCCAGCACCAGCGCGCCACCCAGCGGGGCCACCAGGCGGGCCCCGTACGGCGCGGTCTTCTCGACAACCATCACGCCGGTGAGCGCGAGCATCCACAGCAGGCTGCTCAACCCCGCACCGAACATGATCAGCATCAACGCCCAGCAGCACCCCAGGCACAGCACGCCGTGGCGGACACCCAGCGTCCAGCCTCCGCGGACACCGCGGCGGTAGTGCTGCCAGAGGAATGCCCACGGGCTGCGGCATGCCGTCAGGCACGCGTGCTTCAGCCGGCTGAACTGGAAGAGGCCGGCCACGACGAGCGTGACCCCCAGCACCAGCTCCGGAGGGTGCCACTGGCCACGTGCGCACCCGCACGAGCGCAGCCACCCCGCTGTCGCCCATCATCGCCACCGCGGCGAACCCGCCCCAGACCGCCAGGTATCCGCAGAGGAACGCGAGCCGCGTCACGACCGGATGCGGGACGTGGGCTGTGACCGGCACGAACAACCGCACCAGCGGCACGACCGTCGGCAGCATCATCGCCCCGGCCATCACCAGCCAGGCGGCGAAGGCCGTGGCCGCTGGAACCGGCAGCCGCCCCGTCGCCCCGTCCGGGGCCACGGCGTCGTGGCAGCCGCCGCCTATACCGGCGAGGACGAGCCCGGCGGTGAGGGTCCAGCATGCTCCCGCCAGCACCCAGACGGCGACGGCAGGGTCGCGGCCGGTCCGGGCCGGCGTGGGAGCGGGGGCGAGACCGGACATGTCAGCCGGAGAACCGGAACGAGCCCTGGACGGCGTTGTGCCCCGAGACCGCGACGTCGGGCAGCCCGTGCCTGCTGCCGTCGCGGCGGAACCGGTCGGCCTTCGCCACGAACGCGGACGCCCCGGGGATGGTGCAGAACGCCGTGTCGTGCAGCGTGGTGTTCAGCCCGGTCGCGCCCAGGAACGGCGCCATCCGGGCCTCGGCCACGTCTCCCACCCGGATGTGGCCCCGGCCGTCGACGACGTCGAAGCGATCGGTACCCGCTCGACGGCCACGACCTCAGCCGACGAGCGCCGCGAGATCGGCGATCGGGCCCCCGAGCCGACCGCTGAACACGTCGAGCAAGCACTCCTGCTGCTCCGGCGTGCACCGGTCGTCGACCAGTATCGCGGCCCTCCAGTTCCCGGCGAGCACGTTCCCGGGGATGTGCACGGACAGGCACAGGCACCGGTCGGAGACGTCGACGCCCACGACCGTCCCTCGGTCGACGTACCAGCCCAGGATCGAGTCGCACGTCCCGTCCCCGTCCGGGTCCTCGCCGACCCAGCACGGGCACAGGACCTTGCAGGTGCACACCTCCAGCAACCTGCCCTCCACCGCGTAGGACGTCGTCTCTGCGGCAGTGGTCATGATCGCCCCCTCGCGTCACGGCATGTCTGTGATACGCCCCTGACGAGAGGCCGCGGTATCGGGAGAACCATCTAAGGGTGTCGCCCCGCACCCGTGGGTCGGTGCTCAGCCCGACCGCTCGTGGGCGCTCACCCGAGCCGCGACCTCGGCCCGGTTCTGGGCGCCGAGCTTGCGGATGATGTTGTGCACGTGCGTCTCGGTGGTCTTCTCGGCGATGCCGAGTGCCCGCCCGATCTGCCGGTTCGTCGACCCGCCTGCGACGAGGCGCGCCACCTGCTGCTCGCGCACCGTGAGCGCTCCGACGGGTGCGTCGCCGTCGCGCTTCCGAGCAACCGGAGGAACGGCCGACAGCTTCCGCGGCGTCTCCGGCGTCCGGGCCGGGCCGGGGAGCCGGGCGGCCTCCTGCTCCCGGCAGGCACAGCCCATCACCGACGCATCTCCCAGGCAGGTCGCGACGCCGAGACCGTCCGGGGCGCCCCGCGGCAACCCCGGGCCTCGGCCAGGAGCCGCTCCGTGCCGTCCGCCCGCTCGCGGCGCAGCTCCACCGTCGAGCAGTGCCCAGGTCGCGCACTCCACGGCGCGCTCGTCACCCATCTCCCGGAACCGCGTCAGGCTCTCCCGCAGGTGGCCCGCCGCGCCGTCCGCGTCGCCCCGATGGCGGGCCAGCAGCGCCAGGTCGTAGCGCGACCAGGCGACACCGGGCGTGTTGCCGAGCTCGGAGAACAGGTCGGCCGCGCGGGCGTGGTGGCCTACGGCCTGGTCGTGGTGGCCGCGGGCCCTCGCCAGGTGGCCGAGGAACGCCGTGGCGATGGCCGTGCGCCGCTGGTCGTCGTCGACCGCCAGCACGCGGGTGAGAAGGGCGTCCGCGTCGTCGAGATCGCCACGTCCGAGCGCCAGTACGGCGGCGATCAGCAGGGCGCGGGTGAGCGAGTCGCCCGGTGCACGTGGCTGATCCGGGCCGGACGACGGCGAGCGCGCTGTCCAGGGTCGCCAGACCGTCCCCGAGGTGGCCCCGCGTGTAGGCGTACCAGCCCAGCGCGGAGCCGAGTGGCAACGACAGACCGGCGTCGGCGGCGGCCGTCGCGTGAGCCAGTGCCTTGCGGAGGTTTCCCTGCGCGAAGCGGACGGAGTCCACCCACGCGCCTCGGCCGGTCTCACCGATGGCCGTCTCGACCAGCACGGCGAGGTCTGCGTAGTACCGGGCGTGCCGGGCGGTGACCGCCTCCTCCTCGCCGTGCTCGCTCAGCAGTTCGGCGGCGTACTCCCGCAGGCTCTCCAGCATCACGAACTCGGTGACGCCGTCGGGCCGGATCCGCCGGTGCAGCAGGCTCTTGTCGACCAGCGACGAGATGGTGGCGACCGGGTCGTCGAGGTCGCACACCTCCCCGGCGGCATCGAGGGTCGCACCGCCGACGAACACCGACAGCCGGCGGAACGCGGCCCGCTCGTCCGGCTTGAGCAGGTCGTGGCTCCACGCCAAGGCCGCGCGCAGCGTCCGGTGCCGCCGGGGGACGTCGCGAGCGGTGTTGACCAGAATGCTCATCCGGTGGCGCAGCCGGAAGGTCAGCTCGCCGGGTGTGAAGAGCTTGAGGCGTGCGGCGGCCAGCTCCAATCGCCAGCGGCAGTCCGTCGAGCCGGGCACAGATCTCTGCGAGTGCCGCGCGGTTGTCCGGCGTCACGGTGAATTCCGGGTCGAACCGGCGCACGCACTGCACCAGCATCTCGACCGCCGGAGCCGTGGTCGGCCCGTCCAGGTCGTCGTCGCCCGGCAGCCCGAGCGGACGCACCGGGATCTCCGCGTTCGGCCCGCAGGTGCAGCCGTTCCCGGCTCGTCATCAGCAGTGTGAGCCCGGGGCATCCGGCGAGCGCCGCAGCCAGTAGCAGGCCCGGCGTCGAGCAGGTGTTCGAAGTTGTCGACGACGAGGAGCATGGTCCTGTCGCCCAGCGCCCGGACGAGCTGATCGGCTGCCTCCGCCGTGCCGACGTCGGCGGAGCCGGCCGCCTCCAGCACCGCCGCAGCGACCAGGGGTGGATCCCGGACGTCGGTGAGGTCCACGAACGCCACACCGTCCGGGAAACGCGAGGCTGCCGCCGCCGCCACGGCGATCGCGAGCCGCGTCTTGCCGACGCCGGGTGGACCGGTGAGCGTGAGCAGCCGCGTGTCGGGAGCGGCCAGCAGCCGGTCGAGGGCCGCCACCTCGTCGTCCCGCCCGACGAGCGCATCCGTCGGCGTGGGGAGCGAACGACGCTCCCCGCGGGCGGGAGGCCCGCCGGATCCCACACGTCACGTCCCCACGAGCCGTCCCCCATGGGCCGTCGAAGACGGCCCCCGTCGCCCGTCCGTGGCAATTCCTCGCCCCCTCGACGAATTCATGCCAACAAGGGATATGGCACGGGCGGCTGGTCCCGCACCACGTCCCTCACCCGTCGATGCGAAGTCGAGAATTTCGATATCCGCGCTCGTCCTGATACCCAACAATCGCGAGCAGTCGACTCGAAAATCGTATCGATCGTGCACTTTCCCGTCACCGGCGACGCGTGCGCCGGTGTACGTTCACCACGATGAATGTCGCTCACGAAGCCCCCCGTGAACAGCGGAGCGTACGCCCGGTCATCACTCGTGAACACCCCCGGCCGGCTTGCGACCGATCTCGTTCAGAGATACCTGAGATGCTCCTGAGATCAATTAATGCAATCGGTTTCCGATCGCGCCGGGCCTGGTTCCGTGATCCTTTCTGGACATTGATCGGCCTTGTGGCGGAGTTGCTGCTTCTGGCTCCACTTCGGACCCTGGTCTCGTGGCGCGGACCTGCACTTCCCTCGTCGTCGGGATCGCCCGGTCGCGGCACGCGGGTTTGGTCTTCGGCCCCGCGGGAAGGAAGCGCTGTGCGCATCGCCATGGTGCAGGGCCAGGCCGACCCCGAGCGGGACGGCGTCGCCGACTACGTCCGCCACCTCACCGCCGCCCTGCGCGACCTCGGCGAGGAGGTCATCCCCGTGCCGGTCCTCGGGCCGCGGGAGGCCGCCGAGCGGCTGCACGCCCTGAAACCCGATCTCGCGCACGTCCAGTTCGCGCCCTCCGCGTTCGGCTTCTCCGCGCGTCCCGGGCTGCTTCCGAACAGGGTGCGCGGCCTTCGGTTCGTCACCACCCTGCACGAGTACGGCTGGTGGGCCTCCCCGCGGTGGGTGCCGGGTGCGGTGTGGCGGCCGCTGGAGCGGGCCCGGCTGTGGGACCGCGAGACCTGGCGCTTCGTCCCCCGCAGCAGCGCCGTGCTCACCACGAACGCCGGCCACTCGCGGGTGCTGCAGGAACGGTTCGGCCGCACGGCCGTGCAGGTGCCGCTCGCTCCCAACGTGCCGGATCTGTGGGTGGGCGGGGATGTACCGGATCGCGTCGAAGCCCGGCGCCGCCTCGGCGTGCCCGCCGACGCCCAGGTCGTCGCGTTCTTCGGGTTCGTGCATCCGGTCAAGGGCCTGCGCTACCTCATCGAGGCGCTGGCCCGGCTGCGTGGCGCCGGTCGCGACCGCCTCCACCTGCTGATCCTCGGCGGCTTCACCTCGCTCGCCCTGCCGGAGCACGAGGCCCGGGCGTTCCGCGAGGAACTCGTCGCGTGGACCCGCACGTGTGGCGTCGCCCGGCACGTCACGATCACCGGGCGCCTGCCGGCCAAGGAGGTCTCAGCCGCCCTTCATGGCGCCGACCTCGCCGCCTTCCCGTTCACCGCAGGCGCCACCACCAAGAGCGGCGCGCTGCTCTCGGCGTTCGCGCACGGCCTGCCCACCCTGGTCACCGCCGCGGACCCGGCCGACCCCGACCTCGTCGACGGTACGTCGGTCGTGGTCGCTCCCCGGGTCCGGGACGCGCTGGTGCTGGTCCAGGGCCTGGCCCGGCTGCTCGACGACGAGCCGCTACGTCGTAAGGTGGCCGCCGGGGGCGCGGCCCTGATGGCGGGCCGCTCGTGGGAGGAGATCGCCGCCACGCACCGCGCGGTCTACTCCGAGGTGCTGCGTGACCAGGAGTGACATGCCTGATCAAGAGCGGATCCCGGCGCAGGGACCAGACCGGGGGACGGTCGGACGCACGGCCGTGGTCCCCCCGGTCCGTCCGGCGCGGATTCTCGTCGTCGACCTCCTCGGCGGGCTCGGTGACCTCGTCATGGTCCTGCCCGTGATCCACGCCCTGCACCGGCGGCATCCCGACGCCGAGCTGCGCGTGCTCACCCACCAGCCCGGCGACGTCCTGCTCCGCCACGACCCGGCGGTCACCACCGTCGCGTGCGCGGAGCGCGGCAGGGAGCGGCCCGCCGTGCTCGCCGAGCTGGACCGGTGGCGCCCGGACCTCGTCGTCTCCACCACCCGCTACGACGGCATCGCCGACGCGATCGAGGAGCTCGCCCCGCAGTCGGTCACCAACCTGTGGCGCAGCCCGCCTCCCGACGAGCCGGTCGGCGCCCGGTACCTGCGGATCCTCGCGAGCGAGCACGTGATCGACCCGCGCGACGTCGACGTGGCGCCGCGCATCGTGCTCACCGACGCCGAGCGGATCGGGGGCGAGCAGGCGCTCGACGACGAGGTCCGGCCGGTCGTCCTGGTCCCCGCAGCGGGGATGGCGGTCAAGCAGTGGCCGCACTGGCGGCAGCTGGCGACGGCGCTGGCCGGCCGCGCGTTCGTCGCCGGTGAGCCCGAGGTGCTCGACGCCTGGCGCGGCGGCCCGGCCCGGCTGCTGCCGCCCCTGTCGTTGCGCGAGCTGGCGGCCGTGTTCGCCGCGGTCGGCCGGCGGGGAGGGGTCGTCGTCGGTGGCGACACGGGCCCGATGCGGGTCGCCGCGGCCGTCGGTGCGCGCACCGTCGGAATCTTCGGCCCGACCCCGTCCGCCCGGTACGGGCTGGGTCGGTTCGGCGTGGACCTGCAGGGTCTGCCCGAATGCCCGCACCGCCTGCCCACCTCGATCACCGAGCAGGTGTGCTGGTGGGAGGCGCAGTGCCCGCTCTCGCCGGTCGGGCCGGCCTGCATGGCCGACGTGACGCCGGACCGCGTGCTCGACCTGGTGCCGGTGCCGGCGCTGCGCTAGAGGGGTGGATGGACCAGCCCACCGCCGTGGCACGACCGTACGCAGATGTGCATAGCGATGGGCAGGTGCGCGCGGGGGCCGGGTTCGGCACGCTGATCCGCATCGGAGGTGGTGCGGGATGAGGGTCGCCGACCTGCGGGCGCACGAAGACGTTCTGGGCTTCCGGCCCGAAGACGCCGTGCGCTGGCTCTCGCCCGGTGAGCTGTGGCGGGCCGGGGTCAAGGTGGTGCTGTCGTCGGTCTTCGCCAGCTACGCGGACAAGCGCGAGGTGCAGGAGGCGCTCCAGCCCACGCCGCTCGCGGTTCGGCGCGCGACGAACGGTGAGCTGTGGCTGGACTTCGTCGCCGACCTGGGCGACGGGTTCGACGCCACCTCCACCATTGCCGGATTGCTCGCGGCCGACACGCTCGAGCCCGGGCCGCCGAAGGACGGAGAGCCGGTCGGGCCGCTGCCCCGCGCCTCCGTGCTCGTGCTGGGGGGCGACGAGGTCTACCCCACGGCCTCGGCGCGCGAGTACGACAACCGCATGAAAGGCCCCTACCGGGCCGCACTGCCGGACGCTCCGGACGCGCCGTCGATGTTCGTGCTGCCGGGGAACCACGACTGGTACGACGGGCTCACGTCGTTCCTGCGGATGTTCGCGCAGGGGCGGTCGATCGGTGGCTGGCGGACCCGGCAGACCCGCAGCTACTTCGCCGTCCAGCTGCCCCACCGGTGGTGGCTCGTGGGCCTGGACACCCAGTTCGGCAGCGAGCTCGACGCGCCCCAGCTGCGGTACTTCACGCGCTTCCTGACCGCCGAGCTGCAGCCGGGCGACAGCGTGATCCTCTGCTCCGCGACCCCGACGTGGGTGACCACAGCGGACGAGCAAGCACCGTGACGCCTTCAACTCGCTGCACTGGTTCGACCGCAACTACATCCGGACCCGGCACGACGAGGAGGGGCAGATCGAGCAGACGGGCGCGTCCGTCCGCCTCTGGATCACCGGCGACAGCCACCACTACGCGCGGTTCGCGGAGCGCTGGAAGGACGAGGTCGCCGCACCGGACAACGCGGAGCAGGAGGCGGGGACCGAGCCGGTGCTGCCTCCGGACGCGCAGCGGCGGCAGATGGTGACCTGCGGTCTCGGCGGGGCGTACCTGTCGGCGACCCACGACCTGCCCGAGGTGCTGCCGCTGCCGCCGGCGACGTCGCGGGTGCTGCAGAAGGGTGAGGAGCCGACGACGTTCGCCCGCACCGACGTGTGCTACCCGGACCGCGGCACGTCCGCCCGCTGGTCGCGCCGGCTCGCGGCGCCCTGGTCGCGGTACTGGCTGCCGCGGCGCAACCCCGGTTTCGGGATGATGGCCGCCGGAGTGCACGTCGGCCTGCTCCTGGCGCTGAGCACCCTGCTCGGGCTGGTCGGGGACCGGACCCCGGTCTCCGCGGTGCGCGCGGCCACGGTCGGCGCGACGTTCACCCTGAGCGTGCGTGTCATGATCATCGCCACCGCGGTGCTGCTCCTGCCGTGGGCGGTGCGGCTGATCCGCTCGCGCGGGCGCATGCGGTGCACCCCGTCCACGGCCGTCGCCGCGGTGCTCCTGCAGTTGCTGGTCGCGGAGGGGCTGCTGCTCGCGCTGGTGGCCGCCGACCTGTCCGGACTGGGGTCGGGCTGGGTGGTGGCGGTCGGCGCGGCATGCGCGGCGGCCGTCGGCTGGGTGTTCGGCAGCGAGGCGTTCGCGCTGTACGTGCTGCTCGCCCGGCACGGCCAGGCGTTCGGCTGGCAGATGTCGGGGCAGGCCGTGGAGGACTGCAAGGGCTTCGTGCGGATGCGCCTCGCCCCGGACGGCACCCTCACCCTGTACCCGCTGGTGGTGGACGAGGTGTGCCACGACTGGGAGCTGGAGCCGAGCCCGATCCTCGGGATGCGACCGGTCCCCGCGTCGGGGCTGCCGGTGCCGCGGCTGCTGGAGGCGCCGGTGGTGATCGCCCCGGCCGCCCGGCCGCCCGTCGCCGGGCCGGTTGTCGCCGAGCCCGCCGGTGTCCAGCCCGGGGTCGTCGAGCAAGGCGGGGTCGAGCAGGTCGTCGTCCCCGCCGGCGTCGACCCCGTCGCCGTCCCCGCCGGCGTCGACCCCGTCGCCGTCCGGCAGGTCGGCGCTCAGTCGGCCGGCGAGTAGGGCAGCTCCGGGTCCGCCGCCGCGAGTCGCCACCTTTGCCTGCGCGAGTCGCCACCTTTGCCTGCGCGAGTCCCCATGTTTGCCTGCGCGAGTTGGGCATCGGACGGGTCGGGCATTCCGCCCGGCGCCGCGGACGTGCCGGACGGCCCGAACGGGTGCTGACACCCCGGCGCCCCGGGCGGGCGGCTGCGTATCGTGCAAATCGAGACATCGCCCTCGACCGGGCGGGTGACCGACGCTGGGTGGTGCGTGAATGAACGGTGACGACCGGGGTGGCCCTCGAGGCCCCGCTGGGCCGTGGCGCCGTCCCACCACTCCCGCCCCGCCGCCACGCCCGCCCGCCCCACCGCCTCCGGTCTGGCCGGCGGGCCCCACCCGACCCCTGCGCCGCGGTACCCCGCCGCAGGCACGCCCGCCGCAGCCCACCGCGGTGATGCCCACCGCCGAGGCGAGTGCTCCGCGCGTCCCGGACCGCCCGCCCGTCCTCCCGCCGCGCCGTCCGCCCGCCCCGCCCGCCGCCCGGGCTCCGCGGCGCCCCCGACGTTGGGGTCGCAAGTTGCGTGTTCTGCTACTCGTCCTGCTGCTCGCGGTCGTCGGGTTCGGCGTCTGGGTCGACACCTCGCTCAACCGCGTCGACGCACTGCCCGCCGACAGCGCGGGAACGGGGTCCGGCACGAACTGGCTGATCGTCGGCTCGGACAGCCGCGCCGGCCTGACGTCCGAGCAGGAGAAAGAGCTGGCCACCGGCGGCGACGTCGGCCAGCGCACGGACACGATCATGCTGCTGCACAGCGGCAGCAGCGGTCCGGTCCTGGTGAGCATCCCGCGGGACTCCTACGTCCCCATCGCCGGTCACGGCCGCGGCAAGCTCAACGCCGCCTACGCTTTCGGCGGCGCACCGCTGCTGGTCAGCACCGTCGAGGCGGCCACAGGGCTGCGGATCGACCACTACGCCGAGATCGGGTTCGGCGGCTTCGTCGGAGCCGTGGACGCCGTCGGCGGCGTCGAGATGTGCGTGCCCGAGGCGATCAAGGACCCGAAGGCGGCGCTGAACATCAAGGCGGGCTGCCAGGAGCTCGACGGCGCCACTGCGCTGGGCTACGTGCGCACCCGGGCCACCGCCGGCTCGGACTTCGCCCGGGTGGAGCGTCAGCGCGCGTTCCTGTCGGCGCTGGTCAAGAAGGCGACGTCACCCGCGACCCTGGTGAACCCGTTCCGGGTCGTCCCGCTGACGTCCGCGGTGACGGCGGCCATCACCGTGGACCAGAGCGACCACGTGTGGAACCTCGCCGGCCTCGGGCTCGCGATGCGCGGGATCTCGTCGGGGGACGGCGTCACCACCACGGTGCCGGTCGGCTCCACACCGACGATCGGCGGCCAGTCCGTCGTGCAGTGGGACAAGAACCGCGCGTCTGCGCTGTTCACCGCCCTGAAGAACGACGAGAAGCCGACCGGCCGCGCCCTCGGCCCCTGACCCAGGCTGCGCCATGTAGCGAGAGCGGCGTTCGATGCACTGAACGCACCCAAAGCCGCTTTCGCTACATCGGGCGGCCCGGAACTACGCCGGCTTGCGGGTGCGCTTGCGGGCGGCCGGCTTGTCGTCCTCCTCGGCCTTCTTCTTGGTCGACGACCGCCGCGCGGGCTTCGCCGGCGCCGGCTCCTCGGCGGCCGGCTCGGCCCGGCCGGACGCCGCCTTCGCCGCCTCGACGCTGCGCTGCAGGGCCGTCAGCAGGTCCGTCATGCTGTCGCCTGCGTCGTCCACCGGCGCGGGGGCGACCGGCGCAGGCCGCGCGTCGCCCGTGGCCTTCTTCCGCTCGATCAGCGCGACGACGGCCTCGCGGTACTCGTCGTGGAAGGCCGTGGCGTCGAAGTCGGCACCCAGGCTCTCCACCAGCGACGCGGCCATCTTCTGCTCCTGCGGGCGCAGGTCGACGTCCGCCTCGAGGATCTCGAAGTCCGGCTCGCGCACCTCGTCGGGCCACAGCATCGTCTGCAGCACGATCGCCTTGTCCCGCACGCGCAGCAGCGCCATCGTCTCCCGCTGGCGCAGCGCCACCTTCACCACGGCCATCCGGTCGGTCTGCACCAGCGCCTCGCGCAGCAGCGCGTACGGCTTGGCGGCCTTCGGATCCGGCTCCAGGTAGTAGCTCTTGTCGAACAGCAGCGGGTCGATCTGGTCCGCCGGGACGAACTCCACGACGTCGATCTCGTGGCCGGTCGCGACGGGCAGCGAGTCGAGGTCGTCCTCGCTGAGGGTGATCAGCTCACCCTCCTCGGTCTCGAAGCCCTTGACGATGTCGGCGTACTCGACTTCCTGCCCGTCGAGCGAGCAGGTCCGCTTGTACTTGATCCGGCCGCCGTCGGCCGCGTGGACCTGGTGGAACCGGATGTCGTGGTTCGTCGTCGCCGCATACGCCTTGACGGGGACGCTCACCAGCCCGAACGACACGGCGCCGCTCCACATCGCGCGCATCCGGCTCGACCTCCCCGATCGACTGTTGTACGAAAAACGCTGTTCAGTGCCAGCATGACGGCGTGCAGCCCATGCTCGCCACCCCTGGGGACCTCCCGGTGGGGCCGGAATGGGTCTACGAGGTGGAGTGGGACGGGCTGCGGGTGCTCGCGGAGGTCGCCGACGGCGGGCTGCGGCTGGTCACCCCGGAGGGCCACGACGTCACGCCCTGCTTCCCGGAGCTGGCCGGACTGACCCACCTCGTGCCCGACGTCGTGCTCGACGGAACGGTGGTGATGCTCACACGCGGGCGGCCCGACGCCGACGCGCTCGCCGCCCGGTTGCGCGGGGACCCGCCCGGACCGCATGCGACGCTGATGCTGTCCGACATCCTCCGGCTCTACGGCGTCCAGCTGCACGACCGGCCGCAGGACGAGCGCCGCGCGACTCTCGAGCGTCTCGATCTGGACCGGACGCCTGGCGTGGTGCTGTCGCCCGTCTACAGTGATGGGACGGCCCTGCGGGCCGCGACGGTGCAGCGCGGCCTACCGGGCGTGCTCGCCAAACGCCGCGACGCGCCGTACCGGGCGGGGCCTGCGACCGCCTGGGTGCGCGTCGGCAACGGGCGCCCGGTCAGCGGACGCTGACCGGAAGGGGGTGTGCCGAAAGGGCACAGGGTGGGCAGGATCCGGCCATGCAGGTAAGACAAGGCAGTGTGCGACGGCGCAAGGTGCCGCCCGGAGTGAAGGGGCTCTCATGACGGGGCTGGTCACCTGGCGGGCGGATGACGGCCGCGGGATCGAAGGCACCCGCCTGCTCATGAGCGGCCGCGGGCTTCGGGCGCTGGGCCGGATGGTGCGGGCAGGCGACGGAACCGCGGACCCCGCGTTCACCGCCTCCTACCGCCTCGACGCGGGGGACAGCGGGCGGGTGCGCCGGATCGCGGTGACGAGCGCGACGGCCGGGCGGGAACGCCACCTCACGCTCAACCGGACCGACGACGGCTTCTGGCTCATCGACACCGGGTCGGGCACGGGCCGTTCGGACTTCAAGGGGGCCGTGGACGTAGACCTCGCGTTCTCCCCGATGTTCAACACCCTCCCGATCCGCCGGCTCGGCCTGCACCGCAACCACGGCGACCAGGTGATCGCCGTGGCGGTCGTGTCGCTGCCCGACCTGACGGTGGAGGTCGTCGAGCAGCGCTACCGCACGCTCTCGACGCTGGGTGAGGGCGAGTGGCCCGGCCAGGCCACGGTGGAGTTCGCGTGGGACGTGTTCGCCGCGGAGATCGTCGTGGACGCCGAGGGCGTGGTCCTGAGCTATCCGGGGGTCGCCTCGCGGATGCCGGGTCCCGCGGCCGCCACGCCCTGATCCGGCGCCCATGTCCGACGCGCGGCCCCGCTCGTCGGAACGGACGCTGCGAGTCAGGCCCAGCCCGTGACGACCTCGCCGAGCCGACCGATCTCGCGCAGCTCCGCCAGCGCGTCCGCCCCCGCCAACGACACCCGGTGCTCGAGCGGTTCCCGCGTCGCCGACCAGCGCATCCGGCCCGCGTACCCGGCCTTCACCGTCGCGGCGAGCCCGCCCGTCGACGCGAGCGCCCCGCGCATGACGCCCAGGCGCCCGAGTGCGTCGTCCACAGCGGCCAGCAGCGCGTCGCGGTTGCCCTCGCACATCGCGAGCACCAGCTCAGGACGGGTGCCGGCCACCCGCGTGCCGTCGGCGAACGACGACGCGGCGAGCGCGAGCGGCAGGTCCCCACCACCCAAAGCGGGGTCCGGTTCCCCCGCGCCCACCGCCGCGAGCACCGCCGCCAACAGGTGCGGCAGGTGCGAGACCCGGGCGACGGCGAGGTCGTGCTCGTCGGCGGCGGCCGGGACGACCCGCGCCCCACAGGCCCAGGCCAGCTCGGCGACGTCGCGCCACACGTCGAGGTCGAGCCCGTCGTCCGCGGCCACCACCCAGGCCGCCCCGGTGAACAGTTCGGCGTCGCCTGCCGCCCAGCCCGACTCGGCCGTGCCGGCCATCGGGTGCCCGCCCACATAGCGGGCGCGCGGGGCGTACCGGTCGACGGCGTCCGCGACCGCGACCTTGACGCTCACCGCGTCGGTCAAGCGGCAGGTCGGAGCGATGGCGTCGACCCGGCGCAGGACGTCCGGCACGGCCGGCAGGGGCACGGCGAGGACGACGAGCGCGTCGGAGTCCGCGGCGCGGCGCAGGGCGGCGTCGGTATTGATCGTGACGTCGAACCCGTCCGCGCAGGCCTGTGCGGCGGTCCCCTCCGAGGCGCTGGCGCCCCAGACCGTCCGGCCGGCCTTCTCCGCGGCCCGCAGCAGGGACCCGCCGATCAACCCGGATCCGACCACGCAGACCGCACGCTCCGCCACGACCGGTGAGGCTACGCCGGTCGGTCCGCGGCCCCCGCCCGCCACCCAGGCCCCACCCCGATGCAGCGAAAGCGGCTTTCAGCGCGTTGGATGCACCCAACGCCGCTTTCGCTACATCCCGGCCCCACGCCGCGGCCCAGGCGTCAGCGCCGGGCCGACTCGATCGCCGCCGCCACCCGCAGGATCCCGCGCTCCTCCAGCCGCACCCCGACGACCTGAACCCCCGCCGGCAGCCCGTCCGGTGCATCCACCGGCGCCGGAACCGACACGGCGGGCCACCCCGACAGGTTGAACGGCAGGTTCAGCGCCAGCAGCGCCGGGCGAACCTGCACGCCGTCGACCTCGGCCTGCCCGATGGGGGTGGCGCGCAGCCGGGTCGTCGCGAGCACGAGCACGTCGACGCCCTCGACCGCCGCCCGGAACTCCGGGACGAGGCGGCGGCGCGTGCGCTGGGCGTCGATGTAGTCCTTCGCGGGCTGGCCGGCGAAGGAGAGCAGCCGCTCCCGGATGAGCGGCTGGTAGTCGCCCGGCCGCTCCGCCAACCATGGCGCGTGCGTCGCGTACGCCTCCGCGCCGACGATCGCCGGGTAGGTCGTGGCCAGCTCGTCGATCATCGGCGTCCGCACCTCGACGATCTGCGCTCCTGCCATCTCCAACGCGGCGACGGCCGCCGCCACGCCTTCGGCGATCACCGGGTCGACGGGTTGCCAGTAGTCGTCCACCGGCACACCGACCCGCACGCCGACGACGCCCGGCGTCGGAATGCCCCCTCCGGTGCCCTCCGCGCGGTCGAGGACGTCCCACGCGACGGCCGCGCTGTGCGTGTCGGCCGTCAACAGTCCGACGTGATCCAGCGACTCCGCGAGCGGGAAGACGCCTGCCGTGCTCACGTGCCCGAACGCCGGCTTGAGCCCGACCACCCCGCAGTGCGCGGCGGGCGTGCGGACGCTGCAGCCCGTGTCGGTGCCCAGCGCCAGCGGCACGTATCCGGCGGCGACCGCGGCCGCCGAGCCCGACGACGAGCCGCCGGTGATCCGCGTGGGGTCGTGCGGGTTGTGGGCCGGTCCGGTGGCCGAGACGTCGCCGGTGGGGCCGTGCGCGAACTCCTGGGTGTGCAGCTTCGCGACGACGACCGCGCCGGCAGCGCGCAACCGGGCGACCGCGGGGGAGTCCGCGGCCGCTGGCGGTGCGTCGGCCAGCACGTTCGAGCCGCAGCGGGTCGGCAGCCCCGCGACGTCGATGAGGTCCTTCACCCCGAGGGCGACGCCGTGCAGCGGCCCCCGCCACCGCCCCCGCACCAGCTCCTCGGTCAGCGCCGCGGCGGCGGCGAGCGCGCCCGCGCGGTCCAGGGTGACGACGGCGTTGTACGGATCCGCGGCGAGGCGGTCCAGGGCGTCCGTGACGTGCTCGGTGGGCGACAGCTCGCCCGAGCGGATGGCCATGCCGAGGGAGCGGAGGTCGGTCACGGGTGGTTCCTACCCGCGCAGGGCGTCGAGTGCCAGCGCCGCGTACACCGCGGCGCCCGCCGCCATCGCCGACTCGTCGAAGATCACGCGGTTGCTGTGGTTCGGCGGCGCCGTAGCCGGGTCGGCCTGCGGCGGGCAGGCGCCGAGGAACGCCAGCGCGCCCGGCACCTTCTGCAGCACGTAGGAGAAGTCCTCGGCGCCCATGATCGGGCTGGGCATCGTCACCACGCGCCTGCGGCCCAGCACCTCGCCCGCGACCCCGACCATCCGGCGGACCGCGGTCTCGTCGTTCACCGTCACCGGGTAGCCCGGCTCGATCTCGACGGCCGCGCTGCACCCGTGGGCGAGCGCGATGTGCCGGCAGACCCGTCGGATCTCCTCGTGCAGCAGCGAACGGACCGGTTCGGACAGCGTCCGCAGCGTGCCCTCCATGAGCGCCGACTCCGGGATCACGTTGTTCGTCGTCCCTGCGACGATCCGGGCGATGGTCAGCACCGCCGGGTGGTGGGCGTCGACCCGCCGGGTCAGCGCCGTCTGCAGCGCCCCGACCATCGCCGCGGCCGCCGGCACCGGATCCAGCGCGTCGTGCGGCGCCGAGGCGTGTCCGCCGCGGCCGGTGACCCGCACCTTGATCGCGTCCGCCGCCGCCATCAGCGACCCGGGGCGGGTGTGCAGCTCCCCGGCCGGCAGGGTCGCGCTCACGTGCAGCGCGTACGCGGCCACCGGCCGTCCGCCGGGCCCGTGCCGGTCCAGGAGGCCCTCGTCGATCATGATGCGGGCGCCGTGGTAGCCCTCCTCACCGGGCTGGAACATCAGCAGCACCCGCCCCGCCAGCTGCTCGCGTCGGGCGACGAGCAGCCGGGCGGCGGTGGCGAGCATCGCGACGTGCATGTCGTGCCCGCAGGCGTGCATCGCGCCGTCCACCTGGGAACGGAACGGGAGGCCCGCGTCCTCCTGCAGGGGGAGCGCATCCATGTCGGCCCGCAGCAGCACCGTCGAACCGGGCCGGGCGCCATCGAGGACGCCGACGATCGACGTCGTCGCGCGGCCGTGGTGCACCTGAACCGGCAGGTTGGCCAGCTCGGCGACGACGGCGTCGCGCGTCCGGGGCAGGTTCAGCCCCAGCTCGGGGTGGCGGTGCAACGCCCGCCGTAACGCCACGGTGCGCGGCTGCAGCCGCCGCGCCTGCTCGCCGAGCCCGGCGAGCTGGGGGTCGGCCGAGCGCATGAGCCGATCCTGGCATCCCGCCCGATGCGGTGAACGAGCGACATCCTTCTGTGGCTTTGTGCACGGCCCGCGGGGGCCTACCGTAGGGACATGGCCGTGCAGAGCGCGAAGGCGCCGCCGGGGGTGCGGGACGAGGCGCTCCCGGGCTATGCCGTGGCCGCGATCCGGGAGGACGGGCGCTGGCGGTGCGCGCGCATGGACCCGGACTCGCTGGTCGACCTCGACGCCGCCATCACCGAGCTGCGCGGCCTGCGCTCCACCGGCGCCGTGCTCGGACTGCTCGACGTGGACGACGAGTTCTTCGTGCTCCTCCGCCCGATCCCCGGCGGGGTGGCGCTGATGGTGTCCGACGCCGCCGCGGCGCTCGACTACGACGTCGCCGCGGACGTCCTGGACCTGCTGCGGGTGGACCTGCCCCCGGACGACGACGCGCTGGACGACGTGTGGCCCGAGGGGGACCTCAGCATCCTCGCCGACCTCGGCCTGCCCGCGGACGAGCTGGAGGTGCTCGCGTCGCAGATCGAGCTCTACCCGGACGAGCAGCTGGCCGCGATCGGCCGCCGCTGCGGGTTCGCCGACGCGCTGGCCGAGGTCGTCGACGTCCCGTGATCCTCTGATTGTCCTCTGGTGAACAGCCTCCTGTGACGTACCGGGACGTGCACGCCGCCGACGAGGCGCTCGTCCGGCGCGCCCTGGAACTGGCGATCGTGGCCCCGCGGACGGGCGACGTCCCCGTCGGGGCCGTCATCGTGGACGCCGACGGGCGCGAGCTGGCGGCAGGCTGCAACGCGCGCGAGGCGCTCGGCGACCCGACCGCGCACGCCGAGGTGCTCGCGCTGCGGGCCGCGGCGGCGGCCCGGGGGGAGTGGCGGCTCGACGGTTGCACGCTGGCCGTGACCGTGGAGCCGTGCACGATGTGCGCCGGCGCGATCGGCCTGGCGCGGGTGTCACGGGTCGTGTTCGGGGCGTGGGAGCCGCGGACCGGTGCGGTCGGCTCGCTCTGGGACGTCCTGCGCGACCGGCGGCTCAACCACCGGCCCGAGGTGGTCGGCGGCGTGCTGGAGGCCGAGTGCGCTGCGCTGATGGAATCGTTCTTCCTGCTCCACCGGGAGGTCCCGTGAGCTCACCGACCCCGGTGCTGCGGATCGGCTCGTACGCGGTGTGCGTGCGCGACGGGGCCGTTCTGCTCGCCCGCTGGATCGGCTCGAAACCGCCGCGCTGGACCCTGCCCGGCGGCGGCCTCGACCACGGCGAGGACCCGCGGGACGGGGCGATCCGCGAGGTCGAGGAGGAGACCGGTTACCGGGTGGAGTTGCGGCAGCTGCTCACCGTCGAGTCGTTCCGGTGGCTGCTCGACCGGCCCGAGGGCCCGGTCGACCACCAGGCCATCTGCGTGATCTACACAGCGGAGGTCATGGGCGGGGAGCTGCGCGACGAGATCGGCGGCAGCACCGACACCGCCGCGTGGATTTCGCTCGAGTCCGTGGCGGACCTCCCTCGGGGTGGTCTGGTGGACATCGGGCTCGCGGTGGCGGGGTACCTCCCAGCGCCGGGCGACGGTGCGGTCGGCTAAGCTTCTCGGCGGTAGCGTGTCCGAGCGGCCGAAGGAGCACGCCTCGAAAGCGTGTGACGTGCAAGCGTCCGTGGGTTCAAATCCCACCGCTACCGCCAGCCTGACCAGGCAAAACGC
>CAWADQ010000071.1:0-87110 GCA_963780835.1 uncultured Actinomycetota bacterium | reverse complement strand
GGCGGGCGTTCCACGGGGACGCGCAGCCCCAGGCCGTCGTCGGTGAGCCGCTCCCCCGACGACGCGACCAGCTCGTCGAACCGCTCCGCCCAGTCCGCGACCGTGGCCAGGAGTGCGGCGTGGGTGCGCAGTACCGCGAGATCGAGGACGACGTCCCCGGCGCTCTCGTCGGGCACCGAGCCCGTGCCCGTGCGCAGCAGAGCCGTGCGCAGGCGGGCGCCGTCGAGCGTGGTCTGCACGTGCACCGCCGAGCAGTCGTCGGCGTCCGCCACCACGGCCCCGTCTGCCTCCAGTCGCACGATCACCCGGCGATCCTGCCCGGTGCGCGGTGGGCCTGGCGACCGGGCCGGACCGACGCCGCCGGGACACGGCCTAGCCCGCGGGCGGAAGGTCCAGTCCCATCCCGCGCAGCACCGTCACGACCCGGTCCGCGGGGATGGCGAACGCGATGTCCTCCACCGACACCGACGGGTCGCCCACCAACGCCTCGGTGGTGATCCCGACGACCGTGCCGCTCCGGTCGACCAGCGCACCGCCCGAGCTGCCGGAGCTGATCGCCGCATCCGTCTGGATCACGTCGGTCAGCGTGGCCGTCGACCGGCCGATGGCCGACACGACACCCCGGGTGACCGAGGGCAGCCCGTCGAGGTTCAACGCGTTGCCGATCGCGACGACGTCCTCCCCCGGCCGCACGGCGGCGGGCCCGGCCAGGCGTACCACCGGCAGCCCCTGCGCGCCGTCGATGCGCAGCCACGCGATGTCCGCCGCCTCGTTCGCGGCCACCACCCGGGCGGTGCTGCTCCGCCCGTCAGGGGCGATGAGCGTGGCCGTCGACTCGCCGTGCACCAGGTGCTCGTTCGTGACGACGTCACCGGTCGGGGTGACGACCAGCGCGGTGCCGGCGGCGCCGGTGTCCGGTGCGCCGGACTGGATGCGCAGGACCGCGGGGGCGACGGCGCTGACGGCGTCGACGAGACCGGTCGGCGTGGGCGCGGGCGGTGGCGGGCGGCGGGCCGGAGCGTGAGCGCCGCCCACGCTCCGACGACACCGCCACCGGTCGTCAGGAGCACGGCGAGGAGCACGGCACCCGCGACGCGCCAGGCCCGGCGCCGGACGGGCCGGCCGGCGGGCACCGACGCGGGCGGTTTCCGACGAGGTGGGGGGCTCCGACGAGGCGGAGGGCTCCGACAGCGGAGCTCTCCGTCTGACTGCCCGTCCGCCCCCGGCGGCGACACCTCGGCCGGCTCCCGCGGCTCGGGGAGAGCCATGCCCTGGGCCGACGGCGCCGCGTCGTGCTGCGCCGGTTCGTCGCCGGCCGACGACGGCGCGACCGGGCCCGGTTCCGGCGTCGCGTCCGCGCCGCCGGCTCGGGCGCGGGGCAGGCGGGCTCACCTGCTCCGGTGGGGGCGCAGGCGCCTCGTCGTCGCATCGGCGGGCCGGCAGCCCGCTCCCCCTCCACCGCCGTCATACCGATCATTGTTCCGGGTGCACCGACAGAACCCGACCGCCCGGGTACCCCTCGGCCCGAAATCGCCAGACCTACCCGTTCAGCCCACCTCTGCACACCTCGGCTCGGCATCCGGGTGCCGGCCGCCGTCGGGGTGACGGGCGCCGTCCGGAAGGGTGGCGAGATGGCAGCTCACACATGCCCGCGGTAAAGCGCAAGGACAATTCTGAGTAACGGTTCGTGCCGCACGGACGACGTGTGGGGTGGCCCCGAGTATGGGCCGTGAGGAGGACAGGCGTGCGGAACCCGGGGCGGCGCGACGGCGACGACGCCCGCGCGGGCTCGACCGACCCGACCGTGCCGCAGGCGGGGTCGGACGGTGGCCCGGCGGACGACGAGCTCGTCGGCATGCGCGCGTCCGACGCTCCCGGACCACCGAGCCGCACGGCGCCGACCACGCCCTGCCGACCGGGCACGACGGCCTGCTCAGTGGCCTCGACGACGACCTCGACCTCAGATTTCAACGACCTCGACGACGACCCGACGCCGCTCCGGCGGACGTGGACGACGACCTGCTCTTCGACCCCCTGCTCAGCGACGAGCCGATCGACCTGGCCGCGGTGCGTGCGGACGACGCGCTCATCGACGCCCTCAGCGGCGGCGGCCTGGCCGGCGCGGACGACCTGGCCGACGACGACCCGCTCATCGCCATGCTCGCCGCGTGGGCCGCGAGCGCCCGCCCCGACCCCGCGGCCGCCACGCGCCCCACGGACCCGGATGTCGCGGCCACCGGTCCCGCTCCTCATCTGCGGCCGGTGACAGCGGCTCCCGCCGACGAGACCGTCGGCATCGAGTCGGCCGCCGGCGGCCGCCCGGATGTCGCGACGCCGAACACCGGGTCGCCGGACGGCGGGTCCTCGGACGGCGGGGCGCCGGACACCGGATCGCCGGAGCAGGACGAGACCGACGGCGTCACCGAGCGCCGCCCCGACCTGGATCCGCCCACCGTCCGGCTGTCCGCCCCGCACCGTCCGCCGCCGAGCACCGTCCGCTCGGCGAGCCGGGCACCGTGCCGAGGCCACTCACCGAGCATCCGCTCGCCGGCAGCTCGAGCCGGACGACGGCCCGGTCGGTGCCCCGCGCATCGCGGCCACCGCGGCCGCCTCGGTCGTCACCCTGATCTCCCGCGTCCGCACCGCACCGGCGCACCCGTCCCCCCGGCCAGGCTCTGCCCCCGGGGCACCCGCTGCGGCGCGCGGCCGTCGCCGTGGTCGTCGCCGCGCTCGGTGTCAGCGGGGCCGCCGCCAGCGGCGGGACCGCACAGCCGGGCGATCCCGCATGGGCGATCACCAAGGTCTTCTTCGCGGAGCGGGCGGGATCGATCATGGCCGCGCAGGTCGTCAGCGCGGGCCTGGAGCGGGCCCAGATCCTGCTCAGCCAGCGGCAGCCCGAGCTGGCCAAGCAGGTGCTGGCCACGATCGCGGCGTCACTGCCGAGCGTGCGCGAGGAGGAAGGCCACACCCGGCTCGTCGACCAGAAGCGGATGCTCGAGGCCGTCGCCGCGCTGACGCCGCCGCTGCCGGGCGACCCGAACCTGACCTCGACGACGACCCCCAGCCGGCGGACCGATCCCGACACCTCCGTCCTCGCCCAGGGCGCCCCACACGCGGCCGGCAAGGACGCGGCCGCGCCGCCCGTGGTCGCCAAGCCCGCCGACCCGGCGACAGGGTCCTCGGACGCGACGACGGGCACCACGACCGGCGGCACGACCGGCACAACGAGCGGCGGCACCGGTACCACGGGCACGACCAGTACCGAGACGGGCAGCACAGGCACCGGCAAGACGGGCACGACCAGTACCGAGACCGGCAGCACAGGCACCGGAACGACCGGCAGCGACACCACAGGCACCGGATCCACGGGCACCGGATCCACGACCGTCGACCCGCCCGGTACGGGGACAGGGACAGGGCACCAGGGACACGGGCCAGGGCCAGACGGCACCAACCGGACCGGCCGACAACGGCCCGCCGGAACCGGACCGGCCGGCACCGACACCGCTCTCGCCGAGGCCGGCACCGGACCCGCCGCCACCGACACCGGCGCCACGCCCGGGTACGCCGGCGCGCAGGCCGTCGCTCCCGACCCGACTCTCGACACCACCCGCAGCGCCGGAACGTCCGGGACCCCCGCTTCCGGGACCCAGACCTCGGAGAGCTCCGCGTCGGAGAGCTCTGCGTCCGAGACCACCGCGGACCCCACATCCCAGTCGGTCGCCCCGCCGCCGAAGGAGCCGGAGACCAGTACCCCTGCCCCTCCCGCAGCGGACGAGCCGGCACCCGTCACCGTCCTGGGTGCACCCGAGCAACCTGCGGACGCACCGAAGGCGCTGGCCGCGGGCTCCGCGCCCGCTGTTCCGGCCGCCTCCGCGGGCCCCGCGGAGGCGGGCGGCGCGGTCGTCCCGGACCCGGTCCGGACCGTGGTCGAGACGGGTGTCGTCCCCGAGCCCGTGAACGTCGGGGCCCCGACGACCACCGCACGAGCCCACCGACAAGCCGACCCGCGACACGGCCGCGGACCGAACGAGCAACGCCGACACATCAGCCGACACGCCCCGACGACACCACCTCCCCCAGGGGACACCCCCGAGCCCGTCCACGTCACCGCCGACGACAACGGCGGTCCGGGCAGCTCCGACCCGGGATCCGACTCCGGCTCGAACTCCGGCCCGGGCAGCGGGTCCGACTCCGGTAGCGGCTCGAACGACGACAACAGCGGCTCCGACGACAGCGGCTCCGACAGCGGCGGTCCCGGGGCGCCCGGGCCTCCGCCGCCGTCTCGCTCCACCCGTAGGCGACCGTCGGCCGTCGAGGCGCCGCACCGGTCGCCCGGCGACCCTCGTCAACCGCGCCCGATGAACGGCATCGTCGTGGCGGTCACCGTCATGAACTGCACGTTCGCGTCCAGCGGCAACCCCGCCATGAACAGCACCGCCTCCGCCACGTGCCGGGCGTCGAACGTCGGCTCCGGCACCACCCGCCCGTCCGCCTGCCGGGCCCCGCGGGCGATTCCGGCCGTCATGTCCGTGGCGGCGTTGCCGATGTCGATCTGCCCGCAGGCGATGCCGAACGGCCGCCCGTCGAGCGACAGCGACTTCGTCAGCCCGGTGATCGCGTGCTTGGTCGCGGTGTAGGCGGCGCTCCCCGGCCGCGGCGTGTGCGCCGAGATCGACCCGTTGTTGATGATCCGCCCGCCCCGCGGCTCCTGCGCCTTCATCGTCGCCACGGCCTCCCGCGCACACAGGAAGGCGCCGGTCAGGTTGACCGCGACCGTCGACAACCACCCGTCGATCGGGATCTCGTCGACCCCGCCGACCGGGCCGAACGTGCCCGCGTTGTTGACCAGCAGGTCCACCCGCCCCCACTCGCCGCGCGCCGCCGCGAACAGGTCGGTCACCGACGCCGGATCGGCGACGTCCGTCGGCACGACCAGCGCCGCGTCCGTGCCGTCCGCGGTCTCCTCCAGCGTCGCCGCCCGCCGCCCGGCGAGCGCGACGCTCCACCCCGCGTCGAGCAACGCCCGCGCGACCACCCGCCCGATCCCCGATCCGGCTCCCGTCACCACCGCCACGTTGCGTGTCACGGGACCGCACCGTAGCGGGCGCGACACACCACTCTCCGGCGTGTCGCCCGATCGTGCGGACTTGATCCAGTAGGAAGGAGTCGACATCGGCGGTCGGTGCCGGGAGGTGGCACGTGCTCCAGGGCACCCGTACCCGTCGGCGGCGGATTCCCCCCTTCCGCCGCCGCGAGCTGCCGAGCATCTACCTGGCCGTGCTGGTCTTCGGTCTGGTCGCCCCGCAGCTGCCGCCGCTCGGGATGCCCGAGGTGCCGATCACGGCCCCGATCCTCGCGCCGGAGCCGGCCCCGGCACCGCCGCCCGTCCAGGTGCAGCTCGTCGCCCCCGCTCCGGTGGTGCCGCGCGCCGCGCTCCTGAACAAGCTCGCCGACAGCCACACCATCGCGCTCACCTTCGACGACGGCCCGGACCCCCGCTGGACGCCCAAGATCCTCGAGATCCTGCAGCGCCACGGCGCCGTCGCCACGTTCTGCATGGTCGAGCAAGAACGCGGCGGGGCACGAGGCACTGGTCAAGCAGGTCGTCGACGCCGGGATGCGCCTGTGCGACCACTCCCGCACCCACGACGAGCAGCTTCCCGACCGCGACCCCGCGCGCATCTCCGATGAGGTGGTCGGGGCCCAGAGCACCCTGTCGGCGGCCGCGGGCGGGGCCTCCGTCGAGTGGTTCCGGGCGCCCGGCGGCAACTGGTCGACCGACGTCGCCACGCTCTCGGCCGAGCACGGCATGCAGCCGCTGAGCTGGAACGTCGACCCGCGGGACTGGGAGCGGCCGGGCGCCGCCGCCATCGTCGCCGCGGTGCAGCAGCAGATCCGGCAGCAGGCGCCGGACGGGCCGATCGTGCTGCTGCACGACGGAGGCGGCCCGCGCGACCAGACCGTGGAGGCGCTGGAGCAGCTGATCCCCTGGCTGGCCGAGCAGGGCTACCGGTTCGGTTTCCCGGTTCCCTGACCCGCCGTCCGGATCCCGCACGAGCAGCTCCCCGCGCGGGTCGTCGAGGTCGACCGCCCGCCCGCGCAGCCACGTCTCCCGCACCTGCCCGAGCAGCGCCCGCCCGCGGTAGGGCGTCAGCGGGTGGCGGTGCTGCAGCCGGACCGGGTCGACCACGCACGCCTCGTCCGGCGCGAACACGCAGAAGTCCGCATCCGCCCCGACCGCGATCCGGCCCTTGCGGGTCAGCCCCGCCAGCGCCGCGGGCCCCGACGCCATCCATGCCACGACGTCGTCCAGCGAGTGCCCGCGCGCCCGGGCCTGCGACCAGATCGCCGTCAGCCCCAGCTGCAGCGACGAGATCCCGCCCCACGCCGGCCGAAGTCGCCGGTGTCGAGCCGCTTGAGCTCCGGCGTCGACGGCGAGTGGTCCGACACGACGATGTCGATCAGCCCGTCGGCCAGGCCCTGCCACAGCAGCTCCCGGTTGGCCTCCTCCCGGATCGGCGGGCAGCACTTGTACTGGGTCGCCCCGTCCGGAACCGTCCTCGGCGGTGAACGTCAGGTAGTGCGGGCAGGTCTCGACCGTCACCGCGACCCCGTCCCGGCGCGCCGACGCGAGCATGGGCAGCGCGTCCGAGCTCGACAGGTGCAGCACGTGCGTGCGCGCCCCCGTCCAGCGCGCCCGCTCCAGCAGCCACGCGATGGCCAGGTTCTCCGCGCCACGCGGCCGGGAGGCGAGGAAGTCCGCGTAGCGGTAGCCGGCGGCGGCCGGAGCCCGGTCGATCGCCTCGGCGTCCTCCGCGTGCACGATCAGGAGCGACCCGAGCGCGGCGATCTCGGCGAGCACCGGCTCGAGCTCCTCGGGCGGCAGCGGCGGGAACTCCGCGACGCCCGAGTCGAGCAGGAAGCACTTGAAGCCGAACACGCCCGCCTCGTGCAGCCCGCGCAGCTCCCCCAGCTTCCGGGCACCGCGCCGCCCCAGAAGCCGACGTCGACGGCGACGCTGCCCCGGGCGCAGGCCCGCTTCGTCTCCAGCGCCTCGACGTCCACGGTCGGCGGCACGGAGTTCAGCGGCATGTCGATCAGCGTGGTGACCCCGCCGGCCGCCGCGGCCCGCGTGGCGGTGGTGAAGCCCTCCCACTCGGTACGCCCCGGCTCGTTGACGTGCACGTGGGTGTCGACCAGGCCGGGCAGCAGCACCTCGTCCACCCCGAGGTCGACGACGCGGGCACCGGACGGCACGGGCGCGTCGTAGGGCTCGACGGCGACGATCCGCCCGCCGTGCACCCCGACCCAGCGCGCCGCCGTCCCGTCGGGCGTCACCACCCGCCGGGCACGCAGGACCGTCTCCACAGGCTGCATCTACTCAGACCTCCACCTCGTCGGCGTCGAGTGCACCGCAGCCCACCCCCCCTCCAGGTACGCCACCAGTGCCCGCTCGGTCGCCGGTTCGTCCATCACGCCCGACTCGGCCTTGGCGCGGTAGGCGCGCAACCGGGGCGACGGCCGACGGCGCACCCTGCCCGGAAGAACGCATACGTCACGAGGAACCGGGCGGCGCAGCTGCGCCGGGTGCATGTCCCATCCCTGGTAGAGCCCGCCCCGCAGGGCCCGCCACACCAGCCGCGCCTGCACCGTCCAGGCGTGCAGGACGGCGTCGTGGTCGCCGACCGGCAGGATGTTCGAGGAGCCGTCGGAGACCCGCCGGTGGCGGGACCCGGGTACCGGGCGGCGAGCAGGGCGTCGGTGGCGGCGAGGCGCGCGTCGAGCTCGCGCAGCAGTGCCTCGCGACGGGTCTCCCCCATGCAGCCCCTCTCCGTTCCGGCCCTCCGCGAACCGTATGGCGCGCCCGTGTGAGCGGGCGTTAAGTCCCGGTTTCGAAAAGTCGCCCGCGGCTGCACCGCCGGGTAGCCGGACTCTACGTTCGGCCGATCCGCTCCGTTTTGCCAATCGCTCCATCGGGAGGAATGCCCATGGCCATCGTGTTGGGACCCAACCAGTACGGCAAGGCCGAGGTGCGGCTGGTGCACATCGACCGGTCCACAGCCGGTGCACAAGATCAAGGATGTGAACGTCACCAGCCAGCTGATCGGCGACTTCGCCGCGACGCACGCGACGGGCGACAACAGTGCCGTCATCGCCACGGACACGCAGAAGAACACCGTGTACGCCCTGGCGCGGCAGGGCGGGGTCGGCGCGATCGAGGACTTCGCGCTGCGCATGGCGCGCAACTTCGTCGACAAGTACGAGCAGGTCAGCGGCGCGCGGCAGGCGGTGGAGGAGTACTTCTGGGAGCGGATCATCACCGCGGACGGCGCACCGCACGACCACTCGTTCGTCAAGGGCAGTCCCGAGGTGCGCACGCACCGTCGTGACCAAGGACGGGCGGACGAGACGGTGATCTCCGGGTTGCAGAACGTCACGGTGCTCAAGAGCACCGGCAGCGAGTTCCACGGCTTCCCCGAGGTCGAGTACACCTCCCTCGTCGAGACCACGGACCGGATCATGGCGACGGTCGTCACCGCGCGCTGGCGCTACGTCGGCACGGACGTCGACTGGGACAAGACCTACGCCAGCGTCCGGTCGATCATGCTGGACACGTTCGCGGCCGTGCACAGCCTGTCGCTGCAGCAGACGCTCTACGCCATGGGCGAGGCGGTGCTGGAGGCGCACCCGGAGATCGCCGAGATGCGCCTGTCGATGCCGAACAAGCACCACTTCCTCGTCGACATGTCGAAGTGGGGCCTCGACAACCCCAACGAGGTCTGGTACGCCGCCGACCGGCCGTACGGCCTCATCGAGGCCTCGATCATCCGTGACGACCTCCCGCCCGCCCCCGAGGCGTGGCTCGGCGTGAAGGGGTTCATCTGATGTCGACCACCGACCGTGCCCAGGGGATTCCGCACAGCCGAGCCCCGGCGGCCCGGCCGACCTCGAGGAGGCCCCCGCCACCACCCGTCCGGAGGACGAGCGCGTCCCGCTCGGCAAGGCGCTCCTCTACGGCCTGCAGCACATCCTGGCGATGTACGCCGGCGTCGTCTCGCCGCCGATCATCATCGCCAGCGCCGCCGGGCTCGACACCCGCGCGACGGCCCTGCTGGTCACGGCCGCCCTGTTCGTCTCCGGCCTGGGCACCCTGCTCCAGTCGCTCGGCGTGCCCTACGTGGGCTCGCAGCTGCCGCTGGTGCAGGGCGTGTCGTTCGCCGCCGTCGGCACGATGACGGCGGTGGCGACCAACGCCTCCCTCGGCGACTCCGACGCGCGGCTGGCCACGATCTTCGGCGCGGTGATCGTCGCCGGGCTCTTCGGCTTCCTCATCGCGCCGGTCTTCGCGAGCGTCGTCCGGTTCTTCCCGCCGGTCGTCACCGGCTGCATCATCACGATCATCGGCATCTCGCTGTTCCCGGTGGCGCTGCGGTGGATCCGGGGCAACCCGACGATCACCACGACGGCGGCCGACGGCACCCGGCAGACGATCGAGAACCCGAACTTCGGCTCGGCGACGAGCCTGCTGCTCGCCGTCCTCACACTGATCATCACGCTGGCCATCGCCCGGTTCGCGCCCGGCTTCTGGTCGCGGATGGCGGTGCTGCTCGGCCTGGTGATCGGCACGCTGATCGCCACGGTCATGGGCAGGGTCAACTGGGGTGCGGTGGGCAAGGGGTCGGTCTTCGAGTTCCCCCAGCCGTTCTTCTTCGGCGCTCCGCAGTTCGCGATCGGTGTGATCATCTCGCTCTGCATCGTGGTGCTGGTGATCATGGCCGAGACCACGGCGGACCTGCTGGCCGTCGGGGAGATCATCGGCACGGACGTCGACAAGAAGCGGATCGCGGCCGGCCTGCGCGCCGACATGGGCGCCACGGCCCTCGCCCCGGTCTTCAACGGCTTCCCGATCAGCGCCTTCGCCCAGAACGTCGGCATGGTGGCGCTGACCGGCATCAAGAGCCGCTTCGTCGTCGCCGCGGGAGGCGGGATCCTCGTGGTCCTCGGCCTGCTGCCGGTGCTGGGCCGGATCATGAACGCCATCCCCCAGCCCGTCCTCGGCGGTGCGGGCATCGTGCTGTTCGGTTCCGTCGCGGCGGCCGGCATCCGCACCCTGAGCCGGGTGAACTTCACGAACTCGAACGTGCTGATCGTGGCGGCGTCGATCGGCGTCGGGATCATCCCGATCACCGTGCCCGAGGTCTACAACCACATTCCCGAGTGGCTGGCGACGATCTTCGAGTCCGGGATCAGCGCGACGGCGATCTTCGCGGTGCTGCTGAACCTCGCGTTCAACCACTTCTCGAAGACCGACGAGCCGGCGGCGGCCGAGCACTGAGGGTCGGCGTCGGCCGGAGCGGGTGGAGGTGGCCCTCGGCGCGGCGGACGTACCGAACGTGGCTTTCGGTGCGGTGGATGTACCGAAAGCCACTTTCGGTACATCGGGACCGGCCGAGGACAATGCCCGTATGACCGCCATCGACGGGGTCACGCCTGCTACGGACGGCGCCGCCGCCGGAGGCGACCCCCCACTCTCCGGGCATGTGATCGTCTATGGCGTCCGCGGCGTCGGGCTGCGCACCGTCGAGCACCTGCACACCGCCGGCGTCGGCACCGTCGTGGTCCACGCCGGGCCCGACGACGCCGATCCCGTCGCCGACGCCCTCCTCGCGAGCTGGGGCGTGCCGCAGGTGACCGGCCGCACGCGCGAGGCACTCGCGGCCGCGCGGCTCGACACCGCCGCCGCGGTGATCTGCGTCCCCGACGACGACCTGCGGAGCCTGGAGACCGCCCTGCTCGTCCGGCGGGTCCGGCCGGACGTGCGGCTCGTCGTCCGCATGGGCAACTCGGCGGTGGGCCGCGCGCTGGCCGAGGCCGCCGGGGAGGACAGCGTCCTCGACGTCGCCGCCCTCGCGGTACCCACGGTCGTCGAGGCCTGCCGGGGCCCCCGGCCCCGCCGGATGGTGCTGGCCGGGCAGACCTTCCTCGCCGCGGACCTGATCGTCGACCGGCCCGCGACACTGCGCGAGCTCTACGGCGAGCTGGCGCCGATCGCGGTGTCCCGGGACGGGACGGCGACGCTCGTGTGCCCGGGTCGCGACACCGCCGTCCGGCCCGGAGACCGGGTGACTGCCGTCGGCACGCCCGCGGAGTTCGCGGCCCGGCACGTCGCCGACATTCCGCCCGAGCCGGACGCGCGGGCCCGGCACGCCGCGGGTGCCCGCTCGGCCGGTGCGGCCCGCGCCGTCGAGCTGGAGGAGTACGGCGGGGCCCCCGGCATGCGCACGCTGCTGCGCTCGCTCATCGCCGAGGCCGACCGCCCGCTGCGGACGACGCTGCTGACGCTGCTGGGCCTGGCCGTGCTGTCGGTCGTCGTGCTGCGGCTCGGGTACGTCAAAGCCGACGGCTCGCACATGACCGTGCTCGACGCCCTGTACTTCACCGTGGAGACGATCGCCACCGTCGGCTACGGCGACTTCTCCTTCGCCCACCAGGCGCCGTGGCTGCGCGCGTTCGCCATCGCGCTGATGTTCTGCGGGGTCGTGCTGGCGGCCGTCCTGTTCGCGCTGCTCACCGAGCTGCTGGTGAGCACCCGCCTGGCCCGGTCGTTCGGGCATCGCCGGGCCGCGACGACCAAGGGCCACGTCATCGTCGTCGGGCTGGGGTCGATCGGGCTGCGGGTCGTCCACGACCTGCTGGCCGACGGCGACCGCGTGGTCGTCGTGGAGCGCGACCCGGACAACCCGCACCTCGGCCAGGTCCGCGCCCGGGGGGTGCCCGTCGTGATCGGCGACGCCACCGACGCCGCCGTGATCGCCAACGTCAACCTCGGCGCCGCGGTCGCCGTCGCCGTGCTCACGAGCGACGACCTGGTCAACATCGAGACGGGGCTGGCGGTGCGCGACCAGCTCGGCGACCGCTGGCGGGACGTCCCGGTGGTCCTGCAGGTGTTCGACCGCGAGCTCGGCGACGGCGGTCCACGAGGGTTTCGACTTCCGCTACGTGCGGTCGACGGAGGCGCTTGGTGGCGCCGTGGTTCGTCGGCGCAGCGCTGGGCCTGGGTGTGCTCGGCACCTTCCACGTCGGCCGGGACGCCTTCCTCGTGGGTCGCCTGACCGTCGCCCCCGGTGGGGGCCTGGACGGGCTCACGATGCAGGAGCTGTCGGCCCGCACCCGCGTGATCGCGATCCACCGCGCCGGCACCGGGGAGATCGAGAACCCGCCGCGCAGGGGCACCCGGTTCGCCGCGGGCGACGAGGCGTACCTCGTCGGTCCGTACGAGGAGCTGCTGAACGTCTTGCGTCGCGACACGGTGGGCCGCGACGCGATCGCGTCCTGACCGGGACCTACACCGTGGTGGGCCGGGGCCGGCTCGCCGAACGCCGCTTGCCCTGCGGATCCGTGCTCGGCAGGGGCCTCCCGGGCGAGGCGGCCGGCGCGGCCTCGACCCTCGCGGGAGTGAGCGGCCAGTCGGGGTCGTCCCCCACGGTCGCCCGGACCAGGTCCCGGCCGGGCGCGAGGACCGTGCGCACGACCAGCACGCACAGCGCGACGACGACCGCGTCGCGGACGAGCACCGTGCCCAGGAACCAGTCGGTGGGCAGGCCCTTCTTGTCGGTGCCGAGGTAGCTCAGCATCGTCGCCGGCCACACCAGGGCATCGACGATCATCCAGCCCAGCAGCAGCCGTCGGTGCGGCACGGCGAGCACCGCCAGCGGCACCAGCCAGAGCGAGTACTGCGGGCTCCACACCTTGTTCACCAGCAGGAACGACGCCACCACGAGGAAGCACAGCGGCGCCAGCCGGGGCGGGCGCGGGCACTTGAGCGCGAGCACGGTGATGGCGACCAGGCAGGCCGCGAAGGCGGCGGCGCTCACCGCGTTCAGCACGACCGGTGGCTGGTTCGGCGGCAGGTCGCCGTCGAACCCGGGCCAGCCGCTGAAGTGCGACACGATGTTGTACAGCGACTCGGGATTGGGCCCCCGGTCCTGGTTCAGGCGGAAGAACTCCCACCACCCGGCGGTCCACGGCAGCGCCACGGGGAGGTTGACGGCCGTCCACGCGATCGCGGCGCCGGCGGCGGTGCGGACCGCGGTCCCCACCGTCCGACGCCGGACGGCGACCAGGACCACCGGCAGCAGCAGGAACAGCGGATACATCTTCAGCGCGCCGCCCACGCCGAGCAGGACGCCGGCGAGCCACGGGCGCCCGCGGGCGAGAGCGAGCAGGCCCGTCGTCGCGGCGGCGACGGCGAGCGTGTCGTAGTTGGTGAACGCGTGCACCGCGACCAGCGGCGACAGCGCGACGAGCGCGGCGTCCCACGGGCGGGACGGCCGCAGCCGCACGACGGCCCAGACGACGATCAGCCAGGCCAGCGCCAGCCAGACGGCGACGTGGTCGACGTACACGACGACGGGCAGCGCCGTCGGGAGCGGCAGGACGGCCGCGGTGCGCAGCCACTGCTCCGTGAGCCGCGCGTTCGCCCACTGGAACATCCCCGTGAGCACGGGGTACTCCATGTAGCGCACCTGCTCGCGGGGGGTGCCCGCGTCCTGCACCCAGCTGTCCCGGTACGGCACGGCCCCCTTGTCGAGGTTGTGGATGCCGTACAGCGGGACGCTGTCGGTGTAGCACATGGCCACGTACTGGCGGCTGTTGCGCCAGTCGAGCTGCGGGCCGCCGTCGCCCTCGTACTGCTGCAGGCACGGGGCCTTGCCGAGCCAGCCGAGCGCAAGCGTGAGCGCGGCGAAGGCCAACATCACCCGCAACGGCGTCCAGAAACGGGACCGGCCGATCAGCGCGTGCCTGCCCAGCGGGCCGCCGACGATCCGGCTGGTCGCCGCCACCAGCGGGTCCGACCACGACGGGACGTCGCGCGGCTGGGGCGCGGTCACTGCTCGGTCACCACGACACCTCCCGGCCCCGGCACCGAGCACCACTAGATTCTCGACCGAACGGGTGCAACCGTTAGCCGACCTGTGCGTTCTGCAGCCGCGCGGCCACGGCGCGGTGGCGGGCCAGGACGTCGTCGATCCCCGCCAGCGTGAGCGTGCCGTCCTCGACGAGAACCCGTCCGGCCACGACCGTCTCGCGCGCTCGGCCCGGGCCGCAGCGCAGCCACGCCTCGACCGGGTCGCTGCACGCACCCGCGTGCGCGATCGGGTCGGCCGCCCAGACCACGAGGTCGCCGCAGGCGCCGACCGTCAGCTCGCCGATCTCCCCCGTGCGGCCCAGGCACGCCGCGCCGCCACGGGTCGCGAGGTGCAGCGCGTCCCGGGCCGTCGCCGCGGCCGCCCCGCCGCGCATCTTGCCGAGCAGCAGCGCGGTGCGGGCCTCCAGCCACAGCGAGGCCATGTCGTTCGACGACGACCCGTCGCAGCCCAGGCCCACCGGGGTCCCGGCCGCGCGCAGGTCCCGCACCGGGCAGATCCGGCCGTTGCCCAGGATCATGTTCGAGCTCGGGCAGTGCGCGACGCCCACACCCGCCGCCCCGAGCCGGGTGATCTCCGACGCGTCGGGGTAGATGCAGTGCGCCACCCAGGCCCGCGGCGTCAGCCAGCCCACCTCGGCGAACTGGTCGACCGGCCGCCTGCCGAACCGCTCGAGGCAGTAGTCGTCCTCGTCGAGGTCCTCGGCGAGGTGGGTGTGCAACCGGACGTCGAGCCGCTCGGCCAGCTCCGCGGTCGCCGTCATCAGTGCCGGCGAGACGCTGAACGGCGAGCACGGCGCCAGCGCCACCCGCAGCATCGATGCGGGCGTCGCGTCGTGGAACGCCGCGACGAGCCGCTCCGAGTCGGCGAGCACCGCGTCGTCGTCCTGGACCACCGAGTCCGGCGGCAGGCCGCCGTCCTTCTGCGAGACCGTCATCGACCCGCGGGTCGGATGGAACCGCAGACCCACCTCCCGCGCCGCCGCGATCTCGGCCGCCCACAGGTCGCCCCCGGCGCGCGGGGCGATGTAGAGGTGGTCCGCGGTCGAGGTGCAGCCTCCGAGCGCCAGCTCGGCGAGCCCGACCCAGGCCGCGAGGTAGGACGCCTCCTCGTCGATGCCCGCCCACACCGGGTAGAGCCGGGTCAGCCACTCGAAGAGCGTGCCGTTCACCGCGGGCGCGAAGGCGCGCGTGAGGTTCTGGTACAGGTGGTGGTGGGTGTTGACCAGCCCGGGCGTGACGAGGCAGCCGTCCGCGTCGATCGTCCGCGCCGCCTCGGGCGCCGGCTCGGGGGAGGCACCGACGCCGGTGATCAGGCCATCCGTGACCGCCACCCAGCCTCCGGGGAGCTCCCGACCCGCCTCGTCGCAGGTGGCCACGAGGGCCGCGTTGCGGACCAGCAGGTCGGCCGTCCGGGACACCTAGCTTCCCCGGTACGTCGAGTAGGCGAACGGGCTGAGCAGCAGCGGCACGTGGTAGTGCTGACGGGGGTCGTCGATCACGAAGGTGATCGTGACGGCCGGGTAGAAGCTCGCCACGCCCATGCGGGTGAAGTAGGCGCCGGTGTCGAACAGCAGCCGGTGCGTCCCGACGCCCGGCAGGTCCGCGGGCAGCCAGTCCTTGAGCCGGCCGTCGTCGTCGGTGAGACCGGTGGCCACCTCGGTCCAGCCGCCGTCGCGGAAGCTCTCCAGCAGAATGCCGACGCGGGCGGCCGGCTTGCCGGAGGTCGCATCCAGCACGTGCGTCGATAGAGTCATGCCTCCCCCTCGCACCACAGCCTGCGCAGCCGCAGGCTGGTGATCTCGGCCAGCTGCTGCCGGACGACGTCCTGCTCGACCAGCTGATCGTTGCCCAGCCGCTCGTCCAGCAGCGCCAGCATCTCCTGCCCCGTCCGGCCCGCGGCGCGCACCAGGTACAGGTGCCCGAACCGCTGCTCGTAGGCCCGGTTGCCCGCCGCCAGGGCCTCGGCCAGCGCCGGGTCGGCCGCCACCCCGGCCTGCTCGCGCCGCGACGACGCCGCCTCCTGGCCCTTTCCCGACGGGGCCTGCCCGATCCGCGGATGCCCGGCGAGCGCGGCGAGCACCTCGTCCCACGGCAGCGCGCGGGTGATCCGCTCCGACGCGACGCACAGCGCGTCGATGTCCTCGACGGGGCGCTCCTCCGCCAGGGCGGCCGCCCAGGCCGTCGACGCGCAGCAGCTGCGCGCCTGTCGCGCGGCGTCGCGCACCGGCAGCAGGTTCCACCAGCGGAGCCCGACCGCGGCGCGGCCGGCGGCGCTCGGGACGCCCCACAGCCGGAGCCGGGCGAGGCCACCGTCGGGGATCAGCTCGACGCGCACGCGGTCGACCGTGCGCTCGGTGTCGAGCCCGGCGTCCCGGCCGAACCAGTGCCGGGTGTCGGGCTGGATCCCGGTGCGCGGCAGCAGCTCGGGCCACGCCTCGGCCGACACGCCCGTGTACTCCGGGTCCGAGCTGTCGATCGCCAACAGCCGGATCGCGCCCGGCGAGTTGCCGACGAAGTGCATCGTGTCGACGTAGAACTGCTTGATCTCGCCGGGGGCCGCGAGGCTCAGCAGCAACCAGTCGCAGCCACCGCCGCGGCGGCGCCGGGTCTCCCAGCCGTCGCCCATCGTCACGGCGTGGCCGGGGCGGATCGCGTTCTCCGGCGGCGAGAAGAACCGGTCGCTGGCGTCGAGCACGGTGCCGCCGTTGTCCGCGGCGGCGAGGTCCACCGTCAGCCCGGCCCAGCGCCGCGGGTCGGGCACCACCTCGCCGAGCGCCCGCAGCCGCGCGACGCCGCCGTCGGGGTGGATCGTGAGCCGCAGGTGGGTGGCGAGCGTCGGCGGGATCTCGATGACGTTCGCGGTGCCGCCCTCGAGCTTCTGCCGCTCGGCCTTCATCCGCCAGTAGGGCAGCTCGACCAGCTCGTCGATGGCAGGCCAGCCGTCGAGCCAGCACGTCTCGATGTCGCACTCGGCCGGGTAGTTGCCGAGGAAGAAGGCGGTGTCGACGACGACCTGGTGCACCACGCCCGGCACCCCGAGCCGAAGGATCACCCAGTCCGAGCCCTTGTCGCGGCGCCGTCGGGTCTCCCAGCCGTCGTAGATCTGACCGCGGGGACCCATGGTGGCGGGCGTGAACACCGGGTCGGAGACCTTGATCAGGTTCTCCTTCTCGGCGTAGGTCTCGTCGTTGGCCACGAGCACGCTGCCGCCGAGCGCACGCGAGGCGAGATCGATCAGGTGCGCGTCGTCAGCCCCGGCCGTCATGGGGCCGGAGCATAGGCGAGGGCGACCGCGCCGACCGGATCCGTGCTGCGAGGTGTGAGCCCGCGGACAGCCGGCCGGGCGCTCAGTCGTCGTCCGGGTTCCGGTCGCCGATGACGTGCACCGCGGCCTCCTCCGCCGACGCGCCTGCACCGTCGACGCCGATGTCCCGGGCCCACAGCTCGTCGTCCGAGTCGGCGGTCTCGCCCCGGTCGGACGCGACCAGCCGCCCCGCGCGCAGCTCGCCGACCTCGTCGTCCCACGGCTCGCCGTCGGTGTCGGCGGTGTCGCCGATCCCGTCGCCCTCGTCGGGCACGAAATCGGGCACCTCCCGGGCCAGCAGCCCGTCGAGGGCCTCGCCCTGCGCCGTCTCGCGGGCCGTGACACCCCACCCGTCACCGATCCACGGCCGCTCCGGCGGGGAGTAACCCTCGTCCAGCGGGTCCGTGACGCCGCGGTCGTCCAGGGTGTCTTCCGTACCGAGCTGCCCGGACTCCTGGTCCCACTCGTCGGGGTCGGCCATGTCACCCTCCTCCGGTCGCCGGGAGCCCGAAGGCCCCGGGCCGCCAGCTTGCCAGAGACCCCGGCGCGGGCCGGAGAGGAGGCCCTATACCGTCCTGTGGGGCCGCGAGCGGGCCCGGGATGCCGACCTTGTGAGCAAGGTCACCTCGATGGGAGCATGAGGCCGTCCGGGTGCATCCCTCTCTGTCCCCTGCGGAGCCTCATGGCGGAGCTCGAGCCGAGGAACTTCCTTCAGCCGTGCTTGCTGCTGCTCCTGCGGGAACAGCCCGATCACGGCTACGACCTGGCGGTTCGGCTGCGCCCGATGCACGACGGCGAGGGCGATCCCGGCTCCGTGTACCGGGTGCTGCGCGGGCTCGAACGGCAGGGGCTCGTGCGCTCGGAGTGGCACCGCTCGAGCACCGGCCCGGCCCGGCGGACCTACTACATCACCGCGGACGGCATGGCGGGGCTGGACGACCTGGCCGACGGCCTGCGCACCACCCGCGCCGCCGTGCAGGTGTTCCTGGAACGCTATGCCCGCGTCGTCGCGGCGGATCCGCGCGCGGGGCAGGAGGGCAACGGCCATGACCGGCACCGTGACCGCGACGGACGTCAGAACGGCGTTCGGCCGCCGGGACACTCCCCTGGCCGGGCTCAGCACGGCGGCCCCTGACCTCGCCCGCGCCTGCCACGCGATGGCCGGGCGGTTCGCCCGGGGCGGGCGGCTGCTGGCGTTCGGGGACGGGCTCGCGGCGGAGGACGCGGCGCACGTCGTGGTGGAGTTCGCGCACCCGGTGATCGTCGGCAAGCGCGCGCTCCCCGCGATGCGGCTCGCGGACCCGGCGACGCTGCCGCTGTTCGCGGAGCCCGACGACATCGCGCTGGCCATCTCCCCCGGCGGGGACGACCCGCGCGTGACCGCCGCCCTGACGGCCGCGGCCGAAGCCGGGCTGCTCACCGTCGCGCTGGTCGGCCCCACCCGGGCGCCCGACGGGGTCGACCACGTCGTCGCGGTGGCGTCGGACGACGCGCGGATCGTGCGCGAGGCCCACGTGACCGCCTACCACGTGCTGTGGGAACTGGTGCACGTGTTCCTGGAAGCCAGGGTGGTGTGAGTGGAACCCGTCGAGCCCCGCGGCCCCGCCGAATGCTGCGAGGAGGTCTGCATCACCTGCTCGGACATGGCCGTGGCCGTGACCGTGGTCGAGGTGCGGCCCGACGCGCTCGCACTGGTCGACCCCGGCAACGGGCACCTGGAGGAGGTCAGCATCGCGCTGGTGGACGCCGGGGTCGGGGACGTCGTGCTCGTGCACGCGGGTGAGGCGATCGGGACGGTGGCGCCACGTGACGGAGCTCGCGGCGCTCTACCCGTTCCTCGAGCCCACGCCCGACAAGGACCCGGCCGCGGTGCTCGCGGACGTCATCCGCTCGACGCAGGAGAAGGTCGAGGAGATCGGACGGCTGCGCACCGCCGCTCGTCGAGGCCGAGGCGACGCGGCTCGCCGCCTGCGCGACGGCGATGGCGGAGCGGTTCGCGGCCGGCGGGCGGCTGTACACCTTCGGCAACGGGGGGTCCGCCACGGACGCCGCCGCGCTGGCCGCGCTGTTCGTCGACCCCGGTCCCGGGTACCGGCCGTTGCCTGCGGCCGCCCTCACCGACGACGTCGCCACGCTCACGGCGCTGGCCAACGACGTCGGGTTCGACGTGGTGTTCGCCCGCACGCTCGCGGCGGCCGCGCGCGCCGGCGACATCGCGTTCGGCCTGTCCACGAGCGGCAACTCGGAGAACGTCGTGCGCGGCCTCGCGGCCGCCCGCGAGCGCGGCCTGCTGACCGTCGGGACGGCGGGGTACGCGGGCGGGGCGATGGCGGAGGCGGCGGCCCGCGGGCAGATCGACCACATGGTGGTCGTGCCGTCGGCGTCGGTGCACCGCATCCAGGAGGCCCAGACCACGATGTACCACGTGCTGTGGGAGCTGGTGCAGCACGCGCTGGCCGTCTCCGATTCGCCGGGCCCGTGACGGCGCCCGCCCGCACGCGCATCCGGGTCGCGGGCATCGTGCAGGGCGTCGGGTTCCGGCCGTTCGTGCACGCGCTGGCGGCGGAGTTCGGGCTGGCGGGGTTCGTCGGCAACGACGAGACGGGCGTGCTGATCGAGGCGGAGGGCCCGCCCGAGGCGTTGACCGGGTTCGTGGCCGCGCTGCGCGACCGGCCGCCCGCGCTGGCCGTGGTGACCGGCGTCGACGTCTCCCCGGTGGCCGCCGTGGGGGACGCCGCCTTCGTCATCGCGCCGAGCACGGCGCACGGCCCCCGGACGACCCTCGTCTCCCCGGACACCGCCACCTGCGCGGACTGCCTGCGCGAGCTGTTCGACCCGGCCGACCGCCGCCACCGCTACCCGTTCACCAACTGCACGAACTGCGGGCCGCGGTTCACGATCGTCACCGGCGTCCCGTACGACCGTGCCGCGACGACCATGGCGCCGTTCCCGATGTGCGCGGACTGCGCGCGGGAGTACGCGGACCCGGCGGACCGGCGCTTCCACGCGCAGCCGGTGTGCTGCCCGGCGTGCGGCCCGCGGCTGCGGTTCGCGTGGACGGACGCGTCGCAGGCGCGCCGGTCTGCCTGCCAGGAAAGCCACGTTCATGACACCACGCGTCATGAAGGTGGCTTTCCGGACACCGCGTGCGCGCCGACCCGATCACCGCTGCGGCCGCCGCGCTGCGGGACGGGGCCGTCGTCGCCGTCAAGGGCCTCGGCGGCTACCACCTCGCCGCCCTCGCCGCCGACGAGTCCGCCGTCGGGGCGCTGCGCTCCCGCAAGCACCGGGAGGACAAGCCGTTCGCCGTCCTCGCCCCCGACCTCGCCAGCGGCCCGGTCCCTGGCCGAGATCGACGCGGTCGAGGAGCAGGCACTGACCTCCCGGCGCGCGCCGATCGTCCTGCTCCGCCGCCGGCCGGGCGCCCCGCTCGCGTCGTCCGTGGCGCCGGGCAACCGGTACGTCGGCGTGCTGCTCCCCTACACCCCGCTGCACCACCTGCTCGCCGCGGAGGTCGGCGCGCCGATCGTGCTGACCAGCGGGAACGTGTCGGACGAGCCGATCGTCTACCGCGACGCCGACGTCGGCGGGCTCGTCTCGATCGCCGACGCCGTGCTCACCCACGACCGGGCGATCCACACCCGCGCCGACGACTCGGTCGTCCGGGTGGAGCGCGGCCGCGTGCTGCCGATCCGCCGCTCCCGCGGCTACGCCCCCGAGCCGCTCGCCCTGGCCGCACCCGTCCGCCGTCCCGTGCTGGGCTGCGGCGCCGAGCTCAAGAGCACGTTCTGCCTGGCCCGCGGGCCGCACGCGTTCCTGTCGCACCACATCGGGGACCTGGAGAACGCCGAGACGCTGCGCTCGTTCACCGAGGGCGTCGCGCACTACCGGCGGCTGTTCGACGTCGAGCCGGCCGTGGTCGCCCACGACCTGCACCCGGAGTACCTGTCGACGAAGTACGCGCAGGAGCTGCGCGGGGTGGAGCTTGGTCGGCGTGCAGCACCACCACGCGCACCTGGCGTCGTGCCTGGCCGACAACGGGGAGGCCGGGCCGGTCATCGGGCTGGCCTGCGACGGCCTGGGCTACGGCACGGACGGCGCGCTGTGGGGCGGCGAGGTCATGGAGGTCTCGCTGACCGGGTTCCGGCGCCTCGCCCACCTCGAGGAGGTGCCGCTGCCGGGCGGGACGACCGCGATCCGCCAGCCGTGGCGGATGGCGGCGGCGTGGCTGCGTGCGGCCGGCATCGACGGCGCCGACCTCCCCGTCGCCCGGCGCAACCCGGGCTGGGCGACGGTCGGACGCCTGCTCGACTCGCGGGTCGGGGTCCCGGTGACGACCAGCGTCGGCAGGCTGTTCGACGCCGTGGCGGCGCTGGTCGGGGTGCGCGACGCCGTCAACTACGAGGGCCAGGCCGCGATCGAGCTCGAACAGGCGGCGGTGTGCGACTCCGGTGCGCGGCGGCTACCCGGCGCGGGCCGAGGGCGGGCTGCTGTACGGGTCGGACCTCGTCGGCGGGGTCGTCGACGACCTGCGCGCGGGCGTCGACGTCCCGGTGATCGCCGCCCGGTTCCACGCCGGCCTCGCCGGCCTGCTCGCCCGCGCCGCCGCGGACGCGTGCGCCACCACCGGCCTCGACACCGTCGCGCTCTCCGGCGGGGTGTTCCAGAACGTGCTGCTGCTGCGCCTGCTCACCGCCGAGCTGGAGACCGCCGGACTCCGGGTGCTCACCCACTCCCGGGTCCCCCCGAACGACGCCGGCGTGAGCCTCGGCCAGGTGGCGGTGGCCGCTGCCCGCGACGCGCTGGGTTGACCTGTGAGTGAGCCGGCGAATCGCGGTCCGGCAGGTCACGCCGACGCCCGACGATCAACTCAACGGATCGTGCGGCATCAACGACGCCGCCGAGGGTCGGCGACAACGCCCGCACGATCAACCTCGCTGATCATCCGGCAAACAACGACGCCCGACAGGCGCCCTGCGCGGCGCGCACGGTCCCTCGCCGCGCAGGCAGCTGATCCTCCGGGGCCTATCACACGACCGGAAGCGCCGATAGCAGCCGGACGATCAGCACACCGCACAGGCAACTGATCGTCCGGCGGCAACTTCGAGCTCCAGCACGCCGATAGCAGCCGCACGATCAGCTTGCGCCACCCGCCACAGCCGCTCGGTCCGCACGATCAAGATCCGAGCTGATCGTGCGGCGGCCTCGGCCGACGATCCAGCTGATCGTGCGGGCCGCCAGATGGCGATCCGCCACATCGGCGCCCATCCTGCCGGACGATCAGCTCGGCCTGTGGACAACCGTTCGCGCAGCTCGTCGCACCGAGCCACTCTGGCGTCCATGGGACGTCGCCGACTTCCGCCCTCCCCCATATTGCGTGCGGCGAGCGCACGGATGAGCAAGCTCGCTGCCGTTCACGGCGGAGTGATCACTGCCGCCCAGTGCCGGACGCTGGGCGTCGACGACGCCTCCGTCCGCCGCCTCCTGTCCGCCGGACTGTGGACTCGGGCCCGGCGCGGGATCTACGCGGACGTCGCATTCACGCCGCGAATCCCGGAGCCGGCCGGTCCGGACCCGATGATCGCGGACCGCGTCGTCGCGGACCCGGCACACCACGCACAGTGCGCCGCCCTGCTGGCCTGCCTGGCCCGGCCGGCCGTGGTCTCGCACCTCAGCGCCGCACGGCTGCTCGGCTTGCCACTGCCACCCGGCCCTCTGGACCCGCGGGTGTGCGTCACCCGGCGAGCACCGGCTCCGACGAACGATCCGCTGGAGGGCGACGTGCACGTCGTCGATTACGACGACGCCGACGTTCTCGATGTGGCCGGTGTTCCGGTGCTCACCCGCGCGCGCCTGGTGCTCGACTGCTGCGACGTGCTGCCGCCGGACTCCGCGCTCGCTGTCGCCGACGCGGCGCTGGCCCGCAATCTCACCACATCCACCGCGCTCGAAGCCGCGCTGCGACGCCGCCGGACCCGGTCACGAACCGCCGATCGGGTCGCCGAGCTGGTCGTCGACCGGGCCGATCCGCTCGCCGCGAACTGGTTCGAGTCGAGCTCGCGGTGGTGGCTGCTGGAAGCAGGGCTGCCCCGACCCCGCCTGCAGGTGCCGTTCAGCGACAAACGAGGTCGCGTCGCGAAGGTGGACATGCTGATCGGTCGCGTGGTCGGCGAGGCCGACGGCGCGGGCAAGTACGACGACCCCGGCGCGCTCTTCGCCGAGAAGCTCCGCGAAGACTGGCTACGCGACGTGCACCGGGTCGAGGTCGTGCGGTGGGTGCCTGCCGAGATGCGCTCGAGGAGTGGGCGGGCCGAGGTCGTCGCACGGTTCGCGCGCGCAGCGGCCCGCGTGAGCTGATCGTCCGACCACTACCCGGCCCGAGCAGGGGTGTTTTCCTGCCCCACGATCAGCCCGTCTCACGCTCAGCTGATCGTCCGGCGCCTATCCCGCCCGGCCCGGCGCCGATTCGCCCCGCACGATCAGCTCCGCGCACCCACGCGTACCAGGCGTCGAGCCCGTCGCCGCGAGTCGCCGACACCTCCAGCACCGCCACCCCCGGCCGCGCCCGCCGGGCCGCCGCGACGCACGCGGCGACGTCGAAGTCGACGTACGGCAGGAGGTCGACCTTGTTGAGCAGCACCAGGTCCGCCGTGCGGAACATGTGCGGGTACTTCAGCGGCTTGTCCGCCCCCTCGGTCACGGACATGATCACGACGCGGGCGCTGCTCGCCGAGGTCGAACAGCGCCGGGCACACGAGGTTGCCGACGTTCTCGATGAACACCACCGAACCGTCGGCCGGGGCCAGCGCCGGCAGCGCCCGCGCCACCATGTCCGCGTCCAGGTGGCAGCCGGCGCCGGTGTTGATCTGCACGACGCGGGCGCCCGCGGCGCCGATCCGGTCTGCGTCGAGCACCGTCTCCTGGTCGCCCTCCAGCACGGACACCGGCAGGTCCAGCTCGCGGACGGTCCGCTCCAGCACCGTCGTCTTGCCCGCGCCCGGCGAGCTCATCAGGTTCAGCGCGACGATCCCCCGTCGCGCGAACCACTCCCGGTTGACCGCGGCCAGCCCGTCGTTCTTGGCCAGCACGTCGATCTCCAGCGCGACGATCCGTCCGTCGCCCGATCCCGCGGTCCCCGACGGGACGTCCGCACGCCGTCCGGACCGACGCGCGCGTGCTCGTGACCGTGTTCATCGTCGTGCGTGTGCCCTGGTCGCTTCCTGCTCCCACGACGACCGCCTCGCCCGCGCACCCGCACGTCCCGCACATCAGGCCGCCACCTCCACCGATCGGATCCGCAGTTCCCGCCCGCGCAGCAGCTCGACGTCCGCGCTGCCGCACGGGCACAGCACCAGCACCTCGTCCGAGTCGAACTCGGTGCCGCACCCCCGGCACGCCACCCGCCCGTGCGGCTCGTCGATCTCCAGCTCCGCGCCGTCCAGGGTCGTGCCGGCCGTCACCAGGTCGAAGCAGAACCGGACGGCGTCGGGCACCACCCCGGACAGCCGCCCGATCGAGAGGTGCACCCGCCGCACCGGCGTGTCCGGCATCCGCTCCACCACCGCCGCGACGATGCTCTCGGTGATCGCCAGCTCGTGCACGCTCAACAGATCCTGGGCAGGGGATCGCCCACGAGCAGGTCCACGATCCGGGTGCCGCCGAACGACGTGCGCAGCAGCACCAGGCCGGGCGGGTCGTCGCGCACCGTCCCGATCCGCGCGGCGCCCGCCCCGACGGGCAGCGACCGCAGCGCCGCCAGCGCGTCGTCCGCCCGGTCCGCGGCGACGACCGCGACCAGACGTCCCTCGCAGGCCACGTACAGCGGGTCGATCCCGAGCAGCTCCGACGCACCGTTGACCTCGGGCCGCACCGGCACCGCGCGCTCGTCCAGCACGACCGCGACCTGCGACGCCACCGCGACCTCGTTGCAGATCGTCGCCACTCCCCCGCGGGTGGCGTCGCGCAGCAGCCGAACCCCGTCCGGCACGGCGTCGAGCAGCGCCGCCGTCAGCTCGTGCAGCGGCGCGGTGTCCGAGACGATGTCGGCCTCGATGTCCAGCTCGCCGCGGGCGAGCATCGACCGTGATGCCGTGGTCCCCGATCGGGCCCGAGACCAGCACCACGTCCCCCGGCTGCGCCGCTGCGGCGGACAGCGTCGCCGGCCGGTCCAGCAGCCCGACGCCGGCCGTCGTGATGTAGCAGCCGTCCGCCTTGCCCCGCTCGACGACCTTGGTGTCGCCGGTGACGATCTGCACCCCGGCCCGGGTGGCCGCGGCGGCCATCGAGGCGACGATCCGCTGCAGGTCCGCGACCGGGAAGCCCTCCTCCAGGATGAACCCGCACGACAGGTAGAGCGGTCGCGCCCCGCACATCGCCAGGTCGTTGACCGTGCCGTTCACGGCGAGGTCGCCGATGTCGCCGCCCGGGAAGAACAGCGGCGAGACGACGAACGAGTCCGTGGTGAACGCGAGCCGGCCCGCGGCGGTCGTCAGCGACGCGCCGTCCTCCAAGGGCTCGAGCAGCGGGTTGCGGAAGGCGTCGAGGAACACCGCCTCGATCAGCGTGTGCGTGGCCTTCCCGCCCGCGCCGTGCGAGAGCGTGATCCGCTCCTCGCGGATCCGCGGCTTGCGCGCGCGAGCCCTGGCGATCCGCTCCAGCACCTGCTCCTCGCGCGTGAGGTGCTCGGCGCCGGCGTGCGCGCGGACCGCCTCCTCCGCCCAACCGGCCGATGTCGTCACGCCCGGGTCGCCTCCTTCACGCGCTCCCGGCTGAACCGGCCGAAGTTGTAGTACGCCGCGCAGGCACCCTCGCTGGACACCATGCACGTCCCGATCGGGGTCTCCGGCGTGCACGCGGTGCCGAACACCTTGCACTCCCACGGCCGCAGCACGCCCTTGAGCACCTCGCCGCACTGGCACGCCTTGGGGTCGGCGACCCGCACGCCGGGCACCGCGAAGATCCGCTCCGCGTCGAACCGCGCGTACTTCTCGCGCACCCGCAGCGCCGACTGCGCGATGAACCCGAGCCCGCGCCACTCGAAGTGCGGCCGCAGCTCCATCACCTCGCCGATCACCTGCAGCGCCTTGAGGTTCCCGTCCCACGGCACGACGCGGGCGTACTGGTTCTCGATCTCGCAGCGGTTCTCGTGGAGCTGCAGGAGCAGCTGGTACACCGACTGCAGGATGTCCAGCGGCTCGAACCCCGCGCACACCAGCGGCTTGCCGTACTCGCGCGCGATGAACTCGTACGGCCGGCACCCGATGATCGTCGACACGTGCCCGGGGCCGATGAAGCCGTCGAGCCGCAGGTCCGGCGAGTCCAGGATGGCCTTGATCGCCGGGATGATCGTCACGTGGTTGCAGAAGATCGAGAAGTTGTCGAGGCCCTCGGCGGCGGCCCGCAGCACCGTCATCGCCGTCGACGGCGCGGTGGTCTCGAACCCGATCGCCATGAAGACGACGCGCTTGTCGGGGTTCTTGCGGGCGACCTTCAGCGCGTCCAGCGGCGAGTAGACCATCCGGATGTCCGCGCCCGCGGCCTTGGAGTCGAAGAACGACCCGCGCCCGCCGGGGACGCGCAGCATGTCGCCGAAGGTCGTGAGGATGACGTCGTCGTGCTCCGCGATGGCGATGGCGTCGTCGACCCGGCCCATCGGGATCACGCACACCGGGCAGCCGGGGCCGTGCACCAGCGAGACGGTCTCGGGCAGGTAGTCCTCCAGCCCGTGCTTGTAGATCGTGTGGGTGTGGCCCCCGCACACCTCCATGAACTTGTAGCGCCGGCCCGGCTCGCACAGCGCGGCGATCCGGGTGGCGAGCGCGCGGGCCGTCCCGGCGTCGCGGAACTCGTCGACGAACCTCATGTGATGTCGCTCTCTGCGAGGGCCGCCAATTCGTCGGTGTAGGCGTCACCGACCCCGGTCAGCCATTCCAGGGACGCCTTCGCCTCGCGTTCGTCGATCTTGGAGAGGGCGAAGCCGACGTGGATGAGGATCCAGTCGCCGGGGACGAGCGTCTCGTCCTCCAGCAGACCGATGTTCACCGCACGCTTGACGCCCTCGACGCTGACCATCGCCAGATCCTCGCGATCGGCGAGGATCTCGACGATCTCACCGGGGATCCCCAGGCACATGCTTACCGTCCCTACATCGAGCGGATCTTGCGGTATCGCCTCGCGTCAGGCGTTCTGGGTGGCGGCCACCGCCACCGCCACCACGATCGCGGCCACCAGCAGCAACTTGATCATCTTGATCCTCCTCATCGAGCAGGTCGCCGACCAGGTCGACGACCGCCTGCGCCGCCCGGTCGACGACCGCGGCCACCGGTTCGGACAGTCCGATCCCCTCGTCGACGGACGCGGGCTCGCAGCCGACGACGAGCACCCGGTCGACGGGTCGCTCGACGCCGACGCCGTGCGCCAGCTGGTCGAGCATCGACAGGACGGCCCCGGGCTCCATGCCGTGGGCATCGAACCGGGCGGCCTCGTCCGCCGGGCCGTCCAGGTCGTGTTCGAGCAGGGAGAGCGTGCCGGGCGGGTGCCCCTGGCGGACCGTGTCGACGAGGACGAGCGCGCGGTAGCCGTCGAGCAGCCGGTACGCCAGGTGCATGCCGCGGATGCCGATGTCGGCGACCTCGACGCCGGCCGGCAGGTCGCGCCCGGCCAGCCGGCGCGCCACCTCGACCCCGAACCCGTCGTCGGAGAGGAAGACGTTGCCGACACCGGCGACGAGGACGCGGTTCACGGGCACCACCTCGATCTCGTCGGGGTGGAAGTAGCGGAACCGGCCGTGCGCGACCTGCAGCTCCGCGGCCGGGTCGGCGTCGACGGAGACCGCGACGTGCACCTCGCCGTCGACGTCGTGCAGCACCGCGTGCACCGTGGCCGGCAGGCCGTCGAGGAAGCGGTCCTGGGCGTCGCCGCCCGGGCGGGGCCGCAGCAGCACCCTGCTGCCCTTGGCGACCGGCGTGCCGCCGACGAGGACGGCGTCGGTCTCGGGATCGACGGAGGTGTCGGCGCCGGGATCCCACCACGGCACGTCGGTCGCGAACACCGCGTCGTCCCGGGCGCCGAGGATGTCGTCCGAGGGGCCTGCCGGCCCCGGCCGGCCGCGCCGCAGGGCGCACGGTGCGGATCGCCCCGTGCAGGCGCTCCCAGATCTCCGGGGGCATCGCGTCCACGGCGTCGACGACCGCGGCCGCGCGCGGGTCCGTCGCCCGCGCCTCCGCCTTCTCCTCCTCGGTGAGCACCAGGGTGCGCAGGCTGAGGATCTCGTCGATCTCGGTGCCGTCGAACAGGTCCGTCGGGCTCTCCGGAGCCAGCTGCGGGTGGTCGGCGAGGATGATCGGGCTCGAGAGCAGCAGGTCCGAGCGCCCCTCCGGCCCGGCGAGCACCGGCCAGGTGTGCCGGTTGTCCAGCTCGCGGGTCGCGGGGAGGGCCCACTCGGGCGGGTCGGTGGCCGAGAGGAACGCGCCCGCGGTGACGGCGACCAGGGTGTGCGCGGCGATGAGCGACGTCCGCAGCGCGACCTCGCGCGGGGCGCCGTCGGGGCAGGCGGAGTCGTTGACGACGTCGATGCGCAGCCGCAGGACGTCGTAGGGCCCGGGCAGCGGCTCGGCGGCGACGACGAGCCGCCCGTTCAGCGGCAGGCAGCGCCGCTCGACGCGGCCGCCGGTGACGGGCTCGACTGGTGTGCTCCGCGGGGAGCGCGAAGGGCACGGTGTGCTCGCCCGGCCCGTCGACGGGGATCGCGGCGTCGACCTCCCGTGGGACGCCCTCCTCCCAGGGGAAGTGCCGGTCGTCGCCGTCGACCAGCTCGTCGACGGGGCGGCCGTCGGTGTCGTGGACGGACCGGGCGCGCAGCTGCAGGAACCGCAGTCGCAGGTGCAGGACGGCGCCGGGGCGGCGTTCGAGCAGGACCTCGGTGCGGGAGCGGTCCGGCTCGCCGGGGAACCCGGGCGGGGTGAGGACGCCGAACTGCCACCGCAGGCGGTTCTTCTGCGCCGAGGCGCGGTAGGGGTAGAGCAGGTAGCCCTCGAAGAGGACGGCGTCGGCGACGCGGGCGGCCTCGTCGAGCGCGGCACGCAGGTCGTCCGTCCCCGGCGCCGCGGTCACGGCGCCTCCTTCAGCAGCCGCTCCACCGTGTCGTCCCACGTCGGCAGCACCCGCGCCGAGCGGTACGCGCGCAGCGCCTCGAGGGTGTCCCGGCGCAGCCGGACCCAGCCGGCGTCCGGGAAGTGCGCGTCCATCGCCGCCCGCCACACCGCCACCGGCAGCCGGAACGTCGCCTCCTCGTGCCACGGCACCAGCCCGACCTGCACCCGGTCCGGCGCACCGGTGAACACCGTCCCGGAGAACAGCAGCAGCAGCGGCACGTCCCCGCCGTCCAGGCCGTGGAGGTACTTCGTCGCGGCGATGTCGAGGTCGTAGGTCAGCGGGACGAGCAGCGGCACCGTCGTCGACCCCGTGAATCCCGGCACCATCGTGGCGACGGTGGCGAGCTGCAGCGGGTTGAGCGTCTCGCCCCAGCGGGCGGGCTCGCCGAACAGGTCGCTCAGCCGGTCCGCCTCCTCGGCCGTGTACCGGCGGCGCCGCGGCTCGATCCGGATCTGCGTCCGCAGGGCGACGGTGTGCACCGGCACGTCCGCGCTGATCCCGAGGTCGAGCTGCACGGACGGCCCGGCGGCGTACGGCTCGGGCCGCGCCGCCGCGCAGCTGAACCTCAGCACGGCGCCACCCCGCCCCGGGCGATGCTCACCATGCGACCGCCGCCTCGCGCAGCTCCGCGAAGAAGGCGTCGATCGCCGCCCACGCCTCCGCGCCGCCGTCGAACCCCTTCCAGTGCAGGCGCACGAGCCCGACCAGCCGGTAGCAGGCGTCGACCGGGACGAGCAGAGCCTCGGCTTGCCCGCCCCGCCCGGCGTCGCCCCGGCGCACGAGCAGGGCCTCGACGTCCGGCTCCATCATTCCGGCGAGCGCGGACGTCCCCACCCCGTCCGCCCACGCCGCGAGCGACAGCTCGCTCTCGGTCGCCCCCGCCGGGCTCGGATAGCAGGCGACGACTGCTCGGCGGATCGAGTTGACCAGGAAGAACGCCATCCCGACCGGCACCTGCAGCTCGTCCCACTGCGTGTCGGACAGCACGAAACCGGTATCGTACAGGTACCGGTCCGGCACTCTCCGATACCTCAGCCCCGGCTCGCTGAACAGCACCCCGCACGGCGTGCACGCACACAGCAGCCGCCGCTCCGCGGGCTCGACGAGGTGCGGATGCTCGGCGGCCACCGGCGTCGCGCACAGCTCGCACCGTTCCTGCGGCGGCGCCTGCGGGCCGTCGGGCTCGCGCAGGAAGCGCCGCAGGGATCGGGTCACCGGACGACCTCCGCCGGTGGGCGTACACCGATCTGCAGCAGCGGCGGCTCGGCCGCCGCCCGGTCGAACACGACCCCCGCGGTGTCCGGTGCCGCCTCCGCCACCGCCGCCTCGACGACGTCCCGGACCGTGTCGACCCCGCAGCCGCCCGGGATCCGCACGCGCACCATGCCGTCGCCGTCGACCCCGGTCAGCTCGATCCCGACGCCGTGGCTGCCGAGGCGCCGCCGCGCCGTGTCCAGCGCGTACCGCAGCCGCGTCGCGAGCTCCACCGGGTGCAGGTCGTGCAGCGCCAGCAGGCCGCCGACCAGCGGGTTCGCCGCCACCCGGCGCTGCAGGTCCGGGCCCGCCCGCGGCGTCCAGCGTCGCCATGAGCTGCTCGAGCCCGGCGCCGTAGAACTGCATCAGCCGCCGGACCAGCTCCTCCGCGGCCGCCCGGGCCGGCTCCCCCGCGTGCGCGGCGATGTCGTCGAGGAGCGCGTCGATGCCGGCGGCCAGCTCCTGCGGATCCCTCGGCGACACTCACTATGGACCTCAGATGACGTTCAAGGTGGCGGGCGAGTGCATCTTGTGGATCGGCTTCCCGTTCCCCAGGTACATGTGGACACCGCAGGGCAGGCACGGGTCGAAGCTGCGGACCGCCCGCATGATGTCGATGCCCTTGAACTGGTCCTGGCCGTTCTCCTCGAAGATCGGCGTGTTCTGCACGGCGTCCTCGTACGGGCCGGGCGTGCCGTAGCTGTCGCGGACGCTGCCGTTCCACGGCGTCGGCGGGTACGGGTGGTAGTTCGCGATCTTCCCCTTGCGGATCACCATGTGGTGGCTGAGCACACCGCGGACGGCCTCGGTGAACCCGCAGCTCACGGCCTCGTCGGGCACCTTGAACTTCTTCCACGTCTTGCTGTTGCCCGCGCGGACCTCGGCGAGGGCCTGCTCGACGAAGTGCAGCGCGACCCCCGCCGCGTAGGCCTGGAAGTACGTCCGGGCCCGGTTGCGCTCGATCGCGTTGGACAGCGGCCGACCCTGCTTGTCCGTCGGCGGCGTCCACTCGAAGCTGACCTCGGGGCGCAGCACCGTGCGCGGCAGGTTGATCTGCACGCTGTGCCCGGTGGAGACGACGAAGCCGCCGCAGTTCACGAGCCCGCCCAGCGCCGTCGCCCAGAGCCGGGCCAGCGGGCCGCCGCCGGTGTCGAGCGGCAGGTGGTCCGTGCCGTCGAACCAGCGCGGCGACATCGTCCAGCTGTACTTGTCGTCGAAGTCGCGCTTCTGCGGGGCCGGGATCGTGGTCTGGTTCCAGGGGTGACGCCGGTCGACCGGGTTGCCCAGCGGGTCGTGCGTCACGAACGTCTCCTGGTCCTCCCAGTCCCGGTAGAACGAGGAGCCCAGCAGGATCCGGATGCCCAGGTTGATCTTCACGAGGTCGTTCGTGACGAGCTTGCCGTCGACCACCACACCGGGGCTGACGAACATCTTCCGGCCCCAGTCGGTCATGTGCCGGTAGTCGAAGTCGCAGTGGTCGGGGTCGTTGAGCGAGCCCCAGCAGCCCAGCAGCACGCGGCGGCGGCCGACCTCCTCGTAGCCGGGCAGCGCCTCGTAGAAGAAGTCGAACAGGTCGTCGTGCATCGGCACGACGCGCTTCATGAACTCCACGTAGCGCATGAGCCGGGTGTAGTAGTCGGTGAACAGCTGGACGGTCGCGACGGTGCCGACCCCGCCCGGGTAGAGCGTCGACGGGTGGACGTGCCGGCCCTCCATCAGGCAGAACATCTCGCGGGTGTACCGGCTGACCTGCAGCGCCTCGCGGTAGAACTCGCCGGTGAACGGGTTGAGCGCCCGCATGATGTCGCCGATGGTCTTGTAGCCGTGGTCCGCGGCGTGCGGCGACTCGGTGCGGTTGGCCTGCTCGAGCACGCCGGGGTTGGTCTCGGCGACCATCTTCTCGCAGTAGTCGACCCCGACCAGGTTCTCCTGGAAGATGTTGTGGTCGAACATGTACTCGGCGGCCTCGCCGAGGTTGATGATCCACTCGCCGAGGCTCGGCGGGGCGACGCCGTAGGCCATGTTCTGGTTGTAGACCGAGCACGTGGCGTGGTTGTCGCCGCAGATCCCGCAGATCCGGCTGGTGATGAAGTGCGCGTCCCGCGGGTCCTTGCCCTTCATGAAGATCGAGTAGCCGCGGAAGATCGACGACGTGCTGTGGCACTCGGCGACGCGCCGGTTCCCGAAGTCGATCTTCGCGTAGATGCCGAGGCTGCCGACGATCCGGGTGATCGGGTCCCAGGCCATCTCGACGAGCTGGGTCTTCTCGGTGTCGGTCGTGCGCGGCGCTGTGGCGGTCATCGGGGGCTCCTCACCAGGTCTTCGTGAAGCCGGTCTTGAGCTCGGAGCCCTTGCTGCGCCAGCGTGGCTCGGTGTCGACGGTCTTCATCGTGATGTTCCGCAGGCGGCGGATGAGCTTGCCGTAGGCCCCGCTCGCGGCCCCGGAGACCGTGCTCCCCGGCGGGGCGTCCATGAACGGCATGAACTTGTCGGGGAAGCCGGGCATCGTGCAGCCGATGCAGATCCCGCCGACGTTCGGGCAGCCGCCCACGCCGTTGATCCATCCCCGCTTGGGCACGTTGCACTTCACGACCGGACCCCAGCAGCCGAGCTTGACGATGCACGTCGGCTGGCCGTACTCCGTCGCGAAGTCGCCCTGCTCGTAGTAGCCGCCGCGGTCGCAGCCCTCGTGCACCGTCGCCCCGAACAGCCACGTGGGCCGGCCCGCGTCGTCCAGCGGGATCATCGGCGCGGCGCCGGTGGCCTGGTAGAGCAGGTAGAGGATGGTCTCCGAGAGGTTGTCGGGGTGCACCGGGCAGCCGGGCACGTTGACGATCGGGATGCCCGCCTTGCTCTTCCAGCCCCAGCCCAGGTAGTCCGCGACGCCCATGGCGCCGGTCGGGTTGCCGGCCATCGCGTGGATGCCGCCGTACGTCGCGCACGTGCCCACGGCGAGCACGACGAGCGCCTTGGGGGCGAGCCGGTCGAGCCATTCGCTGGTGGTCATCGGCTGCCCGGTCTCGGGGTTGTTGCCGAAGCCGCACCAGTAGCCCTCGGACTTGATCGCCTCGTTCGGGATCGACCCCTCGACGACGAGCACGAACGGCTCCAGCTCGCCGCGGTCGGCCTTGAAGAACCACTCGATGAACGTGTCCGCGCCCTTGTCCGGCCCGCACTCGAAGTCGATCAGCGGCCAGTGCACGGCGATCTTCGGCAGGCCCGGCAACGCCCCGAGCGCGATCTCCTCGATGCTCGGCTGGGTCGCCGCCGTCAACGACACGGAGTCGCCGTCGCAGCTCAACCCGGCGTTGATCCAGAGGATGTGGACGGTGGGCGCCTCGGTACCGGCAGTGGTCGACATGGCCGTCGCCTCCTCGGCACACCCCTCGGCACGCCAAGTTCGTCTCGTGGTGGGAGAAGATTCTTTTGTAACGCCCCTCGCGGAGGGCGGTAAGTGGACCGCGCCACTACCGACTCGCCGACGGTGCGCCGTCCCGGAGCGGTGCGGCACAGCGGTGCATGGGGCAGAGTGCTGCTGCGCGGGAACCCGCGGGTCGACGGCGGCGGGGAGGGCGATGGAGCGATCCGCTCTCCGGCAGCTCGCCGCCATCGCCGCCGTGCAGGTGCTGGTCATGGCGACGTGGTTCTCGGCGTCCGCCGTCGTCCCCGCCCTGCGCGCCGAGTGGCAGCTGACCGCGGGTGGCGCCGTGTGGCTGACGGCGTCGGTCCAGCTCGGCTTCGTCACCGGCGCCGTGACGGCGGCCGTGCTGAACCTCGCCGACCGCGTGCCGGCGCACCGGCTCGTCGCCGTGTGCGCGCTCCTCGCGGCCGCCGCGACGGCCTGCGTCGCCGCGTTCGCCGACGGCCTCGCGGTGGCGGTGCCGCTGCGGTTCCTCACCGGTGTCGCCCTCGCCGGGGTCTACCCGACCGGCCTGAAGCTCATGACGTCGTGGTTCGACCGCGGACGCGGATTCGCCCTCGGCGTGCTGGTCGGCGCCCTGACGCTGGGCAGCGCGCTCCCCCAGCTGATCAGCGCGTTCGCCGCGCTGCCGTGGCGGGCGGTGCTGCTGGTGGCGGCGGCGAGCGCCGCGGCGGGCGGCCTGCTCGCGGCGCGCGTCGTCCGTCCCGGCCCGCTGGCCGCGCCCGCCCCGCCGTTCCGGCCGCGGTACGCGCTGACCCTGTTCCGCGAGCGGGGGCCGCGGCTGGCCAACCTCGGCTACTTCGGGCACATGTGGGAGCTGTACGCGATGTGGACGTGGCTCCCCGCCTACCTTGCCGCGAGTACCGCGACCACCGGTGCACCGCTGCCCGTCGGAGTCGTCGCCTTCCTCGCGATCGGCGTGGCGGGGGTCGCCGGGTGCCTGCTCGGCGGCTGGCTGGGCGACCGGGTCGGGCGGGCGCGGCTGGCGGCGCTGGCGATGGCGGTGAGCGGCACCTGCTGCGTGCTGGCCGCGTTCGCCTTCGGCGGCCCGCCGCTCCTGGTGCTGGCGCTGGTGTTCGTCTGGGGTGCGGCCGTGATCGCCGACTCCGGGCTGTTCTCGGCGTGCACGTCCCAGGTCGTGGATCCGCGCTACACCGGCACCGCCCTGACCACCCAGACCGCGATCGGGTTCCTGCTCACGATCGTCACGATCCAGGCGACGCCGCTGATCGCCGAGCACGCGGGATGGCCGGTGGCGGTCGCGCTGCTCGCGCTGGGCCCCGCGGCGGGAACGGTGGCGATGCTGCGGCTGGACCGGCACATGGCGCCCGCCACGTCGTGATCCGTCAGCCCGCCGCGCCGCGCTCCAGCAGGTCGTCGAGCTCCGGGCCCGCGGTCGGGTGTTCCCCGACGGCGGCAGCCCGCGTGAGCTCCGGCGCCGGTCGGCGCACAGGGGTGGCCCGGACGCGGTCCCGGCGGCAGAGTCGGCGACATGACTGCACCCGTACCCTCGCGGTCCGGCGTCCGACGCAGCCGGACCGGTGCCGTCCTCGGTGGTGTCTGCGCCGGAGTGGCCCGCTCGGCGGGCCTCGACCCGCTGCTGCTGCGGATCGCGGTGGTCGCCGTCACGCTGCTGACCGGTGGTGCGGGGCTCCTGGCCTACCTCGTGGCCTGGGTGCTCATCCCGCGCGAGGAGCCGTCGGCCGCCGACGTGCAGGCGCTGGGCGGTGCCGCGGCCGCGCCGCCCCGGGTCGACGTCCGTGCTGCCTGGTCGGCCGCGGGCAAGGACCTACGGTCGCTGGCGGGCGAGTTGCGCCGGCCGCAGTCCGCCGCTCCGGCGGACCCGGTCGCGGAGGCGGCGCCGGCAGCAGCCGGGTCGCCGCCGGCCCCCGGATCGCGCCGGCCACGCGGCCCCGGTCGCGGGCGCGCCCGACCCGGGTGCCCCGACCGGCGAGACCCCGGCCGACCCGCCGGTCGGGGCCGTCCCGTCCCCGCGCTCACCGCTGGACGCCGCCGACGAGGCCGCGACCGCCCTCGGCGAGCGCCTGCGCGCCCCCGAGGTGCAGGCCGAGGCCCGGCGCGCGGCCGCCAGCGTGACGCAGGCCCTGGCCGCCAGCGTCGACGAGGTCGGCAGGCGCGTCCGCCGCGACCGCACGCCCCCGGCGCCCGAGCAGGATCAGGCGCCGGATCACGGGTAGCCCCGCGCGTCGCGCACGCAGGCGCCATCCCACCGTCAGGGGCCGATCGCCCCGGTTCCGGTGACCAACGCCCCCTGCGCGACGCGGGGTCCCGGCACGACCCTGGGTACGGCAACGTGAGGGACGCGAGGCCGGAGGCGACCGGAAGATGACCCGCAACAGCGATCTCGTGACGGCGGTGGAGGACTCCCTGAAGGCGCCGTCGGTGCACAACACCCAACCCTGGCGCTGGCGGTTCGGGCGCAACGACGCCGAGCTGCACGCCGACCGCGGCCGCCAACTCACCGGCACCGACCCGGAGGGCCGCGACCTCATGCTGAGCTGCGGCGCCGCGCTGCACCACCTACGCGTGGCGCTCGCCGCGCGCGGTCTCGGCTGCACCGTCGACCTCCAGCCCGACCCGGGCGACGGCGACCACCTCGCCACGGTCACCCCGACCTCGGGGCCGGTCGACCCGATCGCCGCCGAGCTGTACCGCCAGGTCGATCGCCGGCACACCGAGCGGCGCCGGATGAGCCACCGCCCCGTGCCGGCGGAGCTCCTCGCCGAGCTCGCCGAGCAGGCCCGCCACGCCGGAGCGGACCTCGTGCCCGTCGGCGACACCGCCACCCGCGAGCGGCTCGTCGCCGCCTTCCGCGAGGCGGCGGCGCGCCAGCGGTTCGCGCCGGGCTACGCGGCCGAACTGCAGCTCTGGACCCGACGCGCGGCGGGCACCCACGACGGCATCGGGGCGGGCAACATCGCGGCGCCGCTGGAGAACGGGTTCCCCCTGCGCACGTTCCCCGGGCAGGGGCAGCTCACCCAGCCCCGCCCGGCGGCGGGATCCGGCACCCCCGAGGCCGCGGAAGCTGTCGACGCCGCCGAGCTGATGGTGATCGTCACCGAGGGCGACGACACTGCTGACCGCCTGCGCGCCGGCGAGGCGCTCAGCGCGGTGCTGCTGCACGCGACGCGGCACCGGCTGGCCACGACGCCGCTCAGCCAGGCCACCGAGGTGGCGCAGGCCCGCGCCGCGATCGGCCGGGCGCTGCAGACCGCGGCACAGCCGCAGATCCTCGTGCGGGTGGGCTGGCCGGCCACGACCGCGGGGGACCTCCCGGCCACCCCGCGGCGCGACTTGCGGTCGGTGCTGCTGCCCTCCTGAGCGCCTATCTACAGGTCGTGGGACTCGTCGTAGCCGAGGTCGCCGCCGTCCGGGTCCACCGGACGGCCGGTGCCGCGGTAGGACGAGGTACGGGGACGGGCGACGGGGATGCGCAACGCCGTCTTCACCTCGTGCGCCAGGTCGTACCCGTAGTCGTCCGAATCCTCCGGCTCAGGTGTCATCGTTCGTCTCCCCTTCACGCAACGTGACCACCGCCGGTCGGACGGTGCACGAGAGATCGTCGCCCGCTCGGGCCGTGGGGGGCAAGTCCGTTCCTCCTTGTCGGTGTCCACAGGAGGAGTGACGGCGGAGGCCGCCCGTTCGGATGAACGCCCCGACCTCGATCGGTCAGCCCCTGCGCATCGACGCGACGCGCGTCACACTCGGCGGCGACATCGGTGCGACGACCCGCCGCCCGCCGACCGGCAAGGAGGCCCGCCTTGACCGCCACCGTGCTCCCGGTCCTGCTCGCCCAGGCGTCGACCGCACCGCCGGCCTCGGGTACCCGCCTCGTGGTGGCAGCGCTGATCGGCATCGCGCTGATCGTCGTGCTCATCACCCGGTTCAAGGTGCACCCGTTCCTCGCGCTGACCATCGGCTCGCTCGTGGTCGCCGGCATCGCCGGGCTGGCGGTCGCGGCGGCCATCACCAGCTACCTCAAGGGCTTCGGCGACACCGCCGCCGGCGTCGGCACCCTCATCGCGCTGGGCGCCATGTTCGGCAAGCTGCTCGCCGACTCCGGCGGCGGCGACCAGATCGCCGACACCATCATCGGCCGCTCCAGCACCCGCACCCTGCCCTGGGCGATGGCGCTGGTCGGCGCCCTCATCGGGCTGCCGATGTTCTTCGAGATCGGCCTCGTGCTGCTGATGCCGATCATCTTCCTGGTCGCCCGCCGCTCCGGCCTGTCGCTGATCAAGGTCGGCATTCCCGCGCTGGCCGGCCTGTCGGTGATGCACGGCCTGGTGCCGCCGCACCCCGGCCCGCTGGTCGCCATCGCCGCCCTGAACGCGAACCTCGGCATCACGCTCGCCTTCGGCGTGGCCATCGCGATCCCGACCGTGGCGATCGCCGGCCCGCTGTTCGCCCGCTACGCCGCCCGCTGGGTGGACGTCCCCGCCCCGCACCTGTTCGACGACGAGCCCGACCGCGGACACACCGCCGGCGGCAACCCCGATCCGCGACGGGCCGACGGGTAGCACCGGCGCGGCCACCGCGCTGGAGCGGCGCACCGTCCAGCCGCCCGACCTTCACGACGACGCTGCTCACCGTGCTGCTGCCGGTGGTGCTGATGATGGGCAAGGCGCTGGCCGACATCTTCATCGCCGACAAGGCCAACCCGGTGCGCAGCGTCCTCGACTTCCTCGGCACCCCGCTGATCGCCCTGCTCATCGCCGTCGTCGTGGCCATGTTCACCCTCGGCCGCGGCGCCGGGATGGACACCCGCGGCATCGCCGGCTCGCTCGAGCAGTCCCTGCCCCCGATCGCCGGCATCCTGCTGATCGTCGCCGCGGGCGGCGGGTTCAAGCAGACCCTGATCGACACCAAGATCGCCGACCTGATCGCCAGCTTCGTGACCGGCGGCGCCGCCACGGTCCTGCTGGTGGGCTGGTTCGTCGCGGTGCTGATCCGGCTGGCCACCGGCTCGGCCACCGTCGCCACGGTCACCGCCTCGGGCATCCTCGCCCCGCTGGTCACCACGCTCGACCCCGCACACACCTCGCTCCTGGTCCTCGCCATCGGCGCCGGCTCGCTGTTCTTCTCCCACGTGAACGACGCCGGATTCTGGCTGGTCAAGGAGTACTTCGGGCTCACGGTCGGGCCAGACGATCAAGACCTGGTCGATCATGGAGACGATCATCTCGGTCGTCGGCCTCGTGTTCGTGCTCCTGCTGGGGCTGGTGGTCTGACAGGCCGAGAAGAGCGGTCACCGCGGGCGGTCGAACTCCCCCCGCTTCACGCCCTCGACGAACGCGTCCCACTCCGGCGCGGTGAACACGAGGACCGGACCATCCGGGTCACGGGAGTTGCGCAGCGGGACGTCGTCGCCCACGAAGCACACCTCGACGCAGTTGTTGTACTGGCTTCTACTGCTCTTTCGCCATCCGGTGCCGGCTCGGCAGGATGGGGGTTCGCGATTCACAGGGTCTCCGACCTCCGCCTCGCGACATCGGTATCGCATACAGTCGATTGCCTATTGCTCAGCGAAGGAAGCCTAGGTCGCGCAAACGAACGGGTGTGCCCGTCATCCGGGTGAGCGCAACCCGACGGCTGCCCACCCGGCCTAACGGTCTGCACGCCGTTCAGAGCCTGTCAATCGCCCGCTTCACGTACGCAGAGAGGTCATCCGGTGACGCAGCGCGCTTCTCGAGCTCGGTGAACAGGCGCCCGTGGTTCGCGATGACCTCCAGCTCGTCCTGGAAGATGGCGTCGCCGCGGCGCTGCTCGATGTAGACGACGTCCGGGTCGTTCGTGCCGGAGAAGCGCAGCAGGACGAACGGCCCGCGCAGGCCGACGTGCTCGCCCAGCGCCAGCGGGATGATCCGGATCTCGACGTTCGGCCGCGCCGCAGCCTCCAGGAGATGCTCCAGCTGCGCTCGCATCACGGCCCGGCCACCGATCGCCCGCAGCAGCACGGACTCGTCGAGGATGAAGGACAGCGTCGGCGGGTCCGGACGGTCCAGCACCTCCTGGCGCACCCGGCGGGAGCTGACGAACCGCTCCGCCCGCTCGGCACCGACGCCGTGCACACCCATGACGGTGCGGGCGTAGTCCTCCGTCTGCAGCAGCCCGGGGACGACGAGCAGCTCGATCGATCCGATCCACGTGGCGGAGTGCTCGTAGTCGAAGAACCGCAACGCGTCCGGGGAGAACACGTCGCCGAACGCGGCGAACGGGGACCGGGCGCGGCGGGAGCGGCGTGCGAGGTCGACCAGCCCGTCCACGATCCCGGAATCGGTGACGCCGTAGTAGGCGAGCAGTGCGCGCAGGTCCGTCACGCTGAGGGAGACCGAGCCGTTCTCGATCCGGGTGACCTTGGACGGCGACCAGTCCAGCGCGTCCGCGACCTGCTTCTGCGTCACGATGTGCGGCGGGCGGAGACGGCGCAGCTCCGCCAGGAGCTGACGGCGCAGCGCGGATGCGTTGTCCACTCCGCCTCCACATGCGACACGTGGTCGACCGCCCACCGATCCCACACTATGACGGTTGCCGGATGACGGCTAGCAGTGCCGATACTGTCACTGTGCGTGTACCGGGCTGCATCCGCCACCCGAACTCGCCGGTAGGCCAGGCATGACCAGCACACGCCGTGCAGTCCGCGCCGCCCGGTCTGCACGTTGCAGATCGGAACTCGCGGTGTAGCGTGACTCTCCGTGATGCCACATCAGGGTGAAACCCTCCGCCGCCTCAGTGGTCCGCGTTCCGGCGCCCGGGTCGCAGCTCGTGGCGAATCGAGGCTGGTAGGAGGCGCCCGCGGACTCCGTCCGCCGGCATCTCGGGTCCGCGGACGGGTCGACCGAGCGCGTGGGCCGCCGACCCCATCCCGTCGCTCGCCTAGACTACGCGCGGGCGACCGGGCCCATGGAGGCCTTCCGGTCGTACCTCTCCCGCCGTCCGGCCCGGACGCGCCATGGGACGTCGCACGAGGAATGGAAGACCTCATCAGTATGGGTTCCACCCCGGACAGCCGCACGCCGCAACGACGCACCGTGTTCATCGGCGTACTGGCCGCGGTCATCGTGGCGATGCTCGCCGTCCTGACCGTCGTTCTCCTCAACGGGGCCGGCACAGAACGGCGGGCGTGGCGGCACCGCCGAGCGCCGCACCCGTCGCCGCGCAGCCACCGCTCTACGTCGGCCCGGACGGGCGCGACACCAACGACGGGGCCTCCCCCACGACGCCGCTGGCGACGATCCAGGCGGCGCTGGAGAAGGCGACCCCGGGCACCACGATCAATCTCGCACCCGGCGTCTACCGCGAGCAGCCGACCACCGTGCGCGACGGCGCCCCGGGCGCGCCGATCACGATCAAGGGTCCGGAGACCGGCACGGACCGGGCGGGCCGCTACCAGGCCGTGCTGTACGGCACCGGCAAGATCTTCAACATCGACCACAGCTGGATCACGCTCGACGGTTTCACCATCGACGGGCAGGAGCAGCTGGGCGGTGTCCCGTTCGCCACGGACCTGCGCACGATCGACACCTGGAAGCAGAGCATCCAGGACCGGGTCGAGGACGGGCGGCTGGTGTACATCGGCTCGTCGGAGCAGTCGCGCGACATCACCGGGATCACGATCAACAACATGTTCCTCAACGGCGCGGGCGGCGAGTGCGTGCGGCTGCGCAACAACGCCCACGACAACACGATCAGCAACTCGGTCATCCAGTACTGCGGGTTGTACGGCAAGGGCGACGGCGCCGACCGGGCCGTGTACCACAACGGTGAGGGCGTCTACATCGGCACCAGCCCCGAATCGGACGACCAGCCCATGTACGACAACGACACCAGCTCGCACAACGTCGTCACCCGCAACATCATCAGGCCGTTCGGGTCGGAGTGCTTCAACATCAAGGAGAACGCGCACGACAACGTGTTCGAGGACAACGTGTGCAGCGGCAACGCCGAGTCCGTGGAGTTCGAGGGCAGCAACGTCGAGCTGCGCGGCTACGGCAATATCGTGCGCAACAACCAGATCTCGGACAGCGCGGGCTACACGATCAAGATCCAGAACGACGGCAAGGAGTACGACCGCGGCGGCAACGTCGTCGAGAACAACCGGCTCTCCGGCGCGGCGGCCGCGACCTTCAAGATCAAGTCGAAGGCGACGCAGGGCCAGTTCTGCGGCAACAACGTCGTCGCGTCCGGAGCCCTGTTCGACGCCGACTCCGAGGGCGAGACCCCGGCCGGCGTGACCTCCCCCTGCTGAGCCCCGGAAAGCGGGAGTGGGGAGGAACGCGCCGCAGCGCTACCGTTGACCGGTGGGTTCCGTCGTCGGCGACGTCTCCCCCGCCCGCGCGGTCGCCGACCGCATGGCCGCTGCCGCGCGCGCGTGGCTCGACTCCCTCGACGCCCGCGCAGCGCGCGGTGGCCGTCGGCGCCGTCCCCGCGGACGACGCGTCGGACACCGAGCGGCGGCGCTGGTTCTACACCCCCACGGACCACGGTGGGCTCACCGTGCACGCGCAGCGACCCGCACAGCAGCGGGCCGCGATGCAGCTGGTCGCGACGGGTCTCTCGACGCCCGGGTACGTCACCGTCGCGACCACGATGGGCCTGGAGAACGTCCTCGACCACGCCGAAGGGTTCGTGACGGTCTTCGACCGCGAGCGCGGCCGGGACCCCGGCCTGTACTACCTGCGGGTGTTCGGCGAGCCCGGCGGCGCGGCGCCGTGGGGCTGGCGGTTCGGCGGCCACCACGTGTCGCTGAACAACCTCGTGGTCGACGGCGCGCTCGTCGCCACCACGCCGTGCTTCCTGGGCGCCGACCCGGCCGTGTCGCCGCTGCTCGGGGGTGGTGTGCTCCGGCCGCTCGCGCGGGTCGAGGACCTGGCCCGCGAGCTGGTCCGGTCGCTGCCCCCGGAGCTGGCCGCGCGCGCCGTGCTGCTGGACCGCGCCCCGTCCGACTGCGTCACCGCGAACCGCACGTCCGTGGCCGAGGGCGACCGGGTCATCCCGCTCGCGGGCATCTGGCGCGGACGCGCGCTTCCCCGACGACGTCGAGCAGGCCAAGCTCCAGGCCCTCAGCGACGCCATCGACGCCGGCACGGGCTACGCGGACGCGGATCACGCCGCGCTCGAGTACACCGCCCTGCCCAAGGGGCTGCCGGCGTCCGAGCTGGACCCCGGCCAGCGCGAGATGCTGCGCGCGCTGCTCGCGACCTACCTCGACCGCGTCCCGGCCGAGGTCTCCCCGCTCGGCCGCTACTCCGACGACGAGACGCTCGACGCCGTCCACGTCGCCTGGGCCGGCCCGACCGAGCCGGGCGCGCCGCACTACTACCGCCTCCAGGGCCCGCGGCTGCTGATCGAGTGGGACAACACCCAGCGCGGGGCGAACCACGCGCACTCGGTGTGGCGCGACCCGACGGCCGACTTCGGCCTGGACGTCCTCGCCGCCCACCGCGCCGCCCACCACTGAGCCGGCTCCCGGTTCCGGGAGCCGCCACGTTGCCGTTCGCCGGAACCGACTCCTAGGGTCACGTCATGCGCGTCGACGACGACGGCCCCTCCGTGGTCGCACCGGCCGCGGAGGGATTCGCGCTGGGTACCGCCGTCGCGGACATGTACACCGACCTGCGGGTGGGCACGCTCCTGCACCGCCTGCTCGCCCACAGCCGCAAGCTCCTGGGCACCGTCGCCGGCAGCATCTCGACTCGTCGACACGGCGCGGGGCCGGTACGACAAGATCGCCGAGAACGGCGTCTCGTGCCGGCTCGGCGGCAGCTTCCCGCTGGACGAGGGCGCCACCGGGCAGGCCGTCGCCCGGCGCATGCCCGTGGTCATCGACGACTACAGCGCGCTGCGCGGCAGCCATCTGCCGCCCGGTCACCCGGTCGGTCGCGGTGCCGCCGCTGCCGTGCCGTTGTGGTGGCGGGGTGAGGTCATCGGGGTCAACGTCGCGTTCGCCGGGCACCGTCGCCGGTTCACCACCGCCGAGGTCGACGCCTTCGAGCTGCTCACCCAGAGCGTCGCATCCGCCGTCGTCACAGCGGGCGCCGCCGTACCGTCGCTCGCCGGTCTGCTCCGCGAGCACGGTCGCATCGGCGCGAGCGAACCGGCTCCCCTGACCCGCCGGGAGACCGAGGTGCTGCGCCTGCTCACCGACGGCCTGTCGGACCGGAAGATCGCGGCCCGTCTGGGCATCTCGGCGAAGACCGTCGAGAAGCACGTCGGCGCCGTGCTGCGCAAGACCGGGACCGTGAGCCGTACCGCCGCGGTCGTGCATGCCCTGGGCCGGGGCTGGCTCGCGGACATTCCGGATCTCGGCGTTTCCGCCCACCGGTAGATGGGGGATGTTCCCTATACAACCCTAGGCAACCGCGTGGGTTTACTGACCCGGCCGCGGCCGTCGCGCCGACGGGAAACACGACTCTCGACGACGAGGAGCGCCCTGTGCCCATCGTGTCCACGAAGGAGATCCTCGACCGCGCCTTCGCCGACCGGTACGGCGTCGCGGCCTTCAACATCCTGGACGACCTGACCATCGACGCCGTCCTCGCCGCCGCGGAGGAGGAGCGCGCGCCGGTCATCCTGCAGACGTCGGTCAAGACCGTCCGCGCCTACGGACGCGACCGCCTGATCAGCGTGTTCCGGGCGATGGCGCAGGACACCACGGTGCCGGTCGCGGTGCACCTCGACCACTGCCCGTACCGGGACGTGATCACGGAGTGCCTCGACGCGGGCTGGAACTCCGTGCTGTTCGACGCCCACGAGCTCGACGTCACCGACAACCTCGCGCAGACCATCGAGGTCGTCGCCGAGGCCGGCAAGCACGGCGCCGCCGTCGAGGGCGAGATCGAGGGCATCGAGGGCAAGGAGGACGACATCGGCTCCGACGAGGCGTCCAAGCTGCAGAGCCTGGAGACCGCCGTCGACTTCATCCGCAAGACCGGTGTCGACGTCTTCGCTCCCGCGATCGGCAACGCGCACGGCCAGTACAAGTCGGCCCCGAAACTCGACCACCAGCGGGTGACCGACCTCGTCGAGGCCACGAACATCCCCATGGCCCTGCACGGCGGAACGGGCCTGTCCGACGACCAGTTCCGCGACCTCATCGCCCGCGGCTGCGCCAAGGTCAACATCTCCACGGCGATCAAGGAGGCCTACATGCGGTCGGGCCTCGAGCACCTCAAGGAGGCCGAGGAGAAGAACAAGTGGGACCCGCCCACGTTGTTCGCCCACCAGCGCGCCGCCGTCGTCGCGACCGCCCGCGAGCACATCGCGCTGTTCGGCGGCTCGGGTCGGGCCTGGTGACGTCTTCTGATCGGTGATCGCCGGATCGTCGACGGGCGCGACAACGGTGTCGCCTTCCGTCGACGCTCCGGCGATCATCCTCGGCGGACAAGATCACCTGCACGAGTGATCAGGTCGGGCCGCCGGGCGCCGATGTGTGGTGCATGTCTCTTTCCCAGCCCGGCAGCGCCGCCGGCGGGGCAGTCGACGCCCCCCGGCGGCCCGAGCCCGCGATCCCACCGTCCCCCAGCCCACCGTCCCGCAGCCCGACAGACGGCGACGACCACCTGCTCGAGGCCGTCCGCCGCGGCCTCGAGCCCGGAGACCCGGTCGCCCACCTGCTCGCCGGCTGGGTCGCCCTGCCGGCACGCGCGGTGTGCACCACGCGCGTCCGACCGGCCGGCACGGCCACGACCCGGACGGGCGGCATCCCCATGGACTAGGGGCGGGTCCTCAGGACAGCGACTTCTCCAGCTGCCGCGACAGGAGCGCCACGAACGCCGCCGGCTCCGCCAGCTCCCCGCCCTCGGCCAGCAGCGCCATGCCGTGCAGCAGCCGGGCGGTGTCGCCCAGCTCCGCGTCGTCCGGCCGCTGCTCGTGCGCGTGCCGGAGCGAGGTCACGAGCGCGTGGCGCGGGTTCAGCTCGAGGATCCGCTTCACCGTCGGCGGTTCCTGGCCCATCGCCCGGTACATCTTCTCCAGGGTCGGGGTCAGGTCACCCGGGTCGCCGACCAGCACCGCGGCGGACTCGGTCAACCGGTGCGACAGCCGGACCTCCTTGACGTCGTCGGCCAGCGCGGACGCCATCCAGGTCAGCAGGGCGGCGAAGCCCTTCTTCGTGTCGTCGTCCACCTCGTCGCCGCCGAGGTCCACCTCGCCCGTGGCGATCGAGGTCAGCTCCTTGTCCTCGAACGACGGCACCGCGCCGACCCACACCTCGTCCACCGGGTCCGTCAGCAGCAGCACCTCGTACCCCTTGGCGCGGAACGCCTCCATGTGCGGCGAGCTCTCCAGCGCCGCCCGCGACTCCCCCGTGGCGTAGTAGATCGCGTCCTGGCCCTCGGGCATGCGGGCGAGGTAGTCGTGCAGCGTCGTCGGCGTCGACGGGGTCGTGCGTCGAGGAGAACGAGCAGATCTCCAGGATCGCCTTCTGGTTCTCGTGGTCGGAGAGCAGGCCCTCCTTGACGGCCCGGCCCAGCTCGGACCAGAACGTCGCGTACTTCTCCGGCTCCTTCTCCTGCATGGTCTTGACCGTCGACAGCACCTTCCTGACCAGGCGCTTGCGGATCAGCTGGATCTGGCGGTCCTGCTGGAGGATCTCGCGGGAGATGTTGAGCGACAGGTCGTTCGCGTCGACGACGCCCTTGACGAACCGCAGGTACTCGGGGACGAGCGCCTCGCAGTCGTCCATGATGAACACGCGCTTGACGTAGAGCTGCACCCCGCGCTTGGCCTCGCGCCAGAACAGGTCCATCGGGGCGTGGCTCGGCAGGAACAGCAGCGCCTGGTACTCGAACGTGCCCTCGGCCGCCAGCCGGATGGTCTCCAACGGCTCGCGCCAGTCGTGGCTGACGTGGCGGTAGAACTCGGCGTACTCCTCGTCCGAGACGTCCTTCTGCGCACGCGCCCACAGCGCCTTGCGCGAGTTGACGGTCTCGGGCTCACCGTCGGCGGAATCCATGCGGATCGGCCAGGTGATGAAGTCCGAGTAGCGCTTCACGGTCGCCCGGACCGTCGCCGGGTTCGCGTAGTCGTGGAGCGCGTCGTCCGTGTCTTCCGGCTTGAGGTGCAGGGTGACGGCGGTGCCCTGCGGAGCGTCCGGTGCCTCGGCGACGGTGTAGGTGCCCTCGCCCGTCGACTCCCAGCGCACGCCCGCGTGGGCTACCCGCCTTGCGGGTGACCAGCTCGACGCGATCGGCGACCATGAAGCTCGAGTAGAAGCCGACGCCGAACTGGCCGATCAGCTCCGCGCTCGCCTCCTCCGACGCCCCGCCCGCCTCCCGGGCCTGCCGCAGCTGCGCCAGCATCTCGGCGGTGCCCGACTTCGCGATCGTGCCGATGAGCTCGACGACCTCGTCGCGGCTCATCCCGATCCCGTTGTCGCGCACGGTCAGGGTGCGCTGCTCGGAGTCGATCTCCAGGTCGATGTGCAGGTCCGAGGTGTCGACCTCGAGGTCCTTGTCCCGGTACGCGGCCAGCCGGAGCTTGTCCAGGGCGTCCGAGGAGTTCGAGATCAGCTCGCGAAGGAACACGTCCTTGGTCGAGTAGATCGAGTGGATCATCAGATGGAGCAGCTGGCGAGCCTCCGCCTGGAACTCGATCGTCTCGGTCGACATCGCAGTAGTGCCTTTCCACGCTCACGGAACCGGTGCATCGCACACGATAGGGGGCCGGCGCAGGACGACGGCGACCGCCGGGAACACCAGGACCGTCAGCACGCCGGCGCCCACCAGCGCTGCGGCGTTCGCGGGCAGCATCGTGCCGTTGCGCAGGCCGATCTCGGAGATCGCGACGAGCAGCGGCAGCGCCGTCGAGGTGATCAGCGCCAGCTGCCACCGTTCGCGCGGGTCGAGCACCTTCCGGTAGAGCAGCTGGGCGGGCACGACGTGCACCAGCAGCATCAGCGCGCGGGCCGGGCAACAGGGCGAGGCAGACCGGCGCCAGCACCGCGACGACGGCGATCACGAACAACGTGCCGAACGTGGAATGCACGTCCACCGCGAGTTCCCCCCGACCACCCGCATCGTGCCGGAGCCCGGTGTCGCCGGGCAATGTCCGGGGAGCGGGTCCAGTTCCCCGTCGGGGACTGACCAACCGACCGGGAAACGGGTACTCCGCCGGTATGAGTCTTGCGGACAAGATGCACAACAAGGCGCGGGAGCTGCGCGGCCGGGTCAAGCGGAACGCCGGCGAGGTGACCGGTGACCGGCGCCTGCAGGCCGAGGGCCGGGCCGAGGAGCGGGCGGGTCAGCTGAGGCAGGCCGGGGAGAAGCTGAAGGAGGCGTTCCTCGGGTCCGGCCCGCGCCGGCGGCCCCGCCACTGATCCCTCCCCCTCCTGCTCGTGGCCGTCGCGGCGATCGCCCGCCGCACGGGTCGGGCGGCCGAACGGCGCCACCTCTAGGGTGGCCGCCGTGCAGCTGGGCTACCTCACGCACGTGGCCGGGCACGGCTCCCCCGCCGCGATCTACCGCGACACCGTCGCGCTCGCGGTGGCGGCGGAGGAGTTCGGCCTCGACGCGTTCTGGGTCGCCCAGCACCACCACGGCTCGCTCGAGGGCCTGCTCCCGTCGCCGCTCGTGCTGCTCGCCGCCATCGCCGAGCGCACGTCGGTGATCCGGCTGGGGACGGCGGTGATCGCTGCACCGCTGGAGGACCCGCTCCGCCTCGCCGAGGACGCCGCGGTCCTCGACACCATCTCGGGCGGCCGCCTCGAGCTGGGGTTGGGTGCCGGCGCGGACGCCGAGGCCGCGGCCGTGTTCGGGCGCGACCACGGCCGCCGCCATGCCGACTGCACCGCGGCCGTCGACCAGGTGTGCGCCGCGCTCACCGGCCCCGCGCTCGTCCCGCACCGGGCGGGCTTGCGGGACCGGCTGTGGTGGGCGACCGGCTCCCTGGCCGGGATCCGGGCGGCCGCGCTGGCGGGGACCGGGGTGATCTCCGGTCGGCCCGCGGGTGTGGGCAGCGGGGTCGTCGACGACCTGCGCGCATACCGTGCGGTCGCCGCTCGCCCGCGGGTCGCCCTCGCCCGGCCGGTGCACGCCGGCGAGGACGCGCGAGCCGTCCTCGACCGCTTCCGCGACGACCCGGTGCTGCCGCTGGCCGACGCGGTGATCGGCTACACGCAGCCGGCGCGCGCTCCGCTGTCCGCGCACGTCGCGACGCTCCGCCTGCTCGCCGCGCAGGTCGGACCGGCCCTGCGCGAACGCGCCACCGCGTCCGCCTGAGCGACCCCGGAGGGACCGATGGCCGACGAGCTGGTGCATCGCGACGTGGCGGACGGCGTCGCCACCGTCACGCTCGACTCACCGCGCAACCGCAACGCCCTGTCCGCGCAGCTCCGCCGCGAGCTGCAGCACCACCTCGACGCGGCGATCGCCGACCCGGCCGTCCGGGTGATCGTCCTGGGCCACACCGGTCCGGTCTTCTGCTCCGGCATGGACCTGCGGGAGTCCCGCGGCGCCGGCGCGCCAGGGCGTCGCGGAGTTCCCCGCGATCCTGCGCACGATCCTGACCGCGCCCAAGCCGGTGGTGGCCCGGGTCGCCGGCCCGGCCCGCGCCGGGGGGATCGGGCTGCTCGCGGCCTGCGACGTCGCCGTGGCCGTCGACACCGCCACCTTCGCCTTCACCGAGGTCCGCATCGGGGTGGTCCCCGCGGTCATCGCCGTCGACCGTGCTCCCCCGGCTGCTCCCCCGCGCCGCCCACGAGCTGTTCCTCACCGGCGAGACGTTTCGACGCCGGGCGCGCTGTGGCCGTCGGCCTCGTCAACGCCGCCGTGCCCGCCGACCGGCTCGACGCCGAGGTGACCCGTTACGTCGAGCTGCTCCGGCTGGGCGCGCCGGGCGCACTGGCCGCGACGAAGGCCCTGATGCAACGTCCCGAACTCGATACTGCGTTCGCCGCGATGCAGCAGCTCTCGGCGCGCCACTTCGCCTCGGCCGAGGGCCAGGAGGGCATGGCCGCCTTCGCCGAGAAACGCCCGCCGAACTGGGTGCCGGCGCGGTAGGACCTGATGCACGGTCACGCCTTCGCGGCACCGGTGTCGCGCATGTCCAGCCCCGCGAGCGCGAAGGCCCGGGCGGGCAAACCGGTCGGCTCCGTGAGGATCCGCAGGTCGACGCCGCGGGCCCGCGCGTGTTCGAGGACCTCGAGGAGCAGGCCGATCCCCGCACTCGGCAGATAGGTCGTCGGCCGCAGGTCGAGCGTCAGCCGTCCACCGTCGGGAAGCGCCGCCACCTGCCCGAACAGGTCCGCTCGGACGGCCTCGACCGTCGCCAGGTCCAGCTCGCCCGGCGCCACGACGACCGGCCCGTCGGACCCCGGTTCCGATGCCGCCACCGGAGCACCATCCCGCTCCGGGCCGCCCGCCGGCACCCCCAGGCGGAACCGCACCGTCGTGCCCGTCGCGCCGCGCTCGAACGACACCTCGTCGGCCAGGTGTCGCACGAACTCGACACCCCGGCCGCGGAACCCCGGGTCCGCGGGCGGCGGCCGCCACGACCCCCAGTCCTGCACGACCACCTCCAGCGACCCGTCGCCGCGGCGCGCGACCTCGTAGTACCAGTCGCCGGACGCGCCGTCGCGGTACGCGTGCTCGACCGCGTTCGCCGCGGCCTCGCCCATCGCGAGGAGCAGGTCGTCGGACAGGTCGTCGCCGAGCCCGGCGGAGGCCGCCCAGTGCCGGACCGTCCGGCGCACCACGGCCAGCTGGGCCGGATCCGCCGGCAGGCGCTGGTGCAGCGGGGCGGGCATCAGGCGCGCGGCGATGACGGCGATGTCGTCCGCGGCGTGGCCGTGCTCGGCGAGGTCGTCGAGCACGGCGGGGACCAGCGCGACCGGGAGGCTGCCCGCGTGGCGGCGCACGGCGTCGGCGAGGCGGTCCAGGCCCTCGTCGATGACCTCGCCACGACGCTCGACGAGCCCGTCGGTGTAGAGGACCAGCGTCGCGCCGGCCTCGAGGCCGGTGACGCCCTCGCTGTACGGCGCCCGGCCGGTGAGCCCCAGCACGGGGCCGTGCCCGTCGCCGTCGAGGAGGCGGACCCCGGCGCTGTCGGCGAGCAGTGCCGGCGGGTGTCCGGCGCGTGCCCAGCAGACCAGACCCGCGGCCCAGTCGAGCGTCAGGCACGCCGCCGTCGACGCGCGCGTCCCGGGGACCCGTGCGGCGAACCGGTCGAGCAGCTCCAGCGCCGCGGCGGGCCCGTGCCCCTGGAGCAGGGCGGCGGCCAGCGCGCTGCGCAGCTGCCCCATGACCGCCGCGGCGGCGGCCCCTTGCCCGACCACGTCCCCCACCGCGATCGCGACGCGGTGCTCGTCGAGCTCGATCACGTCGTACCAGTCGCCGCCCGCCTGGACGCCCTCGGCACCGGGCAGGTACCGGGCGTCCAGCGCGAGGCGCGGGAGCTGGGGCAGCCGCTGCGGCAGCAGGCTGCGCTGCAGGGTCTCGGCCACCCGGTGCTCGGCCCGATAGAGCCGGGCCCGGTCCATGGCCTGGGCGCACTGCTCCGCCAGCGCCGTCAGCGTCGCCCGCTCGATCGCGCATTCCCGCAGAGGCACGCGGAACCCGACGCCCATGACGCCCACGGCGCGTCCGCCCGCGATGAGGGGAAGTGCGATCACACCGCGGATCCCGAGACCGCCGAGGACGTCGGCCCACCCCGGATGGGGCACGGCCCACTCCGGAGCCTCGACGTCGTCCACCCAGAGCGGGCGCTGCTCACGGACCGCCTCCGCCACGACGAGCGGGGACTGCAGCGGCACGGAGGTGAGCCGGGGCTTGGCGGTGTCGTCGATTTTCTCCAGCGCGAGCGGGAGGAGCGCGGCGCCCGGCCCGTCGATCTCGTACACGCCGACCGTGCTGAAGTCACCGACCAGGCGGGCGAGGTGGGCGACCGCGGCGGCGCCCACCTCCGCGGGCGTCACCGCTGCAGACAGCTCGGCGGTGGCCCGCTGCAGCACGGCCAGCCGCGCCGCGGTCGCCCGCTCCTCGGCGAGCAGCAGCGCGTTGTCCAGCGCTGCGGCGGCGCGGCCTGCCGACCTCCTCCATCAGCGCGCGGTCGTCGTCGTCGTAGCGGGGGGAGTCACCGCGCCGCAGCAGGGCCAGCACACCGAGCACCCGGCCGCGGGCGGAGAGCGGCAGGAGCAGGGCCGACCGCACGGCGATCCGGCGGTACAGCGCGAGCTGGTCGGGCGCCACGTCCGCGGCCGACCATTCCGGCGATCCCACCTCCGGGACGTCCGCGATCAGCCGCGGTCGGCCGGTGGTCACGACCTCGCGGACCGTCGGCGACTCCGGGTGGATCCCGGCCGCGGCGGCCTCCGCGTCGGCGTCGACCGCCGCGATCCCGTCCGGGCGCAGCCGTCCGTCGTCGTCGATCCGCAGCACGCAGCACAGGTCCGCGAGGCGCGCGTCGGTCACCAGCCGGGCCAGCCGGGCGACCTGCGCCGCGGGGCCGGGCTCGCTCTCCAGCCCCGCGCCGAACCGCGCGAGCAGGGTCTGCCGCTCGGACTCCCGGTAGCGGGCGTTGATGTCGGTGCAGCTGCCGACCCACCCCTCGGTGGGCCCGATCGGCACGGCTCGCTCGAGCAGCCAGCGGTACACGCCGTCCGCGCGGCGGAGGCGGAACTCGACCTCCCAGCCCCGGTACGCCGCCATCGCGGCGGCCACCGTCTCGCGGTAGCGCGCCCGGTCCTGGGGGTGCAGGCCCTCCTGCCAGTCCGCGCCCGGCTCGTCGGGGGCGCGGCCGGTGAACTGCCGCCAGCCCGCGTTCACGAACACCCGCGCACCGCTGCGGCCCGCCACCCAGATCAGCGCCGGGGCGAGGTCGGCGATGGCGGTGAACCGCGCCTCGGCCTCGCGGCGGGCCCGGCCCAGCTGCAGGTGCGCACCCACGCGGGCGAGCAGCTCCGCCGCGGAGAACGGCTTGACGAGGTAGTCGTCGGCCCCCGCCGCGAGACCCTCGACCGCCGCCTCCTGCCCCGCACGCGCCGACAGCAGCAGCACCGGGATGCGGGCGGTCCGCGGGTCCGCGCGCACCGCCGCCAACAGCTCCATCCCGTCGAGACCCGGCATCATCACATCGCTGACGACGAGGTCGGGCGGCTCCTCCCGAATGGCCGCGAGCGCCGCGGCGCCGTCGCTCACGACCCGCACCGCGTAGCGCGGCCGGAGCAGCCGGGTCAGGTACTCGCGCATGTCGGCGTTGTCGTCGGCGACGAGCACCCGTCCCTGGCCGGCGCCGACCGGTGCGGCGGGCTGCTCGGGCTCGTCGTCGGGCAACCAGCGCAGCGCCTCGGCGACGAACGGCTCGACCGCCGCAGGCCCGCGCTCCGTGGAGGTCGGTGCGACCCGGTCGGACGGCAGGTGGTCGTGCCCCAACGGCAGGAGGACCCGGAACGTCGTCCCCCGCTGCGGCGCGCTGTCGACGGTGATCGTGCCGCCGTGCAGGCCGATCAGCTCGCGCACCACGGCCAGCCCGATCCCGCTGCCCTCGCCCGACCGCGCCTTCGCGCGCTCCACCCGGTGGAACCGCTCGAACAGGCGCGGCACCTCGTCCGCAGGCACGCCCGTGCCGGTGTCGGCGACGGTCAGCACCGCCGCCCGCTCCTGCGCGCGCAGGGCGACGGTGATCCGGCCCTCGAACGTGAACTTGAGGGCGTTGGACAGCAGGTTGAGGACGATCTTCTCCCACATGTCCCGGTCGACGTACACCGGCTCCGGCAGCGGCACGACGTCGACGAGGTAGTCGATCCCCGCCCGGTCGACCGCCGAGCGGAACACGCTCGCCAGCTCGGCCGTGTACGCGGCGAGGTCGACGGGCTCGAAGTGGGCCTCCACCCGGCCCGCCTGCAGGCGCGAGAAGTCCAGCAGCGAGTTGACGAGCTTGCCGAGCCGCAGCGCGTTGCGGTGGATGACGTCGAGCTCCTCGCACAACCGCGGGTCGGCCGCGACGGCGGGCGCGGCGCGCAGCTCGGTGACCGGGCCCATGATCAGCGTCAGCGGGGTGCGGAACTCGTGGCTGACGTTGGAGAAGAAGTCGGTCTTGGCGCGGTCCAGCTCGGCGAGCGCCTCGGCCCGCTGCCGCTCTGCCTCGTAGGCCAGCGCGTCGGTGACCGCGGTGGCGAGCTGGTCGGCCACCAGGTCGAAGAAGGACCGGTGGTCCGCGTCGAGCTCGCGGTACGGGTTCACCCCGGCCACGAGCACGCCGGCCGGCTCGACCCGTCCGGCGACGCAGACCGGCAGGACGACGGCGTCGGTGGGCGCCGCCGGCCCGGCGACGCAGGGCGCGACCGCGTCCGCCGCCCCGTCGACGAACCCCCGGACGACCTGCGCCGTCCCCGTCTCGGCGACCCGCCACACCGGGCCGCCGTCGGCCGGGCCGTGCAGGGTGGGCGGCGCGACGGCGCTGCCGACCGTCACGCCGTGCGCGGCCACCAGCCGCAGGTTCCCGTCGGGGGACCGGAGGTAGGCCGCCACGAAGGGCACCTCCGCCCGGTGCCGGGCCAGCACGCCGACGACCGCGCGGCTCGCCTCCTCCGCGGTGCCCACCGACACGGTCGAGAGCTCGCCGAGGTCGCCCAGCACCTTCAGCCGCCGCTCCCCCACCACGCGCGTCGTGGTGTCGCTGACGGCGATGAAGACCCCGCCGATCCCGCCGCTCTCGTCCTGGATCGGGGAGTAGGAGAACGTCCAGTACGTCTCCTCCAGGTAGCCGTGCCGGCGCAGGAACAGCTGCTGGTCCTCGGAGAACGTGGCGCCCTCGCCGGCGAGCACCGACTCGGCCAACGGGCCGAGCTCGGACCACGCCTCCGGCCACACCCGCGAGGCACGCCGGCCCAGGGCGTCGGGGTGCTTGTCGCCCATCGCCGGGACGTAGGCGTCGTTGTAGAAGACCGTCAGCTCCGGGCCCCACCACACGTGCATCGGGAACCGCGACGACAGGCAGATCGACAGCGCGGTCTGCAGGCTCTGCGGCCAGCCGTGCGCGGGGCCCACGGGGGTGCTCGACCAGTCGTGGGCCCGCACGCGCGCCGCCATCCCGTCGTCGGTCCCCGGGGGGAGCCGGGCCGGCTGCGTCACCTCGCGCACCCACTCACCTTGCCACGTCGCCCGATCGTGTCCGTCGCATCCTCGCTGTCACCGGGGCAGCCCGAGTCGCCGGGCGGCCGCCACCGCCTCGCCGCGCGACCGGACGTCGAGCTTGCCGAGGATCGCCGACACGTGGTGGTCCGCCGTCTTGCGCGAGATGACCAGCCGCGCGGCGATGTCGGCGTTGCTCAGCCCGTCGATGAGCAGCCCCAGCACGTCGAGCTGGCGGTCGGTGAGCCCACCGGGGTTGGCCCGCGTGGTCGGTGAGATGCCGCGCGGCACCGACACTCCGAGCTCGCGCAACCGCCCCCGCACCAGGGCCGCGACGGCGCGGGCGTCCAGCTCGTCCAGGAGCGGCAGGGCGACCTGCAGATCGTCGACGGAGCCGTTGTCCCACAGGGCGAGCGCCCGCTCGTACGGCTGCTCGAACACCGGCGCCGCGGCGGCTGCGGGGGCGTCGACGTGCTGCATGCCGGCCGCGGCGAGCCGGCGGAGCCATCGGCGCAACTGGTCGCCGCTCGGCCCGGGCAGGTCGACCGGCACCGCCGCGTCGTCGAGCCGGGGATCGGGCCGACGGGTGATCCATGCCTGCTCCGCGAGCGCCGCGGCCGCAGGCGCGAGGACGCCGGGCAGGTCGAGCCTCGTCGCGAGCCGCCACAGCTCGTCGAGGTGCGGGTTCTCCGGGGGCGCCGCCCGCCGCACGGCGAGCAGACCGAGCACGAGGTGCGACCAGAGGCGGCCCAGCGGGATGTCCCCGGCTGCCAGCACCGCCAGCGCGTCCTGCTCGGCTTCCCGCCACCGGCCCTGGAACAGCCGCAGCCGGGCCTGGACCGCGCGCTGCCACATGCTGCAGATCGGGATGTCGCGTTCCTCGCTGAAGCGCAGGGCGTCGGCGAGGATGTCGTCGGCCTGCGCGAACCGGCCGTGCTCGACGTCGTGATGGGCGAGGTTGCTCATCGGGACGGTCACGAACTCGTCGACCCGCAGCCGCAGCCCGGCGTCCCGCGCCGCGAACAGGTCGGACCGCGCCTCCGGGTCGCCGCCGTTCAGCCGGACCAGCGCCAGACCGATCGCCGCAGCAGTGTGCAGGGCGACGTCTCCCAGCTCGTCGGCGATCCGCTGCGCGTCACGGCCCGCCCGCAAGCCCTTCGCCTCGTCACCCCGGCCGGCGGCAAGGTAGGCACGGTTGGCGAGCGCGTAGCCGAGCGCCCGGGGCTCGCCGGCGTCGGAGAGGATCGAGATCGCGGCCTCGTCCTGCCGGGCGGCCGCCCGGCGGTCCGCCGCGTACCACTCGAAGAGGGAGAGCGCGCGGTGGCCCTCCCCGACCCCGACGACGTCGCCGAGGGCGCGGCGCAGCTTCAGCGCCTGTGTTCGGGCGGCGATCGCAGCGTCCAGCCGATCGGTGAGGTACAGCTCCACGGCGAGGGCCTCGAGCACTGCGGCCCGGGCGGCGGGGTCGTCGCTGTCGAGGTGCCGCAGCGCGAGCTCGTAGAACGAGACGGCCTCGCGGTGCGCGCCGGACCGCGCGGCGTCCGCGGCCGCGGCCGCGGCGTAGCGCAGGATCCGGGGGACGTCCGCGGCGGCCGTCGCATGGTGGACGAGCACGCTGGCGTCCCCGCCGGCCGCCTCGAGCGCCTCGATCATCCTGGTGTGCAGGGCGGGTTCCGCGCCTGGCGGCACCGCGCCGAGCACCGCCGAGCGCGCGATCTCGTGCCGGAACGCGACACCACGGCCGCGGCGGTCGAGCAGCCCGGTGGCGCCGAGCGCCTCGACGGTCGCGGGCGGCACGTGCAGGGCGGCGAGGAGCGTCCCGCTGACCCCCTCGGGCGTGCACGACAGCAGTTCCAGCGCCCGGCGCTCCTCCGGCGTGAGGGCAGCCGTGCGGGCGACCACGGCGTCGCGCACGCTCTCCGGCATCGGCGAGTCCGGCTGCGCGAGGATCTGGCTGACGAAGAACGGGTTGCCCGCCGTCCGCGCGTGCACGTCCACGGGATCGAGCCGGTGCCCGTCGAGCAGCTCGGCCACGGCGGCCCGGCTCAGCGGCGTGAGCTGGAGCCGGCTCGCGTCCGGGGCGCCGACCAGGTCGCCGAGCACGGCGCGCAGCGGGTGCGCGGCACCCCCGGTCTCCCGGTAGGACAGCACCAGCAGCAGCGGGAGCGTGCCGATGCGGCGGGCCAGGAACCGCACGAGGTCCAGGGTCGCCTCATCGCCCCAGTGCAGGTCCTCGACGACCAGGGCACACGCCCGGGACTGCAGCGCGTCCAGCACGGCGGCGAAGATCTCGTGCTGGACGCCGGCCTCCCGGAGGACGGCCGTCACCCCGGGCCCGAGCTCGCGGGCGACGTCGCGGAGCGGGCCGAGCGGGCGCGGCGTGCTCAGCGAGTCGCACATGCCCCACAGCACCGGCACCGGCGCCTGCGCGGCGAACTCGCGAAGAAGGACGGTCTTGCCGATCCCGGCCTCCCCGGCGAGGAGCACGACCGAGCCCCGACCCGCCGCCGCGCGGCGGGCACGGTCGCAGAGCACGGCAAGGGGATGGTCGCGCTCGAGCAGGCGCACGTGCCAAGTCTAGAAAATCAACGTTCGCGGCGAACAGACCGAAGTCGGGAGGCCGGACCTGTGCCGGACACCGAGCCGAGGCGCGGATGGCGGGCGACGACCGGCTGGAACGTAGTGATCGCCGTTCCGGTGCCCAGCGCGACAGTCTTGTCCGGTTTCGTCGACGAATCGGCGATCACCCGCTACCACGGCAGCCCCCGACACGTGTTGGCGATGGACCGACCCGCGGCTTGACCCGATGTCACCTCTGCCGCCAATCTGACGCCGGGCGGGGCGACCTCTTGTCGTGCCTTCGGGTACTGACCTTGCAGCCAGACTGCCACGGGGCGCCCCGCCGCACGTCCTCGTGATCCGTAGGTCAGGTGCCGCAGTACGTGACGTACGGGTCGCAGCCCGCGGGTGCCGGCCGGGCGTAGTCGTCCAGGTCGGGCCGCTGCTCGTACGGATCGGAGACGACGTCCACGAGCCGGCGGAACGGGGCCAGGTCGCCTGCGGTGGCGGCCGTCAGCGCCTCCTCCACGAGGTGGTTGCGTGGGATGTAGACCGGGTTCACCCGGTTCATCGCCGCCGCCATGGCGGTCCGGTCCGCCGGCAGCAACGCCTCGCGGCGGGTGGCCCACGTGTCGAACGGCTCGGGCTCGGCGAACAGGGACCGTGCGGTTCCGGCCGCGAGCGAGCGGAAGAACGTGGTGTGGTCGACGTGCTGCGCGCGCAGGAGTTCCCGCAGGTCCGCCTCCAGGTCCGGGTCCGGCGCCGGAAGCCCGAGCTTCGCGGCCATCCCCTCCGCATGATGCCGGGCGTACGTCTCGGCGAACGACGTCAGCACGGCCGTCGCGGCCTCCACCGCCGCGTCGACGTCGTCGTCGATCAGGGGCAGCAGCGTCTCGCCGAGGCGCGCCAGGTTCCACTGGGCGATCGCGGGCTGGTAACCGTAGGCGTAGCGGCCGGCGTGGTCGATGGAGCTGAACACCGTGGCCGGGTCGAACGCGTCCAGGAACGCACAGGGTCCGTAGTCGATGGTCTCGCCGGAGATCGTCGTGTTGTCGGTGTTCATCACGCCGTGCACGAAGCCGACGAGCATCCACCGCGCCACCAGCCCGGCCTGGGCCTCGACCACGCGGCGGTACAGCTCCAGGTACGGATTCGCCGCTCCGGCGGCCTCGGGATGGTGGCGGGCGATGGCATGATCGGCGAGTGCGCGCAGGACGTCCCGGTCGCCGGACGCGGCCGCGTACTGGAAGGTCCCCACCCGCAGGTGGCTCGCCGCGACCCGGCACAGCACCGCGCCCGGCAGCACCGTCTCCCGCACCACCCGCTCGCCCGTGGCCACGACCGCGAGCGCCCGCGTCGTCGGGATCCCGAGGGCGTGCATCGCCTCGCCGACCAGGTACTCCCGCAGCATCGGGCCCACCGCCGCCAGGCCGTCGCCCCCGCGGGCGAACGGCGTGCGCCCCGATCCCTTCAGGTGCACGTCCCGGCGCCGGCCGTGGACGTCGATCACCTCACCCAGCAGCAGCGCCCGGCCGTCGCCGAGGCGCGGCACGTACACGCCGAACTGGTGGCCTGCGTACGCCTGCGCCACCGGGGTCACACCGTCCGGCAACCCGTGGCCCACCAGCAGCGACACCCCCGCCGGCTCCCGCAACGCCGCGGCGTCGACGCCCAGCTCGGCGGCCAGCTCCTCGTTGAGCACCAGCAGCTCGGGCACCGGGACCGGTGCCGCCGTCCACGGCACCGACAGGCTCGGCACCTGACGTGTGAAGGAGTCGTCGAACTCGAACAGCGTCCGCGCCAGCGTCACGCCCTCAGGCTACGGACCGAACCCGGGTTCGGGCCGCCCTCAGGCGCTGAGGGCTGCGTAGTCGGGCACGTCGACGGGCCGGACGGTGTGGGAGGACAGCAGACCGGCCACCCGGCCTGCGATCGGGCTCGCCGCCGAGCGGGCGGCGCCGTTGAGCAGCCGGACGCCCCACCGGCTGCGGGGATGGGCGATGCGCGGCGTGCCGGGCGGCAACTTCTGCGCCTTCCGCACGTGCGGCCGCATCACCGACTCGTAGGCGGCGAACGCCTCGCGGTGGTCGTCGTGGCGCGCCAGCTCGCCGGCCAGCACGTAGGCGCCGAGCAGGGCCAGCGTCGTGCCCCTCCCGCTGATCGGCGAGGCGCACCAGGCCGCGTCGCCGAGAAGCCCGACGCGACCGCTCGCGAAGGTCGGGGACCGGACCTGGCTGATGGCCTCGAAGTAGAAGTCCGGCGCGCTCCCGAGTCCGTCGAGCACCCGGTCGGCCTGCCAGCCGGCGCCGGTGAACTCCGCCCGCAGCAGCTCCTGCTGAGCGGCGGGGCTCGTCCGGGCGGGCGCGGACGACGGCGACAGGAACGACAGCAGCACTCGGGTCGTGCCGTGCCGGTCCGGGCGCAGGGTGATCGTGCGCCCCTCTCCCGCGGCGTACCAGCGCCACCAGTCGGTGTCGGTGTCGTCGCGCGGGATGGTGAAGTACGCCATGCACAGGCCGAGGAACCGGATGTCGGCCCGGCCGGGCATCGCGATCTCGCGCGTGCCGGAGCGGACCCCGTCGGCAGCGACGACGAGGTCGAACTCCTCCTCGGGGCCGTGCTCGACGCCGACCCGCACGCCGCGCCCGTCGTCGTCGAGGGCGACGACGTGGTCGCCGAAGCGGTAGGGCACCCGGTCCGCGGTGTGCTCGAACAGGATCTGCCCGAGGTCGCCGCGCAGGATCTCCAGCTCGGCGGTGGGACCGTCGCCCGCGGAGCCGTCACCGGACGTCACGGGGAACTCCGCCTGCACCGCGCCGGAGCCGTCGACGAAGGCCAGGCCCCGTTCCCCGGTGCCGGCCGCGCGCACCGCCTCCTCGATGCCGGTTCGCGCGACCACGACCCGGCCGGCACCGCGCACGTCCACGTTCTGGCCGCCGAGGCGCAGCTCGGGAGCCCGCTCCAGCACGGTGGGCTCCATCCCGTAGCGGTCCAGCCAGTAGGCGAGCGTCGGACCGGCGATGCCCGCTCCGGTGATGAGCACTCTGCGGGAGGCCATGCGAGTCTCCAAGGCGATCGAGGGGCGGCGGTACCCCTCACTCTGCCTGCCCCGCCGGTGGCCCGCCGCGGAGTGGAGCGGACCGGAGGTGAGCGCTGCTAGCCTCGGACGGTGACCGTCGTCACGTCTGCGGTGACCTGATGAGCGAGCTTGCGAGCGAATCAATGTCACAGCGCCTGCGCCTTGCGCGCGAGCTTGCGAGCGCGCCGTCAACGCAGTGCCCGGCGAAGCCGACCGAGCGCAGCGAGGGAGTGCGATGAGCAGCCGCATCGTCGTCACCGGAGGGGCGGGCTTCCTCGGCACGCTCCTGGCCCGGCGGCTCCTCGGCGAGCCGGTGGTGCTCGGCGGAGCCCCGCCTGCGCCCGTGGCCGAGCTGGTCCTGATCGACCTGGTCGCCCCGCCGCCCGACGTCCGCGCCGACGGCCGCGTGCGGTCCGTGACGGGTCAGCTGAGCTCCGCGCTGGACGAGCTCGGCGAGGTCGATGCCGTCTTCCACCTGGCGGGGGTGGTCAGCGGCGCGGCCGAGGCGGACTTCGACCTGGGCATGCAGACCAACGTCGACGGGACGCGCGCCGTGCTCGAGTACGGCCGCCGACACGCGGCGCCACCGCTGGTGGTCTTCTCCAGCTCGCTGGCGGTGTTCGGCAGCGATCCCGCCATCGGCCCCGTGGGGGACGTGGACGACGACACCCTCCCGAGGCCGCAGTCGAGTTACGGGATCCAGAAGTTCATCGGCGAGCAGCTGGTCGCCGACTACACCCGCAAGGGATTCGTGCGCGGGCGGTCGGTGCGGCTCATGACGGTGTCGGTGCGGCCCGGCCGCCCCAACGCCGCGGCGTCGGGCTTCCTGTCCGGGATCATCCGCGAACCCCTCGCCGGCGAGCGCGCCCGCTGCCCGGTCGACCCGGAGACGCCCGTGGCACTGTCGTCGCCGCGGCGCACGCTCGAGGGAATCCTACGCGCGGCCGCGGTCGACGACGCCACGTGGGGCAGCCGGACCGCGATGAACCTCCCCGCCCTCACCACCACACCGCGCGAGATGGCGGACGCCCTGGACCGGGTCGCGGGCGCGGGCGCCAGCGACCGCATCGACTGGGTCGACGATCCGGTCGTCCGGGCCATCGTCGGCAGCTGGCCGGCCCGGTTCCACACACCGCGGGCGCAGCGGCTCGGCCTCCGCGCGGACAGCTCGTTCGACGACGTCGTGCGCGCCTACCTCGCCGACGACCCCGGGGCGACCGGCGGCTGAGGTCTACCGGTCGCAGCTCGTGTCCGACGGGTTCGTCGGCGCAGGGGTGAGCGCGACGTCGTGGCCGGCTTCCCCGCGGAGGACCTGCAGGCGCAGCGGGCGGCGCTCGGTGAGGGCGGCGGCGGTGGCCGCGGCGAGGTCGACGCAGGATCGCACCGGCCGCCCGTCGGCGGTCGTGAGCAGGTCACCGGGGCGCAGCCCGGAGACGTCCGCGAAGCTGCCGGGGTCGACCTGTTCGACGAGGAGTCCGGACCGGTCGGACAGGCCGACCGCGGCGCGGGCCCGCCGGGCGTGGTGGGCGGGCGCGACGGTGAAGCCGCTCGGGTGGCCGGCGTGCTCGTGTTCGAATCCGATGAGCAGCTTGCGCAGCAGCGCGGCGAGCTGCTCGCGTTCCACGTCGGTCAGCGCGGACAGCAGGACGTCCTCGTTGGCCAGGTGGCGGGGTGCGACCTGGTCGAACAGCGCGGCGCCGGCGGCGGCGAGGGTGACCAGCACCCCGCGGCCGTCGTCGCTGCTCGGTCGGCGGGTGACCACGCCCTTGGCCTCGAGCCGTCCCAGCCGGACGCTCACCGTTCCCGACGTCAGGCCGAGCCGGGCCATCAGGTCGCTCTGCGGCAGGGCGTAGGGCGCGCCGGCGCGCCGCAACGCGGCGATCACCGTGAAGTCGGCGAGGGTGAGGTCGTAGCGGGCGAACAGGTCCGCCAGCTCCTCGTCCATGCGAGTGCGCACCCGGGAGAGCCGGGTCAGGACCTCGATCGGCGCCACGTTCAGATCGGGGCGCTCGGCGTGCCACTCGGCCACGATGCGGTCGACGGAGTCGGTCAACCCCGGGCCGCCGCCGGCCGTGGCCTCCGCCGCGCGGCGACGTGGACGAGGCGGTCGTCGCGGCACTGCTCGACGGTACCGCTCGCCCACAGCGAAAACCACGGAGGACCGCAAGCAAACCTTGCGTCCATCGCTTGAATTCAAGCAAACTCGACCCATGACCACCACGACACCGCTGACCGTCGCCGTGCTCGGCACCGGCGACGTCGGGTCGGCACTCGCCACCGGCTGGGCCCGAGCGGGACACCACGTGATCCTCGGAAGCCGCCGACCCGACAGCGACCGCATCCGTCACGCGGTCGCCGAGACCGGCGCCCGCGACGCCGCCGACCACGCCGACGCCGCGCGGCGCGCCGACGTCACCGTCGTCGCCGTGCCCGGCGACCAGGTCGAGTCCCTCCTCAGCGGCCTCGGCGAGGCGCTGCGCGGACGCACCGCGATCGACGCCACCAACTCGCTCAGCCCCGGCGCCGACACGCTGCACCACGTCGACGCCCTGAGCACCGCCGGTGCCACCACGTACCGCGCGTTCAACACCACCGGCTGGGAGCAGATGGCGAACCCGAGGTTCGGCACGCACCGCGCCGACATGCCCTACAGCGGCCCGGACGGCAGCGAACGGCAGGTGGTCGACCGCCTCGTCGACGACCTCGGGTTCCGGGCGATCTGGCTCGGCGACGGTCCCGAGGCGCACGCCCTCACCGACGCGCTCGCCCGGCTGTGGTTCCAGCTCGCCTTCCGCCAGGGCTGGGGCCGGCGCCTCGCCTGGAGGTTGCTCACCGACGCCGACGAGTGACCGGACGTCCCACCACCTGGGTCGGCCCACATCGGCGACGACTGCCGTTCACCGCGATGTCGTCCCACAATCCGGGCCGATGGACCGATACTCAGGGCGTGATACGGGAAAACTTCAGGGAGTACCTGGACCATCTGCTGCGTGACGGCTACAGCGTCCGGCACGACGAGCACCTCTCCGACCCCGACCTCATCGACCCGGGGGGCGACCCGGTCGAGACCTGGCGCGAGGACTACCCCTACGACGAGCGGCTCGACCGCGACGTCTACGAGGAGCAGAAGTACCAGCTGCAGATCGAGCTCCTGAAGTTCCAGTACTGGGCGCAGGACACGGACACCAAGCACCTGGTCCTCTTCGAGGGCCGCGACGCCGCCGGCAAAGGAGGGACGATCAAGCGGTTCATGGAGCACCTCAACCCGCGCGCCGCCCGCGTCGTCGCCCTCACGAAACCCACGGAGACCGAGCTCGGGCAGTGGTACTTCCATCGCTACGTCGCCCAGCTCCCGACCGCCGGGGAGATCGTGCTCTTCGACCGGTCCTGGTACAACCGTGCCGGCGTCGAGCGCGTGATGGGCTTCTGCTCGGACCACGACTACGAGGTCTTCCTGCGCCAGGCTCCGCTGTTCGAGGAGATGCTGGTGGAGAGCGGCTTCTCGCTCACCAAGCTGTGGTTCTCTGTCACCCACTCCGAGCAGCGCACCCGGTTCGCGATCCGACAGATCGACCCGGTGCGTCGGTGGAAGCTCTCCCCCATGGACATCGAGTCCCTGGACCGGTGGGACGACTACACCGCCGCCAAGGAAGCCATGATCGAGCACACGGACACCGACAACGCCCAGTGGACGTCCATCAAGAGCAACGACAAGAAGCGCGCCCGCATCAACGCGATGCGGTTCTTCCTGAACCAGTTCGAGTACGAGGGCAAGGACCCGGACGTCGTCTACCCTCCGGACCCCTTGCTCGTCCAGCGCGGACGAGACTCGATCAAGGACTGACGGACGTCCTGCACCCGGATCGCCCACGTCGACGGAGGAGGCGCACCCGGCGCCGCCGAGCTGAGTTGTCGGCACCAGGTGCGCGGTCCCGTCAGCGCCGCAGGAAGTCCAGGAAAGCGGCGTTGACCTCCTCGGGGTGCGTCCATCCGATGTTGTGCGGTCCGTCGGCGACTTCCACGACGGTGAGGTCCGCGATGAGCTTCTCGTCGCGAAGCCGGGCTGCCGTGGCCTCGAAGGGCAGGATGCGGTCCGCCGTGCCGTGGACGACCAGCGTCGGCACGTCGATCTTGGGCAGGTCGCCACGGAAGTCGGTCAGCCACGTGTCGACGCACGCATAGGTGGCATACGGTCCTGCCCCGGCCGCGACCTGGAAGCTCGCCCGCAGGGCGGCGTCGCCGATGCGGTCCGCGAGGACGTCCGTGTTGTAGAAGTTGGCGAAGAAGGCGTCGAAATAGGCGTAGCGATCGGCGACGATCGCCGACTTGATGCCCTCGAACACCTCGCCCGGAACGCCCTGGGGATTGTCGTCGGTCTGCAGCAGGAACGGCGGGATCACCCCGAACAACGCGGCCTTGCGCACGCCGGCGGAACCGTAGGTGCCCAGGTAGCGGGTCACCTCGCCGGTCCCCATCGAGAACCCGGCGAGGACGAAATCGTCGAGCGCGAGATGGTCGAGGAGTGCCTTCAGGTCGGCGGCGAACGTGTCGTAGTCGAAACCGGTGGTCGGCTGGCTGGACGAGCCGAAACCGCGCCGGTCGTAGGTGATGCAGCGGTAGCCCGCTTCGAGCAGTGCACGCTCCTGGCGCTCCCAGGAGTTGCCGTTGAGCGGGTAACCGTGGATGAGGACGATCGGTTGGCCGGACCCGTGATCGTTGAAGTGGATCTGGATGTCCTGGCCGTTCTCTTCCCCGACGGTCACGAAGGGCATGGTGATCCTTCCGGTGAGGTGATGTGTGTCGCAAGGCTGGCTCGGAGGTCCGTCCCAGCCTTGCCCAGAGACGCTTCCTCGTCTACCGACCACGGTGGACAGGACGTCAACGATCCCGCCCCGCACGGCGTCGGCGCAGGGTCGCGATGGCGTCCCATCCTCAGCCGGCCCTCGTGGACGGGTCAGTCCTCCGGCGCACCAGCAGGTCGGGGCTGCGGGGTGAACGTGACATCGCCCCAGACCGCGCGGGCACCGGTGTCGCCGATCCGGAAGACCTGGACCGCGGAAGCCCCCGCGAACGCGACCGTCAGCACGGCCAGGACGACGATCGCGAGCCGCGCCGGTCCCGCGGAGAGCCGCGGAGCGACGACGGTCCCGGGGCCGTCGGCACGCTGAGGCACGCGGCGCCACCGTTCGACCAGGACGAGACCGAGCACCACGATCAGCAATGGGGCGACGACGAGGAGGAGTTGGTCGCCCAGCTCGGCGTGGGTGGCGATGGCAGGCGAACGGGGCAGGTTGTGTTCCAGCCCCTCGCCGGTGCTGGTGGCGAGAGGCACCGAGATCGCCGCGAGCGCGGTCAGCGCCACGACCGGCCATCCCCAGCGCCTGCGGGCGGCGGGCCAGAGGGCGACGACCAGTGCGCCGAGGACGGCGGCGGGGACCAGGACCACGGCCACGTGCACGACGAGCGGGTGCAGTGGGAGTCCGGACACGAACGTAGGCACGGTGCCGATCATGGCCGCGGATTGTCAGAGCTTCCTTGGAGGGCGGATCGAATACGACGATGATGGACGGACGGGAATGTCGCGGGCAGCGCGAACGTCTCCCCCGGTGCCGGTCCGGTCCAGGCACCGACACGAGGTCAGCGGGCAGCAGCGAGGAGCGGATCATGGATCCCCTGGTGACGACCACCCGGCTGACGCTCCGCGAATGGTCGGACGACGACGCCCCGGCCGCTCTCGCGATCTACGGTGCCACTCAGGTCGCCCGCTGGCTGGCTCCGGCGGTGGACCGCATCCCCGACCTCGAGGCGATGCGGTCGGCGCTGCAGACCTGGCAGCAGCAACAGCCCGCGCTGCCTCCACCGCAGGGCCGCTGGGCGGTCCATCGCAACGCCGACAAGGCGGTCATCGGCGGCGTCGGCATCCGGCTCCTCCCCCCGCACGCCGAGGACCTCGAGCTGAGCTGGCAGCTCAACCCCGACGAATGGGGCAAGGGCTACGCCGCCGAGGCGGCCCGCGCGTTGATCGCCTGGGCGTTCACCCAGGAGATCGACGAACTGTTCGCTGTCGCCCGACCGACCAACGTCCGGGCGGTCGCCACCGTGAAGCGACTCGGCATGCAATGGGTCGGCGAGACCACCAAGTACTACGGATTGAACTTGCAGGTCTACCGAATCCGTCCCAGCGACCTGTCCGACTGACTCCGGGGCGTGGGGAGGCGAGAACAGCGCAATGAACGATGCAGCTCACCGATCGCGGGGCACGGCGCAGACCGACGACACCCGTATGATCATGCTGATCCGGCATGCGGAGAAGCCGCTTCACCCCTCCGGCAGCCCGCACGGCGTCGATCCTGACGGCCGGCAGGACCCGCACAGCCTCACCGTCACCGGCTGGATCCGCGCGGGCGCACTCGTCGAGCTGTTCGCCCCCTCCCACGGCGACTCATCCGCAGAGCTGAGACGGCCCGACACCATCTACGCATCCGCGCACGCCGGCGGTCACAGCAAACGCTCGCTGCAGACCGTCGGCCCGCTGGCCGCCCGCCTCGGCCTGGAGGTCGTCAAACGCTATGGCGCCGGCGACGAGGCCCACCTCGCCAAAGAGATCAGCACCCGTCCCGGCGCAACCCTCATCGCCTGGCACCACGAAGCCCTCCACGGGATCGGCCGGCACCTCGGCGAGGTGCACCCGAGCCCACCCGACTACTGGCCGCCCGACCGGTTCGACCTGATCTGGACCTTCATCCCGGACGGCCACCGGTGGCGCTTCGCCCAGATCCCGCAACTCCTGCTGCCCGGCGACCTGCCCTACCCCATCGCCGCTCACCCGACCCTGGCCAAGACCTGACACCGACGTCACATGACCTCAGTTCTTGATGACGGTGTCCTGATCTCCGGGCAGCACGAGCTCGGGCACCTGGGCGAAGTTCCACCCGTCCGCGGTTCTGGTGAAGGTCCAGACGACGTCGAACCGGCCGTTCGGCCAGTCCGACGGCGGCTTCGGCGTCACCGACGGGAACGCCCTGGCGATGTCGGGGATCCCGCCGTGCTGCCAGGAGATCAGCGCCGGTCCCGGTTGGGTGATCACCTGCTCGACGAGCTTCTTCTCCTCGCCCGCGCCGTAGCTGGTGTTCAGGGTGATCCCGAGCCGGGCCGCGAGCGGCATGACGGTCTCCCGGGGCCGCAGGCCCTCCCCGGCGTCGTTCGCGCCGGCAGCGTAGATCGCCTTCGGCGTGGCCAGCCCCGGTCGGGGCGGACCCGGGACGGGGTCGAACAGATCGACGAGCCGGTTCGCCCGCTCCCAGCCGGTCTCGGTCAACGAGCTGTCGTCCTTGTTGCCCTGTGCATCGACGCCCGGGTGGGATCCGTCCGGTTTCTCACCGTGCCGGATGACCATCACGAGAGTGCCGGGGGCGACACCGGGCGGCTCGGCCGGCGGCGTCGGCCCGGCGCCGACGCCGCAGCCGGCCGCTGCGACTGCCATGGCCAGCGCGAGGAGCGCGACGACCCGCCGCAGCACCACGCGCCGTGCTCGTCGACCCGACGGGTCACGCACCCTGCCGGACCCCGTCGTCGCGTCGGCCGTCGAGGCTCGAGCCTGCCGCCGTCTCGCCATGCGCGGTCGGGTCCGACCCCGGCTCCGGTGTGGCGCCGTCCGCCGCGTGGTGGTGCGTCTTCGGCGGTGGCGGCTCGATGACGCCCTGCCCTGGCCGCAGCCGCACGTCGACGAGCATGTGGCCGTGGATCAGGTCGATCTCGGTGATCTCCTGGTAGACCACTTGCCCACCGAGCTTGTGCTCGAGCTCGGCAACCAGCGCCGCCTCGTTCGTGTACACCCCGTCGAGGTGAACGTCCATGCGCCGGGAGCGATCGCGCACCAGCTTGCTGTCGAAGACGAGCATGACCAGCAACAACACGACGTTCATCGCCACGACCAACCCGCGGTCCGGCACACCCAAACCGTTGAGCAGACCCAGAACCAGCGCGAGGAAGTAGTACGCCACCTCCTGCTGGGTCACGGCGCTCGACCGCAGGCGAATGATCGAGAGGATCGCGAACAGGCCGAAGCCCACCGCGAGATCCACCCGCACCTGGGTGAGCACCGACATCGTCACGAAGATGCCGATGTTCAGTGCGACGTAGGACAAGAGCAGGTCCGCGCGCCAATGGCGGCGGAAGTACAGGACGTGGGTCATCAAGAAGATGGCCACCAGGTCGAGAACGAGTGACGTCGCGATGCCGCTGTATCTGTTCAGTAGGTCAGTGAGCACTGTCGACTCCCGAGATAAGGTCCCTCAACCGCTGCAGAGCCGGAGATCTGAGCGGCTGCTCCGCGCCTTCTCCCCGGCCCGTTCGATGCCGGGGCTGTAGCGGACAACGTCCTGCGACGTGTTCACCTTCCCTCCCGAGCGGGAGCGGCGCGGGACCAACGGTCCCGCACGGGACACCTGGTCGCCCCCGTCGACGACCCTGGCCGGTCCCTGGTCATGGCGCAGCGTTCTCGATCATGCCCGCCGGTCGTCCCTACGCCTGCCGCCGCATGTGGCAGCGAGGGCGTGACGGGCTCACCGACCGCTCGCGGACGGCGACCACACGCCGGTGGCAGCTGCCGCCCGAGCATAGGTGGCGAAATCGCGCGGAGGACGGCCGAGGACGGCGCGCACTCCGTCCGTGATGGAGGCGTTGCGACCGTCCAGCACCTCACCGAACAGCTCCCCGTACGCGCCGGCCACGTCGGCCGGGACCCCTTCGGCGACCATGCCCGCCACGAACTCGTCGCGGGTGACCGGCAGGTAGACGACCTCGTGTCCCGCGGCGGCGGACAGCTCGGCCGCCACCTCGGCGAAGGTGAGCGGTCTCGGCCCGGTGAGCTCGTAGACCCGGTTCGGCGCGACCGGTGCGGTGAGCGCCGCGACTGCCGTGTCGGCCAGGTCATCGGCGTCCACGAACGGTTCCCCCACCGAGCCCGCGGGCAACGCCAGAACCCCGGCCCGCACCGCGTCGACCAGGAACCCCTCCGAGAAGTTCTGCGCGAAGAAGCTCGCCCGAACCACCGCCCACTCCATGCCCGCCGCCGCGAGCTCCCGCTCCGCGGCCTGCGGCACGGCAGTGAGACGATCCATAGCTCTCTGACTCGACGGCATACGCAGTCGTCCAGCAGCCCCTCCGAAGTGCCATCTGCTCGTCCGCACCACAGGGTGGAGCCTCGGGCGGGTGCGTCGATGTCGCTGACGTGCTGATCCCTATGAGGCGGTGGCGCCTGCGCCGTCCGACGTATCCGCGGGCGGCCGGACGACCAGCACCGGTGAGTGCGCGTGCAGCACGCAGTACAGCCCGACCGAGCCGAGGAGGACGCTGGCGAGTTCACCGCGCCCGCGGTGTCCCACAACGAGCAGTGCCGCCGTGCGCGACTCCTCCACCAGCGCCGGACCGGTCGTGCCCGCCGTGACCACGATCCGCACCTCGGGCGGGCTCTCGGTCGCGCCGAGGACCTCGTCCACGATCTTGCGCGTGACCACCTCCTCGCGGCGCGCGATCTCCTCGTCGGACACGGGAATCGGAACGCTGTAGCGGTCGCCGAAGCGGCCCGCCGACTCGAACACGGTCACGACCCGAAGCGGGGCCTGCCTGCATACGGCCTCCTCGACGGCATAGATCAACGCCAGCCGCGACGCGTCGGATTCGTCGACCCCCACGACGATCTCCCGGACTTTCCTGGCGTTCGGTGCCGCCTGGTTCACGACACCTGCTTCTGTGGTCATCGTCGTCCTCCCAAAGCGATCTTGCCGGATGTTCGGCTGGGCCAGCATCGAGCCGACGGTCTGGTCGTGGCTGAACGAAAGACCAACAAAATGCGAAGACTTGCTCGGTGAATGCACACCGGCACGGACATCCTTCACCGGCAGTTCATGTCGTCGACGGCCCGATGTGGGTTCGAACCCGGATGCTCCGATCCGACGTCGTCCCCGGGAGCACCTCATGACTCGACAGCGGTCGCACCATCGCTCGGTCTCCGGGCGGGTGGTCGTCGCCGCGATCACGGCACTCGGCGTGGCTGCCTGCTCACCGGCAGGCGGGCCGTCGACGCCGTCCGCGACCCCGGCGACCTCGGCGCCCTCGGCGACCCCGTCCGCCCCGGCGCCGCGCCGGCAGAGCGTCATCTTCGTCAACGGGGACGGCATGGCCGCCGCGCAACGTGAGGCCGGCAGGCTGAGCATCGCCGGGCTCGACGCCGACCTGGAGATGGACGAGCTGCCCACTGCGGGCCTGCTGACCACCGACAGCCGTGACCCCGCCGCGTTCGTCACCGACTCCGCCGCCGCCGCGACGGCCTGGTCGACCGGGCAGAAGACCTACAACGGCGCCATCTCGGTCGACGTGAACAAGAACCCCCTGCAGGTCCTCGGCGAGCAGGCGAAGGCCGCGGGCAAGGCCACCGGCCTGGTCACCACCGCCCAGGTCACCGACGCCAGCCCGGCCGCGTTCTTCGCGCGCACCGCCGACCGGCGCAGCCAGGACGAGATCGCCCGCCAGTACCTCGACGAGAGCAAGCCCGACGTCATCCTCGGCGGCGGCGAGGACTGGTGGCACCCCGCGGGCACCCCCGGCACCTTCCCGGACAATCCGGCCGAGGACCCGGAGGAGGCCAGCAAGGGCACCAAGGGCGACCTGGTCGAGCGCGCCCGCACCCTCGGCTACACCTACGCCGGTGACGTCCAGCAGCTACAACAGGCCAACGGCCCCAAGCTGCTCGGCCTGTTCGCCAACGAAGAGATGTTCCAGCAGAAACCCGAGGGCCAGGGCGACGTCTACGCCCCCGTCGTCGACCTCCCGACCATGACCCGTAAGGCGCTCGACACCCTCGGCAGCAACCAGCAGGGCTTCTACCTGTTCGTCGAGGAGGAGGCTGTCGACGAGTTCGCCCACAACAACAACGGCCCCAAAGTCCTGCAGGCCATGGCCCAGCTCGACGCGGCCGTCACCGTCGCCCGCCAGTACGTCGCCCGGCATCCCGACACGCTGCTCGTCGTCACCGGCGACCACGAGTGCGGCGGTCTCACCATCGAGGGCGTCGACGCCGAGGACGAGACCGGCACCGGCGACTCCCTCGAGGACGGCCCCTTTCCGATCAAAGGCAGCGACAAGCAGTTCGTCATGGACTGGACGACCGAGGAACACACCGACGTCCCCGTCCCCGTCACCGCCGAAGGACCCGGAGCCGAGGCCCTCACCGGCCAGCACCCCAACACCTACGTGCACGACGTGGTGACCCGCGCCCTCGGCCTCTGACATCGCCGCCGAACCGGTCGAGGAGGCGATCATTCACGCCCGTAATGGTGGAGGCTGCTGCGCCGGGGAGCCGGCCAGCACCACGACCCCGACGACCGCCAGGACGAGCCCGGCGCTCATCGCCGCCCACCAGCCGGGTCGTACGGAGTCGCCCAGCAGGACGATCCCGGCCAACCCCGGGACGGTGACTTCCGTGACCAGCAGAATCGCGGTCACCCGGGCCAGACTCGCCTGCTCCAACGCCCGGGAGAAGGCGACCAGACCGATCACCCCGAACACGATCACCAGGTACAGCGACGGCGCTCCGAGCAGACCGACCAGGCTCTCACCGACGCTGAGGTGAACCGCGCGGACGGCCACCGAGCTGCCGCCGAAGCCCAGCCCGGCGACCAGGGGCAGCGGCCAGGCGGCATCGGCCCGCCATGCAGCGACAAGGGCCACCACGAGCACGATCGCCGCCGCACCGAGCGCGAGCTCGGCCGCCGAGGACGGGTCGACAGGTCGGTCCAAGCCGGCACTGGCAGCGACCAGCACGAGCCCGGCGACGCACGCAACGCAGGCCAGCCGGTCGACCCGGCGCAACCTGGATCCGTACACGATCCGCGCGCCGATGGCGGTCAGCGCGATCGCTCCGCCGAGAACGGCCTGGACGACGAAGACGGGCAGATAGCGCAACGCGACGACGGTGGCCGCCCACCCGAGGCCGTCGACAAGGAGCCCACCGAGGTAACGCGGCCGCGTCACGAGCCAACCGCCCCGGCCCACGTGTCGGGTCGCGTCGGACTCGAGCAACCCCGCGACGCTGTTCAAGACGGTCGCGGCGAGGGCGAACACCCAACCGATCACCATCGAGCAGGCCCCCGCCGGGCGGCGCCGTTCCTCACCCGCCGAGCGGACGCCACCGTCACCTCCACGACCGGGAGGCTACTGAGGTCGCCGGCCCGATCGGCCCTGCCGGATCGCCGGGACCGGCGTCGCCGACGTACTCGCCCGCGATCTGCTCGGATCGGCGGACGGGCGGCTGGCCCGGCACGTCGTCACGATCACCGACGGGTTCGCGACGGGCAACCGCACGTTCGCCGTCGTCTACCTCGCCCTGCACGGCGTCGTGAAGCTCGCGCTGGTCGTGGCGTTGCTGCGCAGATGGGTACCGGCCTACCCGGTGGCGATCGCCGTGCTCGGCGCATTCGTCGTCTACGAGCTGTACCGGGCCACCCGCACCGGATCGATCCTGCTACCGGTCCTCGCCGCACTCGACATCGCGATCATCGTCGTGATCGTGCGGGAGTACCGGCTCCTGCGCGCGAACGCTACTCACCGCCGATGATCCGGGCCGGCTGCGAGCTGTCGGGTGGGGTGCCGGGCAGCGGGTCGTGGTGCACCGAGCGCGGTGGCGCTGTGAGCCACCCGCACACCGCCGCGGCCGTGTCCTCGATCGAGCGCTCGGTGGTGTCGAGCAGTTCGACCGGGGGGTCCAGAGTCGCTGCGTTGCGCTCCAGCCACGCGGCGTAGTCGAGCATCTCGACGATGCGCGGCTCGTCCCACTCGCGCCACACCGGCCGCGCCCGCAGCCGCGCGGCGAGGACGTCGGCGCGGCAGGTCAGCGCGAGGTAGTGGACCTCGCGGAACAGGGCCCGCTCGGGCAGCGGTTCCAGCTCGGGCGGGACGACGGTTCCGCAGAGCAGGACGGGCCGGCCGCTCTGCCCGATCGTCGCCGCCAGCCGCAGCCATGTCGTGCGGAACGCGCGGTGGTGATCGGTCGGGTCCCGCAGCTCGGGGACCCACAGGACGTCCTGCTCCAGGACGACGAACCGGTCGGCCAGCCGGGGCAGCAGCGCGCGCCCGACCGTCGACTTGCCGGTCCCGCTGGGCCCGGCGAGGCAGTACAGAGGCTGGCGCACGAACTCCTGCTCGTGGCCGCAGGCTTCGCACACCAGCGGCGCCGCCGGCGTCACCCGCGCTCCGCACCGCGTGCAGACCAGCGGGTTCACCGCTCAGCCGAACAGGTCGCCGAGGAAGCTCTTCTTGTGCTTGCCGTGCTCATACGGGCGCGGCGAGTCGGAGTAGTGGCCGCCGTGGCGCTCGCCCCGATAGGGCCGCGGCGAGTCCGGCTTGCCATGGCCACCCCGGAACGGGCGCGGCGAATCGGGCTTCCCGCGATGGCCGCCGGGCGGTACGTAGTGCGACGCGCCGTAGAAGCGGTCCTCGGCCGCGAGCATATGCTCCAGCTCGCCGTGGTCGAGGAAGATCCCATGGCAGTTCTCGCATTGCTCGATGTGCACACCCTGCCGGTCGACCGTGCGCATCCGACCACCGCATTTAGGACAAGTCACGCCGGCCAGAATAGGGGCGTCGCATGGCGGATGGCGCGAGGTCCGTCAGCGGCTTCAGGGAGCGAAGTCCGCTCGGACCCCGACCAGCCGGACGGGTCGTCGGGCGGTGAACTGATCGAGCATGTCCAGCGCCGTGGCCTCGATCGTGGCCGTGTCGCTGGTCGGCTCGGCGAGGGTGGTGCTGCGGGTGCGGGTGATGAACGGGACGAACCGCACCTTGACCCCCACCCGTGCCGCGAGCCGCCCCTCAGCCCCCACATCGGCCGCCACCCGGCGGGCCAGACCGGCGGCCGCAGCGCGTACCTCGGCCCAGTCGGTCAGATCGACGGCAAAGGTCTCCTCGTGGCCGCGCGACCGAGCCAGCCACGGCTCGCCCCGCACCTCGACCCGCCCGACGCCGCGCCCCAGCTGCACATACCACGGGCCGAGCGCAGGGCCCAGGTCCGCCGCGAGCGCGGCCGGATCAGCGCCGGCCAGCTCGCGCACCGTGTGCAGGCCACGGTCGGCCAGCTTCGCTGCGGTCTTCGCGCCGATCCCCCACAGCGCCCGCGCCGGCCGGTCGCCCATCACCACATCCCAGTTCTGCGCGGTAAGGGTGAACACGCCCGCGCCGACGACACCTGCCCCGTGCTCGCTGCGCACCGGCGGCTTCGCGAACCCCGTCGCGGTCTTGGCCCGCAGCAGGTTGTCGCCGATGCCGACACAGCAGGTGAGCCGGGTCTGCGTGCGCACCGCCTCCCGGATCCGCCGGGCGAGTCCCTCGGGATCTGTGGTCGCCGCTCCCACGAACGCCTCGTCCCACCCCATCACCTCCACAACCGTGCCGTCCATCGGGCCGAAGCCGCGCAGAACGGCCATCACCTCCTCCGACGCCGCCTCATACGCCGCGTTGTCCGCCGGCAGAAAGACCGCGTCCGGGCAGCGACGTGCCGCCGTGCGCAGCGGCATTCCGGAATGGACGCCGTACTCGCGGGCCGCATAGGACGCCGTGGCGACGACTCCGCGGCGGGCGGGGTCGCCGTGGCCGCCGACGACGACCGGCCGTCCGGCCAGCTCCGGGCGACGCAGCAGCTCGACGGCCGCGATGAACTGATCCAGGTCGACGTGCAGGACCCAGTACACGGTCCGTAGTCCACCGCACCGACAGCGCCGTGACCAGGCCCGCACGCCCGTCCGCACCGCCCGGTGAGCAGGCCGACGCCACCGGCACCTTCCCGGCGGTGTGGAACGCCACCGGGCCTTCACACGCGAGGGTCGCGCAGTTGGACGAAGTTGGAAGCGCAGCGTCACGGTGTGCTCCTCGACCGCCCGACGGGGCGGGACCTCCTGGCGGCACTGCTCGACCACCTCGGCATCGCCAGGGCCGGGGTCTACACCTGGTCCGGCGGCGGCCCCGCCGGCTACCGGCTCGCCGTCCGCCACCCCGACCGGGTCACCGCCGTGGTCGCGAACGCCGCCTGCAGCCAGGCCTACCACCTGCCCGACCAGGACGTCGGCACCCGGCTGATGTTCACCACCGCCCCCGGGCAGTGGCTGCTGAGGGTGCTCGCCGCACACGGCGGCAAGCAGTACATCTCGGGTGTCGTCGCCGACGAGGGCAACCTCACGTCCGACCAGATCGCCGCGCGGGTCGACGAAATCTTCGCCGACCCCGCCAAGCGGCGGTTCGTCACCGACCTCGGGCCCACGGCCCTCCCGGACGGCAGGCGCCGCACCGGCTACCGCAACGACCTCGACCAGCTCGCTGCAATCACCACCCTCGAGCTCGAGAGGATCGCCGCGCCCACGCTCGTGGTGCAGGGGGAACCGCCGACGGGGACCTCCCCCGGACCAGGGCTACTACGCCGCCTGCACCATCCCCGGCGCCGAGCTGCTCAGCCTCGACACCGGCACCCACCTCGCCCTCTACACCCACCCCGAGCGCGGAACACACGTCGGAGGGAGGAGGCCGAACGGTCTACCAGCCAGCCGTCCGGTGCACCGTTGACAGGCCACACCGGCTGGGTGCGCACACTCGCGTTCAGCCGCGACGGCACGCTGGCCACCGGAACCATCGACGGCACCGCGCGCTTCTGGAACACCGGTTTCGTCTCGTGGGTGACGGCCGGATGCAAGCTGGTCAACCGCAACTTCAGCCTCGACGAGTGGGGCCAGCTCGCTTCCGGTCTGCCCTACGAGCGCACCTGCCCGGACCTACCCGCCGGCGCGAATGCACCGCAGGACTCCGCGGGCGCCCAGTACCCCCCGCGCATCCGATGACGCATCCGCATTGCGGAGCAAAGGTCCAGTCCGACCCGCGCCAGTCGAGTAACGCTTCGTGCACGGGCATCGAGCGTTCTGTCACGATACTTGGAGGGGGCTACCGTTGGGACACATCACCTTCGTGCACGGAATCGCGAACAAGCCGGAACCCGAGGTCCTGCTCGACCAATGGCGCGTCGCCCTGCAGGACGACGATGGTGTGGATCTCGAGGACCTCGCCGTGACGTGCTCGATGGTGTACTGGGCTGACCTGCTCTATCCGAACCCGGCGCCGGCGGGTAGCGCCCACGAGTCGGCGGTCCTGGAGCTGGAGCGAACCACGGATCCCGGGGATGCGGACATGCGCTGGCTCGAGCTCGTCGATCCGGAGGAACAAGCCTTCGTCGAGTCACTCGCGCAGGAGATCGGCTTCGAGTGGGTTGCGCCGACCGCGGGGGAGGGCGACGACCCCATCCGCCCCGGCAGCGGACTGGAGACCGTGCCGCTCCCACCCGGGCTCAAGCGCCGCCTGATGCGAATTCTGCTCCGCGACGTCCACCACTACCTCTACGACGAGCCCTTCTGCCCTCGTAGCGGCGGGGAGAAGGTGCGGATCCGTCAGGAAGTCCGCTCGCGCATGGTGAAGGCACTGCGGGAGGGCGCCGAACAAGGCGGTCCGCATGTGGTTATCGGGCACAGCCTGGGCAGCGTGATCGCCTACGACGTCCTGACCGGCGACGACGACGTCCCTGAGATCGATGCGTTGATCACTCTTGGGAGCCCGCTGGGGATCTCCGAGGTGCGTGAGCGGCTTGCCCCGCCCTGGACCGAACAGGATGGGTGGCCCGCGGAGCGGCTCCCGACGGGTTCCTGGAACAACATCTACGACCTGCTCGACCCCGTCTGCGGGTTCAAGGACCGGCGCATCGCCGGGGTCTTCCGCTCGGCCGGCCGGTTGCGGGTGACCGACATCGAGGTCACCAACGAAGGCCGTTGGCGCCACGCCATCGGCAAGTACCTCGGCCAGGAACTACTCCGCGACCGCATCTGGGCGGTGTTCGCATGAACGCGCGCCGATGGCGCGCCGAGTTCAGCGCCGCGGCCTCCACGTTCGACTGGGCAACCCTGAACCGCCTGTCCCGCGAGTTCGTCAAGGCGCTCTACGCCTCGCCCACGCCGCACAACGCGGTCGACGCAGTGCTGCAACTGCTTCGGGAGAACCTGCGGTATGAGGAGCTGGAAGAAGTCGCGGACGCGGCCCTGGCGTTCGGGCTCGGCTCCGCCGCCGTGCGACGGCAGTACGCGCAAGCCCTCGTCGACGGCGGCAATCCTGCCGTCGCGCTCACCCTGTACGAGTCCATCGTCGCCGGCAACACAGCGCTCGACCGGGACCGTACCGACGCCCGCGGTGGCATCGGCCGTTGCTACAAGGAGTTGTTCCTCGCCTGCGCCGACCCCCACCGCCGACAGGACTACCTGCTCAAGGCGTTCCGCGCCTACCACGACGTGTATGCCGAGCACCCGGACAGCACCTACCACGGGATCAACGCCGCCGCGCTGCTCGCCAGGGCCGAGCGCGAAAGCATCCCGCTGCCGCCTGGCACTCCGAGCTCCACCTCGATCGCCACGGCCGTGCTCGAGGTACTCGATACCGACCCTGTGCCGGACATGTGGAACGCCGTCACCGCCGCCGAGGCGTGTGTCGCCCTCGGCATACACGACGAAGCCGTTGAGCGCGCCGAAGCCTTCCTGCACGGCGGCCCGCGGGGCTTCACCGTGGCGAGCTTCCTTCGGCAGTTGCAGGCGGTCTGGCAGCTCGACACCTCCTCGCCGCCCGGTGACCAGCTACTTCCCGTCCTACGCTCAGCACTGCTGACCTACAAGGGCGGCCAGGTGACCGTGGAATCCGGCGACGTCCGCGCCGCCCGGCTCACCGCCATGGGACGGGATAGCCACCTCGAGGTCGTCCTCGGACACGACCGCTACCAGAGCTACCGTTGGTACGTCAACGGGCTCAACCGCTGCCGGGCCGTCGCCCGCATCCAAACCCGATCCGACGACGGCGTCGGCACCGGCTTCCTCGCCGCCGGACCCGACCTCCACCCCGACCTGCCACCCCTCGTCGTGATAACGAACGGACACGTCATCCCGGAAGGCCTCGACATCGACGACGGCGTTGCCGCATTCCACGGCCTCGACGCCGACCCCGGCCGCAACGTCGCCCTCCAGATCGCCCGAACCTGCTGGTACGAACCCTCCACGCCCCCCGGACTCGACACGACCATCCTCGAACTCAAGGAATACCCCGCCGGTGTCACACCCGTCCCGCTCGCTCAGAAGCTACCCAGACTTGCGGTCAAAACACCTCCCCGTGCCTACGTCATCGGGCACCCCCGCGGACTGGCCACACCCCAGTTCTCCCTACAGGACAACGTGCTGCTCGACCACGACGACCGATACCTGCACTACCGCTCTCCCACCGAGCCCGGAAGCTCCGGCAGCCCCATATTCAACAACCAGTGGGAACTCATCGGCGTCCACCACGCCGGCGGATTCGACCTGCCACGGCTCAACGACCAAGGCGGCACACACGCAGCCAACGAGGGAATCAACCTTCCCGCCATCCGGGCCCGAATCGCCGAACGACCTCCCACCCGCCGAGCCTGAGGCAAGGTTTAATGTGTTCGACCGAAGCGAATCGGTCGCGCTCCTGCAACTAGCCGCCGAACAGGCCGGCTCCCTCGTCAACTCTACCGAACTATCAGACATCGAATCCGCCGCTAGGTAAAGCTCACAGAATCACGAAACACTAGGTGGACCGGGGATCGACCAGCTGCAGGACCACTACTTCATCAAATCGCGCAACAGCGATGTGGTCCCCCTGCATACTCAGGCTCGACGCTGCATCCAGCCGGAGCGTTGCCAGGCAGCTTTCGCCATCAAAGGTGCTGACGACAACTTGCGCATCAGGTTTGATGACGGCGACTCGAATGTCCTCGTTGCTCCAAGCCACTGCCCGCGCCACCCCACTCTCGCCGGCGCGGGTAACGGCAGTCGCAGCCGTAGGATCCCACGAGCAAACGGTCCCGTCCTCGCATACTGCGGCAACGTGGCTCCCGTCCGGAGACCAGGTCACCGCAGACACCGGACTCGCGAGATTGATGCGCGTGTGCTCGTACCCCGAGAACGGGCTCCACAGCTTAACCATCTTGTCGGATCCCGCGGTCGCGATCTTCGTGCCTGACGGTGACCACGCCACACTGGTCACGGAGCCGTGGTGGCCGTCGTTGATTCTCACGTTGGGGAATACTGATTGCGAAAAGTTTCGGAGAGGCCCTTGGGCAATGCGCCGGTCGACTCGCCAAATGAGGATTTCGCCGAGCGTCGTCACCGCGGCGATGCGAGCCCCGTCGGGTGACCAGGCCATGTCGATCACCAGGCCGCTGTGACCGAGTACGACCGCGCCCGCTTCGGCCGTGACCGCGTTCCAGAGCCGCACTCGAAGATCGCTTCCGGCGGTGGCTGGCTGTATTATGCCCATATCAACGGTGCCGTGACCAGCGGGACTATAACTAATGGAATGACGCTCGGCACTGTGCATGACTGGGGCTCCTGTAATGCTGGCGTGCACGTCCATACAGAATTCAAGAATGTCACCGACTATTCTTGTTATGTAGACAATGGCGATCCTGGCGTAGCACTTTCTGCCGGGAAGAACTTCGCAGTCCTAGGCTCTTCAAACACCGGTGCCCAACAGGCATGCAGCAGTGTGCCCAGTGGTAGCGGTAATGTTTCCGTCGGTACTCGCATGGTAGGCGATATCACCGGAGATGGTTTGGCAGATGCGGTAGTCAAGTACCGTGATTCAGGTAATGCGTATGCAGCACAATCGAATGGCGTAAATGCATTTACCAATCAGAAGCCGTGGGCATTAGGGCAGACTGTTCAGGCTGATAAATACTACCTTGGCGACGTCAACGGCGATGGCAAGGACGATCTGCTTGGGTTCTGGGTAAGCATCGGCCGATGGATCGCTGACTATTCGGATGGCAATGGTTTCCAGCCGGAAATGCCATGGGCAATGGCCCAGGCTCCGAACACGACCAAGCAATTCATCGCCAAGGTCAACAATGACCAATACGCCGATATGATATCGTTTGACACCAATACGGGCGACTGGCGTGTCTCTTTTTCTGACGGTAACGGTTTCCAGAGTCCGCAACTATGGATCCATGGCCACTGTGCTGGGAGTACTGACCAATTCGTATCTGATTTTTCAGGAGATGGAAAGGCCGACATGGGTTGCTGGTTTAGTAACAACGGCTCGTGGAGTGTGGCCGTCACTAATACGGCTGGCACCGGTACCCCCGGGGCTGGACCATGGGCTTCCGGGCATGGCCTGACCAGCGGTAAGCGGTTGGTAGGTGATCTTGACGGTAATAACAAGTCAGACGAAGCTTTCTTTTTCCCGAGTAACGGGCACTGGGACAATGGCATGTCAACCGGTACGGGATTCCTTGCCCCCTTGGCATGGGCAGATGGCCAGGGCACTAACACCACCGACCAGTTCCTAGCCAAAGAGAACAGCGGCGATAACTTCGCTGATATGGTCACCTTTGATACGGGGTCAGGCGACTGGTACGTCTCAAAGTCAGACTCACATGGTTTCCAAGGAGTTGTTCGCTGGCTTATTGGGATGGGTAAGGAACTATAGAGCCTGGCGGACATCAGGGTGGCTTTGGCTAGTTGCTGCAGACATTCCTTTATGTACTTCCGTGCCCCATGCTGCCGCGGGGCCGGGCCGCTGACGTGATCTCGTCCCGGGCGTTGACTAGGTACAGCGGTACTCCTTCTCTCGCGGCACCACGACGACAGCCCAACATCGTGCCCAAACCAACTACCCCAGTACCAGCGCCAACAAGCAACACATCGATGGATATAACGATCTATGGCCGGAGTACTAGAGAATCATAGTACAACCGCCGTACGAAAGATCGTGACTAACCGTCGCTACCGCGAAGGCATTGGTAACAAGCCTCATTTGATCGTCAAGTTGACTCTAGATACGGAGCCGCTCGCAAGCGTATCATACCGGTAACGCAGGGCAACTGGACGGGGTGGAACCTCATACGTGACAGCAGAACGACATGCTGACGAGCAAATCAGGCGGGAGGGCGCTATCTCGCAGCGCCAACTCGCAGCGCCACTCGCTCTTTACCAGGAGGATTGATGACTGGTTGGGTCGCAGCAGGTGCCCCAGTGGCAGGAATACCCTACCGCTTCCCTGATTACCGGGGCGTACAGTATACACGGTTTCAGCATGCCGCTGCAAACGGCAGCATGGTTCAGCTTGTCCCAGTATATCGATCTGATCTCCCGCCTTGTACTACAGTCGCGGTTGCTCGTTGAGTGATCGCACTGTTGCGTATCGTGATGATTGTCGCCTGGGGCAGGGTTACATTGCGTACCTCCTTTCGGGTCGGCGGGTGTCTATCCGGTGCCGGTGATGGCTTGGAGTCGGGTGCTGTAGTGGTGCCAGCGGGCTCTGGCTTGGTGGAGTCGTCGGCGTAGTGACCAGCGCAGGGCGAAGGCGAGTCGGGTACGGGTGATCAGTCCGGTGGTGTAGCGGGCGGCGAGCCCGGCCAGGCGGGTGGTTTCGGCGACCGACAGCTTGATCGGACCGAGTTCGGGTGGGCAGGGTTGGCCGCCGCGGACTGGGATGGGGGCGTCGCCGAGGGGGATCTGCAGGTCGGCGTCGCTGACCGCGCCGTCGTCGTCGCCGCCGTCGCCGTCGTCGCCGTCGTCGTCGTTGCCCGTGTCGGTGTCGGTGTCGGTGTCGGCCGGCAGGGTGTTGCCGGTGGTGATCGTGGTGCGGATGGCGGCGGTGCGGAGTTGGGCGAGGGCGGCCAGGGCGGTGTGCCGGCAGATCCCGTCCCAGGCACGGACCTGGGTCTGGTCCCAGCCGAACACGTCCTTACCCGTCTCGAATGTCTCCTCGACCGGCCAACGCCGCCCGGCGATGGTGATGAAGTAGGTCATGGTGGCCGGGCGGTCCGGTGGGGCCCAGCACAGGTAGAAGGTGTAGCTGTCCGGGCGGGAGAGCAGCCGCCGGATCAGCAGGTACTGCCCGGGCACCGCGGTGGTGGTCATGGCCCAGTCGCTGAACCGGGGTCCTTTCGAGCCGTTCCCGGCCGATCGGCGCTCGAACACCGCGTGTTCGACGGCCTGCTCGGCCCGGATCGCCGTACCGGAGGGCAGCCGGATCCGGTAGTCGCAGGGGATGATCCCCACATAGGCCAGGCCGTGGCCGGCGGCTTTCGTGCGCAGTGGTTCGCTGCGGCCGTAGACCTCGTCGAACGCGACCCACCGGGCCGGGGATCCGGCCGCCAGCTGCCGGTCGAGCTGGTCGGCGGCCAGCTGCGGCTTGGTGGCGAAGGTCAGCTCGTCGGGGATCCCGGCGGCCCGACGGCGGGCGGGGTCCCCGGCCCAGCGTTCGGGCATGTACACGTCGAAGTCGACCCAGGCCTGCCCGTTCGCGGTGACGTAGGCGCTGAACACGGTGGTCACGCAGTTCTCCACGCCGCCGGTGCACCCGGCGTGCTGGGGGGCCACGCACGCGGTGGCCTCGCCCTTCTTCAGCTGCGCGGTCTCGTCGATCGCGATCCCCGGCCCGATCAGATCCCCGGGTGGGTCGGGGATCCACGCGGCGGCCAGCCCGGCCAGCCGGTCGCGCAGCCGCGTCGAGTCCCACCGATAGGACCGGAGCAGACCCTGCATCCGGCCCTGCCGCTCGTGACCGGCCGCTTCGGCCAGCGACCAGCAGCTCGCCTTCACCCCCGACCCCAGCACCCTCACGTAGTCCAACGCCACCTCGGTGCTGCGCCGCTGCGCCATCACCCCGCGCAGCACCGTCTCGATCCGCGCGTCCACCCGCGCCGTGCACTCGGCGAGGTCTTCTATGCTGGCCACTGCGGCCGTGTCGTTGTTGCTGTGATCCACAACCACGAGACGCGGCACGGCCGCACACGGATTACATCCGTATGATTCCGGCGCGAATCAACCTCAGGTCGTCACTCTCCGTGGTGTCTGGCGACTGAGGTCGCCTACGCTCGGCGACGATCTGTCACCCTTGGTGAAACCGCGACTGTAGTACTTGCACAGTCGCAAATGTCAGCAGAGTGCTTGTTCGCTCCACTTCGTTTAGCTTCGAATGCACAGATGCGAGTGGAACGATAGAATATAGTGCAGAGGTAGGCCACGGAGCTTACTGCATTTTTCATTCCTCCAATGCGCATCGGTATGATGCAAACCTAAGGCAAACATCACCACCAGCCACGCTTGGCTGCCTTAGCTCAGAGGCGCGAATGATAGCATTTTTACTCGGCGCCGCTGCAATTGCCTTACCTCTTTATCGGAGGCTCGTATCGCGTGATCGCGAGGGGTTTACTTGGCGCTGCTTTCGAAGAGTTTGATCATGCTGGTCGCGCAGAGTTGGATCTTGGCGAGAACGTTGCCCGCGCCGCATATGAGCGGGTTAGAGTTGGCGTTCCAAGAGAATTTATCCTCACGTTATTTTTGGCAACATCTAATCACAATTCCTGGGCAAAGCACGCTGCCCCTTTCGCGCCCCGTACTGTCGCAGTAAACGTTTTATAGTGGACTCGCTGACGCCATATTGAGCACCCATCTCGACAATTGTGCGCCCGGCCAGGTACGACTTGATCATAGTCTGAACGTCCTCCGCCGACAGCCGTGCGGCGAAGGGCAGGGCTGGTGGTCGTGAGCTGTCTGCTAACACTAGCGGGCTTGGGTCAGTGTCGGCTGCAGGTTCCGTGGCGACCAGCTGCATGAGCTTGACCAGCGGTTTTGCGATGTCCGGTTGGTTCGAGTAACGGCTCAGCAGCTCCACCAGCACAAACGCCCCCTTCCGATCTTGGGAGGGGGCGTTTGACTACAGGTTCTGACAACAACGCGGGCGCACGGGCCCGTGCGTCAGCGATCTCCTACTGCCACGGCGGTCCACTTTGCTGGTCACCTGACCAGCGGGCGGGGGCACGTCGTCGTCGAGGGCAGCGCGGGAACAAGCCGAGCCGCGGCGGCGGCGTCTGGTGACGCTCCTCGGTGGTGCGCCGGGCCGATTCGGCGAATCGGGCTCGGCAGGCGACCGATCCGGATCGGGACTGTGCCCGCTGCTCCGCGAGGGGCACACCGGACCGGACGCCCGGCCGGACGTCCCAGCGATGACGGGGGAACGAGCGGGCACAAGGTGCGGGCCGCGGCGGGTCACTGCGGGGAACGGCAGGGAACGGCTCGGACGATCGCTCGGACGCTGCCCTCGATCATCGGTCGATCGGTTGGGCAGCATGTCGGCGCACAGCCCGGCCTCCCGCAGCACTGGGTGCCCTGCGGTAACGCCGTGCCAGCACACTCGTGCGGTCGACGGCCGCTCGCGGTGTCGCGGACGAGCGCCATGTCTGCTGCACGGGCCGCCGCCGGCTGGCCGGTCGAGTCGGCGGCGCTGAGCGTCCGCCCTGTCGTCGTGGTCAACGTCGACGGCCCGGGGCACGAGCCAAGCCCTGTCCCTGCTGCGGGCCTCGCCGATGGGGAGCCTCTCATGCTCGGCCTGCCGAAGCCGGCAATCGCGCCGATGTCCCTCCCCGCGCTCGGCCCGCCGGCGCCCGGATCCGGCCTCGAGACCACGGAGGCCAGCGCGCCATCGTGGGACCGGTGATCGGCGGGGTGGACAACCGCGAGTGCTGGCCGGCGCGGGCGCTGCCCGGGAACCTGCAGGTGGCCGGCGGCTCGTGCGGCCGCAGTGACGATCAGGGTCTCGTCGCGCCCGGGTCCTGGAGGCGGTGGGTCAGCGCGGTGTGGCGGCGGCCGGTGCCGGCCGTCCGCACGGCGATGGCCAGGGCCTTGCGGCTGCCGACCAGCACGACCAGGCGTTTGGCCCGGGTGATCGCGGTGTAGAGCAGGTTGCGCTGCAGCAGGGTGTAGGCGCTCATGGTCAGCGGCACGACCACCGCCGGGTACTCGCTGCCCTGGGAGCGGTGCACGGTGATCGCGTAGGCGTGCTGCAGCTCGTCGAGCTCGTCGAAGTCGTAGACGATGTCCTCGTCCTCGTCGGTGCGCACGCGTCAGCTGCTGGTCGGTGACCGACAGGGCGGTGATGGTGCCGACGGTGCCGTTGAACACCCCGGCGGTGCCCTTGTCGTAGTTGTTGCGGATCTGGATGACCTTGTCCCCGGGCCGGAACACCCGCGCCCCGTGCCGCCGCTCCGGGATGTCGTCCCGGCCGCGGGGCGAGGGCCTGCTGCAGCAGCGTGTTCAGGGTGCCGGCGCCGGCCGGGCCGCGGTGCATCGGCGCCAACACCTGGATGTCCCGCGGCGGGATGCCGAACCGGCGGGGGATTCGGTTGGCCACCAGGTCGACCACCCGCTCCGCGGTGGCCTCCGGCTCGTCGGCGGGGAACAGGAAGAAGTCGGGGTGCTCACCGAACGCCGGGGGTTGGCCGGCGTTGATCCGGTGCGCGTTGACCACCACCCCGGACTGCTGGGCCTGCCGGAAGATCTGGGTGAGCCGGACCCGGGGGATGGTGTCGGCGGCGAGCACGTCGCGCAGCACCTCCCCGGCGCCGACCGAGGGCAGCTGGTCCACGTCCCCGACCAGCAGCAGGTGCGCCCCCGGCGGGACCGCCTTGATCAGCTTGTTGGCCAGGATCAGGTCGAGCATGCTGGCCTCGTCGACCACGATCAGGTCGGCATCCAGCGGATGGTCCCGGTCGAAGCTGGGGTCCCCGCCGGGGCGCAGCTGCAGCAGCCGGTGCACCGTGGTGGCCGGGTGCCCGGACAGCTCGGTCAACCGTTTCGCCGCCCGCCCGGTCGGCGCCGCGAGCACGATCTTCGCCCGCTTCGCCGCCGCCAACGTGATCACCGATTTGACGGTGAACGACTTCCCGCAGCCCGGCCCCCCGGTCAGCACCGCCACCCGCTGCGTCAGCGCCAACCGCACCGCCTGCTCCTGCTCCGCGGCCAACTCCGCCCCGGTCCGGGCCCGCAGCCAGGCCAACGCCCTGGCCCAGTCGACCGTGCGCGAAGGCCGGCATCCGATCCGCCGGCGTGGTGGACAGCCGCAGCAGCGCGGCGGCCAGCGCGGTCTCGGCCCGGTGGAACGGCACCAGATACACCGCCGGGATCGTCCCGCCGCTCGATGCTCGGGGACCGGTTCGCGGATCACCCCCTCGGCGGCGGCAGCTCATCCAGGCAGGTGCGGACCAGGACGGGCGGGCACGCCGAGGATTTGCGCGGCGTCGGTGAGCAGGTTCGGCTCCGGCAGGTAGCAGTGCCCGTGGTCCGCGGCCTCGGACAGCGTGTACTGGATGCCGGCCTGCACCCGCTGCGGGCTGTCGTGCGGGATCCCGACCGCCTGGGCGATCGTGTCCGCGGTCTTGAACC
>CAWADQ010000070.1:0-48939 GCA_963780835.1 uncultured Actinomycetota bacterium | reverse complement strand
GGTCAGACGATGCGGTCCGGAAGCTCCGTCGGGCGTTGCTTGGGCATCTCGAAGAAGCCGCTCATCAGGCCGCCCGGTAGCTGCGCGGACGGGTCGAACCGCGTGGCCCGATGCTCCTCGAGCTTGCGGCGCGGCGTCTCGGACACCACGACGGCCGCCACCACGAGAGCCACGCCCACCAGCGCCGGCACCCCGACGAGCAGCACCGGCCAACCGAAGAACAGATACGCCACGACCAGCGCCGCCAGCCCCAAGCCGACAACCGCTGCTCCCAACCGCGCCACCGCGGCCCCCTCTTCATTTCGAAAGCGAGCAGAGCCGGCGTCCTGCCTGCCGGCCCCACGTCCACCCATCGCTGGAGCGAGTGAAAACGTGACAGGAGGTTGGCCACCGTTCGGGTGGATCTTGCCGGGTCGCCGGGAACGGCACGGAACCGGGCCCACCCCGCGAGAGCGACCTACAGGCCGCAGCCTCCTCCCCCGGCGTCAGAGGACGGGTATCGCGGCACTCGGGGGCACCGGCGGCGTCATGGCAGTGGGCGGCCCCTCGCTGTCGAAGGACGAGCCGGCCCGGATGCTGCCGGTCCGGGATGGGGCGTCGTCCGGAAGGTCCGACGGGCTCGGGAGGGCGGGCGGTGTGGTGGTCACCGACTGGCGGGTGTCGACCGCTGCGGGACGAACCGTGGGCACCGCATCGGCGTCGACCTCGGTGCGGATGCCGGCAGGGGCCGAGTCCGGCACCCCGGCCGTCGGCGCGGTGGCGACCTCGGCGGGGGCGATGAGCTGCGTCGCGTTCCCGGCCCCGGGATCGAGCGGCGGATCGAGAGGCCCGTCGGGGCGGAACAGGGCGACGAGGACGAGGGCGGCGACGATCACCGCTCCCACGCCGACGAGCGTCCGGGGCAGGCTGCGCCGTGCGGCGCGGCGGCCGCCGGCATCGAGGACGGCAGCGGTCCGCCCTCGGCTCCCCGGGCGGCGAGATGTCGGCGGGACCGCAGGTGCCGGGTAGGCAGTCTCCACGGTGGCCGAGAGGAGCAGCGGGGTCGTGGGAGCGTCCACCACGGCCGGGACGGCGAGCACCACCGTGGGTGCCTCGGCGTCGTCCGCGGACCGTTCCTCGGCGGAGTCCGGCGCGTCGGCCTCCGTGTCGGCGCCCGTCGACGGGATGGCCGCAGCGCCGGACGTCGTCGGCGCCACGACGTCGGCCGCGGCGGTCGGTGCGGAAAGCGCGAGCACGGCGCCGCGCGCGACCAGGTCCTCGTCGCCGCACACGGTGGGCACACAGCCCAGCTGCTCGGTCACCGTCCGCGCCACGAGCGGGATCCGCGCCGAGCCGCCGACCAGCAGCAGGGCCGTCAGCTGCCCGGGCTCCACGCCGGCCGACGCGATCGTGCGGCGCAGGGCGTCCACCGTCCGGTCGACGTGCGGCGCGATCAGCCGCTCGAACGTCGCCCGATCAAGCCGGACGGCGCCGCGGAACTCGCCGCACCGGATCCGCACCACGACCTCGTTCTCGGAGCTCAGCGTCTCTTTCGCGAGGGTGCACGCGCGCCGGACCCGCGCGACCGGCGTCACGTCGTCGGGCAGCGACTTCCGGACGTGCTGCCACACCAGCTCGTCGAGGTCGAGGCCGCCGAGGTCGTCGATCACCTCGGGGACGCCGAGCACCGCGAAGCCGCCACGGCGCGTCCCGGCCCGGCGCAGCACGGCTGCGTCGAACCGGCCGCCCCCGAAGTCGTGGACCGCGACCGTGGCACCCGGCTCGGCGGCGGCGAACGCGGCGTGGGCCACCGCGCGCGGCTCGGCGACGAACGTGACACGCAGATCGTGCGCCGCGAGGGCGGAGGCGAGCCTTTCGAGTGTGAGCGGCGCCCACGACGCCGGGTGTGCCAGGGCGATCCCGGTGGGCTGCTCGCCCTCCTTCTCGACGACGCGGTCGACCACCCAGCGCACCAACCGGGCCGACAGCTCCTCGGCCGACCACGGCTGGCCGCCGAGCTCGACCGGCGCCGCGTCTCCCACCCGACGCTTGAGGCCGCGAACGACGCGCGTCGGGTCGATCCCGGCGAGACTCGCGGCGGCCTCGCCGACGGTCACGCGCCCGTCCCGGGCGAGGTGCAGCACCGACGACACGGCGCCGCCCCGCGCACCCAGCGGCACGACCTCCGTGTCGCCCGTCCCCTCGGTGCGGCGGACGACCGCCGCCGTGGAGCTGCTTCCGAAGTCGATGCCGAGCTCGTAGCTCACCGCACTCCCTCGCTGGCGCTCGGTCGGCCCAGCGACTTCGCGAATGCGCTGTGCTCAATTGCTCGCTCGCTGCGCTCGCTCACCGCACTCCCTCGCTGTGCCCGACCTGATCGGACTCGTGCGTCCGGTGCCCGCCGCGGTGGCGGCACCGACCTGTCAACGACGAGTCGCGCGTTCAGGTCACGCCCTCCGAAACCACCCGACGGAGTGATACGCGCCCGACTCGCTCAGGCGAAGGTGCCGACTCGCGCCGCGGCAGAAGGTGCCGACTCGCGGGGTGGGGGGCGCCTACCTGGTGAGCAGGTGCTGCCAGATCTCCGGGGTGACGACGTCGGGGAGGCTCAGGTCCCGGCCGCGCAGGAGGACCTCGACGGCCTGCTGGGCCTCGCCACCCTCCCCGGCGCGCACCGGGCGGGCCAGGGCCGGCCAGGTCTCGCCGCCGATCATGCCCGTGGGGCCGTCCGCCTCGTCCCGGCCCGGGTCGTCGCGGCCGAAGCCGTGCTCGTCCTGGAAGGCGCGCACGGTGTCGGCGAGCTCGCGGGTGAACCGGCCGTCCGGGACGACGCCCGGCACGCCGGCCGCACGGAGGAGGTGCTGCGCGGCGAGCACGCGTTCGCCGCGGTCGGCGATGCGCAGCAGCGGCCACGCCGCCTCGGTCACCGTCGCCTTCGTCAGTCGCTGCCCCAGCAGCCCGGCCACCTCGGAACGCAGGCGTGGGAGCGCGGCGTAGAGCCGGTCGCCGGGGCAGGCGGTGTCCTTGAAGTCGCGGTGCCCGTAGATCTGGCTGGGGCGGATGCCGTACTGGGCGCACAGGTACGCGCAGAGCGACCGCAGCTTGTTCCACAGCTCGGCAGGCGGGTTGACCGCGCTGTACGTGCCCTCGTTCTCGATGCCGAGCGCGACGACGTTCTGCCCCGTGCAGTGCGCGCCCTCGACCTGCCATCGGCCCACGCGGACGAACTCCAGGCTGCGGTGCCGCCCCTCGAGGACGATCCCGCCGCGGCTCACCGTGAAGTGCTGGCCGGTGTCGGGCCATCCCCGGTGGTCCATGTGGAAGTTCTGGATCGAGCGGGCGAGGCGGACGGCGGCGGCCCGGCCGGTGGCGCCGTTCGGGGTGGCCGTGTGATGCACGAGGATCTTCACGGGCCGCCGGTGATACACCGGCAGGACGCCCCGGTTCGGCCGCGCGCCCCATCCGTCGCAGCTGACGATCGTCGGCCCGTCCACGGCCCACGCCGGGGTCATGTCGAGCCCGCCGGCCAGCAGCCCGCCACCCGCGAGCGCAATGCCACCGAGCAGGAACCCGCGGCGCGACACCCGGCCCACGCGCACCTCCCAGCGTCCCCCGACGATCGGGAGAGGATCACCGAGAACGGGCCTGCCCACACCGCTCGCCGCCAGGACAACTCGAACGTGGGCCGCCCGGACGAGAACGCTTGCCTAAGTTACCCATCGGTAATACCCTTTCGTTACTCACGGGTAGGCAAGGCGGTGGCGGCGATGGGGCACTTCCGCAGCGATCTGCGCGACGTCGAGTTCGACCTCTTCGAGGTCTTCCGCGTGCAGGACGGGCCGGCCGGGCCGGACGTCGACAACGACCCCGACACCCTGCGCGACCTGCTGCGCGAGCTGGACCGGCTCGCCACCGGGCCGCTCGCCGAGGGCTATGCCGACGCCGACCGCCATCCACCGGTCTTCGACCCCGCCACGCACACCGTCACCCTCCCGGAGCCGGTGAAGCGGGCCTACCGGCTGCTGTGGGAGGGCGAATGGTGGCGGCTCGGCCTGCCGGCCGAACTGGGCGGCCTCGGCGTCCCCGCGACCGTGCAGTGGGCCGCCGCCGAGCTGATCCTCGCCGCCCACCCGGCGGTGTACTTCTACCTGGGCAGGGCCGCGCTTCGCCTCGATCGTGCACGGGCTCGGGACACGGGAACAGCGGCATTGGGCCGAGCTGATGATCGAGCGCGGCTGGGGCGCGACGATGGTGCTCACCGAGCCGGACGCCGGATCGGACGTCGGAGCGGGCCGGACCCGGGCTGTCCTGCAGCCGGACGGCACCTGGCACGTCGACGGCGTGAAGTGCTTCATCACCTCGGCCGAGCACGACCTGACCGAGAACATCGTCCACCTCGTGCTCGCCCGGCCGGAGGGCCCCGGGATCACCCCGCAGCCGGGGACGAAGGGGCTGTCGCTGTTCCTCGTGCCGAAGCTCCGGTTCGACCCGGTCACGGGCGAGCCCGGCGAGCGCAACGGCGCGTTCGTCACGAACGTCGAGCGCAAGATGGGCCTCAAGGCGTCCGTGACCTGCGAGCTCACGTTCGGCCGGCACGGCGTCCCCGCGGTCGGCCACCTGCTCGGCGAGGTGCACGACGGCATCGCGCAGATGTTCGAGGTGATCGAGTACGCCCGGATGATGGTGGGCACCAAGGCGATCGGCGCCCTCTCGGCCGGCTACCAGACGGCGCTGGCCTACGCGAAGGAGCGCGTGCAGGGGCCGGATCTGACGCGGGCGGCCGACAGGTCCGCCCCGCGCGTGACGATCACCCACCACGCGGACGTGCGCCGCATGCTCATGCTGCAGAAGGCCTACGCCGAGGGCCTGCGAGCGCTCTACCTCTACGCGGCGACGCAGCAGGACGCCGTGCGGGCGGGCGGCCCGGACGCGCGGCTCGCCGCCGCCGTCAACGACCTGCTGCTGCCGATCGTCAAGGGCGTCGGCAGCGAGCGGGCGTCGGAGATGCTCGTGCTCTCGCTGCAGACCCTCGGCGGTTCCGGGTACCTGCAGGACTACCCGATCGAGCAGTACATCCGCGACGCGAAGATCGATTCGCTCTACGAGGGGACGACCGCGATCCAGTCGCTGGACCTGCTGTTCCGCAAGATCGTCCGGGACCACGGGCGGGCGCTCGGGCACGTCGTCGAGCAGATCGCGGGGTTCCTGGCCGAGGAGGGCGGCAACGGCCGGCTGAAGGAGGAGCGCGTGCTGCTCGCGACGGCCCTCGCGGACGTCCGGGGCATGCTGAGCGTGCTGACCGGCCACATCGCCACGGCCGGTCGCGAGCCGGCACGGGTGCACCGGGCAGGCCAGCACAGCGTCCGGCTGCTCATGGCACTCGGCGACGTGCTGGTGGGCTGGCTGCTCCTGCGCCGCGCGCAGGTCGCGCTCGACGTGCTGGACGCCGGCACGGCGCGCGACCGGGCCTTCTACGAGGGCAAGATCGCCGCCGCCCGGTTCTTCGCCGCCACCCGTCTGCCGCTGCTCACCGCAGAGCGCGTGATCGTCGAGCACACCGACGACACGCTGATGGAGCTGGCCGAGGCCGGCTTCTAGCGACGCGGGAGCCGCCCGCGCGGCGTCACCGCAAGCCCACAGCTGAAGTACCTGGATTCCGCTCAACGAGAACGGAGTACGGGGCTGGGCAGCTCACGTCTCTTGTATCGGTACGGTGTGCGCGTACCGTGGCCTACACCGTGTAGGTGCATGAAGTTGGCTCGCCCGTTCGCCAGAGTACGGACGGCGAATGGAGGTGCGGTGGCCCTGACCCCGGTCCTGGCCCGGAGACGGCTCGGGACAGAGTTGAAGACGTTGCGCGAGGCGGCAAAGGTGTCGGTCAAGGCTGCCGCAGAGCAACTGGAGTGTTCCACGGCGAAGATCAGTCGCCTGGAAAACGGCAAAGGAGTGCCGTACCGAAGAGACGTTCGCGACCTTCTCGACCTCTACGGCGTGGCCGACGAGTTCGTCATCGATCAGGCCCTGGAATGGGCTGAGATCGGCCAGACGCGCGCCTGGTGGGACAAGTTCGGAGATTTGCGTCGGACGGATCCTTCGCTCGAACGACTCATTCAGCTTGAATCATCGGCATCACGCAGTCTGTCTTATCATAGCAATCTCGTTCCGGCTTTGGCGCAAACTGAAGGGTACGCTCGCGCGGTTCTCCGCGCACTGAATCCCCGAGTGACGGACGCCGCATTGGAGGAGAAAGTTCGGATCCGGCTCGAACGTCAGCAGGTACTCACCCGAAAGCCGAAACCATTATACATGACCGCCGTGCTGGACGAGGGAATTCTTCGGCGCCCAATCGGCGATCACGCGATCATGCGCGAACAGCTCGAGGCGATCCGTTCGGCCGTCGAGGACCCGAACAGCCCGATCACGATTCGCGTCCTACCATTCGAAGCCGGCGGGCACGAGGGATTGGCGGGTTCGTTCCGAATTTTCGATTTCGCAGATGATGCCGACCAGGACGTAGTCATCATCGAACACGTCAACGGGTCGGTCATTCTCGAGGTCGCGGAGGACGTCATCCAGTACCGTTCGATATTCGACGGCATCCGGCAAAAGTCGTGGAACCAGTCAGATACCGTCAAGCAGCTGGGCGAGGCGATCGACCGGCTTTCAGTCTGATCCCGCGCCCACCCGACCCATCTGTGTGACATGGGTCACGCCCAAGCGAGCCATCGTGAGCACGTACCCTCCTGCTGAGCCAGTGGGAGGGTACGTGCGCGACAATGATGGTCCGGACGATGTCGTCTTCGTACGCAGCGCCCGATGCGGCAATAGCGACTGCGTTGAAGTTGCGCGGTTGGCCAACGGTCTGGTACTGCTCCGCGACAGCAAAGATCATTTCAAGGAACCGCTTGTCTTCACTTCCGATGAGTGGGACGTGTTCACGCAAGCGATTCGCGACGGCGAGTTCGAGCAGGATCAACTGTAAGGGCGGTCAGAGACGCATCCCGACACTCGTCATCCGTTCGCGACGTGCTACGCGGCTGGCAGCCGCGCCGCAGCACAACTGCCGGAAATGTCACCCGGCCCGAATTGCCGTAATCTCAGCAAGAGTCGACCAGTCAATGCCGGGCGATATCATCGGTAACGGCAAAATTGAGCTGAACTGCATAATTCAGGTGCGGGTCGTGACATATCAGGGCAGCCGGACAGCTAGTCGCGCACAGTCGTGCTATCGACGAGTACCGATCGTAGAAACGAAACAAGAACAACGTGGTCGAGCGACCACTTTTTCGATCCTTGAGGTCGGCATGGCATCGGGCAGCACCCTATTGACGGTGATCACCGGCAACGTCGCGCCGTCGGCGACGTCTACTGAATGCATTCGCCTCGGGTGCTGCGACGAGCGTTCCGAAAGAGTTCACACACTCGAAGTCCGGAAGCGAACCTGACCGTCTTGCCCCTTGCGGTGTCACATACCGTGGCCGACGATTCACCGTCAACACGACACATGTCCGGCCTCTCCACTCCACTGCTCGTCAGGTTGTCATTCCAGCGGCGTGCCAGATAGGCGCAAAAGCTGGGGCCTTACGAATCGTCGCTGAGAAAATGAAGGCGCCCTCGCAGCATCTCGACTGCACTCCGTCAACGCGGTCGCCGTGGACAGTCGGAACACGGCGGCAATTCGGGCCCATCACTCTCACCTGAATCGGCCCGCGTTCGCCGTTCTTCGGCAACGCGCCGGCGCGCACCGCGCTGAGCCTCCGTGTCGAGGGACATCCCGAGCCCGATCGCCATGCCGATGAGCGCCACGAATCCGCATGCCACGATCAACCAGAGCATGGCGTCCACCTCCCTCCGGCGAGACTCTACCCGTGCATCATCTTCGTGTACATGCATCGTGCTCACGAGCGATGGGGAGTGTAGACGCCTACCGGTCACCTGGCAGTTTGGGCATCGTCACCAGGCGCTAGAGTTGTTTCGTCTCAGTAAAACCCTGACTCACCGCTCATCTCGCACATGATTCGTGTACGTACACGATGTAGAGTTGAGTCAAGGAGGAGCGACCATGGCACAGCGTGGAGAGCAGCGCCCCGACGTCCCGTCCACCGCGGCCAACCTGACCATCAGGCTACGTCCGGTCGGGGAGATCTCGATCGGCGTGCCGCGCGAGTCAGCTCCGCAGCTCCTGCACGCTGTGACCTTGGCGATGGCCATGGGTGGCCCGGGCTGGACGCTCTGGGCCGGCACCACGGCCGGAGTCCCGGTCTGGCTTGTCTCTGCGCTCGCGTTCGTCCAGGTGTGTGGCGGCGTTGCGGTGCTCTGCATGCCACGCCGCGCTCCCAGCTGCATCAAGGCCTCGCGAGATGCCGAGGGCGAGCGACCTCGGCGCAGCAAGAACCGAGCTACTCGGCCGTGATGCAGCACTCTTCATCTGGAGTGTGCGACTATGGTGCATTCCAGATGCGTCCGCCGAGCAACCGGAGATGTTGATGAGCCGCCAGAAGTCCGTCGAGACGCCGTCGTACGCGGCGTCACCGCGCCGTTCGGGGCAGGCGCCCGAACGCATCACGATCACTCTGACAGCCCAGGTGGCCGACCAGCTTCTCGGCCTGCAGTCGAGCACCGGACTGTCGAAGACGGATCTGATCAATCGGGCGATCAGCCTCTACGACTTCACCACTCGCCAGTTCGCCTCGGGCATGGAGATGCTGCTCAGGGATCCGAAGACCGGAGAGGGACAGCTCGTCCACCTGCTGTGAGCCGCCGACCTCCCGGTGTCAGCCCGTGATGTACGAGGCGAGGTGCTCGCGCTCGCGCTCGAGCTGGTCGATGCGGGTCTTCACCAGGTCCCCGATGCTGACGATGCCCACCAGGCCGGACTCGTCGCAGACCGGGAGGTGCCGGATCCGGCGATCCGTCATGACCCGCGCGAGGTCCGCGGCACGGTCACGCGGGGAGCAGGTGACGACGTCCGCGCTCATGATGTCGCCGACGCGCGCGTCGAGCAGGTCGTGGCCACGCTCGTGCAGCTGCCGGACGACGTCGCGCTCGGACACGATCCCGACCAGCTGCCCGCCGTCCACCACCGGGAGGGCGCCGACGTTGTATTGGGCGAGGAGGCCGAGCAGCTCGCCGACCGTCGCGGACGGCGCCGTAGTGGCGAGTGCCGAACCGGCGATCTTCCCGCGCAGGACGTCCGCAATGAGCATGTCGGCCCTCGTCTCCCCGCCGTTGGTGATGGTCGAAGGCTAGGTCGCCAGGTACACGCTCGGGAAGACCCGGCGCTCATCCGGACGAGCCCATGCGTTTCCTGCAGATCAACGCCGCAGCGCAGCAAGGCGGTGATCTGCAGGTGGAGTGCCGAAACTCACTCCGATCCGCAGGTCACGATCGGTGACGGGTTGTACTTCGTGGTCCGCCTTTCGGTCTTGACCGCACCCGTCTTCACGTCACGCAGCGTCCGGGTGTCCGTCACGGTGAACCCGGGGGCGCCCTGGCTGGGCGAGCAGGGCTGCCCTGCGGGGATGTCGACCTTGGTGGGCTCGGTCGGGTTCGTCCGCGGGCCCGTCGACGACGTGACGTCGTAGCGCTTGGTGCCGTAGAGCCGGATCGTGAGCGACGTCGGGGTCCACGCCGTCTGGATCATCACGCCGGTGGGGCCGTCGTTCTTGAACTTCATGTCGATCGCGCCCTCGAACACCGTCGCCTCGCGGCCCGGAGGGTAGCGGCTGATGTAGAAGCTGTGCGGCTTGTGCGTCACGTCCGCCATCCCGGCGAAGTACGCAGCGTTGTACAGCGTGGTCGCGACCTGCGAGACGCCGCCGCCGACACCGCGCGAGGCGTGTCCCTCGGAGATGATGCCGGCCTCGAGGTAGCCGTGGGCCTCGTCGCGCGGCTCGGTGGCGCCGTTCAGGCTGAACGTCTCCCCGGGCTTGACGATCATCCCGTTGATGACCTCGGCGGCCCGCTTGATGTTGCGGCCCGAGTCCTGCGCGAACCCGCCGGTGGTGAACTCCCCGATCACGCCGTTGATCCCGAGCCCGTTGAGCTGCTCGGTCGTGAGCTTCGCGGGCTGGGCGACGTAGACGGCGGTGATCTTCCGCTCGTCGCCGGTCTTGGTCAGCACCGCCAGCAGGTCCTTCAGCGTCGTGTCGTAGTCGACCCCGCGGCCGTCCTGGGACGGCGTCACGACCGGCCGGCCGGCGACGAAGTCCAGCGTCGCGTCCCGCCCGGGCTGCTCGGAGGAGGCCATCTGCGGGTCGAGGGCCTTCTCCACGACGTCCCTGCTCAGCTCGGGGACGAGGCCCTGGTTCGGGTCCGCGCGGAACGACAGCGCCGACGCGATGACCTCGGGGCTGATCGTGCCCGTGACACCCTCACCGGCGACCGTGACCGGCCCGGACACCGCCGGCGTCGCGATGTCGGTGACCGCCTTGTCGACGTCGTCCTGCGTCGTGGTCGGCGGCAGGACCCGCACGGGCAGGTGCACCCGCTCGCCGCTCGTCCACTCGCGCTCGAGGGTCTGCTTCGCCGCGTCCAGGTCGAGCTCCTGCCCGTCGACGGGTGGGACCGGCACCGGCGTCACGCCCTCGAAGCGCACCGTGCCCTCCACCGGCTGCTTGCTCACGACCGGGGCGAGCTGCTGCAGAGCGGAGTCGAGGGCCTCGTCGTCCACGTCGGTGGCGACGCCGACCTCGCGGGTGGTGAAGAACGACCGCAGCCGCGTGATCGGGTTGAGCGGCTGCGAACCGGCGCGGTCGATCGTGCCCGACCAGTCGACGGCCAGGCCGGCGGTCTTGGGGTCGATGTCGCTCGTGACGTCGCCGACCGCGACGCTGACGGGCTGCGTGGTGCGCGGTTCGACGACCGCGCGCACCCGCTGCTCGGCCTCGTCGTGGGTCAGGCCACCGATCTCCTGGCCGGCGACGGTGACCCCGCGCGGCACGCTTCCCGAGCTGCTCACCAGGTCCACGGCGTAGAGCAGCACGAGCAGGCCGACGACCGCGGCGCCGGTCAGCAGGAGTGCCCGGAGGCGGGGACGCGGCGGCGGGGTGACGGCGGGGATCTGCTCGGTCGGCAGGTCGTCGGCGGGCGGCCCGGAGGGGACCGGCTCCGCCTCGGGTGCCGGTTCGGTCAACGCCTCGCGGGCGATGACGTCCGTGGTCGCGGCGGCCGTGCTCCCGGCCCCCGTGGTCCCGGCCCCCATGGTCGCGGTGCGCGTGGCCGCACCGGCCGGCACGGCGCCCACGACCTCGTCCGCCGCCCCGCTGCGAGGGATGACCTCGGTGGGCTCCGCCGAGCGCGCGGCCTCGACAGCTGCCGGATCCGGGGCGTCCGCGGACGGCACCGGGCCGGCCGGAGCGGTGGGCGGCGGGCGAGAACAGCGGCGCCGGCTGCGGTGCCGCACCAGCGGGGAGCGGCGGTGCCGGCGAGCCGCCCGGAGAACGCTCCGGTGCGCGGCGGCGCGCGGAACCGGCGGTCTCGGGGGCCGCTCGGCGATTCCGTCGGCAGCACCGTCGGGCGTCGGCCGGGCCGCGCCGGACCCGTCGCTCGTCTCGCCGGGCTCGACCGCGGACGACCCCTGCGCGTCGGACCCCGTGACTCTGACTCCTGTGCGTCAGACCCCTCTGCATCGGACCCCTGCGCGTCGGACGAGGTCTGCCGCTCGGGCATGCGTACGTCTCTTCCCCTCGACATCAGCTTGCTCGTGATCGCGGGCGGGCGCTCCCTCACAAGTAGAGGCCCGTCCCATGCTCGGTGCGCTCGGTGGCGACGGCGTGCAGCTCCCGCTCGCGAATCACCAGGTAGGTGCTGCCCTGCACCTCGACCTCGTACTGGTCGTCCCGTCCGAACAGGACACGGTCGCCCACCTTCACGGTGCGCACGTGCTGTCCGACGCCGAAGACCTCTCCCCAGATGAGACGCTTCGCGATCTCGGCGGTTGCCGGAATGACGATGCCGGCGCTGCTGCGCCGCTCGCCGCTGCCGTCGGTGACCCGGATCATGACGCGGTCGTGCAGCATCTGGATCTGGAGCTTCGGGTCCTGCACGCGCTCGATGCTACGGCCCACCGGAGCACCGCCCTCGGCGCCCACCGCGACCACCCAGATCGGGACAAAAGGATAACCCCGCGGGGCTGGCAGGTCGGGGGTCCGACAGCACCGCGGGGCTGACCTAAGAATCGGTGCGCCGAGGGAGTTCGTTACCCCTCGATCGGCGACGTCCGGGATTCACCCGTTCGGACGCTTCGGACGCCGAAGTCTCGCCGACGCCGACCCGGGGAACGTGGGCGCGGACGCGCAGCTCAGGCGCCGTTGGCGAGCAGGTAGCGCCCGAAGTGCGGGACGGTGAACGCGATCTGGCCGCGCTGCGCGGAGAACACCAGCCCCTTCTTGAGCAGGCTGTCCCGCGCGGGCGAGAGCGACGAGGCGCGCCGCTGCAGGTGATCGGCGACGCTCGAGGTGTTCACGGGTTCGTCGCGCCCCTCGGTCAGCTCCGCCATCCCGCGCAGGTACTCGCGCTCGGCCGGCGTCGCCCGCTCGTAGCGCGACCCGAAGAAGCCGACGGCCAGCTCCGCTTCAGCCTCCGGGGCCGCCATCTTGACGTCCGCGGCGGTGATCGGGCTGCGCACCGCCGCGTCCCACGCCGCCTTGCCGTAGGCCTGTACGAAGTAGGGGTAGCCGCCGGAGGCGTCGAACAGCGCGTCCAACGCGTCGTCGTCGAACGTGGCGTCCTCCCGCTCAGCAGGGGCGAGGAGCGCGAAGTCGGCGTCCTTGCGGTCGAGCTGGCCGATGCGGGCGTAGCGGAAGAGCCGCTCGGAGTACGACTTCGACGCCGAGAGCACCGCGGGCAGGTGTGGCAGCCCGGCGCCGACGACGACCAGCGGCGCGCGCGACTGCGACAGCTCGTGGCACGCCGCGCAGAGCGCCGAGACGTCGTCCGGGCGCAGGTCCTGCATCTCGTCGATGAGGATCGCGACGCCCGTGCTCACGTCCGCGGCCAGCCCGGCGACCTCGGTGAACAGCTCGACGAGGTCGATCTCGATGTCGCCGGAGTCCGCCCGCCCGCTGCGCGCGGCCACATCGATCCCGGGCTGCCAGCGCTCCCGCAGCTTCGCGCCCTCCGGAGCGGAGCGCTGCGCGAACGCCTTGAGGATGCCGAGCACCTCGTCGACCCGCTCGGGGTCGTCGTGCCGGACGGCGAGGTCCCGGATCGCCCGGTGCAGGGCGGCGGACAGCGGGCGGCGCAGCTCGGCGTCCGGTCGTGCCTCGATCTTTCCGGCACCCCACCCGGCACGGATCGCCATCGAGCGCAGCTCGCCGAGCAGGACGGTCTTCCCGACGCCGCGCAGCCCGGTGAGCACGAGGCTGCGTTCGGGCCGGCCGCGTGCCACCCGCTCGAGGACGATCTCGAACGCGTCCACCTCGCGGTCCCGCCCGGCCAGCTCCGGCGGCCGCTGACCAGCGCCGGGGGCGAACGGGTTGCGCACCGGATCCATACATCAGACCGTATCGACGAGTCTCGCCGAAACCGTAGAAGCGGCTATTGAGGGCGATGGGCGTGTCGCGGCTCGCCATGATCGCCGCCCCCGGGTCCGACGACCGCATCGCTGCGGCTCTCGGACCGCTCACCGCGATCAAGGTCGGGGCTGCGTCACCTCGGCCAGGAGCGCCGGCTGGTCGAGCTCGGTGAGCAGGTCGACGATGCAGCGCTGCTCCTCCGCGGACACGCTGCCGGCGTCGAGCCGCTCGGCGAGGAGGGCCCGGAGCGTCAGAGCGAGCCAGCCGGGATCGAGTCTCGCCAGCACCGTACGGGCGAGGCCCGTGTCGGCCGAGGGAGTGACGGCCGCGGTGAACACGCCGTCGACGAGATCCATGACCTGTTGTACCGATCCGTCCCGCAGGACGCGGAGCGCCGTGGCCCGACCTCGGGGCGACGCCAGCGCCAGCCGTAGCTGCGCCTCCAGGATCCCGGCTGCCGCCATCCCGCGCGCGACCTCGACACAGGCCTGCCGGAGATCCCGCAGCTCCTCCCATGGTTGCGCCGTCACCGATCCTCCCGATGCCCTGCTGGGAAGGACGTGACGCCGAAGTCCTCGGCGACCTCGCGGACGTCCGGATTGTCGGAGGCCTCGGCCCGGCGCACCACCTCGGCGAGGAGATCGCGCTGACCGAGGAGATCCAGGAGCTCCGCGACCCGGCGGTAGTCGTCGTCGGGATACTGCGGGTCCGGATCGTCCAGCCGGCGGGCGACGAGAACCGCGAGCGGCGGCGCCAACCGGTCCTGATCCAGCCGCGCGAGCACCTCCCGCGCCCACACCAGCGGGCCGTGCAGGCTCACGGACAGGTCGAACACCGGATCGAGCAGCTCCAGGACGGTCTCGGGAGGGGCGTCGAGCAGGACCCGCAGCGCCATGTCGCGTCCTGCGACATCCGCGAGAGCCTGCCGGAGCTGCTCCGTCATGACCCCGGCGGCGTACAGCTGCGCGCACCGATCCCGGTAGGCGCGCTCGGCGTCGACCAGGTCCTCCCACGGTTGCCGCGTCACTTCTTCTTGCCTCCGTACTCCCAGGGAAGGCCCAGAAAGCGATCGGCGAACGTATCGGGCGTCATGGGTTCGGTGGGATAGATGGTGGCGTGAGTGGGCGGGTGCGGGCTGTCCGGGAGGACGTCGCTGCCGTCCCGCACCACGGCCAGTCCCGGCGGCATCTCGGTGCCCTCGGGGATGGTGTGGTAGTGCCCGGTCAGGGGCGCCGCCGCCGGGTCGGCGAACGTCGATGCGCCTGCCGGTGTCGGCGGCCGCTGCGGGACGAGCATGCCGTCCGGGCCCACCTCCATGTCAGCGGCTCGGGGCGGGCGCGGCCCGGCCCGGTTGCCGAAGGCGCTCAGATCCTCCCGCGCCACCCGTTCCGTGACCTCCACGGCCCCCTTCTCGGCGAACCGGGTGCCCTTGATGGCGGCCTTGGCCCCCGTGGCGGCCCAGCCGGCGAACGGAACCGCGGCCGCAGCGGACAGGGCGGCCATCGTGTAGTCGCCCTCGGCGGTGTACCAGGCGGCGTTGGCCAGATCGGCGACCTCGCCGACACCGGGGACGAGGCCGGCGACGTCCAGGACACCGTGCCCGATCGTCGAGAACAGGCCGCCGCCGCTGTCGTGCTCCCCGGCGAGTTCGGCGTCGGTGACGGGGCGCAGGCCGAGCGGGTCGACCTGGTTGACGGGGTCGTTGCCGGCGTAGTGGTACGGGTTGGCGGCGAAGGCGGTGCCGAGCACGGCCTCGAGCGGGTCGGGCGAGAGGAAGGCGCGGGTGGCCGGGTCGTAGGCGCGGGCGCGCAGCCAGACCAGCCCGTCGACGACGAGCTCGCCCCGGAAGCCGAGCCCGACGTCGGTCCCGGCCGCGTCCTGGCCCCAGGGATCGGCGCCACTCCCGACGGTGTGCCGCCAGTCGACGTCGAGCACCTCGCTCCCGAGCGCCCAGGGGTGCCCGTGCCCGACCACGGCCTGATCGCCGAGAGCGACCGGCGGCGCGGTGGGCTCGGCGGTGTCCCAGGCGAGGGGGACGCCACCGGCGTGGGTGAGCTCGCCGAGCGCGTCGACGTGCAACGGGGTGGAGCGGGTGATCCCGTCGACGGCGGTGTCGACGCCGGTGAGCCGGCCGAACGGGTCCCACCGGTAGCTGCGGCCGTCGTCCGCGCCCTGCTCGGCGACGCGCCGGCCCGCCTGGTCGTAGCGGTAGTCCCGGGGTCCGTCCGGACCGGTCGACGTGCGGAGCTGCCCTGCCGCGTCGTAGATGTGGTCGCGTTGCCCGTCGGGGCCGGTCTCGGTGACGAGGCGGCCGGCGGGGTCGTAGGTGAACCGTCGTTCACCGGTCGGGTCGGCGGCGCTCACGAGCTGGCCGGCGCGGTCGTAGCCGAACAGGCGGGCGCGGCCGTCGGTGTCGGCGGCGACGACGCGGCCGTGCTCGTCGCGGGTCAACCGGGTCAGCCGGGTCGTCTGGTTTGGCTGCCCGCGCCACTCGTGGCCGGTGAGGCCGCCGTCGGTGTAGCTCCAGCGGGCCGCCACGCCCGGGCCGGTCAGGGCGAGCAACCGCCCGTCCGGGTCGCGCTGCAGGTCGAGCCGCCCGAGCAGCGGGTGTTCCAGGGCGACGAGGCGGCCCGCGCCGTCGCGGCGGGAGGAGGTCACGGTGCCGTCGGGATGGGTCAGGCCGGTGCGCAGGCCGTCGGGATCGTAGGACCAGCGGACGGCGGTGTCGCCGGTCCGGCGCTCGACGAGTCGCCCGGCCGCGTCCCAGCGCAGCTCGATCGTCTCGCCCCGGCCGCCGCTCGTCTCGGTGATCCGGATCGGCCGGGCCAGCACGTCCCGCTCGACCCGGATCGTCATGCTCACGCCGTCAGCCGTGGCGGAGACAGCGGTGGCGGTGACGGCGCTGGGCCGGCCGGAGGGGTCGCGGGTGACGCGGCGGCGCGCGCCGGTCGGGTCGTGCTGTTCTCGCACCCGGCCGGCCTCGTCGCGGACGTAGCGGGTGGTCCGCCCGAGCGGGTCGGTGACGGCGGTGACCCGGCCGCACTCGTCGTGCGCGTAGCGGGTGACACCGCCGAGCGGGTCGGTCACCTCGACCAGGTGACCGCGCCGGTCGTAGGCGTAGCCGGTGGTGTGTCCGAGCGCGTCGGTGGCCGCGACGATCCGGCCCGCCGGGTCCCGCGTGAACTCGCGGCGCCCGTGCCGGTCGGTGACCTCGACGACCCGCCCCGCCGGGTCGTAGCCGTAGACCGTGGCGCCCCGGCCGGGGACGCGGTGGCGGGTGACGCGGCCGCAGCCGTCCCGCTCGAAGGTCTCGACGAGCCCGGTCGGGGAGATCAGCTCGACCAGCAGCCCGTCGGGGTCGTGCCGCAGCTCGCAGCGCTGCCCGACGCCGTCCACCCGGGCCGTCAGCCGCCCGCGGGCGTCGTGCAGGTAGCGCGCCGTCCGGCCGGACGGCGCCACGACCGCGCGCAGGCGGCCCGGCCGGGCTGTAGGTGTAGCGGGTGACCCCGCCGTCGGGCCCGGTCTCGGTGACCAGCCGCCCGCACCGGTCGTAGCCGAGCACGCGGCTGGTGCCGTCCGCGCGGTGCTCGGCGACGAGCCGGCCCAGCGCGTCGTGCACGAGGCCGGTGACCACCAGTCCGTCGTCGACGACGGTGGGCCGACCGTCCGGGTCGTAGGCGGTGCGGGTGCGCACCCCGCTGGGGTCGGTCGCCACCGTCGGGCGGCCGTCGACGTCGTGCTCCTGCCACCAGGTGCCGCCCGCCGGGTCGGTCCACGCCGTCAACCGCGACAGCGCGTCGTGCCGGAACACCCACTTCGCCCCGTCCGGCCTCGGTGAGGTCGGCGAGGTTGCCGAACACGTCGTAGCCCTGTGTCGTGACCGCGCCGAGCGCGTCGACCAGCTCCACGGCCTCGCCGTGCGGGCCGTACCGGGTCTCGGTCCGGGCCCCGGTGGGGTCGGTCGTGGCCGCGAGCCGGCCGGCGGCCGTGTACTCGTGCCGCCACACCGCACCGGCCGGGTCGCGCCGCTCGACCGGTCGCCCGTGCCCGTCGTGGACGACCTCGGTGCGCCGTCCGGCCGGCGTGACGACCGCGACCGGCAACCCGGCCGGGTCGCGGTCGATCCGCGCCACCCCACCTGCGGCGTCGACCGCCTCCACCAGGTGGCCGTCACCGTCGTGGCGCAGCCGGACCGTCACCCCGTCCGGGTCGGTCACCGCCGCCACCAGCCCGCCGCTGACCTGCAGCCGCGTGACCCCACCCTCCGGGTCGACGATCTCGGACGGGGTGCGCTCGGCGCCGAAGTAGGTGAAGCGGGTCTCCGCGCCGTCAGCCGTGACCGTCACCACCCGGTCCGCGTCGTCCCACGAGACCGTGAACACCGCCCCGGACGGCGTCGTCCGGCGCACCAGGTGCCCGCGGTCGTCGAACTCCTGGCGGGTCACCCCGCCGCCCCGCTCGACGATCTCGACCGGGTTCCCCCAGGCGTCGTAGCGCTTGCGCAACGTGTGCCCGTGCCCGTCGGTGACCGCGACCAGGCGCCCGGCGCGGTCGTGCCGGTAGACGTTGGTCGGGCCGGCGTTCTCCGCGTCGTCGGCGACCACCGTCGTCCCGTCCGACCCGTAGGAGAAGGTGACCAGCCGCCCGAACGGCGAGCGCTGGGTCAGCACCCGGCCCTGGTCGTCGTAGGTGTTGACCAGCTCCACGACGCCGTCCGCGTCGGTCACCGACGCCACCCGGCCCGCGCCGTCCGACCCGTAGCGGCGCGCGCCCGCCGGTCCGTCCGCCTCGGCCAGCAGTCCCTGGTCGTAGCGGTAGGTGACGCGCCGCCCGTCCGAGCCGGACACCGCCACGATGCGGTCGCCGTCCCACTCGAGGCCCAGCCGCCGCCCGCGCTCGTGGACCAGCTCGACGAGCCGGCCGTCGTCGTCGTGCCCGAACCGGACCGCGGTCCCCGGGCCGGCCCAGGTGCGCTCCACCCGGCCCGCGGCGTCGAACTCCCAGCGCCGCCCGTCGAACCACGCCAGCACCAGGCCGGACCCCGCCCGCTCCACCAGCGCGTCGATCCCGACGGCCCGCCCGAAGCCCGTCCCGGTGCGCGGGAACGCGACCCGCTGCCCGTCCGGACCCTCGAACTCCGCGGTCCAGGTGCCCTCCACCAGGCGGGTCGACGCCCACGACGACCAGCCCGGCCCGAACGCCCCCACCCGGTCCGACCGGGAGTTGTAGGTGCGCGCGAAGGTCAACCCGGCGAGCAGCCCGCCGAACGGCACGTCGGTCTCGACCTCGACGAGGTTCCCCAGCGCGGTGTTCACCGGGTCAGCGGCGTAGCCGGCCATCAGCGGGGCGCCGTACCCGCTCGGGTCCGCGCCGCCCCCGTACTCGACGACCGGGGCGGGCGGTGGCCCGGCGTCCCGCTCGGCGGGCGGCACGAACCCGTGGTCGGCGAGCAGGCGCACGGCGTCGTTGATCACGGTCTCGTAGGTGCCGATCCGGCCGACCACCTCGCGGCCCACCGCACCGACCCGGGTCGCCATCCCGGCCGCGATCCGGTCCCGCTCGGCCAGCAAGCCGGGGATCGCCTCCTGCGGGATCAGCCCGCCCCCTGAACCATCCGGCAGGGTGCCCGCCGCAGCCACCCGGGCCGCCCACGACGACCGCGTCTGCTGCAGCTCGCCGTGCAGCCCGGTCACTGCCGTCGAGGTCTCCCGCATGGTGGCGGCCAGGTCCTCGGCGACGGCGGTCAGCCGGCCCGAGGTCCCCGCCAGCCGGGTGCCCGCGTCGCCGAAGCCCGGAGGCAGGTTCGCCACGTGCGTGCCCCGGTCCAGCACCGGTGCACCGCCGTTCGTGAACGCCGCGCCGATCGAGCCCTGCGCGCCCATGCTGGCCGTGAAGGCCGAGTCCAGCTCGCCGCCCGCCCGGCCGAACGCCGTCCCGGCGCCCCGCACGTCCGCGGGTGCGGCCGACGCCACCCGGGCCGCCTCGGCGTCGGGGTTCATCCCGGCCCGCGCGACGAGGGTCGCGTAGTCGGGCAGCGACAGGTCGACCACTCCCGCCGGGGCGGTCATCGCGGTGCCCCCGTCCGGGCGACCGCCGCCGACGAGGCCGTCAGCCCGTCCCCGGCACCCGCCGCGCCGACCGGCGCGGGCGTCGAGGTCGACGTGGTCGGCGTGCACCTGCTCGGCGAGCGCGACGTGCGCGTCCCGCGATCGCGCCAGCGCGGCGGCCAGCGCTTCGGCGCCCGCCACCACCCCGAGCGCCGACGCCGGGCAGGTCGCCCCGCGCAGGATCCCGGCCGCCCCGGAGGCGACCTGCCCCGCGCCGAGCGCCTCGCGGCCCCCCTGCCGCAGGCCGTCGGTGTCGTACCCCAGGTCCACGCCGGCCATCGGGCCTCCCCGTCGCATCGGTCTGCGTCATGGCCCCGGCAGCAACCACCGGGCGTTGCTCACACGGACGGGGCCGCCGCCGGGTTCACCGTCAGCGGCCGGTGAACTCCCGCGCCGCCGCCTCCGGGTCCAGCGCAGGCCCGGCGGGCAGCAGGCGCACGAACGGCGCGGGCACGGACCGCGCGACGGCCGGGTCGTACCGGAGCCGGGTGGCGGCATCGGGCGTGGGCACGGCGAACCGCTGGCCGGAGTCGGTCACCAGCGTCAGCGCACCGTCCCCGCCGGACGCGGTGGTCGCCCGGACCAGCGCCCCGGCACCGCGGGGCACCATCACCTGGTCGACGACGCCCGGCGTGTCGCCCTGCCCGGTGTGCACGGCCTGCTCACCGGGCCCGAGCACGACGCCGGGCAGGCTGACCCGGACCGGCCACGGCGCGTCCCCCGCCGGGGCGCCGGGGGTCGTCGACAGGCACAGCGGCTGGTCGCGCTGCGGGCCGACGGGCTGCGGGACGGCCTCGGGCCAGCCCGGGGTGTCCGAGCGACGGAGTGCGGGAGCGACGTGCCGTGGCGGCCGTCGCGGGATCGGTCGCGACCTCGTTCGATCCCGCCGACACCAGCAGCGCCGCGGTGAGCTCCGAGACCGGCACGACGCCGTCGGGCAGCACGGCGAGGCTCTCCCGGGCGGTCCCGCCTGCCTGGACCCGCACGACGTCGGCGGCCACCCACGCGCGCGGCACCCCGGCCACCGGGGCGCCCGGCCCGGCGATGCCCGGCGCAGCGATCGGCGGGCCCTCCGGCAGCAGGTCCAGGATCTCGGCAGGCAGCGCGAGCGGCGTGGCCCGCTGCAGGCCGACCCGCTGCGCGGCGGCGTCGGCGAGCCGGTAGCGCCGGCCCTGGTTGACCATCCACCGCGTGCCGTCCGGGCCGGTGGCGAGCACGGCCTGCCCGGCGTCGACGGCCCCGGCGGCCGGTTCGGAGGCGGCCACCCGGACCGTCACCTCGGGTGGGAGCGTCGCCGCACCCGAGGGGACGGCGCAGACCGTCCACGGCGCGGTGCTCAGCCGTTCCGGTGCCGGCAGGGCGTCCGGCGCCTCCGGGATGCCGACGGGCAGGCCGCGGGGCAGCGTGTCGAGCGCCGCCGGGCGGACCTGCGCGACCGATCCGCCGCCGACCAGCAGCGCCGACGCCAGGTTGAGCGCCGGGTGCAGGCGACCGTCGACGACGACGTACCGGTCGCCGCTCCCGGCCACCAGGACGGCGCCGGACTCCGGCAGCGCGGGCCCGCGGCCGGCGCCGAGGAACCCGGCGATCCCGAAGCCGGCCATGACGAGCACCCCCACCAGCACGCCGGCGGCGGTGACCCGGTTGATGCGGCGGCGCGGGTCGGTGCGCGCCTCGTCCCGGCCGGACACGAGGGTCGTCGCCTGCCGGCGCGCCTCGTAGTCGTAGGCCTCGGCCTGTTCCTTCGTGGTCGCCACGGCCACCTCCCCGGTCCTGGTCGAGGGGCCCGGCACCTGGAACAGTGACCGGGCGATGTTCTGACGACCACACGGCCGGAAGGGGACGATGGTTCGGCGGATGCGAGGAAGAGCGCGGCGCTCGACGGTGGTGTTCGTCGAGGCCGTGCTCGCCGTTGCCGCCACGGGGATCGCCGTCGGGACGCCCGTCGGGTACACGGTCGCCGGCGTCGCCGCGGTGGCCGGGATCGCCGGGGTCGTCCGCCGACGCGGCCGCGGCCTCGCCGACGCGGCCGCCGACCGGCTCCGTGACCCGGTCGACGTCGCGCGCGGACCTGCTCCCCGGGCTGCACGTCGTCGACGTGCCGACCCGCGACGGACCGGGGCTCGGCGTGGTCGGCGACGGGCAGGGTTTCGTCGTGGTGCTCGACGCGGGCGCCCCGCGGAGCTGGGCCCTCGCCGACGTCCTCGACCTCGCCTTCACCGACCCCGCCCGGCCGGCGGCGGTCCAGGTCCTCGTCGAGCAGCACGGATCGGCGGACGTGGGGGTCGACCCGCGGTTCGGCCCGGCGCGGACCTACCGGTCCCTGCCCGTCGGCGGCCTGCCGCTGTGGACGCGAGTCCTGCTCGCGGTCCGCCACGAGCCGGTCTGGGCCCCGGAGACCGTCGAGTCCCGCGGCGGCGGCGCGACCGGGGCGCGCAACGCGCTCGCGGCCGTCGCCGCGCGGGCGACCGCCGCGGCGGCCCGGGGCGGCATCGCGCTGCGTGCGCTCGGTGCGGACGAGCTGACCGGCGTCCTGCGTGACCTGGGTCCCGCGCCGGACGGCGACGTCGTGCTCGGGGTGCCGCTGACCGGCGACGACGCGACGGGCGCCCTGCTGCGCGCCGTCGCCGGGCTCGACGTGGCGCGCGGTGTGCTCTCCGTGTCGGCCAGCGCCGTCGACCACACCCTGTGCGCGCTGGTGCGGATCACGGACCCGCGCGACGGCGTGGCCGGGCAGGCCGCCGAGCGGCTCGTCGCCGACGGCCTCGCCACCCCGCTGCCGCCCGGTACGCAGGACGAGGGTGTGGTCGCCACGCTGCCCCTCGGCGGCGGTGCCCGCTCGCTCACCCACGTCGTCGCGCAGGTCCGGCGATGAGTGAGCGGAGCGAGCGAATCAGTGTCACAGCGCGTCCGGGCATGCCGACCGAGCGCAGCGAACGGGGAGGTGAGGCCGGATCCAACCGCCTGACCGGTGGGTTCCTGCCGACTCGCCCGGCCTCGCCTCTCCGGGTAGGAGAGCGATGACCGCGGGCTTGCCGACCGTCCGGTGGCGCGAGCCGCGGGACGTGTCGGTGCTGCTCGAGGTCCCGCCCGCCGGGGTGTTCCTCGGGATGGATGCGGAGTCGGCCCCGGTGCTGCTGCCCGCGATCGGGCCGCGCCTCACCCGGGTCGGGGTGGTCGGCGACTGGCGCATCGCCGCGCTGCTCGCCTACCGGCTGCTCGGCGTCGGTTGCCTGCTGACGACGCTGACCGACGACCCCGGCCGCTGGCGGCACCTGCTCGAGGCCGCCGGCACCCGGGGCACGGTCGGCCGCAGCGGTGCGGTGTGGCCTGCCTCGCGTGCCGACGGTTCCCGGCACCTGCTCGTCAGCGACCTTCCGGCACCCCCGGACCCGCCGGGCCCCGGAGTGCCCGGCACGGTCGTCCACGTGACGGAGACGGTGCCGGCCGCCGGGCCGTTCTGGTCGGCGGTGGACGCCGTGCTGGTCGCCGGGCGCGGCCACGGGCTGGCGCTGGCCCGGTTGCTCGGGCGCGACGACGCCCGGACGCTGGACGGGATCGGCCCCGCCCAGCTCGGGCTGCTGGACCGGCAGCGCGCGGTGGCGGTCACCGCCGTGCTGGCCGACGCCGAACGCGCCCTGCTGATCGGCCGGTGAGCGGCTCACGTCCGACGGCGCGCTGTACCCGGCGTGCTCATTCGCCGCGAAACACCGGCGTGCGTTTCTCCTTGAACGCCCGAATGCCTTCGGCGTAGTCCAGGCTGTCGTAGACGACCCGCCGCAGCCCCTGGATGCGCTCGTAGCCCTGCGGTGACATCGGCCTGGCAGCCGCCAGAATGCGCAATTGCTCCTTCATCACCGCGATGCTCAGCGGAGCGTTGGCCGCGATGTCGCTTGCCATGGCCATGGTGAAGGACTCGAGCTCGTCCTTCGGTACGACGTTGTTGATCATGCCGAGGCGCTCGGCTCGCTCGGCCGATATCGGCTTGGCCGTGAAGGCCATCTCGTGCACGATGCGCAGCGGGGCGGCATTGAGGAAGGTCACCATGCCGCTGAGGTTGTAGGGCACGCCCAGCTTGGCCGGGGTGACGGCGAACGTGACATCCGGCGCGGCGACGATCAGGTCGCAGGCGAACACCGCCTCGCAGGCGCCGCCCCAGACGCCGCCTTCGAGCATGGCGATCACCGGGGCGGGAAAGTTCTCGATCTCGCGGATCAGGTAGCGCAGCGGATCGTCCCAGCCGAGCGGGTCGCGATGCGATTCGGGCAGTTCCTCCACGTCGTGACCGGCGGAGAACACCGTGGCGCCGGGCGGCGCGCGCAGGACCGCCACGCGAAGCTTGCGGCGGGCGAAGTCCGCCAACGCCGCCATCAGTTCATCCACCAGCGGCTTGCTCAACGCATTGCGTCTCGCCGGATTGTTGAGGACCACGATGCCGACGGGGCCTCTGACTTCGGTCAGCGTGTAGGTCATGGTGATTTCCTCTCCCCCGGTTCGAGGCGACGGCCTCGAAGCCCGATGTCCGGAGTGCGGCACCTCGATCCTCCCGCATCGGGTGACGACCGGTTCATGCCAGGAGAGACGGCGCTACCGATGTCGGCGAACGCGCCCTGCTGCTCGGCCGGTGACCCACCCGACAGGACTCAGCAGGGCGCGAGCTCAGCGCCCCTCGAGGAGGCTGGGCACCGTCGTGCCGCCGTTCCAGACCTCGTCGTCCTCGACCTCGGCCGTGGACCGCGACGTCGCGCGCCGCCGGTCCGGGTGTCCGCCCGTCGCGGGCGCCGCACCCCAGACGCTCGCCGGCTCGCCGGTCCGCGGCAGGCTCCGGCCGCGCGGGCGACCCGCGCCACCCCCGCCCACGGCACCCGCGCCGGCCCCGGCCATCGGCGGCAGGTAGGCGCCCGGCGCCTGGCCCGACGCGATCGCGGAGTACCGCCGGGCCGTGCCCGCCATCGTGCTGAGGTTCTCCGCCGCCTGCTGGCGCAGTTGCGCGGCCGCCGGGTTGCGTCCCGACAGGCTCGGCGGCACCACGCCGCCGTACAGCGCGGCGATCGACCCGGATCCGGCACGGCCGCGGCTCGCGGCGAACCCGGCACCGGCGCCACCGCCGGCGAGGAAGGGCAGGGCTCCGCCGGCGACCAGTCCGACACCGCCCGCACCGACGCCGGCCGGGGCCCCCGCGATGCCTGGAGCCACGGCACCCAGCGAGGCACCCGGTCCCGCCGTGCCGCCCAGCAGCCCGCCGACCGGACTCACGCCGCCGTCGAGCCCCTCCAGCCGCGACACGAACGGTGACGCGGGCCCGAAGGGCTGGCCGGTGATCGGGTCGAGGAAGCGGCCGCCGGCGTCGGCCTGCCGTCCGGTGGCGGGATCGATGAGGTTGCCGGTGGTCGGGTCCTGCACGAACCCGGCGAACGGCCCGGACGTCGGCCCGGCCCCGCCCGCGTCGCCCGCCGTCCCGGTACCTGCCGTACCGGTGCCCGCCGTCCCGGCGCCGGATGCGGCACCGCCCGTCCCGCCGCCGGCCAGCGCGGCGGCCACGCCACCCGCGGACGCCCCGACCGCACCACCGACACCGTTCAGTCCGGTGGCTCCGGCAGAGCCTCCGCCGGTTGCGGCGCGCCCCCGTGCTCGCCACGACGGGCGCCGCCGTCGGCGTGACGGGGGTGATCACCCCGTAGGCCGCGGTGACGTCCGCGATCGCCGTGTTGAGCGCGGCGAGGGCCTGGGCCTCCGCCGCCGCGAACGCCGCCGGTGTCGTGCTCGGGTTGACCCCGAACCGGGCCAGCGCCTCCTCCTGCTGCGCCAGCACCATCTGCGCGCGCTCCCCGGCCTGCGCGGCGTTCACGAGCGTCGCGGCCGTGTCGTTGCTGAGCGGGCTGAGGCCGGTCAACCAGCCCGCGGTCGGCGCCAGCCGCTCCTGGTAGGCCTGGTACGGCGCGCCGCGCTGGGCACCGAGCCGGTCTGCGGAGGCCCGGAGCGTGGACCCCGCGGACACGGACGCCGACCCGAAGGTGCGCACCTCGCCCGCCTTGGCACGCAGCACCGCCGGCTGGAGGCTGAGGATCTGCGCCCGCGCCTCCGCAAAGCTTCCCGCCATGATCGTCTCCCCTCGATCGAGCGTGTCAGCCGGGAGTGCCGGTCCGCGCGGCGGCGATCGTGTCGGCCGCCGCCTGGTCGGACAGCTCCCGCGCCTTCCGCGTGCACACCTGCAGGTCCGCCACCTCGGCGCCCACCCGGTCCATCTCGGTCCGGGTCCGCTCCACCCAGGTCTGGACCCGGCCTGCGGCCGCGGTGCCGCCGGGAACGGTGCCGAACGAGCCGGCGTCCACGACCATTGCGTTGATCGCCGTGGCCGCCGGCTGCTCGGGACGCGCCTCCAGCACCTTCCGCTCGGCTTCGAGCGCCGGTGAGTCGAAGGCCACGTAGCCGTCGTCGGGCGCGGTCATCGCCGCCGCCTCAGGCCCCGCCGCCGCGGATGGTGCTGACCATCCGGGCGTTGGTCTCCGACGCGATGGACCCGATCTGGTTCACGGCCTGGCCCTGCTGCTGCACGTTCTGGCTGTAGAGCGCCGACTTGCGGTGGTACTCGTCGTTGCGCTCCTGCAGGCTGCTGCCGGTCGCGACGTCGAGCGCCTCGGACGCGGTGGCGCTGATCCGCGCCCGGGTGCTCTCCCAGATCGCGTCCCACTGCGACTTCTGGTTGAGCGTCTGGCTGCCGATGTCGGCGATCTGTCCGGTCTGGAACTCGATCAAGCCGCCCATGGTGGGTTCCCCTTCTTCATTGATGAGCGTTTCGAGAGGGTCCTGAGACACCGCCGGACGCGCCGCGGCGCGGGCTCAGGTGTCTCAGGACCCTCTCAGAGCTGGCTGCTGAGCGAGCCGATGCCGCCGGCGGTGGCGCCCCCGACGGCACCACCGATCCCGGCCTCGACCCGGCCTGCGACCTGGGTCGCCTGGTCGGAGCCCGCGAGCAGGACCTGGCGGGTGCGTGTCAGGTCGGCCTGGAGCTGGGCCAGCGTCTCGGCCAGCGCCCGGCCGGCGCCGGAGTGGGCGTCGTAGTTGGTCGACGTGATCTGCCCGGCAGGCGCCTTCATCGCCGTGAGGCTGAGCGCGCTCTGCGCCTGCAGCTGCTGGGCGACCGCCTGCATCTGCTGGACCGAGTCCGCGACGACGCGCTCCGCCGCCTCGACCTGGTCGAGGATCATCTTGGGTCCGGGACCTGCAGCGGTCATGGTGACCTCCCCTCGTCCGGGACCGGCCGGTGCACCGTGCACCGGCCGACCCGTTCCCGACTGTGCTGGTACGGCCACCACGGGTACCGGTCACGGGCGGTTCATGCCCTCTCCCAGCATCACCCGATCGGAGCAGCTGAGTCAGTCGTCGCGCAGGAAACACAGGAGTGCGGCCGCGAAGAGCTCAGGAGCGGTCAGCTGGGCGACGTGACCCTGGCCCTGCAGGGTGACGACGCGGGCACCCGGCAACGTGGCCGCGAGCATCGCCGTGGATGCCACCCCCTCGTCAACCTCCTCCCGCCGACCGTCGGCCCGTGTTGCCGCACCCCGACCGCGCCGTCGCGGCCTCATCGTCCCGTCGCGGCCGATCTCCGCTGGCGCACCCCGACCGCGCTCCACGCTACACCGGACGTGCCGTCGAGCAGGCCGCGGCGGAGTTCGGGCTGGCCTCGCCCCGGTCGGTGGGTGCCGCCACCGCGAGCGTCGTGGTGATGGTCGACGACGTGGACGCGCACCACGGCCACGCCGCGGCACGGGGTGCCGAGGTCGTCTACGAGCCCGTGGACCAGCCGTACGGCTACCGCGAGTACAGCGCCCGCGACCTCGAGGGCGGGCTGTGGTCGTTCATGAAAGAGCTGAGCTGAAGGGGATCGTTATGTCGGAGTACGTGCCGCCCGGGACGAACGTCGTCACGCCGTACCTCTGCGTGCGGCGATGCAGCGAGGCGATCGACTGGTACGTCGACGTCTTCGGCGCGGTCGAGGACGGGCCGCGCTACACCGACCCGGACGGCCGCGTGGGGCACGCGTCGATCCGGATCGGTGGCGCGGAGATCATGCTGTCAGACGCCTACCCCGACTACGGCGCGGTGGCGCCGGAGGAGGGCCCCGCCACGGCGACGTTCGCGGTACAGCTGTTCGTCCCCGACGCGGACGCGACCGTCGCCGCCGCGGAACGGGCCGGGGCCGTCGTCCAGCGGCCGGTGGCCGCCGCGTTCCACGGCAGCCGGATGGGCACGCTGATGGACCCGTTCGGGGTGCGCTGGATGGTCGGGACCTACCTCCAGGACGTCGGCTCGGACGAGCTGGCCGCCGCAGCCGACCGGTTCGCCCGCACGGGCACGGACCCCGGCCCGCTCTGACTGCATTCCCGGCGGCCACACCCCCAGCGCGCCGCCGACCGTTCGGTCGCACGCCGCGCGCGCCGACGCACAGGTTGTGCGACTGGCGCACCTGCTTGGCGGGGTGCGGGGGCTCGGTTGGCTGTGCGACACCACGAACGGGGTGCGGCGGGCCGGTGACGCACACCGATCACGCCATCGCACCGGGGAGGTATCCGAGCCGCGCGCGGCGCCGGTTTCGCCCGCACGATCAGCTTCGTTGATCGTGCGGGCGGAGATGCGGGCGCGACGGCGATGGCCCGGTTCCGGACGATCAGCTTCGTTGATCGTGCCGCAGGTATTGGGGCGTGAGGGGTGCCGATTCGGCTCCGACGATCAGCTCGCCGAGCGCCGCGTTGATCGTGCGGCGGATATCTCGGCCCGTTCGACGCCGTTTCGACCCGGACGATCAGCTTGCCTGCCGGCGACCTGATCGTGTGGCGGGTATCCAGCCCCGGACGGCGCCGTTTCGGCCCGGACGATCAACCGAATTGATCGTCCGGCGCCCAGGCAACGCCGACGCGCCCACGCAACGCCGGCCGTCGAGTCGTACCCGGGTCAGACCGGCGTGCGGCTGGCTTCGCGGGCCAGCTGGATCGGCACCGTCCCCCACCGCCGGTGCACGAGCGTCCCCCGGCCGGGCGGGTGCGGGCCGGGCCGCAGCCCCAGCAGCTGGATCTCGTCCCGGGGCGCGCTGAGCAGCACCGCGGGGAAGTTGAGCTCCCGCATCCCGCCGAGCACCGGGTCCAGCAGCGCCCGCGACGCCCCGCCCGCGCGGCGGGCCACGTACAGGTGCAGGCCGACGTCGCGGGCCTGGGCCAGGTAGGGCAGCAGCGGCGCCAGCGGGTTCGTCGTGGTGGCGACGAGCTCGTAGTCGTCGACGAGGACGTGCAGCTCGGGGCCCTGCCACCAGCTGCGGTCGCGCAGCGCGGTGGGCGTCACCTCGGGTCCGGGCAGCCGCTGCCGCATCGCCGCGACGAGCTCGGAGACGACGAAGTCCAGCTGCGCGCCCGACCCGACGTAGGCCAGGAGGTTCGGGCCGTCGAACTCGCCGAGCATGCTGCGCCGGTAGTCGACGACCACCAGCTTCGCCTCGCGGTCGCCGTTCGTCTCGACGATCTGCCGCCCGATCGCGCGCAGCGTCGCGGTCTTCCCGCTCTCCTGGTCGCCGATCAGCAGCAGCCCGGGGTCCGTGCGCTGGTCCAGCGCCACGGTGCCCAGGCGGCTGCCCTCCAGGCCGATGACGAGGTCCCGGGTCTGGGTGGAGCGCAGCCGGTCGAGCTCCACCACGCGGGGCAGCAGCCGGACCGGCGGCGCGGGCGGCCCGGACCAGGCCCGCGCGACCCGGGCGACCAGGTCCGCGAGGCCGGCGCCCAGGCCGTCGGCGCTGTTCCTGCCGTCGATCCGCGGCACCCCGACGAGGTGGTGGGCCCGGTGCGGCCCGATCCCGCGGCCGGGACGGTCGGGCACCGTGGCGGCCAGCTTGCGGTCGATCTCGGAGTCGATGGCGTCGCCGAGGCGCAGCTCGGTCTTGGTGCCGACGATGTCGCGCATCCCCAGGCGCAGGTCCATCCAGCGGTTGGTGGCCAGCACGATGTGCACGCCGTAGGTCAGGGAGCGGGCGGCCATCGCGATGATCGTCGCCTCGAGCTCCTCGAACTCCCCGCGCAGCACCCCCCAGCCGTCGACGACGAGGAAGACGTCGCCGAACGGGTCGTCGCCGAAGGCACTGCCACCGACCGGCCCGGCGGCACGCATCCGCCGGTACGTCGCCATGGAGTCGACCCCGAGCTCGCGGAAGCGCCGCTCCCGGTCCTCCAGGATCGTGGCGACCTCCGCGACCAGCCGCTGCACCACCTCGGGCTCCTGGCGCCCGGCGACCCCACCGACGTGCGGCAGGTCCTTGAGCGCGAGCAGCGCGCCGGAGAAGTCGAGGCAGTAGAACTGCACCTCGGCGGGCGTGTGCCGCAGCGCGAGCGCGGCCACGAGCGTCCGCAGCGCGGTCGACTTGCCCGACCGTGGCCGCCCGACCACCCCGACGTGGCCACCGGCCCCGGAGAGGTCGACGACGAACGGCTCCCGGCGCTGCTGGTAGGGCAGGTCGACGGTCCCGATCGGGACGCACAGCTCGGGCCCGTCGGCGCCCAGGCCCCGGCCGGGACGCTCGCCGATGCCGCCGAGCAGCACGTCGAGGGGCTCGGGCGCGTCGAGCGGGGGCAGCCACACCTGGTGCGCGCGGCCGCCGCCCGCGGCGATCCGGTCGACCATCACGCTCAGCACGGTCGGCCGGGTGGGGTCGTCCTCGGCCGCGGGAGCCGCGACGGGAGCCGCCAGGTGCCGCGGCCCGGGCAGCATCGACGCCGGGAACGGCCGCACCTCGCTCGGGCCGGCGAGCAACCCGTCGGGTGCCTCCGCGGCGTCGCCGTAGGGTCCGGAGACGTAGGCGGTGCGGAACCGGGTCAGCACGGTGGTGTCGGTCCGCAGCAGCCCGTGGCCCGGGGAGCTGGGCAGCGTGTAGGCCTCGTCGACGCCGAGGACGGCGCGGCTCTCCTCCGCGGAGAAGGTGCGCAGCGCGATCCGGTAGGACAGGTGCGCCTCCAGCCCCCGGATCTTGCCCTCCTCCAGCCGCTGGCTGGCCAGCAGCAGATGCAGCCCCAGCGACCGGCCCAGGCGCCCGATCTGCACGAACAGGTCGACGAACTCCTCCCGCTGGGCGATCAGCTCGGAGAACTCGTCGACGACCAGCAGCAGGTTGGGCAGCGGGGCGAGGGGGGCGCCGCGCTGGCGGGCCCGCTCGTAGTCGCGGACGGAGACGAGGTTGCCCGCGGCCCGCAGGAGCTCCTGGCGCCGGTTCAGCTCGCCGGAGAGTGCCTGGTGCATGCGGGCGACCAGGCCCTCGTCGTCCTGCAGGTTGGTGATCACCGCGGCCACCTGGCCGAGCGCGGACATCCCGGCGAACGTCGCGCCGCCCTTGAAGTCGACGAGCACCATGTTCAGCACGTCCGGCGGATGGGTGGCGGCGAGCCCGAGCACCAGGGTGCGCAGCAGCTCGGACTTGCCCGACCCGGTGGCGCCGATCAGCAGGCCGTGCGGGCCCATCCCGTCCTGCGCGGCCTCCTTGACGTCCAGCTCGAGCACCGAGCCGTCGGCGGCGATGCCGATCGGGGCGCGCAGCCGGTCGCGCTGCGGGCGCGGGCGCCACAGCCTGCCGAGGTCGAGCGCGGCGGCGTCGGGGCAGTCGAGCAGGGCGGGCAGGGTCGCCTCGACCGTCGCGAGGTCCTGGGCGAGGGCTCCGGTCGCGAGCCGGTAGCCGGCCAGCTGCCGGGCCAGCGCCTCGGCCACCGGCACGGCGACCGTGTCGGCCTCGCCCAGGTGCTCGCGCTGCGCCCCGGCGACGACCGTGATCGCGCCCTCCTCGTCGAGCTCGAGGTGCACGCCGCCCCGGCGGACCACCTCCGCTGCGTGGCCGTCGAGATCGAGGACGGTCACCGCCTGCAGCCCCTCGGGATCCAGCGCCAGCTCGCTGCCGGTGACGCGCGCGCCGTCGAGGACGATCAGGACGTGCGGCAGGTCCGTCGGCGGGTCCACGTGCGGGTTGAACCCGGACCGCCGCGTCAGCTCGGCCCCGAGCGAGTCCTCCAGGACCTGCAGCGACGGGTCGACCAGGCGCACCGGGCCCGCGTAGTCGAGCTCGCTGGGGTGGCGGGCGTGCGGCAGCCACTTCACCCACGCCCAGTCGGGGTGGTCCGGGTGCGCGGTGCAGACCAGGACGACCAGGTCCGACGGGGCGTGGAAGACCGCGGCCTGGCACAGCAGCGCCCGCACGAGCGCGCGGGCGGCGCCGGGGTCCTCCGGTGCGGACACCCCGAGGGCCGCGAACCGGCGGAGCGCGACGCGCAGCGGCAGGTCGGGCACCGCGCGGTGGGTGGTGACGAACCGGCGGAGCGCAGTGGCCGACAGCGGGTCGAGGTCCTCGACCGGGCCCGACTCCCCGGGAACCAGCGTCGCGGCGAGCTGCTGGCGGCCGACGCCGATGCGGACGGCTCCGAAGTCGTCGTCGTCGGGCCGCCGCTCCCACAGCCGCTCGGACGCCGCGACCGACCACAGCGTCTCCGGGGCCGGGCCGCCCCACTGCTCGCGCTCCCGCTGGGCCTGCGCGATCCGCCGGACCCGGTCGCGGGTGCGCGTGAGGTGCCGCAGGAACTCCCAGCGCTGCTGCTGGACCTGGCCGCGGTTCTGCGAGCGCGCCGACAGCAGCGACCCGACCACCATGGCCAGCGCCGAGACCAGGAAGAACGACCCCGCGACGTAGGTGATCGGGTTGGGTGGGCCGGCCAGCAGGTAGGCGACCGAGCCCAATCCGGACAGCGCGGGCAGCGCGGTGAACCACACGTTGCCCAGCGAGCCACGCGCCAGCTCGGGTGGCGGCTGGAGCGCGACGTCGTCCCCGGGCACCACCGGACGCGGCGCCCGTGGGGGCCGCCGGAACCGCACCGTCGACATGTGTCCTCCGATCGCGTTGCCGGGCGTCGTCCTCGTCCACTGGTGAACCCGTCCGGGTCGCGGTCCGTGTCACCCGACAGGGGAAACCACGTCGGGGCCGTTCCGACGGTTCACCCGCGGAGGGGGAGGGACATGACGGCGGTGACCGTGGCGCCACGAGGGCGCAACCGGAGCCGGGTTCTGCCGCATCCAGGTCGCGGCCCCGACCACCCGGGTCGACCTCGCCGTGCCCACCGCCGTCCCGCTGGCGGCGTTGCTGCCCGGCATCGTCTCCTTTGCCGAACAGGACTGGGCAGCCCAGCAGGACGGGGCCGCCCCGCACGGCTGGGCGCTCAGCCGGCTCGACGGCGTCCGGCTCGACCCCGGGGCCGGCCTGGCCGTCGCCGGGGTCCGGGAGGGCGAGCTGCTGCTCCTGCACCCCGCACACGAGACGGTCGGCGAGCCGCTCTACGACGACGTGGTGGAGGTGCTCGGGAAGGGCGCGGCCGAATCCGGCTGGTCGGCCCGGGACACCCGGGTCGCCGGTGCGGTGCTCGGGACGCTGGCGGTGCTGGGTGCGGTGTGGTCGGCCGTGACGGTCGGGAGCCCGCTCGCCGGGATCCTGCTCGGCGTGCTGACGCTGCTGCTGCTCGGCGGGGGCTCCGCGCTCGCGCACGCCGCCGGGGACGTGCCGGCCGGCGCCCTGCTCGGCGCCCTCGCCGCCGTCACCGGTGCCGCGTTCGGGGTGGTGCTGCTCGGCCCACCGGTCGGGGCGGCGCACGTCGTGGTGGCGGCCGCGGTGGTGGTGCTGGTCGCCGCGACCGGGCCCGCACTCGTCGACGGCGGCGATGCGGTGTTCCTCGGGCTCGGCCTCACCGCGCTGCTGGCCCTGCTCGGCGGTGCGCTCGTGCTGCTCACCGGCGCGACGCCGGCCCGGGCCGCGGCCGTGGCCGCACCCCTCGCGCTGGCACTGACCACCGTCACGCCGACGCTGGCGCTGCGGCTGTCCCGGATCCCGCGGCCGCCCCTGCCGCGCACCGCGGCGGACCTGGCCGACGTCCCGGGCCAGCTGGAGCTCGACCGCGTGCTGGACCGCGTGCGCCGGGCCCGGGCCCTGCTGTCCGGCCTGGTCGCCGGGTGCTACGCGACGGCCGCGCTCGGCGTCGTCACCCTCACCACGGACACCACCGGCCCGTGGCCCGCCGTCCTCGCGACCGTCCTGACCGTGCTCCTGCTGCTGCGCGCGCGGCTGTTCCGGCACCGCGCGCAGGTCGCCGCCCCGCTGGCCGCCGTCGCCGTGATCCTCGTGGCCGCGGTGGGGGCCGTCACCGCGAGCGGGGCGGGCGGGGTGGTGCGCCTCGCCGTGGTGCCGCTGGTCGCGCTGGTGCTCGGTGGCGTGGCCTGCGCGGTGGCGGTGCGCAGCGGGCGGCGGCCGCCGGGCGCCCGGCTGTCGCGCGGCCTCGACGTGCTGGAGACGCTGCTGCTGCTCGCCGTCGTGCCGGTCGCGCTGGCGGTGTGGGACGTCTACACGCGGCTGCTGGAGATCCGGGCGTGAGGGGTCGGCGTGCGGCGACCGTCCTCGCCCTGGTCGTGGCGCTGAGCGGGCTGGCGACGGCCACCGCGCCCGCGGCGTTCGCGGCGTGCCGCGAACCGGCCGGGCCCGGCGCACCGCTGCCCGCGGCGGCGGGCCAGGAACCGCTGATCGACCGGCTGGGGCTGCGCCGCGTGTGGGAGCTGTCGACCGGCCGCGGGGTGACCGTCGCCGTCGTCGACTCCGGCGTCGACGCCCGCCACCCCAAGCTGGCGGGAGCGGTCGAGCAACCGGTCGACTTCCGCACCTCGCCGACCGGCGCGGGGTTCGAGCAGGGCCGCGGGACGGGCGACGACTGCGAGAACCACGGCACGCCGATCGCGGGGATCATCGCCGCCCGCGCCGCCGGTGACGAGCGGGTGCTGGGGATCGCGCCGGACGCGCGGATCGCCCCGGTGCGCTTCGACGGCGCCCTCGCGCAGGCGCCCACCGAGATGATCGCCGCCGCCATCCGGACCGGCGCGGACCGGGGCCGCGTGCTGAACCTGTCGTTCGCGGTCGGGGTGGACGAGCCCGCGATCCGCAAGGCGGTGCAGTACGCGGTGGACCGCGACGTGGTCGTGGTCGCGGCGGCGGGCAACGAGGCCCGGTCGCAGCCGGGCCTCACCTGGTACCCCGCCGCGTACGACGGTGTGCTCGCCGTGGCCGGGGTCGACGCGGCCGGGCAGGCGTCCGCGGAGTCGAACCGGGGGGCGTGGGTGGACGTCGCGGCGCCCGGGGAAGGCCTGACGGCGCCGTCGACGGGCGGCGCCGGGTTCGTCGCCGTCAAGGGCACGAGCTTCGCGACCGCCGTCGTGTCCGGGGTGGCGGCACTGGTCCGCGCGCGGTACCCGGACATGCCCGCCGCCGAGGTCGTGCGGCGGATCGAGGCCACCGCGGTCTCCTCCACAGGTGGCCGGGACGAGCGCACGGGCGCCGGGATCGTCGACCCGTACCTCGCGTTGACCGGTGAAGCGGTCGCCCCGCCTGCGTCGGGGACCGGGGACGGACCCGGATCGACGGTCCGGGTCGAACCCGTTCCGGAGCCCGCCCCGCTGCTCGGTCCGGGCGAGGCCGCCGCAGCGGTGACGGCCGCCGTCCTGCTGGGCTGTGCCGCCGTCGCGACCACGGCGGGCCTGTGCGCCCGGCGGGTCGCCGAGCGGCGCAGACGCGGCCCCGACGATCCGGTCCACCGCCCGGTCGGCGACATCCCGGCGGACCGGCTGGGCCAGGGGAATCCGATCGGAACGGAACCGAACCCGGACGCCGCGGCGTACGTGTCGGCAACGCACGGTGGACCCGCTCCCCGGGGAAGGTGACGACGTGACCGACGGCGTGGCGATCGGCTATGACACCGACGTGCTGCAGTTCGGCGGTGCGGGCCTGCTGGGCGCCGCCGCTGCGGCGGCGGATGCGACCAGAGCCCTGCAGCAGGCGCCGCTCGACCCGACGATGTTCGGGCTCACGCCCGGCGCGCCGGGTTTCGCGGCGGCGGTGGCGAGCGCCCGGGCCGCGCAGGCCCGCGGCTTCCACAAGGAAGGCGAGCGCGCGACGGACCTGGCGGGCCGGACCGGCACCGCGGCCGGGCTCGGCGACGGATTGACCGACCGGTCGACCACCATCGCCGGCTCGGCGCCGAGGAGCACGGGCGGTGAGCATTCTCGACGAGGCCATCGCGGGGGCCGGTGTGGATCCCCGCGAGCTGCACGCCAAGCTGATGGCCGGCAGGCAGGACGACACCGTCCGGCTGGCGCAGGCGTTCGAGGAGGCCGGCACGGTGGCCCGGGACGCCTACGACCGGGGCCGGCAGGCGCACGGGGCGATCGCCGGGGGGTTCTTCAACAACGGCGGCCCCGTGCTGGACGCCGGGGCGCAGGACGCGCAGGCCTGGCGCCTGCTCGGGCAGGGCGGGCAGGACATGCACGACGTCGCGGAGATGCTGCGCCGGTCCGTGCGCGCGCTGGACGACGCGCAGGCGGCGAGCAGGGCGGTGACCGACCGGATGGTCGGCGACCTGAACGCGGTCGCCAGCGCCTTCACCCTCAACCTGCGCACCGGTGGGCTCCAGTCCGACCGGCCGCAGTTCGTGAGCCGCGCGGTCGAGATCGTGAAGGCGGCGGCCGCGGAGATCCGGCGGATCACCGAGACCTACGACGGGGTGCTGACCCGCGACGGCGCCCAGCTGGCCGGCCGCGGCTACGCGGGTGCGCCCGCGGCGCCGGGTGACCGGTTCAGCCCGGATGCCGCCCGCCGCGACGCGGAGCGGCTGCGTGCCGCGCTCGCCGACCCGGACGCCAAGGACGTCCTGCTCGACGACGCGACGACGACACTGCAGGCCCTCGACGCCCAGGTCAGGGCCGGGCACCCGCTGACAGCCGAGCAGCAGCGCTACATCACCGACTTCGCCGACATCGCGGGCACGGACGCGCTCGTCACGCTCCCCGGCCTGGCCGACACCGGGGTCCAGCAGGGGGCGGACCGGGCCGAGGCGGCGGTGGCCGGGACGTTGAGCGCGCTGACCAATCCCGAGCTCGGCGGCACCGCGGACGTGGGCGCGCTCCCCGCGGTGCTGCGCACCCTCACCGACGACCCCCTGTCCGCCGTGGACGATCCCGGACGCCGCACGGACCTGGTCCACCAGCTCGAGGCCCTGCCCCGGTACGAGGGGGTGAACCAGCTGCTCGGTGCGACCTCCGTCCCGCTCGGCGACCAGTTCTCGGTGACCGCGGGCCAGCAGGCGCTCAAGACGTCGCAGCTCACCGCGCAGGTCCTGGACCGGCAGCACTTCCCGCTGCCGCTCGGCTTCAACACCGACGCCTTCCGCCCCGAACTGGAGGCGGCGGCGCGCGGCTCCTCGCTGCAGCTGTCCACCGTGTCCCGCAACCTGGACGCGGCGCAGACGCTGCTGCAGGACGCCGACACCCGCAAGGCGTTGCTGGTCACCCCGCACGTCGACGCGACCGGAGCCGTGGCGCTGCTCGACCGGGCGACGGCCCGGGTCGTTCCGGTCGACGGGACGGGCCCGGCCGCCGAGGCCGCCGCCACGACGGACGCGAAGGAGAACGCCCAGATCGCCGCCGCGGTGCTCACCGACGTCGCGCAGGACCCCTACGGCTGGCGCGACGCGATCGGCAAGGGCACGCCGGTCAGCGACGCGATCACCGGCATCGTGGTCGACAACATCGACGCGTTCGGCCGCGACAGCGACGCCGCCGTCGACGTCTTCACGCCCGCCCGGATCGAGCAGGGCCAGTACGGCGGGTTCAGCCTCGGCCGGCAGGACGCGCAGGACGTGCTCACGTTCGTCGGCGCAGGCCGCCCCGCAGACGGTCCTGACGCCGACCTCGTCCGGGTGCACGTGGCCGCCGGGCAGTTCACCCAGCACCAGATCCAGCAGGCTGCGCTCGGCGCGCAGGACCCCGGCACGGCCTTCAGCGCGGCCGGCAACGTGACTGCCGCGGTCAACACTGCGGACTTCCGGTCCGCCATGCACGAGTACGCCGACGCCGACGCCGCCCGGAAGAGCCTGTTCGAGAACGGGTCGCTGGCCGCCGGTGTCGTCGTCGACCACGCCGTCGAGCTCGCGACCGCGCCGCTGCCCGGGCTGGTCGGCGACGGCGTCTCGGCGCTGGTCGACCACGCGATCGACGGGTTCGCGCCCGACGACACCGCCGGGCAGAAGGGGACCGACCTGGTGACCGCGATCTACGGCCGGCAGTCCCTCGAGGCCGACCACCTCGTGGTCAGCTCCCTGGAACAGGCCGGTCGGCTGCCCGCGGACACCCCCGACCTCGCCGCCGTCACCGACGCGAGCGGCGCGGTGTCGCCGCTGGAGTCGTTCCGCGACGGCAACCCGGACCCGGACGTGACGGCGCTGGGCCCCACTCCGACCGAGGCACTGGCGAGGATCGCGCGCGACGGGCCCCCCGGCGCCGGTCCGGACTGGGAGGCATCCGTCCGGGGTTACGAGGAATCGATCAAGATCGAGCTGGCGCGGCTGGATCCCGACTACGCCAATGCCGATCCGCGGGTCGAGCTGGAGTCCGGCGAGGTGGACCGGCTCCGGGGGAAGGATCGTGTGCCGTGGGGCTTCATGTGAACCGAGGACCGGCGGCCGTGGCGATGCTCACGCTCGCCGTGGTGGCCACGCTGACCGGGTGCACGAACGCCGCGCAGCCCGGGGCGTCCCCGAGCACCCCGGTCGACACCGAGGTTCCCTTCGCTGCGCCGGCCGGGATCTCCGACACCGACTACGACGTCGACACCTTCGACACGTGCTCGCCGTTCCGGTCGACGTTGTGGCTGAAGGCCGCGGTCGTCGACCGGCAGCTGGGTCCCCAGGCCGCGCCGGAACCGGGGGGCGGCTGCCGGTGGCACGGTCCGGGGATCACCGCGGCCGTCGCCGTCGAGTCCGGCCGCAGCCTCAGGGACGTGAGCACCGACCCCCGTTACCGGCCCGGGGAGCGTGGCTGGGACGGCAACTCGTACTGGCAGACGGCGACGTCGGACGAGACGCGGGTGTGCCACTCGTTCCTCGCGGCCGGACCGGCCCGACCGGAGACGGTCATCCACGTGACCGTCGAGACCGAGGAGGTCGAGGCACCGCTCCACGGCGGGGGTGACGCGCACGCGTGCGTGTTCGCCTCGACGCTCGTCGGCGCCAGCGCGTTGATCCTGGAGCCGGCGCCGCCGACCTCGCGGTGACGGGATCGGGGAGTATCACGCTTTCTACGAATCGCCGTAGGAAGCGGGATACGAGGCGACATCGTGCAATCTCAGCATCTCTCGGAGATCTCCGAGAAACGCGTAGAGGGTCCGATCTGGTTGGGTGTGCGACATGGCACCCGAGATCGTGACGGAAGGGTCGGGCTGGTACGAGCAGGTCGCCGACCGGGCCGAGCTGCAGGTCGGCTACGCCGGCACGGGGCGCGACCGGTCGTCGGCGGTGGCCGAGCTGGGTAAACGGGTCGCCGCTGCAGAGCCGGCATTCGGCCTGCGCGGCGTCAGCGTGCAGCATCGGCGGCTCGCCGTGCACGACCAGTGGCGCGGCCACCGCGTCGTGGGCTGCCGGGCGACGGAGGACATCACGCTGCGGCTCGACGACGTCGGCGCGCTCGACGAGGTGCTCGCCGCCGTGGTGGCGGGCGAGCCGGCCACCTTGAACGGGCCGAACTGGCAGCTCACCGACCCGGCCGCGGCGCGCCGCACCGCCCAGGCCCGCGCGGTGGCGGACGCCCGCGACCGGGCCGAGGGGTACGCCGCGGCGCTGGCGGGCCGGCTCGGCGCGCTGGTGCGGCTGTCCGAGGTGGCCGGCGGCGGCATGGAGCCGCGCGCGTTCGCGATGGCCGCCATGGGGCGCGAGGCGGCGCCGGACGTCCGTGAGCTGGGCCTGGAGCCCGAGCCGGTGCGGGTCACCGTCCGGTGCGCGACCAGCTGGGAGCTGTTGACCTGATCGGCCGGGGGCGGGTCAGGAGGCGCGGCGGCCATCCATGTCGGGCCCGTCGACGATCTGCCCCTCGATCACAGGACCCTCGCCCAGCTCACCCTCGACGACCCGGCCCTCGACGACAGCAGGGAGCGCGGGACGCGCCGTCGGCGGGTACGGCCACCCCGGACCGTCCACGACCTCGCCGTCCACGATCGACCCGTCGCCCCGGATCCGGGCCGTGCGCAGCACCGGCGCGCGGCGCTCGGCCTCCCGCACCATCCGGCGGCGGACGAGCGATCGCGTCGGCGGCAGCAGGAGCAGCAGCCCGGCGACGTCCGTGACCAGGCCCGGAACCAGCAGCAGCAAGCCGCCCATCGCGACCAGCAGGCCGTCGGTCATCTCGACGTGGGCGACGCGGTGGTCGCGCGCGGCCTCGGTCATCGCCCGCACCGCGCGCAGCCCTTCCCGCCGCGCCAGCCACAGCCCGACGACCGAACCGGCGAGCAGCACCAGCAGCGTGTACCCCACCCCGATCCACGAGGCGAGCGCGACCAGCGCGACGATCTCGACGACGAGGTACAGGAGCACGAAGGGCATGCCCCTACAACGCGCGAGATGTCCGTTGTGCTCCCGTCGATCACCAGGTGAGGGCAAGTCCGGGCTCCGTGAGCAGCGCGCCCACGTCTGCCAGGAACCGCGACCCCTGCTCGCCGTCCACCAGCCGGTGGTCGAACGACAGCGCCAGTTGGCACACCGTCCGCACGGCGAGCGCCCCGTCGACCACCCAGGGCGCTTCCTTGATCGCCCCCACCGCCAGGATCCCGGCCTCGCCCGGGTTGAGGATCGGCGTGCCGGAGTCGACGCCGAACACGCCCACGTTGGTGATCGTGAACGTGCCACCGGTCAGGTCGGCCGGCGCCGTGCGCCCGGCCCGGGCGGTGGTCGCCAGCTCGTCCAAGGCGGCCGCCAGCTCGGGCAGCGGGAGGGTGTCGGCGTCGCGGATCGTCGGGACGATCAGCCCGCGCGGCGTGGCCGCGGCGATCCCGAGCCGGACCCGGTCGTGGTAGACGATCTCGCCCGCGGGCTCGTCCCACCGCGCGTTGAGCACCGGGGTGCGGCGCAGCGCGAGGCAGACCGCCTTGGCGACGAACGCCAGCGGACTCAGCGGCACGTCGGCGTACTCGCGGGAAGCCCGCAGCCGCGTGCGCAGCGCCATGGTCGCGGTGACGTCGACGGCGAGGAACTCCGTGACGTGCGGCGCGGTGAAGGCGCTGGCCACCATCGCCGCGGCGGTCGCGCGGCGCACGCCGCGGACCGGTTCGCGGCGGGTGCCGGGCTCGTCGCCGGCCGGCCGGGTTGCAGGAAGGCCACCTTCATGCGGTGACGTTGCATGAAGGTGGCCTTCCTGACTCGACGCAGCAGCGGCGGCGCGCACGTCATCGCGGGAGATCACCCCGCCTGCGCCCGTGCCGGCGACGGAGTGCAGGTCGACGCCGAGATCGCGCGCCAGTTTGCGGACGGGGGGCTTGGCGAGCGGCACGAGCGCGGGCGCAGCGGCAGGCGTGGCCGACATCGCGGGCGCTTCGGGAGCGGGCGCGCCGCCACGGCGGGGGCGCCGGTGGGCAGCGCCCGGGCGCGGGCCGTAGCCCACCAGCGTCGCGATCCGCCCGTCCGGGCCCGCCTCGCCGATCAAGGTCGCGGCCGGATCCGGCTGCCCGACGGCCTGACCCCCACCGCCGTCCAGGGAACCGGCCGTCGCGATCGCGATGATCGGCGTCCCCACCGGCACCGGCCGCCCCGGCTCCACCAGCAGCGCCTCCACCGTGCCCGCGAACGGCGACGGCAGCTCCACCGCCGCCTTCGCCGTCTCCACCTCCACCAGCACGTCGTTGATCGCCACGGTGTCGCCCGGCGCCACCCGCCACGCGACGACCTCCGCCTCGGTCAGCCCCTCGCCGACGTCCGGCAGCCGAAACTCGCTGATCATCACACTCCCTCGCTTCGCTCGGTCGGTGCACTTCGCACATCGCCGTGTCGATCGGTGAGCTCGCAAGCTCGCTCACCAGGCCACCGCCCGGTCCACCGCGTCCAGCACCCGGTCCAGGTCCGGCAGGTAGTCGTCCTCGCACCGCGACGGCGGGTACGGCGTGTCGAAGCCCGTCACCCGCAGCACCGGCGACTCCAACGAGTGGAAGCACTGCTCCTGCACACGGGCCGCGACCTCCGCCGCCACCGACACCGACGACGGCGCCTCCGCCACGACCACCAGCCGACCGGTGCGCCGCACCGCGTCGAACACGGGGTCCAGGTCCAGCGGGGAGAGCGTCCGCAGGTCGATCACCTCGAGGTCGTGCCCGTCCTCCTCGGCGGCGGCCGCGGCGTCGAGGCAGGTCCGCACCATCGGGCCGTAGCAGGCCAGCACCGCGGTGGTGCCCCGGCGCAGCACCCGGGCGGTGTGCAGCGGCGGCGGGTCGTCGTCGACGTCCCCCTTCTCCCAGTACCGTCGTTTCGGCTCGAGGAAGATCACCGGGTCGTCGGCGGCGATCGCCTGCCGCAGCATCCAGTGCGCGTCCGACGGGCTCGCGCACGCCACGACCTTCAGCCCGGGGATGTGCGCGAACAGCGACTCGGGGCTCTCGCTGTGGTGCTCCACCGCCCCGATCCCGCCGCCGAACGGGATCCGCACGACGACCGGCATCCGCAGCCGTCCCTGCGAGCGGTAGTGCAGCTTCGCGAGCTGCGAGGAGATCTGGTCCACGGCCGGGAAGACGAACCCGTCGAACTGGATCTCGCACACCGGGCGGAAGCCGCGCAGCGCGAGCCCGACCGCCGCGCCGACGATGCCCGACTCCGAGAGCGGCGTGTCGAGCACGCGTTGCTCGCCGAAGTCCTTCTGCAGGCCGTCGGTCACCCGGAACACCCCTCCGAGCCGGCCGACGTCCTCGCCCATGATGACGACCTTGGGGTCGTCCTCCATCGCCGCGCGCAGCCCGTCGTTCAGCGCCTTGGCCATCGTCACGGTCATCGCGCACCGTCCTCGAACGACGCCCCGTCGAAGGAAGCGCAGTACGCCAGGTACGCGTCGCGCTGGGCGTCGAGCTCCGGCGAGGGTTCCGCGTAGACCTGGGAGAAGATCCGCTCCGGCCCCGGCTGGGGCATCGCGTGGCAGTGCGCCCGCAGGCGGGCGGCGAGCGCGTCCGACTCGGCGGCGAGCTCGTCGAAGAAGTCGTTCCCGACGCCGTGGCCGCGTACGAGGTGCACCCGCACCCGCTCCAGCGGGTCCTTGAGCTTCCAGAGCTCGAGTTCGTCGGCCAGCCGGTAGCGCGACGGGTCGTCGGACGTGGTGTGGGCGTCCATCCGGTAGGTGAACGCCTCGATGAGCACCGGGCCGTTGCCGCTGCGGCACTCCTCCAGCGCCCACCGGCTCACGGCGAGGCAGGCGAGGACGTCGTTGCCGTCGACGCGGATCCCGGGGAAGCCGTAGCCCTGCGCCCGGCGGTACAGCGGCACCCGGGTCTGGCGCTCGTTCGGCTCGGAGATCGCCCACTGGTTGTTCTGGCAGTAGAAGACGACCGGCGCGTCGTAGACCGCGGCCCACACGAAGCCCTCGTGCACGTCGCCCTGGCTGGTGGCGCCGTCGCCGAAGAAGCACATCGTGGCCTGCGCGTCCGGCCCGCCGACCCGACCCTCGAACTTCTGGCCCATGGCGTAGCCGGTGGCGTTGAGGCACTGGTTGCCGATGACGATCGTGTAGAGGTGGAAGCCTGTGGCGGCCGGATCCCATTCGCCGTGGTCCGTGCCGCGGAAGATGCCCAGCAGCGCGGTCGGGTCGATGCCGCGGCACCAGGCGATGCCGTGTTCGCGGTAGCTGGGGAAGGCCATGTCGCCGGGCTGCAGCGCCCGGCCGGCGCCGATCTGCGCGGCCTCCTGGCCCAGCAGCGGCACCCACAGGCCGAGCTCGCCCTGGCGTTGCAGCGCCGTCGCCTCCCGGTCCGCGCGGCGGACGAGCACCATGTCGCGGTAGAGCGCCTGGAGGGCGGCGGTGTCGACGTCCGCGACGTGCGCGTCGTAGGCCGGGCAGGCGAGCCGCTCCCCCTCGGGGGTCAGCAGCTGGACGAGGTCCGGGCCCTCGTCGGTGCCTCGCAGCCCGGCGAGGACGTGCTCGCGGGGTGGTCGGGGTGGGGCGCCGACGGCGACTCCTGGGGTATTCGCGGGGATCCAGTCGTGGGGAACGGACACGGGTGCCTCCTCGGACTCCCGGGCGCGTCCCGGTTCGTGGCCGACGCGCGCCCGGACGGATCCGGCCCGTGACCACCCCGGGTGAGGATGGCCACGGGCCGGGCAGGTCCCGTCATCGTGGCACGACGACCGTCAGCGTGGGAGAAGGCGGTGCCGCTCGGGCGGGTACGTCGGTCAGAGGTCCTTGCTCCCCGGGAAGGGCTGCTCGACGGTGCGCTCCGGGTCGACCGTGGATCGCGTGGGCGGGGTGGAGACCGTCGGCGGGGTGGTCGACGGTGCCGTCGTGGTCAGCGGGTCCGGCACCGCGGTCGACGCACCGTAGCCCTGGTGCTGGCCGTAGCCGACGTTCGTGTCGTAGGCCTGGGTGGTGGTGGGCGGCAGGCCCCCGACGTTCTTGACCTTGCCGACCACGCCGTGGATCTGACCCGAGTACTTGCCCTTGGTCTGCTTGTCGACGAAGGCGGCGGCCTGGTCCACGTACTTGCCGGCCTGGTCCGGGTTCTTGCGCGCGTATCGGCGACCGGCCTCGACGGCGGCGGCCAGCGCGGCCAGGGTCTTCAGCTTCGGCATTTTGAGGATGTCCTCCGTGTTCGCGGGGTTTGTCTCGCCAACGCCTCTCGGGCGCGCCGGGTTCCGGTTACCCCCGACGGTCACCATGCAATCCGGGCGTATCACCGTATGTGACGCCGCGGTGAACTCCTCACAGGTCGACAAGTGCTCAGTAACAACCCTTGCACAGTGGTGGGCTCGACACGGCCGGAGGTGGGAGCATCCCCCGCGTACCCATGGTCCATTTGGAGGTTGCTTCCGTGTCGCTCCCCCGCCAACTCCCCGCCGCACTCGCCTGTGCTGCGCTCGCCGTCGTCCTCGCCGGGTGCGGGGCTGGCGGCAGCGGCAGCGGGTCGTCCGCCGCGCCCACGTCGGCGGGTGCCGCGGCGTCGAGTGCGCTCCCCACCCCGACGAAGGACGACGCGCTCGCCGCGAAGGTTCCGCAGAGCGTCGCTGCGGACGGCAAGATCGTGTTCGGCGCGGACGCCTCGTACGCACCGAACGAGTTCACCGCGCCGGACGGGACCACGATCATCGGCCTGGACGTCGACCTGGGCACCGCCGATCGCGCAGAAGCTCGGGTTGACCGCCGAGTTCCAGAACAGCGCCTTCTCCGGCATCATCCCCGGCATCCAGGGCGGGAAGTACGAGCTCGGCATGTCGTCGTTCTCGATCAACCCCGAGCGCGTGCAGACCGTGGACATGGTCAGCTACTTCAGCGCCGGCACCAGCGTCGGGGTCAAGTCCGGCAACCCCGACAACATCAACCCGGACGACCTGTGCGGCAAGGCCGTCGGCGTGCAGGCCGGCACGGTGCAGGTCGACGACATCGCGGCGCGCAACCAGAAGTGCACGGCCGAGGGCAAGCCCGCGATCCAGGTGACCGAGCTGCAGGCGCAGACCGACGTCACGCTGGCGCTCACCGCAAACCGGATCGTCGCGATGCTCGCCGACTCGCCGGTCGTCGACTACGCCGCGAAGACCACCGAAGGCGCCATCGAGACCGTCGGCCAGACCTATGACACCGCGCCGTACGGCATCGTGCTCAACAAGGGCCAGACCGACTTCGCGCAGGCCGTCCAGGGCGCCGTGCAGTCGCTGATGCAGGACGGCACCTACCTGTCGATCCTGGACAAGTACGGAGTGACCAACGGCGCGATCCCGACCTCCGAGATCAACCCCACCAGCTGACGATGGCGGCGCCGACCGACGACACGACCGCCGGCGGGGCCGGGCCGATCCCCGGCACGGCCCCCACCCCGATCAAGGCCGTACCCGTCCGGCACCCGGGACGGTGGATCGCGATCGTCGTGCTCGCCGTGCTCGGGGCGATGCTGATCAACACGATCCTGACCAACGACGGCTTCCGCTGGGACGTGGTCGGCAAGTACCTGTTCTCCCCGCCGGTCCTCAACGGCCTGCGCAACACGCTGGTCCTCACCGTGCTGTCGATGCTGATCGGCATCTTCGGTGGCATCGCGCTGGCGGTCATGCGGCTGTCGCCGAACCCGGTGCTCAGCTACGTCGCCGGGCTCTACATCTGGCTGTTCCGCGGCACGCCGTTGATCGCGCAGCTGTTGTTCTGGAACTTCCTCGCGGCGCTCTACCCGCGGCTGTCGCTGGGCATCCCGTTCGGGCCGGAGTTCGTCTCGTTCGACACGAACCAGCTGATCAACCAGTTCACGGCCTGCCTGCTCGGCCTCGGGCTCAACGAGGCCGCGTACATGGCCGAGATCGTGCGCGGCGGTCTGCAGTCGGTGGACCACGGGCAGACCGAGGCGGCCGGCGCCCTGGGCATGTCCCGGGGCCAGACGTTGCGCCGGATCGTGCTCCCGCAGGCCATGCGGGTGATCGTCCCGCCGACCGGCAACGAGACGATCTCGATGCTCAAGACCACCTCGCTGGTGGTCGTCATCGGCTACTTCGAGCTGATGACGTCGGTGCAGCGGATCTACTCGGTGAACTTCCAGACGATCCCGCTGCTGATCGTGGCCGCCCTCTGGTACCTGGCGCTGACGTCGGTGCTCTCGATCGGGCAGGGGTTCGTGGAGCGGCGTTACGGACGAGGCGTGCACCAGGGGCCGACCGGCGCGCGCCTGCTGCCCAAGCGCTGGACGGCGGGAGCGAAATGACGGACAACGAGCACGGCCAGGCCGATGGTCGAGGCGGTCGGCATCCACAAGAGCTTCGGCCATGTCGAGGTGCTGCGCGGGATCGACCTCACCGTGCAGCCCGGCGAGGTCGCCTGCGTGATCGGGCCGTCCGGGTCGGGCAAGTCGACGTTCCTGCGCTGCATCAACCACCTGGAGTCGATCGACGCCGGGACGATGACCGTCGACGGCGAGCTGATCGGCTACCGCAGGCGCGGCGACAAGCTCCACGAGCTGCGCGAGTCGGAGGTCGCCCGGCAGCGCCGCGACATCGGCATGGTGTTCCAGCGGTTCAACCTGTTCCCGCACAAGACGGCGATCGAGAACGTCATGGAGGCGCCGTGCACGGTGCGCCGGACGAACAAGAAGCAGGCGCGGGAGGCCGCCGCGCGGCTGCTGGACCGGGTCGGGCTGGGCAACCGCAGCGACAACTACCCCTCGCAGCTCTCGGGCGGCCAGCAGCAGCGCGTGGCGATCGCCCGGGCGCTGGCGATGGAGCCGCGGCTGATGCTGTTCGACGAGCCGACCTCCGCGCTGGACCCCGAGCTCGTCGGCGAGGTGCTCGACGTCATGCGCGGGCTCGCCCGCGACGGCATGACGATGGTGGTCGTCACCCACGAGATGGGCTTCGCCCGCGAGGTGGCCGACTCGCTGGTGTTCATGGACGAGGGCCGGATCGTGGAGGCCGGGGCGCCGCGCGAGGTGCTGGCGAACCCGAAGCACGAGCGCACCCAGGCGTTCCTGTCCAAGGTCCTGTAGGAAGTTTCTGACGGATCTCGGCCGGCGGGGCGCGGCGCCATGATCCCCCGCTACGGGTGTCCAGGGCAGTGATCGCGGGTTGCGGGTGTACGCGGTCGTCGTCACCGCCACCCACACCCCCAGCCGGGGATCATCGGGCCACCACTGCCGCAGGCACCCGTAGCGGGGGATCACCGCCCTCGCCCCGCGCTCAGCGGCGGGCGCGGCCGTAGAGGCGCAGGTTGCGGATGTCGTAGGTGAACAGCTCCTCGACGTCGAAGAACTCCTCGACGGCCGCCCGCAGCGACTCCGCGTCGAACATCGTGTGGTGGGCGTTCCAGATCCACAGCGGCACGCCCCGTGCGTCGACGCCGCGGTGCGCGGCCCGGTCGGAATGCCCCCCGAGGATCCAGTAGTTGGCCTCGGCGGTGTCGATCTCCCCGCGCACCCACTGCTCCGCCACGAACCGGGCGTCAGGCACGCCGATGTCGAGCCGGCCGCCGGGAGCGAGCACCCGGGCCCACTCGCGCAGGGTCTCCGCGATCAGCTCGTAGCTCTGGTGCTCCAGCACGTGGTTCGCCCGCAGGGCCGTCACCGAGCCCGTCGCGAACGGCAGCCGGTCCGCCCCCGCCAGGACCTCGACGTCGGGCAGGGGCAGCAGGTCGACGTGCACCTCGTAGTCGGGGTGCGGCTTCTCGCCGGCACCGATCTCGACCCTCATGTGCCGGCCTCGGCGACCGGCGCCGCGTCCGGCCGCGGGATCGTCCTCACCACCTTCGCGGGGCGCCCGGCGACGACCGTGTAGGGCGCGACGTCCTCGCGCACCAGCGAGCCACCCGCCACCACGGCGTGCTCCCCGATCGTGAGCGGGCCGAGCACGAGGACGTGGCTGGCGAGCCACACCCCCTCCCCGATCACGACGTCGCGTCCCGAGCGCGGGAAGGCGAGCTGGCGTTCGCGGCCGAACTTCTCGATGTCGTGGGTGCCGGTGAGGATCGCGACGTCGTGGCCGAAGAACGCGTCCTTGCCGACGGTGATCGTGCCGCCGGAGACGTTGAACAGCGCGTTGTTGACCACAGCGGTCTCGTGGATCCGCAGCCGGCTCGCGTCGCCGTGCCAGCGGTGACGGTAGAGCGCGTCGAGCTTGAGGGCGTCCACCCGTTCGTCGACCTTCTTCGTGACGAGGGCCTCCAGCGGCCCGTCGAGCAGTCGGGTGATCAGGCCGTCAAGCAGTCGCATGCGGTGGCGTTCCCTTCTTCTGCGTTCCCGTCTTGCGAAGAGCCGGAATGGTGGCATATCGGGACCTCCGACAGGAGGAGGTCGAGCCGGCGCACGAGCGCGTCGATGCCGAAGTGCCGCCGGGCCAGCGCCTCGTTGTGGTCGAGCAGGTCGGGGTCAGGATCGGCGAGCCAGCGTCGCAGCGGCCCGGGATCGCCCGGGGTGAACCAGCGGAAGCCGAACGCAGCGAGCTCGCGCGCCACCGGGAAGTTGCCGACGGCGATGGGGCGGCGGTGCAACGCCGACTCGACGAGCGGCAGGCCGAAGCCCTCCCACGACGACGGCAGGACGACGACGTCACAGGCGGCGTAGGCAGCCGCCATCGAGACCCGGGCCGACACGCCGCGGTGCACCGGTACCTCGGCCCGCGCGACGAGGCGGTCGAGTTCGGCGGCGAACCCGTCCTCGGCCGGACCGGTGAGCCAGAACGTGCCGCCGAGCTCGGCGGCCAGCGCAAGACCCACGTCGACGTTCTTGCGCGCGATGGCCCGCGTCGGCTGCAGCACCA